>CAMUYA010000010.1 GCA_947164865.1 uncultured Lachnospiraceae bacterium
GAGGACCCATAGCCGAGAGGCGGTGCGCGAAGCATACATTTGTGCGGACTCGCGTTACTCAGTTACAAATTAATTCGATAGTACATTAAACTGTAATTCAACCTACATTACTTGTTGCAACTACATTGACCCCTGTTCCACACACATCCGGAACAACAACATCCCCGATATGAACAGGTGCCGTAAGTGTCACAGTCTTAAGCGCATCCAGGCACTCGAATATCTTCCCTTTCGGAATATCCGACGCAGTCTTGACCGATACGACAGGGAGCTCCCCTCCGGAAACCTTTACAAGGCTCGTCACTATCCTCCTCGGATCCGTCAGTTCATTGGTGACATACTCTGCACCGCGGGGGCAGGTATTACCCTCGATCTTAACTATTTTCCCATCCTCCAGGGTTGCAACCACGTTACATCCAAGCGGACATCTTATACACGTAAATTCCCTAGTTTCCATTCCAAACACCTCGTCAGCCGTTCTTTTACCGGTCACAGCTCCTTTTTAAGCCGGCATCTGCCTGTCAGGTTACTATCCTAAAGGTCAGAGAATCAAAATCCCCTGCCTGCTCCAACGCACTTTTCTGCAGGATAACCTGCTCCATCTCGCCGGGAGCGAGAGCCGGTTTGTTAAGACTGATAAGCGTCTTATCGCCTGCAAGCACCTCTATTCTGGCCTTCTTATACACACTGCCCACTCGGAATCTCACAACCTGCTTATCTTCCATCCGGCCCGGCCTTATGACCGAAGGAACCGTGTATCGCACACCGTCCGTGGCATTTATCTTTATCACCTTTTCCGGCGAAGCGGGATCCTCAGCTGCTTTTCCGCCGTCTGCAGCTGCCCCATTCTTTTCAGCCTTCAGATATTCAGCAGCCTTTCTTCCGGCCTGTCCTGCTTCCTCTGATACATAATCGACAAGATCGTGAACATGCAGCACGTTTCCGCATGCAAACACTCCCTTTACGCTGGTCTCAAGGCTTTCGTTTACCACAGGGCCTCCGGTTACTCTATTCATATCAACGCCCAGCATGCCCGAGAGTTCGTTTTCCGGGATAAGCCCGCAGGATAGAAGAAGCGTATCACATTTGATCTCCTGCTCGGTGCCGGGAACAGGCTTTGACTTTTCGTCAACCTCTGCGATAACCACCGCCTCGACACGCTCTTTTCCTTTGATATCTACGACCGTGTGACTCAGAAGAAGCGGTATGTCAAAATCGTTAAGACACTGAGCGATATTCCTCTTAAGACCGCCCGAGTAAGGCATCAGCTCCGCCACAAGCTTAACCTTTGCGCCTTCAAAAGTCATTCTTCTGGCCATGATCAGACCGATGTCGCCTGAGCCGAGGATCACAACCTCTTTTCCGGGCATACGTCCCTCTATATTGACATATCTCTGTGCAGTGCCGGCTGTATATATTCCCGCAGGTCTGTACCCCGGAATATTGAGTGCTCCCCGGGACCTTTCCCTGCAGCCCATGCTGAGCACCACTGCCTTCGCACGTATGGTAACAAGGCCTTCACTGCGGTTCATGTAGGTAACAAGCTTGTCTTCACCTTCTGCGGAAAGGTCCACCACCATAGTCTCCAGCTTGTACGGAATACCAAGCTTTTCTGCTTCGACTATAAACCTTGATGCGTATTCCGGACCGGTGAGTTCCTCTTTGAAGGTATGAAGGCCGAATCCGTTGTGAATGCACTGGTTGAGTATTCCTCCCAGTCTGACATCTCTTTCGAGGATCAGAATATCATCTATTCCGGCTTTTTTTGCTTCTATAGCTGCGGCCAGGCCTGCGGGGCCGCCGCCGATTATTACAAGATCTTTGTTCATATGCACCTCACCCTTTAATGTATCCCGTGATGAATTCGGATCCCGGATCATTCTTTCCTATCTCACTGATATCTTTTCCGAGTTCTCTTGCCAGAATCTCCACCGTGCGGGGCGAGCAGAAGCCTGCCTGGCATCTTCCCATTCCGGCCCGGGTCCTTCTTTTGATTCCGTCAAGCGTGGTGGCTCCGAGGGGTCTGTGTATAGCATCCATTATCTCTCCCTCGGTGACAAGCTCACATCTGCAGACCACGTTTGCATAGAGCGAGTTTTCTTTTATGAGCTTCTCCTTCTCGGAAGCATCCGCAAGGGCCATGGAAGGAATGCCCTTTCTGCTTCTGATAAAGTCTTTCTTTTCCTCCGCGGGAATGTATTTTAAGATCATCTTGGAAATATATTCGCCGATAGCGGGGGCACATGATAAGCCCGGGGATTCGATCCCTGCCGCATCAAAGAATCCCGGTGCATCATCCGGCTGACCTATGATAAAATCTCCTCCGTCTTCGTGTGCACGCAGGCCGGCAAATGAAGTGATTATCTGCCTTGTAGGCAGGTTTCCTACGCTGAGCGCTCCTCTTTCAAGCACCTCCGAAAGCCCTTGTGAGGTGGTATTTACGCCCTCAAAATCATCTATATCAACTGCATTTGGTCCCACAAGCAGATTTCCGTGAACGGTAGGCGTAACAAGCACACCCTTGCCGTACTTTGTTGGAAGCTGGAAAAGAGTATGCTTTGTGAGTGTCCCTACATTTTTATCGAAAAGACAGTACTCACCCTTTCTGGGAGTGATATTTATCTTATTTGCGGATACCATGTTGTGGAAAACAGCGGCGTACACACCTGCCGCATTTACAACGGCGCGGGTTTCCACATCCCCCTTATCCGTCTTTATCAGGTATCCTTCCGAAGCTTTCTCTATGGATGACACCGCAGTGCCCAGTCTGAATTCCACTCCGTTTACGCTGGCATTCTCAGCCAGAGCGATAGTCAGGTTAAAAGGACATACGATCCCGCCCATGGGAGCGTATAATGCCCATACAACCTCGGAGGAAAGGGAGGGTTCTATTTCTCTTGCCTCATCTCCGCTGATAATGCGAAGATCCTTTACCTTGTTCTGCTGACCCTGATCATAAAGCTTCTGAAGACCTTCCTTTCCTTCATCATCAAAGGAAAGAACCATTGAGCCGTTTCTTTTGAAAGGAAAATCGAGTTCTTCTGATAAATGCTCCATCAAGATATTCCCGCGGACATTTAAAGATGCCTTCAGCGTACCGGGCTTTGCATCGTAACCGGCATGAACTATACCGCTGTTGGCCTTTGAGGTTCCTTCGCAGACGTCGGATGCACGCTCCAGAACAAGCACTTTCAGATCATACTTTGAAAGCTCTCTTGCCACTGAGCAACCTGTAACGCCCGCTCCGATTATAGTGATATCGTACATATTTGTACCCCTTTTATACAACTGATCGTTTCTCGGAAACATCCCCCGCTTACCCATAAGTATACAGGAACCGCGGGTGGTTTTCAACACCATACAAGCTCTATAAAGTCAGCTTTTCGGCCCGGTTTCCGATAAAGCAAAAAAAGACGGGACCGCTGAAGCGATCCCGCTTAAATAGTTTTTTAAAGTTCTTTAGTCAATAACGTTCTTTACTCCGACAATGTTCATGAAGTTGATGCTGCTTATTACGCAGCCCAGTCTGGAATTTGCTTCGTGAACGATCTGACCGTCTCCGATGTAGAGAGCAACATGGCTGCATCCTCCGTCACCGAAGCAGATGATGTCACCGGGCTGAGCCTGATCAAGGCTTACCGCTCTTCCCGCACTTGAGAACTGGCTTGAAGGTGTTCTTCCCACCGAGTATCCGAAGTTGGCAAGTACATAGCAGGTAAATCCGCTGCAGTCGGTGCCGCCCGAAAGGCTCTGGCCTCCCATTACATATCTCATACCGACATACTGTTTTGCAAATTCTACGATGCTGCTTCTGAGCTCCGCATTGGAAGAATATGTTACAGCCGAGCCCACAATGGTGGTATCTTCCTTAACTGCCGCCGCAGCCGCTGCGCGTCTTGCTTCCTCGGCCTTTCTCTTGGCCTCGGCTTCTGCGATCTCTTCTTCTATAGTCTTGGCGGTAACATAGCTCTCCTCGATCACTACATAATTGAGCGCTACATAACCTTCTTTCTCACTGGTGAATTTAACCTTGACCCACTTGAGTTCTTCGGGATCCTCGGTATCGCTGTCTTCGCTGTCCTCGCCGGCTTCGGCCCCTTCTTCCGGTTCCGCATCGGACGAATCCTCATCTTCCGACACTCCATCCTCATTTGCAGTATCCTCGTCCGCGGTCTCTTCGTCTGTCGTTTCCTCGTCGATCTTTTCTTCCTTATTCTCGGCAGCCTTGAGGGCTTTAAAATCTTCCTCTTCGGAGAGCTCAAGCTTATCGCCTGCCGTAACGGTTCCCACAACCGCGGAATCCGTGCCCGCTTCGGAGCGGACATTTAACGCATTGCACTGAACTACGGCTACTTTCTTTACGTAGTCCTCTATTACTTCAAGTGCTTCATCCCCGTATGTAAAATAATCGGAACGGACGTATCCTTCGACATTTCCGGATACGACCTTGAACCATACGCCATCGGCCTCTTCCGTTCTTTCAATGATCTCGCAGACAGCTCCGTCATACATATGTCCGACGATACCGGATGTCGTGTTTGACTCTGCACGAACATTTACAAAATCATTAACCTTTGCTATGGCGAAATTGGCGTATTCCTCTTCATAGAGCGAGATATCAAAATCGATCTCGAGCTCTGCGGCCTGATCGACAACAATACCCATTACATCCGAATCGACTGTCTTCTTATCGTAGGAATTGCCCAGGACCGAAAGCAGCGACGAAATGCCGCTCTCCCCCAATGCACCCTGATCCGCATTACTGGTAAATGAAGGGATCATTCCCAAAACCGCTGCAGATACGGCAAGAACTGTTCCTTTTATAAAGAATTTCTTTATGCTCTGTAACATTTTTTTAACATTTGCCTTAAAAATCTTAAACAATTCGTAACAAACCTATGTTACAATACATCTATGAAAAAAATCAAGCCTTTATTATTAATTTTACCAATTTTTCTTTTAATTCTTGCAGTCGGAGGATTTATTTTCTTTTCGGACAAATTCGGATTAAGCTGCTCGAACAGATCGGAAAACATCGCTGATACTGAGGAAATCGGCGCATCCGAGCTTGTCGTACCCGAGTCAGAGCCTGAACCCGAGCCTGAGCCCGAACCCGAACCCGAACCGCCTTTTGAAGAATATGATATACATCTCCTGATGGTCGGCGATAATCTCTATCACACCGGCGTAATAAGATCCGGTGAAAGGGAAGACGGAACCAGAAACTACGATCACGAATTTGCCGGCATCACCGAATTTCTCGATCTCGCCGACATAAAGATCATCAATCAGGAGACACCTTTCGGCGGAAACGATAAGGCGTTTCAGAGCTATCCTATGTTCAACACGCCTACCGAGGTGGGCGATGCCATTGCCACCGCCGGCTTCAACGTAATGCTCGGAGCCACCAATCACGCAGTCGATATGGGAATGAACGGTCTGTTTCATTTCTATAATTATATGCACGATAATTACCCGCAGATCCTGATAGCGGGAATCCACGGTGAAAACATCGAGAGCAAGCTCCCCCACACCGTTACCGGAGATGAGGGAGTTCAGCTTGCGATAGAGGAGGAAGGGACCGCTTCCGATCTAACGCCCGAAGAGCTGGAGTCATGCGCCATAGTTTATAACGACAAGGATTACTCAAGGATCGGCCTTATCAAAATAAAAGACAGAACTTTTGCGATTCTCAACTATACCTACGGAAACAATACCGAGACTTACCCCACCTTTGAGGAAGGTTATCTCGACTTCCTCTGCACATGGGATCCCAACTCGCGGGTAATCAATTTCACCGAGCTCAATCCTCAGGTACTCGATGACATCAGGCTTGCACATGAAGTCGCAGATTTCGTTATCGTCTGCCCTCACTGGGGCGTAGAGTATACCACTACTCCCACCGAATACCAGTATTCATGGGCAAGGCAGATGGTAGAGGCCGGTGCAGACCTCATAATCGGTGCGCATCCCCATGTTCCCGAACCGGTAGAGTGGGTGACATCGGATAACGGAAATGAGGCTCTCTGCTATTATTCTTTGGGAAACTATGTTTCGACCCAGAACCAGTCGACGGACGTCCTTCTGGAAGGTATGGCATGGGTTTCTCTCCATGTGACGGAGGATGATGTATATCTTAAAAAGGAAGACTGCGGTGTAGTTCCCCTTGTAAACCACTACACCTACGGGCCTCTGCGTTACCAGAAGACCTATCTTCTCGAAGACTATAACTCCGACCTTGCCGCACAGCACGGTGTCGCCGGTCACGGCGGCTTTGCACTAAGCTATGATAAACTTCTCGAAAGGTCAAACACCATCTTCGGCGATATGATCATTACGCGTGAGAAGATCATGAGTGAGTTTAATTAAGCATCATATTTAATAACCTTATAACAGGTATCAAAGCGAAAAAGTCTGTTTTCCGTAATCAGAGGTCTAAGGAAAACAGACTTTTTTGATTTGATGCCGTCACTAAGTCAAAAAATAGTAACTCCTCACATATTAAAAAAGACTGATCTGTCGATCAGTCTTTTTTAATATGTAATGATCTTATCACTTCTTACTGTCCAAAAACTGCGAATCCGTATAAGCCGAATTGCTCTGCACTCTGTAATAATTCATGGCAGCCTTTGAATTGATACGCCCTTCCCTGACTTCAGTGCGCCGCTTTCCGAAATAAGTATCGATCAGATTCTTGTTTCTTTCTTCCTGAGCCTGAATCGCGGTACTCTTCTCGGTGATCTTGGTGATCAGCTCCTGCATCCGCTTTATCTGGTCGGAGTACTTTTCCCGATCTGTCTTCAGCTCATCTGCGACCTTTTCATAGAGAGTCTCGAAGCCGTCGTCCAGCACCTCCAGCTCTTCTATCAGCTCACCTTTCCTTTCGATGAAAGGATCAAGGCTTTCCAAGAGCTTTGATTCATCGGTGATGCATTCGTACTGTCCCTCGCTCAGAGTCTTCAGTTCATCAAGAACCCTGTTCTTCTTTAAAAGGGATTCTTCCAGGATATCCAAATAATTCTGATCCATAAACCCATCCTTACATTAAAGCATGTTGCTGGCTACACCGTTCTTTCTCATAACCTCTTTCCAGGTATCTCTTACGGAGCGAAGGTGTGTGAGTATCTCTTCAAGGATCTCATTGTCCTTTTTGATGTTCGCCTCAATAAGCCTCTGTGAAAGATATGAGTAGATGTTCTCAAAATCCTGCGCTACGGGATACTTCATATCGAGTGTCTGGCGGAGATAATCGATTATCTTCTGAGCCTTGATGATATTCTCGTGCGCTTTCTGGACGTCCTTATGATCGATAGCATCTTTGGCAATATTACAAAACTTTATCGCCCCGTCATAAAGCATAAGCGTAAGCTCTGCCGGTGAAGCTGTAAGTACTTTGCTGTTTTTATATTGCGCATAAGCCTGCGGTAAAGGCATTTTTCAGAAACCTCCAAATACTTATTGTGCAGATCCGATAAGACCGGAAATGGCATTGGTCTTGGACTGAAGACTTGCCAGCGCTTTTTCCATCGCCGAATACTGCTTGTAAAGCTTGTCTTCGTATGCATTGACCTTTTCTTCCATGTCAGAGATCTTATTTGTGTAAGACTCTATATCGGATTTGATCCTCTTATCCTCGAAGAAGTTGCCGTAGGAGCGCTTGTCTGCCACGGAAGAAGAAAGCTTGTTCATTCCGGTGTACAATTCCTGAGACAGCTTCGTGAAGAATGATACCACCCTGTCGGGATCGGAGGATATAAGAGCTTTGAGCTTATCTTCCTTACCAGCCGTATCGCTGTCATCGGCATCACCGTCGATATGGTAAGCATGTCTCTCATTATCGGCAGCGAGGAAATAACCTAATGTACCGATTCCGAAATCCGAAAGGTAGGTAGATTTACCGTTCACCTCATAACTCTTTGACATTGCGCCGGTAAGGGTATTGATGATATTGCTTACGGTCTCGTCACGTCTGAAAAGTGAATCCTTGATCTTCTGCTCATACTCTTCCACTTCCTTGTCGGTAAGCGCTGTCTTTTCATCATCGGTAAGCGGCCTGTAGTCCTTTGCGGAATCCGCATTGTAAACCTTATCAAGCTTATTGATGATACTGTTGTATGACTTTAAGAAGCTCTTGAGTGAATCATAGATCCCACTGGTATCTCTCTCGGTAGTGAGTGAGATCTCCTCGTCTCCTGTGGTCCTTCCCATCGCAGTGATGGTAAGGCCGTTGATCGAGAAGGTATTTGTATTATTTGTGAACCTAGCTCCGTTAAGATAAATGACCGCATCATCGCCCTTTACCTTTGTGGCCATGGTGTTGGTCGGATCTTCGTCATCCTCGCCTTTTACCTGCAATCCGAGATTGGAAAGAGCATTGCTGTTTCCGCCGATCTCAAAATCATAATCCGCGCCCGACTGCTTTGCACTGACAAAAAGCCTCTGGTTCTTTTCATCAAAGCTGGCATTCAATCCCGCACCTTTAAGCTGGGTAAGAAGATCGGAAACAGTGCTTTTGGCATTGAGCTCAAGGGACTTACCCTCTGCTCCGAACTGCTTTCCGGTAAGCTTTAGTGAGCTGATGTCGTCCACGCTGAGACCCAGATCGGAAAGTGAAGTAAGTGCAGTGACCTTTGATTCTGGGTCTCTCTTATTGGAAACCACTCCGCCGGTAAGGTATGCTGTCTTTGCAAGACTGTCGATTTTGAGTGTCTGAACGCTGTCTACCGCTCCGTCGCTTGCAAGCACACTCACCTTGCTCGAATCGGAAGGCCTTACGACCTTCTTGGAATAAGATGCCGAAAGACGAAGGTTTGAAACTGTTGACTTTAAACTCTTGAGCTCTTTGTTAAGGTCCTTCCACGCATCCTGCTTCCAGGAGAGCTTGGTCTTTTCGCCAACCTTTTTATCAACATTTGCTCTTTTTGCGGAAACGAGCTGGGAGATAATAGAATCGGTATCAATTCCGGAAATAAGACCGGACATTCTCATTGGTGATCCCATATTGCACCTCCTTATCGTTTCTCATCTACAAGGATGCCCGCCATTTCCCAGACTCTTGCGATCATATCAAGTGTCTTCTCGGGAGGAAGCTCTTTTATAACTTCCTTAGTATCCTTGTTTACAATTTTAATAGTTACTCTGTTGGTACCTTCGTGGATACCATAAATAGCCTCAGAATTCCCTCTTGACTTGTTGAACTGTTCAAGGGCCTTCTTAAGCTGCTCATTGTTGGTAGTCGCCTGTTTTCCGGGTTCCTGCTGATTCTCGCCTTCATTGTCGGACTTACCCTTGCTGTCGGCATTTTCGACCACCTTGGTCGCATTGTCGATCTTGGCAGAGGGGTCAACATTTTCGGGCGTATAATCTGCCGGCTCCGTAGGAGTAACCTGCGGCTTGGGAGGAGCAACATAACCGGTTGCCTGTACTCCCATTGCATTGTTTACTGCTTCGAGTGCCATTTTACCACCTCCATGTGTTTGAAAACTCAGCCTTCCATGCTATAAAACAAAACGTTAACAGTTGCATAATACGCCACCTCTAATTTATTTATCGGTGACATATCAAAAAAAGTTTAGACAATAACCCACTTTTTTTAAAATTATCTACTTATTCCTATTTAATGTCAAGCCGTAAATTTAACGAAAAAACAGCCGTTTCGATGTGAAATCGGCTGTTTTGCGGTGTTTTTTTATCTTTCGGGGTGTTATCAGTTATCCATAGGCCCGGGAACCGTTGAAACCACCAGCTCCATATGCCCTTCTAACGGCACATTTCCGTATCCGGCAGGTAAAAGGATGTGGTCTCCCTTTTTAATCTCCGAACCCCCTAGTATTCCCTCCCCGCTTATCACGCTGAGGCAAAGGAACGGCGCATTATTTTCAAGTTCCAATTTTCCGTTAACATTCACCTTTGACACTGCATAATACTTGCAGGAATACATTTCTGTCACAGTATTTTCCAATGTTTGGGCAAAATTCTTTACACTCTCGGATGCAGACTTTGCAGGAACCGTTATCACGTCCTTACTCTGTTTAACATGGAGCTGCCTGGGCTTTCCGTTCTGAAGCCTGTCATAATCGTATACCCGGTATGTTATATCACTGTTCTGCTGCGTTTCCAGGAGCATTATACCGCCCTTTATGGCGTGGACGGTTCCCGGATCTATCTGGATAAAATCGCCCTTTCTTACGGGTATCTCGCGGATGAATTCGTTCCATCTGCCGCCATCTATCATATCCTCAAGTTCCCCTTTATCTTTGGCGTTATGGCCTATGACAAGAGTGGAATCATCATCACAGTCAAGTATATACCAGCATTCCGTCTTTCCGAGGGATCCGTTTTCGTTCTTCCGGGCGTATTCATCATCGGGATGCACCTGAATGCTAAGGTCGGCTTTAGCATCTATTATCTTGATAAGAAGCGGAAATCTGTCATATCTGCCCTTTGCTTCGGCATCGGCATTTATGTTTCCGAAGAGTTCGGGATGTTCCTCCCACAGTTCACTGAGCTTTTTACCTGCGTATGCTCCTGATCTGACAGTACTCTCTCCCGATGGATGAGCGGAGATCCCCCAGCATTCGCCGATATCATCTCCCTGTTCCTCATATCCGAATTCCTCCCTGAGCCTTGTGCCGCCCCATATGGTGTGAGCAAAAGAGGGCTTCAGATAAAGCGGCCCGGGATTGCCGGAGGATATTACGCTCACCAGATAAAACGGGAGTTTGCTGCTTTCGGGAGCTTCTGTTATCTCGATCTCCACAATATGCTCCCCGCCCTTTCCGTGGTCAAGAAGAGTATCAAGACAGAGCTTGTCTCCCCATGTCTCATCAAAATTGGCGTCAAGTTTCGCTTTTACTTCCCCGTCAACCCTTGCAATCGCTACAGGTGCAGGGAGCTGCACAGTGCGCCTGTACTGAACTCCGATGCAGGTGCCTTTTACCTTGAATGATATCTTTGCACCCTTTTCGGTGGCAGTCCAGCCGTTTTTGAAAATATCCGTTATATGTTCCTGCTTCGTATCATCCGCGGTCCATCCTTCGCAGGATATAATATTAGCATTTTGATTTCTGTATCTTACGGAGTCCTCGTAAGCGTTGGCGGTAATGGGTGCGGGCAGGTTGCCCGGTGCTCCGCCGCTTCTGATCTTTTCGAGTCCGTATGTTATAACACTTGCCACCATCTCGTGACCCTTATCATTTGGATGAAGATCATCGGGAGTGATGTCACGGTTTTTAACTTCTCCCGAAGTTAAAAGAGGATATATGGTGCTCTTTATCGAAAAAGCAGGAAGCCCATAATATTCAGCAATCTTTGAATGGATCTCCTCCGCGCTCAGGCCGGTATCATAGCAGACATTGTAAAATGTATAAACTGCGGGGGCATTTTCAGCTCCGAGAAGCTTTCTTACCACTCCCTCGAATGTCTCCATATAATGGGGTGAATTTTCATCGTTGACCGCATACTCAACGCTGATAACATCAGGCTTAAAGCTGAGCACATCCTCCGCTGCACGGGCACATCCGAACTGCGAATCCGTGGCTCCTATTCCCGCATTTATGTAGGTAAACTTTGCCTTCGGAAAAGTCTCCTCCCACCATTTAAACACCCTTGCGGCATAACATAACTCAGGCCTTGAAGCCAGCGATCCCTGCGTAATTGATCCACCAAGGAAAGCGATTGTAAGTGCCTCCCCTCGCTCAGCTCGCTCGAAAACTTCCTTCAATCTTGCGGTGTTTCCGATATTTTTAATTCCATTCTCGTAATCGATCATTTTATAATTCCTTAAACTCCAACAATTCCTAATGCAAAATATATCTATTATATCTTTATTTACTCCTTAACAGGTACGCACATGATAGCTTCCATAAGCGCACCATGTAGTAACGTCAGCACTTGCTGAGATCAAGCACTGCGCAGATCGAAGCTAGTACTGTTACGTTACGATATGAGACGCGAGTCGCGTGCGCGTTGGAACTATCATGTTCATACCGTCACTAAGTTAGATTCTTTAAAAAATGAGCCAATTCCGCGGCCATCTCATTATGCTCCGCTATCCTGGGATGCCCGGGCGTAGCTGCTCCGTTCCGTTTGTACATAAAGTGATAAACCCCGGCGTTTTGATCTTCTGCCGTGATCTTTTTCACAACTTCATCTATCGCCTTATCCCAGGAAGGATCATGCATAAGAAGCGTTGTGGCACACACAATCACGGCATCGGGATAAAGCCCTCGAAGTCTCTTTATAAGGACTTCATACTGCGCTCTCCAGTGCTTCGACTCGAAGCTTTCGTAATCTTCCTTCATTATATCCACGGGGCTGGCGTCGTTTTGACCTATAGCGATCACGATCACATCCGGGATCCACCGGCGGCAGTCCCATTCATTTTCCCCGAGCGGCGGATTATACTTTAGCTTCCTGTAACAGGACTCGACTCCCCTCAGATCGTCGGGTCCGTTAAACCAGCCCGTTCCGTCAAGAAGTGATATCCCGCCCTGAGACGTATCGTGGAGCTCCATATCAAGGGCTCTTGCCACCTGCCAGGAATAAGAATACCAGCTGTTGGAAAAGCGGCCTTCGTTATTCTCCGGGTCCGGTGAAGCCACGCAGTCCACGGCCTCACACACTTCACCGCAGGATACGCTGTCGCCTATCACTTCAAGCTTTTTTGACGGGAAAGGATCGGCCTTTGAAACTGCAGCACTATCCCCTATCTCTATCCCGAGAAATGTCACATAATGCTGACCGCCGTCCTGGCGCTTGAAGACCATGAGTTCATGTTCGCCATCCGATATATTAGCAAAAAAATCATCTTCTTTGAAGACTTTACCGTTCTCCGTGCGGACACAGTCCGTTTTCAGGTCATAGATATGCTCTTTGTCATCGTCAAAAAGATCGATCTTTCCCTGTATTCCGTCAAGGAAAATGCCGAGCGAATTTATCGCCCAGCAGTGGTGGTTTTTGGCAATTATCCTGCATTCTTTCCCGGTGAACTTTATCCTTAAAAAGCTGGCAGCATAAATAAATACAGGCGCTTCGGGGGTCGTAAAATCTATGCGGCCGCTGTAAGTGAATGCGGGGGTTGAAGGAGATATCGTTTTCATTTACACCTCATCCGTCGGCTACCCGTCGGTCAAAAAATCGTGGGTGTCCGGCACCTTCCTCTCAAGGGGAAGGCAATTAATCATATTCTATTTACCGAGCAGTTCCAGGTTCTTTCGTATCAGCTCGCATCTTTGCGCTACGCATTCCACGCTTCTTCCGGGGTCGGAGGGAGTGTTGAACACGTAGTCCACCAGCTTGTCTATAGTGGTAGTCGCCACATGGAGCCTTGTGTCTGATGCGGCATAATAAATGAACACTTCATTATTGTCGTTCACTATAGCGCCGTTTGTGAACACAACATTGGACACATCTCCCACTCTCTCCCAGTCCCTGGGCCCTATGAGCATTCCGGAAGGTTCTGCGATAACCTTTGAAGGGTCATTCAGATCCGTCGCGAAAGCATAGATGACATAGCGAAGTCCGGCCGCAGTATTTCTTACTCCGTGGGCAATATGGATCCATCCTCTGTCTGTCTTTATCGGTACGGCACCCGCACCGTTTTTGGCTTCGGTGATGGTGTGATATTTGCGGAGTGATGTCATCTTTTCTTCGTCGATAACAGCATGCTCGATATCGTCGCAAAGGCCGAATCCCACACCTCCGCCACTTCCTGTCTCGATAAAGTCATCCATGGGGCGGGTGTAGAATGCATACTTTCCGTTTACGAATTCCGGATGAAGCACCACATTTCTCTGCTGAGGCGAGCGGAGAGTCTTCAGGTTATCAAGCCTCTCCCAGGTCTCCAGATCCTTTGTGCGGACGATGCCTGCTGCCGCTGTGGCTGCAGACAGGTCGTTCACCGTGGTATCCTTGCTCTCGGAGCAGAACACGCCGTAAATGTATCCGTCCTCATGCTTCGTGAGTCTCATATCGTATACATTGGTCTCTTCCGGACAGGTATCGGGAAGAAGTATGGGATAATCCCGGAACTTAAACCCATCCACGCCGTTATCGGACTCTGCCACCGCAAAGAATGACTTTCTGTCATTTCCCTCTACGCGCGCCACAAGACAGTACCTTCCGTTAAGATAGATGGCGCCCGAATTGAAGGTTGCGTTCACTCCGAGCCGCTCCATAAAGAACGGGTTTGTCTCTTTGCAAATGTCATATTTCCAGGTCACCGGGATCATCTCTCTTGTGAGCACAGGGTACTCATACCTGTCATAGATCCCGTTATAAAATGAGGATTTCTTATTTTTTCTTGATGTGAGTGCGTCAACTTCTTTCTGAAGTTCATAATATTTTTCGTGTATCATGATCTTTCCTTAATTAATTATTCTCCTGATTGTTTCAACAATGATCCGGTTTATCAGTTTCGCTTAATGAAAGCTTCGTAAGGTCAAATATGTATCCCGGCGTTTTTCTTTATCACTTCGATGCACATTCTGCCGTTATGATAAGGGCACTTCCAGGGTTCCACGATGGGGATCCCTTCTATGGGCTTTCCTTCTTTGTCCACCAGCGCGTACCATTCGTGAGATCCTTTTCTCTTATCGATCACATATTCTTTGATGAAATTCCACTGCGCAAAAGCTGCCTTCATGTACTCCGGGCGGGTTGGATCCATAAATGCGGCGTTGAGAAATCCCAGCACGCTCTCCGCCTGAACCCACCATACTCTTCCTTCGTTCACGACTCCTTTGTCGCACTCGTTAGCCAATGACCTTCCGTCGAAAGCCACCTTGTAAACATTCGATGCAAGATCCATTGTGATGGGATACATCTTTTGGGCGTATTCCTTCTTTCCGAGGATCTTTACTCCCCTGTCTATAAGCCAGGATGTTTCGATGTCATGTCCGTAGGAATAAAGGTCTATGATCGAATTGTAATCGTTATCGAAAAAGACTTCCTGCCTGTGGAGCGCGGGATTATACATCTTTTCCGCAAAGGCATCCATCATCCACTCAAGTCTCTCTCCTATAAAAGGATCCTGAGTGACTCGGTAAAGCTCGCTGTAAGCCTCAAACACATGCAGCAGAGTGTTCATCGTGCGGTCGGCCATCACTCCGTTTTCTGACAGCTTTTCGTTTGATTCCGGAGTAAAATCGATCTTTCTCGCCTCAAGATATCCGCCATCGTCCCTGCATTTATTCTCCACCACATCCACAAGCTCTTTGGCGAGCTTTATGGCTCGCTCATCCTTTGTGGCGTCATAATATGAGGCAAGCGCATAGATGCAGAAAGCCTGATTGTAGGTATGCTTGGTGGTGTCGCTCGGAGTTCCGTCATAGTTAAGCGACCAGAACACTCCGCCGTTTTCCTTATCGATACATTTATCTGCGAGGAAGCTGAATGCGTGCATAGCCTCTTTTCTGATATCGAGATATGTGTATCCGTAATTTTCGAAATCATCATATTCGATCAGACCGGTTTTATAGAGGAGAAAAACATTACTGAAAAACCAGGTTATACGGCTGTTTAGGATACATCCCTTCTCGGCCTTTTTATCGGTCGCTAGATCATAGGACATAAATCCGTAATATCCGCCGTATTCATCATCCCTCAGCCTTCTCCAGAAGGGAACAATATCTTTGAGGAGATGTTCCTTCATTTCATCTGACATGGTTCTAAGGTCCATATTAGAGCCTCCTTCCTCGCATTTGCACTATGCGTCAGGGCATCATTCTTTCGGTCACATTATGAAGTGCTCTGCGCGATCAACATCAGCATCTGCCGAGTTCTGTGTCGCTGTTATCTACAGAGCTGTGATCCTTGATATACTGAACGATCTCATCAAAGTAGCAGAATGCCATGCCCACATAGCTGTCTGCGCAGCCGTAGTAAAGCGCGATCTTTCCACTCTCGGGATCGTGGATGGTAGCGCAAGGGAAGCATACATTGGGAACGAAACCTCTCTCCTCGTACCACTCTTCGGGAGTGAGAAGGAAATTCTCACATCTGTAAAGAACCTTTGAAGGCTCATCAAGATCGAGGATCGCTCCACCGATGGAATATACATAACCGTTGCAGGTGCCGCTCACGCCGTGATAGAATACGAGCCAGCCTTCGCTTGTCTCGATAGGTGCTGCGCCTCCGCCGATCTTGAGGGACTCCCACCAGAATCCGTTGCGTCCCATAACATGACGATGATGTCCCCAGTACTCAAGGTCAGGGCTCTCGGAAATGAAGATGTCTCCGAAAGGTGTGTGACCGGAATCTGAAGGACGGCTGAGCATCTTGTACATTCCGTTTATCTTTCTGGGGAAAAGCACTGCATTTCTGTTGAAAGGAATAAAAGGATTCTCGATGCGGGTCCAGGTCTTGAAGTCCTTTGTCTTTGCCATTCCGATGGCTGCTCCGTAAAAGTCCTGACACCAGATGGCATAATATGTATCCTCGATCTTAACAAGGCGGGGATCGTAAGCATATCTGGGCATGAAGTCGTTGCCGTCCTCATCCTTGAATGCGATCTTATCCTTATCAAAATCCCAATGTATTCCGTCCTTGCTTCTTCCGAAGTAGATAAAGGAGATACCGTTGGTCTGCTCTCCGCGGAACACGCCTACAAACGCTCCTTCATAAGGGACTACCGCGCTGTTGAATATCCTGGCAACGCCCTCAATGGGGTTGCGGTTGATTATGGGGTTCTCGGTGTAGCGCCATATAGGTGCGCCTACAATGGGCTTTTCGGGCTTATCCTGCCAGGGAATATTGGGTACTGCGGGTGCGATCATTTTAATTTCACTCATTTTGATTCTCCTTTTGTCATGTAGGTTCATTTGCTGTTTACCTGCGCCCTTCGGGGCGCTGCTTTGTATGTATACAATATAATCGCGATGGCTTTGGCAGACAATTGTGAAAATGTTTAATAATTCGGGAGTTTTTTATATATTCTTACTTAAATTTAATCTACTGCTAACTTAAATTTAACTTATTGCTATTCTTTTTCTCTTCTTACTTCCATTTTTCCTGTATTTCGCCTTATCTTTCTAACCATATCTTTTTTTATCGGTCTTTTCCTACCTTATTCTTCTCACGCTGTCCTTTACAACTATCCTTCCGGTAACCACCTGGGTTCCTTTATCATAATGCTCACCGCTTATCTTTTTGATAAGAGTGTTGATGGTCCTTGCAGCCATTTCATGTATATCCACTGCGTAGGTAGTGATCTCGGTATCGCACAGACCACTGTAGATAAAATCATCAAATCCTGCCACGGAGATATCCTCGGGCACGCGATACCCTTCCTTTTTAAGCTTGTTGATCAGTATTCCCGCAGTCAGATCGCAGTTGCAGAAAAAGGCTGTGGGCATTTCCCTGGGGAGTTTTAGCTTATTATTCTCCCCTATCTCTCCGCTTGCTGTGTCACGATCCTCGATCAGCCATTCTTTTCTGGGCGTGAAGCCGTGCTCGATAAGCGATCTCATATATCCAAGATACCTGTCCGTAATGGAGCCTGTGGTCCCTACGGTCCCCACGTAAGCGATCCTTGAATGCCCCATATCCATAAGGTAATTGGTCATGTAATAAGCGCCGTAAAAACTGTCGGATATCACGCAGTCCTCACGCTGCTTCTTATCGGCAAAGTCCATGAATATCATGGGAATGTCCGTTTCGTTTATCAGCTTTCCCAGGTATTTATCACCAAGGGGACCGATAACGACTATTCCGTCGGTCTTTTTCCCGGTAGCGAGTTTGGGAAGGATGAGTCTCTCCTCCATGGCATCATCTATCACCTCCAGCATGGAAAAGCTGCCTCTTTCCAGAGCGTGCTGGGATATCTGCTGGTACATCTGCCAGTAAAAGGATGCCTCTCCCAGATAGCCCTCCTGTATTACGACACCTATGCTGTAGCTGACGGTCTTCTCGCGGGCTCTGGCAACTGAGGGCTGCACATATCCCATTTCGTCGGCGAGCCGGATTATCTCATCCCTGACCTTATCACTCACTCCCTTTTGTCCCGAAAGAGCCTTTGATACTGTCACTACGCTGACTCCGACTTTTTCCGCTATATCTGAGAGCTTAACCTTTTTTGACATCTCCATTCTCCCGGCATCAAACTTCCTTCAGACTTTTTCCGTCTGTGATCCTTCCTCTGCATCAGTCATCTGCTTTACTTATATGAATGAGGAGGGATTTATAATCACCCCAGAGGTTTCCGATCCTTAATCCGGCCTTCTCAAGTGTGCTTCCTAACCATTTTTCCAGTTCCTCCGAGACACCTTCAACCACGTATTTTACGTCGGGCAAAAGGCCCGGGATCCTGATCACTCTGCTGTGATAATTCGGCCTTCCCATCACCTGTACGAAGGTAAACAGTGCCTCCGACTTATCCTTGCTCACCACGCCGAAGCAGTCGTAATAATGATTCTCTCTGAAGGAAGCCACTCTGTAGTAATCGCCTGATCTTACCAGTTTATTGTACTTATGATAAGTGGCGGTCTGGAAGGGGATCATATCCCTGTCTTCCTGAGGGATCTTTGTGATGTCCAGCTCATATCCGAAGGTGCCGGCAAGGGCTACGTTTCCTCTGGTCTCAAAGGGTGTGACTCTTCCAACCGTGTGGTTGGGGCAATCCGACACATGGGCACCCATAGAGCTCAGAGGGTATACAATAGCGGTTCCTTCCTGTATTCCGAGCCTTTCAATGGCATCGGTATCATCCGAGCACCATATCTGAGGACTGTAATAAAGCATTCCTGCGTCGAACCTTGCTCCTCCTCCGGAGCAGTTTTCGAGCAAAAGGTTGGGAAACTCCTTTACAAGTCTTTCCTGCAGCTTGTACACCGCAAGCATATACCTGTGGCTGAGCTCGCCCTGGTTGTCTCGTCCAAGCTCCGCGCTTCCGATATCGGTGATCTGACGGTTCATATCCCATTTAAGATACTCGATGTTTGCACTGCTGAGCACGGTTTTGATGCTGTTCCAGGTGTGCTCAAGCACTTCTTTTCTTGTAAGGTCGAGGACATATTGGTTTCTGGAGCGCACTCCCGCCCTTCCGGGGATCTGTATTGCCCAGTCGGGATGTGCCCTGTAAAGGTCCGAATCGGGCGATATCATCTCTGGCTCCATCCATATACCGAATTTCAGCCCTATCCTGTTAACTTCATCCACAAGGTATTTAAGCCCGCCCGGAAGTTTTTCCTCATTGACGTTCCAGTCTCCGAGGGATGAATTGTCGTCATTCCTGCGTCCAAACCAGCCATCGTCCATTACCAGCATCTCGATACCGGATTTTTTGGCCTCCCTTGCGATGTCAAGAAGCTTTTCAGTGTTGAAATCGAAATAAGTCGCTTCCCAGTTGTTGATAAGAATGGGGCGCTCCTTATCCTTATAGGGGCTCCTTATCAGATGTCCCCTGTACAGATCGTGATAGGTGCGGCTCATCTTTCCGAGGCCGCAGTCCGAATAGACCATGACCACCTCGGGGGATTGGAAACTGTCTCCGGGCTTAAGTTCCCACTTGAATCCCTGAGGATTGATACCCATCATCACTCTCACCGAATCGAACTGAGTCTTTTCGGCCTGAGCCAGGAAGTTTCCGGAGTAGACAAAACTGAAACCGTACACTCTTCCCCTTTCCTGGGTACTTCCCTTTTCTATAAGAGCCATAAACGGGTGCTCCTGATGGGAAGATTCACCCTTCACCGAGCCCACACTTGTCTTGCCGTATCCTATGGGTCTTATATCTATCTGCCTCTCCCTTGCCCATGAGCCGTGAAGGGATAAGAATTCAAAATCCTCACTGTCCATATCCAAAGATGCTGACATGATCTTGGTGATAAAGACCGGTGTTGCGGATTCGTTTATAAGCTCTGTACTTCTGATGATGGCATCGCTGTCCTCAAACACCGAATATCTGAGCACCGCTTTGACGTTAAGTGCCTCATCTTTTGCGTATATTTCAAGGGTCTTTGCCCTTGCTCCATCAGTTTCGAATGTGGCCGGCAGCCCTGCAAGAGCCGGCTTTCCGTCGATTATATTATACCCTTCATATGTAAGCTTTATGGCGCTGTGCCCGCCGGCATCGATCACTTCCACTGCACCGTCTCTGTAATCTCCCAGTCCGTTCCCCGGGAATTCGCAGGGAAATGTATCCATAAAGGAACCCCTGTCGCGGTTATTCTTGGTCGGAACGAAGGGAGGTTCGTCGATCCTGAGTAAATACATCGGCTCCTCCGCGATTGCCGCCCCGTAATAAACATGACCGATAAATCCCTCCTTGTCCGCTATGCCTATAACGTATGAGGAATCACCGGCCGTTATCGTAAAAGTCCTTGATCTTTCGTTGTATCTGATGTCCATCCGCAGTCTGTCCTTTCCGAGTCTCTCTTTAATAATTTTGATTAAGTTGCTTTTTAGCTTCATCTTTAAGTAAATTTTCTTAATATGCTTTATTGTATCACAATCAAAATTTTAGATAAATATTATAATTAAACCGTTTTTTTATCAATTCAAATAAGTTATACTTGGCATATAGGCTTTAATACAAACTCGATTTACTTACTTGGAGGAATAATATATGCAGGAAATAACAAGGGAGCTTCTGTACGGCGAAAGAGCACTGTTTAATTCAACCGATCTGCACATCACGGAATGTGTTTTCGATAACGGTGAAAGTCCTCTTAAGGAGAGCTCAAACATAGAGCTTGACGAGTGTCTTTTCAGATGGAAATATCCCCTCTGGTACTGTAACAATGTAAACGTTCAGCGCTGCACGCTTTTCGATATGGCCAGAGCCGGCATCTGGTATACAAAGGATGTTTCCTTTAAGGATACCGTTGTGCAGGCTCCCAAGGCATTCCGCCGCTGCAGGGGAGTCTCTCTTGATAACGTTGCGTTTACGCATGCTCAGGAAACTCTCTGGTCATGTGATGATGTTAAGATAAAAGATGTAACGGTTAAAGGTGATTATTTTGCCATGAACTGCAGCAATATGGAGGTGGATAATCTAACCCTCGACGGCAACTACAGCTTTGACGGAGTAAAGAATGCTGTAGTAAGGAATTCTCACCTGATCACAAAAGATGCTTTCTGGAACACCGAAAATGTCACTGTTTACGATTCATTCATCACCGGCGAATACCTCGGATGGAATGCTAAAAACCTTACCCTCGTAAACTGTGTGATAGAGAGCCTTCAGGGCATGTGCTATATCGACAATCTGGTGATGAAAAACTGCAAGCTGTTTAACACCAATCTTGCCTTTGAGTACTCCAAGGTCGATGCGGATGTCAGTGGCGATATAATAAGCATTCTCAATCCAAGAGAAGGTGTGATCAAGGCAGAACACATCAAGGAACTTATCATCGAGAAGGATAAGATCGATCCCGAGGCGACAAAGATAATCTGCGACGCTATCGATAAGCACTCGGATTTCCCTGTATATGACTGATAACCCAAATGATCAATACTTTCAGCCCTGGTTACCGGGGCTGATTTATTATTACCTAAATATAGGAGAGATCAAATGAGCACAAAATACGATTTTGACAAACTTACAGAACGCCACGGAACCGATTCACTTAAATGGGAGGAATGCGGCGGGGCGGAATACCCCATGTGGGTAGCGGATATGGACTTTGAGGCGGCTCCCTCCATCAGAAAGGCCATTGAAGAAAGAGCCGCTCACGGGATCTTTGGTTATAATATCATCCCCGATAAATGGTATGATGCCTATATTTCATGGTGGCAAAGCCGCCATAATTTCACGATTGAAAAAGACTGGCTCGTCTTCTGTACCGGCGTGGTTCCCGCCATCTCCAGCACCGTGAGAAAGCTTACCAAGCCCGGGGATAATGTGGTGATCCTTACCCCTGTTTATAATATCTTCTTCAACAGCATTTTAAACAACGGATGTAAGGTTCTGGAAGTTCCGCTCATATATGACCCCGCTTCCGCGGATGAATATAACAGAGCTGCTGCGGACAGTCAGAAGAGTTCGGAGGAGCTTGCTTCGATATCACATAGAGTTTACAAGATAGATTTTGATGATCTGGAGAAGGCTTTATCTGACGAAAAGACTACTCTTCTTCTGTTCTGTAACCCCCACAATCCCGTAGGAAGGATATGGAACAAAGAAGAGATCGCCAAAGTGGGGGAACTCTGCAAGAAGCATAATGTAACTGTTTTATCCGACGAGATACACTGCGACCTCACGGATCCAGGGAAGGAATACATCCCTTTTGCTTCTGTTTCCGACACATGCAGGGAAATAAGCATCACCGCGATCGCTCCCACAAAAGCATTCAATATAGCCGGTATGCAGACTGCAGCAGTTTCTATCTCCAATCAGGAACTTCGGAAAAAAATATGGCGCGCCCTCAACACCGATGAGGTTGCGGAGCCAAACAGTTTTGCCGTTCCCGTTACCGTCGCCGCCTTTAGCGAAGGCGGGCTGTGGCTGGATGCTCTGCGCGAGTATATCTTTGAGAACAAAAAGCTTGTGAGAGATTTTCTGGCAGAGAAGCTCACGAACTGCAGGCTCATACCTTCCGAGGCGACTTATCTTCTATGGATAGATGTATCCGCCACAGGAATGGATGGACGTGAATTTACCAAAAAGCTTAAAAATGAAACCGGCGTATATCTGACAGCCGGTGCCGCATATGGAAGAACAGGCGAAAACTTCCTGCGTATGAACATCGCCTGTCCGAGAAAAAGACTGGCAGAAGCCCTCGAACGCATGGCAATGCTGAAGTGATCCGCCATGCGGCAATCGTAATAGAAAAACAGTCTACTGTATCTAAAACCGCAATCCTTTCTCCAAAAGGGATGCGGTTTTTTTATTCTTTCATAAACAATCCCATTTCAGTAACAAATACTTAAGGTGATAAACATTCATTATCACTGACAATAAAGGTTACGTAATTTTCAGACTGCTCATCAGATGTTAGTATCATTAGAAAATTAAACGGTGTCCGGAAAGACCCGCACCGATAAAAAGAAAGGGAAAAGAAATGGGAAAGTTATTTACATCAGAATCAGTTACTGAAGGGCATCCCGACAAAATAGCGGATCAGATATCGGATGCCATTTTGGATGCACTCCTGGAGCAGGATCCCTACTCGAGAGTGGCTGCAGAAACAACGGTTGCAACGGGAATAGCGCTGATCGTTGGCGAGATCACGACAAAGGCTTATGTGGACATCGCAAAAATAGCAAGAGATACCATCGAAGAGATCGGTTACGTCAATAATGTTGACGGTTATAACGCCAGATCGATAGCTGTGCTCACTTCCATCGATGAGCAGTCCGCAGATATCGCCCTCGGTGTGGATAAATCTTTTGAATCGAAAGTTGAAGGCGAAACAAAAGACTACGGAACAGGTGCAGGCGATCAAGGTATCATCTTCGGATATGCCACAAACGAGACTCCCGAGTATCTTCCTCCTGCGATCTCGTTCGCACACAGGTTGACCAGACAGCTGGCAAAAGTAAGAAAGGATAACACTTTACCTTATCTTCGTCCTGACGGAAAAAGTCAGGTGACCGTAGAGTTCGGTGATGACGGAAAGACTGTCAAAAGGGTTCATACCATCGTCATATCGACTCAGCATTCCGAGGATGTGTCCCTTGAAAAGATCAGAAGAGATGTGATCGAGTTTGTTATTAAACCCGTTATTCCCGCAGAGCTGCTGGATGATGAGACCATTTACTACGTTAATCCCACCGGAAGGTTTGTTATCGGAGGACCTCAGGGTGATTCAGGTCTTACCGGCAGAAAGATAGTGGTCGATACTTACGGCGGTACTTCAAGGCATGGTGGCGGAGCTTTCTCGGGAAAGGATCCCACAAAGGTGGACCGTTCTGCAGCATATGCGGCGCGCTGGGTTGCCAAAAACCTGGTTGCGGCCGGAGTTGCCGATAAGCTTGAGGTAGAGATCGGTTACGCCATCGGCGTCGCCAAGCCCGTTTCCGTATCTGTGGAAACCTTCGGCACAGGAAAGATCGGCGATGAAAAGATAGAAGCCATCATCGACAAAGTCTTTGACTTAAGGCCGGCAGCGATCATAGACGCTCTTGATCTGAGACGACCTATCTATAAACAGACCGCTGCTTACGGTCACTTCGGAAGAACCGATATCGATCTTACCTGGGAACATCTCGACAAGGTTGACGAGATAAAAGCACTGATCTAAACGGAGGATAAAAATGGCACAGCTTGAATTTGACACAGAATGGAGAAAAAAAGAGGAAAGCCTTGAGGAGATAATCCAAAAGTATCCTGAACTTCCCCCCATTTCAATTTTGGAAATAGATGCTCACAGACGCGGTGTGTATTACACGGATGCAGCGATTGAAAAGCTGGATGAATCAATACATCAGGTGACCGAGTATAAGAACAGGCAGGGCGTAGTAAGAAAGGTTCCGGCATCTCTTACACTGAGAGATGGAAGTCATCTAGTGGTTGCTGAAAGCGATACTAAGACAGAGCGCGATCCATTCATAGTTGATGTAGTGGACGGAAAGATCGTTTTGACCGATCAGGGAAAAGTATACGAGGAGGTCTCCTACTGGGAAAAACCCAAATTTTATGACAAAGTCACCAGTCGCGGAACTCCGATGAGGGACGTGATTCAGGCACGTCCGCAGAGGTATTCCTTACAGCCCAGTAAGTTCTGCCACTTTTGGGAGTGTGCGAAGGATGGATGCAAGTATTGCTCCATTGGATCAAGCGGAGTCAAATTCCATGGAAGACCCGATGATCTGCTCAATCTTCAGGATGTAGAGGAGACAATGAAGGAGCTCGTTAAGGAACCCGGAAGATTCGTCGGTGTCATACTTACCGGCGGAAGTATCCTGAGCGGATCAAAACTCTGTGAGGATGAACTCCAGATCTACATCGAGATACTGCAAGCGATGGGAACCGTGTTTAAGACAAAGAAGTGGCCCAGCCAGGTCAATACAACAGCGCTTGACAAAGAGCAGTTGCAGAGACTGTATGATCAGACAGGACTGACCAGCTATACTACGGATCTTGAAGTATTCGACGACGAGCTCTACAGGTGGGTATGCCCCGGCAAAGCAAAGACCATTTCCCATGAAGAGTGGAAGAAGCGTTTGTTTGATGCAGTAGATATCTTCGGCCGTGGACAGGTGGATACCGGATTGGTTTCCGGCGTGGAACTTGCCAAACCTAATGGATTCAAATCTGAAGATGAAGCTCTCAAAAAAGATTTTGAAACTGCGGAAGAGATGGCATCGCGCGGAGTACTCCTTAAGCATGATATCTGGCATGTTGGAGATAACTCCATTTTCAGAGGCCAGCTCACCCCCTCTCTTGATTATTATGTGAGACTGACTAAAGGTTTGTATGAGATCAATAAAAAATATAATTTGCGATCAGATATGGACAGCTACAGAAAGTGTGGCATGCACCCTAATATCAATCTGGACAGAATATAGGAGGTCAAACAGATGAGCATTCAGTTGAGTGATGAAGTAATAAACGCGATCAAGGATCCCCAATCTGTTAAAGTGATAGCGACCATCAGCAAGGAGGGAATCCCTCATGTAACTGCGAAGGGATCGCTTACAGTAGATGATAACGGCAGAATACGATTCTTGGAATTGCTGGAAAAATCTCAGACTCAGAAAAATCTTGTCTATTCTATATGGTTTGATAAGATCGTTGCGGTAAACGTAATAACGCAGGATAAAAAGAGTTTTCAGATCAAAGGAAAGATCTATAAAACTATCAACTCCGGCCGGGAATTTCAGGATGCCTATGTTGCTACTCAGGAAAAATACGGCTACGACATAGATGTCTCGGCAATCTGGCTGGTAGATGTCGACGAAGTAACCGAAGAAACATTTGCGGCAAGGCGTGATGAGCTGGAAACAAAGTATCCTTATGAACTGCATGTGGATCGTCTGGCCAAGGATGAACTACGTTTCGCCAAATAGTGAATACACGAGGAGGATTACATTATGAAAAAGAGAATCATTACAATGGTACTGGGAACTGTTTTGGCAATCGGATTACTCTCCGGTTGCGGAAATCCACAGAACTCAAACAAGACAGTTACATCGGTAGAAGATGTTCCTGCAGCAACTTCTGACGGTACTGATGTGGTGCCGGAGCAGACCGCAGCTGACAGCAAAGATGATCTGAATCAGGCAAGAGAAATCCGGATCGGCACAAATAACAACTATTTCACTGCTACGGTTGCATACCAGAAAGGATTTCTGCAGGATGAATTCGGTGATGGATTTAAGATTTCCTTACATAACTTCACAAACGGCCCTCAGCAGATCGAGGCTATAGCAGCAGGAGAACTTGATATCGTACAATACGGTGATGTGCCTACGACCAACAGTTACGCAAACAATGCCGGTGTGCATATAATTTCAAATCTATGGTCCTCGGATGATGCCTACGCTCTTCTGGCCGGTCCCGATTCCGGAATCAGCCAGCCGTCAGACCTGAAAGGAAAAACTGTAGCGATCGGAATAGGCACAAACAACCATCAGTTCCTTTTGAAAGTATTGGAAGCAGGAGGACTTACCGAAGCAGATATTAACATTCTGAATATTTCATCAGGTTCCGACCAGTTGGCATCTTTGATTGAGGGAAGTGTGGACGCGATCACTACTACGCAGCCAAATTTTGATTCATATGCTGAAAAATCCGGTGGTAAGATCATTGTCACAAACAAGGATTATAATCTTGCAGCTACTTTTATTCTGGCAACAGATGATTTTGCTGCCAAAAACCCGGACACAGTTGCAAGAGTTTTGAAGGTGCTTGATCAGACAAATAAATGGATAGAGGAAAACCTTGACGAATCAGTAACAATAGTTGCCGATTATTTTGGGATAGCCGAAGCAGATGCGCGTAAATACTGGGACACAAGAGTATTTGATATCGGATGGTCGGATGAACTGACCGAAACCCTTGGAGCAACTGTGGAGTATGAGTATGAGCAGGGACTTATCAAGGCTAAGTTTGATCCGAATGATGCGATTGACACTACCTATCTTGAATTGGCAGGTATTCACACAAAATAAAAAGCCTTTTTGAGGTAACGACAATGAAAAGGAAGAAAATCATTCTGGACAATATTATCTTTGTCCTGGCACCCATTGTGTTTATCATAATATGGCAATTTGCCTGCAACTATCAGTGGGTGAATACAAGAATACTGCCTTCTCCCAAAGAAGTTTTCGATGCGTTACGTGATCTTTTGGCCACAAATAAATTCCAGCAGCATCTGATAGCAAGTGTCAGACGTGTAGCACTTGGCTTTGCCTTTGGAGCTACTGCAGGTGTGCTCATGGGTTTTTTGACCGGAATATCACGTACGATCGATGATTTTGTCGGTGCGGCATTCAGTGTACTCAGGTCAATACCTACAATCGGTCTTATGCCGCTTTTGATACTTTTTTACGGCATAGGCGAGGAGTCAAAACTTGTCGTTATCGGGCTTGGCACCTTTTGGTCTGTACTGCTGAACACGCAGCAGGGAATCAGCAGTACAGACATCAAGCTTTTGGAAGTAGGAAAAATGCTGGAAAAAAACAAATTGACCGTAATACTTAAGATTGTTCTTCCAGCAGCTCTTCCATCGATGTTTACAGGAATGAGACTTGGGCTTAGCAATGCATGGAAAAGTGTGGTGGCGGCTGAAATGATCGCATCCGTAAGAGGTATAGGTTATATGATCTCTTACGCCAGGGAAATGTTCCAGACGGATGTAATGTTTGTTGGATTGTTTACTTTGGGAATCATTGGACTTGCATTGGACATTCTGTTGCTTCAGTTACAGAAAAAACTGGTCTTCTGGGGATAGGAGATAATCATGTCAGAAAAAATATCAGATAATCAGATTGAGATACATCATGTCAGCAAACAGTTCAGGATTGACGGCAAAAAAATCGATATTTTAAATGATATTGATCTCCAATTCAAAAAAGGTGAGTTCATCAGTATCGTCGGAGCCAGCGGTTGCGGTAAAAGTACACTGTTACGAATGATATCAGGTCTAGAGACAGTTGAGGAGGGAGATATCTTCGTAGGCGGGGCACGTGTGAATCGACCATCATTAAAGACAGGTATGGTATATCAGGAATCCAGATTATTTCCATGGTTTAATGTTACCGAGAATATTGAATTCGGCGTATCAAAAAATAACAAAGAACTGTCTGACAAGAAAGTCAGACGTAAGCTTACGGCGGAACTCATAGAATTTGTCGGACTCAAGGGTTTTGAGAAAGCATTCCCAAAACAGCTTTCCGGAGGAATGCAACAGAGAGTGAGCATCGCAAGAGGCCTTATAAACAACCCTGAGGTATTGCTCCTTGATGAACCCTTCGGCGCTCTTGATGCCATCACCAAGATCAATATGCAAAACGAGATACTACGGATCTGGGAGTCGGAAAAAAAGACTATGGTCATGGTCACACATGATATAGATGAAGCGGTTTATCTCGGTGATAAGGTGATAGTACTCTCGTCAAGGCCGGGGAGTGTGCGCAAAATAATCAATGTGAACCTTCCCAGAGAGAGAGACCGCAATTCACCTGAATTTGCTGCTGTCCGCTCAAAGATATATAAAGAATTCTTCAAAGATGCGAAAATAAAAGAGCCGGAGTATTATATCTGATCTTCTATAATCGTTATCTATTACAAGCTATAGTATCATAGTATTTTGATAATCTTTTTTCTGTTGGTATTATAGTGGAAAGTAATCCTTTTGACTCAGGGGGACCGACATGACGATCTTACAGTTAAAATATATCATAGCAATCTCAATGTCTTCTTCTATGAGGGAAGCAGCAAGTAAGCTGTTTGTGTCTCAACCCGCGCTGTCCGCATCGGTGAAGGATCTTGAGGATGAACTTGGTATTAAGATCTTTGAGCGCACAAATAAGGGCATAAATCTTACGGAAGCGGGGAGAGAATTTCTGGAATCGGCAAAACAGGCCGTAGGTCAGTATGAAGTAGTTGAGCACAAATATCTGAACACCGATCCGTCCAAGGATTACTATTCGATCTCCATGCAGCATTATGTCTTTGCGGTGCATGCATTCGTCAACTCCATCAAGGACAGAAGCTCCGATGCTTTTTCATATCTTATAAAGGAAACCAAGACAGAAGAAGTGTTACAAAATGTCAGGGATTACAAGAGTGAAATAGGAATTCTCTCCTACGCTGAAAGTAATAAAGATATCATCAATAAGCTGCTCAGAGTATACGATCTGGACTTTCACCCATTGAAGGTTTGCTCCACTTATGTTTATCTGAGCAAGGATCATCCCCTTTCGGGGGAAGCAGAGCTTTCTCTTGATCAGCTGAGGGATTTCCCCTGTGTGATATTTGATCAGTCCTGCGAAAGTGAATTCTATCTGTCGGAAGAAGCTCTTTCCGGATATCATTTTAATAAGGTGATAAAAACCGGTGACAGAGCCACTTCCTGCGAGATACTTACCATGCTTGACGGCTTTGCCATCGGAACAGGCGGAATGATCGACTCCAATGCTCTAAAAGATGTATTTGTATCCGTAAAGCTTAGGGAGGAGGATACTCTCACCATAGGATATATCAGCAAAAAGAATCACATACTCAGCGAGTTTGGGAAGCTTTATATCCATGAACTTGAAAAGCTGGCATGAGAGTGATCATCTTATCATATCCAGATACTCGATCCTTACCAGCTCGTGGGGCACGATGATCTTTCTTCCTTTTTCGTTTCCCATAAGCCTTGTGCATTCGGTCACTGCTTCGGCGGATATTTCAAAGAAGTTCTGTTTCACAGTGTTCATCTGCTTACCTGCATAACCCATAAGCGATATACCGTCAAAGCCGCACACCGGGCGGAATATGTCCATATCCGTCAGCGCTCTCATGGCACCTATCGCCATCATATCGGAGGCGCAGATAATTATATCGTGCATGCTTCCGTATTTGATCGTTATCTCTCTTGCCTTGCGCTCCGAGAATTCTCCGCAGTGAAGACTCACCGCAAGCTCCATCTCCTGTGCAAGCTCAAGCATTCCCGAGAGCCTCTCCTCGGATACATAACCGTTCTTTTTGCCCGAAATATACAGCACCTGCCCGTTGTAGGTGTTGTTTTCCATTATGGTCTTTCTGGCCACATCCTTCTGAGCCTGTCTCTGGTCTACGCTTATGTAGGAGGTGCTGTCATTTACTATGGGCACATCCACCAGCACACTCTTAAATTTCTCCCGTGCGACCACTCTCTGGAGCACATAATCATCCTTGGACATACCGTATATCACAATGCCCTTAACATTCTGTGACTGCAGATACTTCTCGACTCCGTTTTCATCAAGTCCGTCCAGCATGGAAAAGAAAATGGGGACAACATCTATATGAAGCTCCTGAGCACGGCTCACCGCTCCTGCCAAATACTTCATTGATACCTCATCGATTGCGGATGTCTGCACATCGGTATTAATAAGAAGCGCTATCCTTCCGGACTGCTTGGATGAAAGTGAAGCAGCCACAACATTGGGAGTAAAGCCCAGTTCCTCGATCGCTTTGTTGACCCGCTGAGCCGTTTCCTCCGACACGTTGGGATATTTATTTATCACCTTTGATACAGTTGAAACCGCTACTCCCGCCAGTTTCGCCACATCTCTGATCGTAGCCATATATTACGTCACCTCGTCACTCGGCGCTGCCGACTTCTGTCTATAAAAACTTAAACTCTATTATTACTATTATTACGATAGAAGCATCCTGTCATTATCAAGTGCTTTTCCTGTTCCGGATTTAAACTTCTCGAGAAGATCTTCCACTGTAAGTCCTTCTCTCTCCGGTCCCTTAACATCATATACAAGCTTGCCGTCCGCCATCAGGAAGGTCCTGTTTCCTATCTCGACAGCCTGCTGCATATTGTGAGTGATCATCATGCAGGTGATATGATTCTCTCCCACGATCTGCCTTGTGAGCTCTATCACCTTCTCGGCTGTTGCAGGGTCGAGAGCCGCTGTATGCTCATCGAGAAGAAGGAGCTTGGGCGTGACAAGGGTGGCCATAAGAAGTGTAAGGGCCTGCCTCTGTCCGCCGGAAAGGAGTCCCACAGGGTGCTTCATCCTGTCCTCCAGACCCATTCCCAGCATCGAGAGCTTTTCCCTGAATATCTGCTTGTCACGTCCGCTTATATGGCTGAATGGATTGGTTCCTTCCGCAGAGCGCAGATAAGCAAGTGCGAGGTTTTCCTCTATTGTCATGGAAGGTGCCGTTCCCTTAAGAGGATCCTGGAACATTCGGCCTATGATGCGGCTTCTTTTGTGTTCCTCAAGGAATGTGATATCCTGGCCTCCAAGGAATATGCTTCCCTCATCCACATAAAAGCTTCCGGCCACCGCATTAAACAGGGTGGACTTGCCTGCACCGTTGGAACCTATTATCGTGACAAAATCCCCGTCCTCAAGCTTTAAGGAGAATTTATCAAGCGCTTTCTTTTCATCGGGGGATCCGGGGTTAAATGTAACACTTATATCTTTTATTTCCAGCATGTCACTTCTCCCCCTTTCCGCTTCCGTCCGCTTCGGCGGGAACTGTTTTGCTCTTAACAAACCTTCTTCCGCTTGTGTGGGCGCTTTTCCTCTTCTGGAACAGAACCATCTTCTTAAGTGCGGGGAAGGCTATGGCTATGGCCACTATGGCCGCCGTTAGGAGCTTCAAAAATTCCACCGGTATGACCTTGGTGTAAAGGCAGACAGCATAGATCACGCGGTATACGATAGAGCCTATCACAGCTGCTATGACGCCCTTTTTAATGCTCCTTCTGCCTAGCACGGTCTCACCGATTATAAGGCACGCAAGGCCGATAACGACTATTCCCGTTCCGCCGTTTATGTCGACGGTCTTCTGATACTGTCCCACCATGGCTCCGCTCAGAGCTGTCATGGCGTTTGCAAGACAAAGACCGACGGTGATCGTAAAGGTGGGATTGATGGAAGATGCGCGCACCATGTCGATATTATCTCCGGTGGCTCTTATTGAAAGTCCAAGCCTTGTTGAAAGAAAGGCCATCAATAATGCAGATACCGTCGCCACGATCAGAAAGGCCAGGGTTGCCGCATACCAGTCACCCAGGAATGTGAGCTTCTTAAACATTGAAAATACAGTGCTCTTTTTGAGAAGGCTCACATTTGAGGTCCATCCCATGACCATAAGGTTGATGGTGTAGAGACCGGTATTGGTGATGATCCCGGCAAGTATTGAGGGCACTTTCATCCTCGTGTGAAGAAATGCGGTCACGAATCCCGCACAGGATCCCGCAAGCATCGCAAGGAAAAGCCCGGGAATCGGATATCCCGCCGCAGCCATCTGCACGGATACGGCAGCTCCCAGCACAAAGCATCCGTCCGTCGTAAGGTCCGCTATATCCAGCACTCTGTAACTCATAAATAGTGCCATGGGTACCAACGCATACAGTAGCCCCAATTCAAGGGCCGTTTTTAAAATGTAAAGCACGATCGTCTCCCTTTCAAATAAGGCCTGTGGAAAGCCCGTCTTTAGTAAAACGTTTTCCGCGAAAGCCTTTATTTTGGGGCAATATCACTATTGCCCCAAATGTAAGATCAATAATAATTATTCCTCTGTTGTCTGAACTTCCACAAGCTCACCCATATCGGCAAATACGCTGTAATCTGCCTGAGCAGCTTCTGCTGTCTCGGTGTTGACGGTGATGATACCGCCGTCCATAAGGTAGTAATCCTCAAGGCCGTCCATACCTTCAGTCATAGCTTTGAATGCATACTCTGCAGTCTTGGTGCCAAGGTCGGTATAGTTTACACCACAGGTAGCAAATGCACCGTTTCTGACGAAAGAATCAGCTCCCGCATAGTGAAGTATACCGTTGATGGCAAACTCGTCATAGATAGCAAGCTCTGCTGCCATGATCACGTTGTCGGTGGGAGTAAATACCACATCGACGCCTGCTGCCACAAGTGAAGAAGCTGCTGCCACAACTTCGTCATTGGTGTTTCCTGTAGCTTCCACATACTCGATGCCTTTAGCATCCAGATAAGCCTTTGCCTCTGCGATGGGAGTAGCTGAGTTTACCTCGGAAAGAGAATAGAGAAGACCTACCTTCCCGATCTCTGGATTCTGGGCAAACATCATATCCATGATGAATTCGGTGTTAAGTCCGTCACTTGTTCCGGTTACATAGTCGATTCCGGTAAGCTCGGCAGCCACGGGATCGGAAATAGCCGCAAATACAACGGGTGTTGCGGTCTCTTCCGCAGATACGGCAGCAACCTGTGCAGCCAGCGTAGCTATGGGGATCATGGCATCCACCTTATCGGCAATAGCCTGATCGGAGATCTGCTTAAGTACTGTCTGGTCATTCTGTCCGGAATAAACTTCATATTCGATCGTTACACCGTTCTCAGCTGCTAGAGAATCGAGCCTTGCGGTGATGGCATTTGCGATCTCATCAAGAGATGCGTGATCGAGCTGTTTTATTACAGCTACCTTGTAGACATTCTCATCAGCATCTGTCTCGGTGGTGTCGGCCTCAACGGTCTCGGTCTTTTCGGTAACTGCGGCATCGCTTCCGTTATCCGCTGTGGTGTTTCCGGTTTCGCCCGCTCCTGCGCAAGCGCATACTGCCAGCGTCATAGCTGCGCTAAGCGCGAATGCAGCCAGCTTCCTAAATGCGTTATTCTTCATTTTTCATTCTCCTCTTGCCGGCTTCTACTCAGTTGCCGTATCATATAACGATGCAAAATCCTTAATTTGCCGACTTGAAAACATTTTAAGTGTTTATGCCGATATTTGCAAGGTTTTCCGACAAATTTGTATTATACGTTTTACACAAAATTTATTTCTATTTAATTGACTTTATCTCACTCTGAAACTAAACTATGTTAAGTGATATAAGGTTCTACGATCTAAAGGGCGAATTGTGCTTGCATAAATGAGCATTCAGACCTTGCGATCGGTGGTATCACATATAAATGTTCAAAAGATCGGAGATTTGTCATGCCCTTAATGGATGAGTTTAAAAAAGAACGGGAAGATATGAAGAATCAGCCCTTTAAAAAGCGGCTGGAATATTTCTGGGATTATTACAAATGGTGGGTGATAGGCGGTGCTTTTGTGCTCATAGCCCTCATCGTTTCCATTGTAAACACGGCGACCAGAAAAAATGCTGTTCTCTATGTTGCCATGGTCAACACTGTATCGCACCCCATGGGGGATGCGGAGAGTGCCATAACCCGCCCCTTCCTTGAAGCGGAAGGATACACTTCCAAAAAGGATACGATCAACTTTAATACGGATTTTATCTTTTCCGCACCTGATGAGGCCGATGACGGATCATCACCTTCCTATGCCGACACTATGGGTTTTAGCAGCAGAGAGAATCTGGCTGTCTACGTGTCTGCCGGTGATGTGGACATCCTGTGCGGAAGCAGCGACTGGTACGATATTTATTCTTACAACAACTTTTTCGCCGATCTTTCACAGGTTCTTTCAGCCGAGGATCTGGCCCTTTATTCCGACCGTCTCTACTACATGGACATGGCCCTTATGGCTGACATAGTGGAAAAGACTGAGGCAGACATCACATACCAGTACAAGGACCCCTATCCCGACGGAACAAAGCCCGAAGAGATGAGAGAGCCCGTCCCTGTGGGGATCATTCTGGACGACTGCGAAATGTATAATAACAACTTTATTCCCGCAGATTCAGCCCCTCATTCGGTAATAGGACTGATAGTAAACGGCAAAAACGGAGAGCTGTCGGAGGACCTTATCAGGTATATAATTAAAGGCGGAATGTAATGTTTCGCTCTCAGTAAATCTTAAACTATTAAAGCGTAGCAGTTTCCGGCTGCTACGCTTTTTTAATACTCTTTTATGCCCTTTTTGTATGTTCTTTCTTTTTTGTATTTTTTTCATACAGGATCGTAAGGCCTTTTATGATAAGCCCGTCGTCGATCTTAATCCTGTGTCTGCAGCAGGGGATCACTTCTTCGGTGAGATTTCCCGTCGCCACAACCTCTGTCTCATAACCCAGGTCTTCCCATATCCTGTCTATCATTCCGTCGATGCAGGAAGCATGTCCGTAGATGCTTCCGCTCTGTATGGCGCTTACCGTATTTCCGCCTATGAGCTTTGCCGGCTTTTTGATCGCCACCTCGGGAAGATGGGCTGCGCTTTTCACAAGCCCGTCGAGGGAAACCTCGATTCCCGGAATGATCATTCCTCCGGTGAATCTTTTATCTTCTCCTATGACCGAGATCGTTGTGGCTGTACCCATGTTGATCAGAATGATTGGGGCTCCGTAAAGCGATATTCCCGCCACGGCTCCTACCAGCAGATCGGCGCCAAGCTGCGCGGGATCGTCAAGCTTTATGTCCACTCCGGTTTTGATCCCGGGGCCAACCTCTATCATCTTCTTATCAAGGAGTCTCTCTATGCCTTCCCTGACTGGCTCCGTAACCGGGGGAACGGACGAAGATATAATTCCGCCTTCCAAATCTTTGGGATCAATACCGTGGATCTCGAGGATAGTTTTTATAATGATCGCATATTCCGCGGAGGTCTTTTCACGATCTGTACTTATCTTCTCCTCAAATATGATCTTTTTCGTTCCGGGCTCGGAACATCCTATCACTATATTTGAATTTCCGATATAAGCTGTCAGTATCATTTCCGGCTTTCCTCCACATTCCGATAATAACAACCTATATGCGGTTCGTCAAGTGTACATAACCGCTGTTTTACTTCCGGATTTTGGAAAAAAGAGAGCGAACGAATCGCTCTCTTCGAATTCAATTATTCTTCCGGGATAGGAATCCCATTTGCTTTAAGTAAAGCATAGGCGGCATCCAGTTTTGCGTTTGCTTTTGCTACTGCTTCGACCCTTGCAGCTTCTGCCTCATCTGCCCTTGCTTTCTCTTCATCTGCCCTTGCTTTCTCTTCGTCCCTTGCTTCAACAGCTTTGTCCCTTGCAGCTACAGCTTCGTCCCTTGCTGCTACAGCTTTGTCCCTTGCTGCTACTACTTCATCCAGTTCTTTACTATACTGATCCAGCATATATAGGGTTGTATTCCTGTCCAGGATCCGTAGTTCTTCTGAAAACATGCCGATCACCTCCTCGGGGGACTTCCTGAATTCAGCGATTTCTTTGTACATAGGGAGAAACTGCGGGTATGCTTTTACCAGCTTTATGATATCTTCCGTATCGTTCTTCGAAAAGAAAGTAAGCCAGGCATCCAGCTCGCTCCCAATCTCATTTTCTACTTTTTGCCCGAAAGTGTCAAGGGATATGTACACTACATTCTCAAGGTCTGTCACCTTTACCCCTGTGTCGTAATGGCTTATCCGTTTATGGATATATGCCGGTGCTGCCTTTTTAAACTCTTTTGAGCTTTTTTCCATTATCACAATGAGCGTAACCGGCTTAAGATTGCTATAGCTGAAATCCTTTCCCATCTGTGATCTTACAGTTTGATATTGGCGCATGATCATATCGGATAAATAACAGCTTGTCCTCTGTCCCGGAAACATATATCCGATACGCTGCATCTCCACACTTACGGTGGCTCCGCTGTCAGTCTTTACGATGATATCCATTATCACAAGGCTGCCCGCTTCAGCGATCCCGGTCCCTTCCCGCGACAGTACCCTTTCTATAGTCACATGTTCGCCCAGGACAGCCGATATAAAGGAACCTATTCTTTCCGGGCAGATATCCGGACGGAATACTTTTTGAAAAAATCGGTCGTTAAGTATCTGCAGGCCTTTCTTTCCCTCAAGAAAAAGAAGGATCTTTTCTTGCTCTTCAGGAGAAAAAGCATTCCATTCGCTTAACACCTTACTGCTCTGTATTTGCTTTAATATCGCATCACGCCGGACGGGTTCTCCGAAGATTTCCGCAACAGAAAATGACCCGGACGCACTTACATCCTTTTCAGACATAATAATACCTCCTCATAATTCAATATTCGCTTGTCAGACGGGAATCGTTTTCAAATGACATTTGATAAGATGAATGAATGATAGCATGAAAAGAAGCGCCTGTATAGATGGCAGACTATACAGAAATAGCCATCTGTATTTGCGAAAGATTCACAATGGTTGCTTGTGTTTTCGGAACGATTGATAACTATATATTGTGTCTGATAAATACAACAAGGAAAACCCGGGGGTATCCCGGGTTTTCGAAAGAATCCCGGGGCAGTTGATACCCCGGGGTTTTGTTATCACACCATGCACAGTACTGCAAGGCTTGATGCGCTTAAGTAGAACCAGATGCGGGATGTCTTTTTGCCTGCAAGCATGCTGATCATAGCGCATATACATGCTACGAACAGGACGCCTGCTGCCCAGATCGACTGGAATCTGAGAGGTGTGAAGCCGTATGCATTGATATACATCGCAATCTTTAGGAATGCGATCAGTGCAAATAGCATACTCTCAAGATTCAGCACAGCGCATGCTGCTTTTACAGCCGTCATCTTTGTGGCTGAGGTCCGCATTGCCAGCCAGAGCAGGATAAAGTTGATGACCATAACGGCGCACATCTCTCCGAATCCCTTGCGTGCATACTCGGAATAAGTGAATTCCTGGGGCAGTTTCATCACAAATGCATCAAAGAGATAATGTCCCTGGAGCGCGAAGAATATGATATAAAACACCGAGAACAGTCCGATAAATATCACCCATACAAGCCCGGGCACCTTGCTGAGCTTCCCTATAAACCACTTGATGTTATCTCCTCTGTGCTGAACCTGAGCCTCGGTCTCCCTGAAGCATCCGCCAAAGAGGCCGTACAGCCATGTGGCGGTAAAGATAGTCATGAGGATTTTGGGAATCAGCTCGATATCTAAGTCAATCTTAAGGAAATCACCTATAGCGATCATAATATCGTCGAAGCCGTCATCAGCGTTTCTTAGGAAAGCTATGGCAATAAAGAAAAGAATGATCCCCACCACTGAGGCAAGAAGAACTATAGGCACTGTCTTTTTTACTTTCTTATCCTTATTACCTCGGAAAATGGAAATGATGGTCCTTACGTCAAGAGGCCAGTTTTTAAAGGGCATCACGCAAAAGGCGGTAATTCCGTCCCATATCATAAGGTGTGATGTTTTCCCCTCTGCAAGCCTGCCGGATCTGCACAGGATCCAGTACACTCCGAACAGGTGAGTAAAGAATACTTTTAATACATCTTCCCACACTTCTCCTATGGAAAAGCAGACCGAAACGCCGCCAAGTATGGTCATGATCATCATTGCCCAGCTTTCCCACGTCCTTTTCCTGTTCCAGTAAAGGGCTTCTCCCATTATGATAAATATGAGCACAAACACTCCGAACATTATATTCCATGTCGTATCCTCCTCGAAAAACATGGAGGAATAGAGGAAACATACGGGGAATACCAGTATGGATAGAATCTTCTCCATAACATTTGTCATAAACTGTTGAGGCGCGGGTTGAGATGCAGGCTGAGGTACCGGCTGAACAGGCACATATTCCTGCGGTGCAGCAGGCTGAACCGGTGCATACTGGGGCTGAAGTGCCGGTTGAACCGGTACGTACTGAGGCTGAGTCGCAGGCTGAGGTACAGGCTGTACCGGCTGCTGTACGGCCCGCTGCATATCAGGCTTATTGGTGCTGTCAGCTATTATATTCTGGTTGTTATTCTGTTGATCCATCTTGTCTCCTTTTTTGCGACAGTTTTTATTATTCTGCTGCCATATTCTGCCGTACTGATCTTGCTGCATTTTTCTTACGTTATAAAGATTTATCTTGTATAACAGTTTTTTTTGTTCCTTAGTCATCCTGAAATTCAAGTATGTCTCCGGGCTGGCACCTAAGCTCATGGCACAGGGCCATCAGAGTAGAAAACCTTATGGCTTTTGCCTTTCCTGTCTTCAACACGGAAAGATTGGCCGGGGTGACACCTATTCTGTCGGCAAGCTCATTGGAAGAGATCTTCCGCTTTGCCATCATTACATCCACATTTACTATTATTTTCATATCCGCACCCCCTTAAATCGTCAGATCGCTGTCTTCCTTGAGGTCTGTTGCCTGAGCGACCAGATAAGAAAGCGCTGCGGTTATGACAAACACGGCAAGTCCTGCAAATATGATCAGAAAGTCTATCAGAAGCAGCCCGGGATGATTCATTCCGAGGAGCGTGAATACAATGCTTCCCAGTCCAAACACTCCCGAATCCGCAAGGGCAAGTATCGAGAAAACCTTGAAAAGATTTGCATTCTCTCTGCAGAAGCTGTTGTCTCTTCCAATGTTCCCGGCGATCCTCCAGGAGATCACCATCGCCGCAAAGCAGGGAACTGCGCATACGTAAAGAAGAATGCTCCAGGGCAACACCCAGTAGGAAAACTCCGGATACTTGTACTTAAAAGTCATTCCCAGCTCGGGGATCAGATAAAAGCAGCAAAGCAGTCCTATAAGAGTGGTCCCCACAATTACTATTCTTATACATTTTGAAAACAGATCAGGTTTCATTTTAAAATCCTCCTTAAACACAAAAAGCGGTAATGCATCCCTTTGCTAAGGACACATTACCACCTCGAAAATGCTTTGTCAATATATTTTTATTGTTTTTCGATAATTCTTAACTGAAATTCATAATTTTATTATCGTTTTGGCCTATTCCCGCCCCGTTGCATTTCGTTTTACAAACTTCCAAACCTGCATCTCGTTTTACAACTCACTTGTTATCAACCACCAGGGTCGCGGAGCCGTAGGCTTTTACGGGCTTTCCGTTCTCATCAAATTCGTTGGTGTATCTCACTATAAAAGGTACTCTTCCCACCGTGAGGGGAATAACTGCCTCAAGGGAATGCACACCCTCCGCCAGCTGCCTGTGCCAGTCTCTGTACATATCCGCATAATCCTGCGGAAATATTCCCATTTCTATAGCGGGCTCGGGGTAATTTCTTACCACCACAGGCAGTCCAAGATCTCTCATACACCTGAAGCAGGGATGCATCTCTTTTGTGTCTATGACATATTCCCACGCATAGACATTAGCCTGCTCACTTGCCGCCCGGAACCTTCTCTCACTGTCCACAATCTCCTGATATGCCCTCTTCTCGCCGGTGATATTCCTGATACGGGAATAAATGATATCCTGCCTCCCCGCTCTTCCCAGAAATCTTACATGGGCTCTTATACAGATATTATCGTCTCCGCAGCACTTGGAGCGGATCAGGCGCCAATGCTCGCTTGTCTCTTCCTCTCCGCTTTCGATAGCCTTCTTTATGGTTGCTTCAAAAGACTTCCTGTCAGTCTCGGAAAAGCTTTCCCATGGATCGGTGGCGAGTATCTCCTGCTCGCTCACATTCATTCCTATCTCTTCAAGATACTTTTTATTCACCCTGAGGAGCTCAGCCTTTCCGGTATCCTCTTCATAGGAAAAAATAGCCGCTGCTCCCACAAAATCATTAAATACAAGAGTCTCAAAAGAATCCGGATCCCAGAATCTCCCCACTCCCATTCCTTTAACAAGCTTTGAAGCGGGCTTTATCGGCTCGGTTTCAAGCCTTTCAAGAAGCTGAAGATATTCGTTTTCCGGCAGAGGCTTGGAATACAGATAACCCTGTATATAATTACATCCCAGGCTCTGCATGTAGTCAGCCTGTTCGATCGTCTCAACGCCCTCTGCTATGACAGGAGTATTCAGCCACTTTGTCATCCGCACCATCGAGCTGATGATCACTCCGCCCCTTCCGCCGGTATTTTCGCTGAGGAAACTCATATCAAGCTTGATCACGTCCACATCAAGCTTTTTTAATATATTCAGTGACGAATATCCGCTTCCGAAATCGTCCATTTCGACGATATATCCGTATGTATGCAGCCTGTCAAGCACGGATGAGACCAGATCACTTCCGCCTATAGCGGATGACTCGGTTATCTCGATCCTCAGGTACTTGACGGGGATCCCGATCCGCTTTCTGGTCTTTTCAATATCTTCGACATAGTCATGCCCCACTATATCGTAGCGCGACATATTAACCGAAACCGGAACCGGTGTTAATCCTTTATCCAGGCATGTTTTTATAAACAGACATACCTTCTCAAAGACAAACTGATCCGCTTTATAGATAAGGTCGTTTTTTTCAAGAACCGGAATAAAATCCGATGGAAACTGCACGCCAAATTCCGGATGCTTCCAGCGCAAAAGCGCCTCAGCTCCCACTATGCTTCCGGATATATGATTCATCTGCGGCTGATAGCAGACATAAAACTGATCATCGCTGATGGCCGTATCAAAGGCTTCGACCATCTCTGCTTCCGTCATTACTCTGTACATAGGTATCTCCCATAAAATAAACACAGATTATAATTATAAGGACTATACCATATTTAAAGCGGGTTGTACACTATGAAATTTGTATATCGTCCGGTGTGCCCTGCTGCGGGATTTCTAGGATTCTGCCAGAAGTTCTCTTGTATAATCCTCACGGGAATGGTTGAACACTTCCTCCTTATCGCCCGATTCCAGGATTTTTCCATCCTTCATGACCATTATCCTGTCGCTCACACGGTAAATAACATTTATATCATGCGAGATAAACAGGTAAGCTATACCAAATTCTTCCTGAAGGCTTTTCAAAAGATCCAGCACCTGATCCTGAATAGTGACATCAAGCGCTGATACCGGCTCATCCGCAAAGATAAGCTTCGGCTTTGTCATAAGAGCCTGGGCGATGCTCACGCGCTGTCTCTGCCCGCCCGATAGCTGGTGAGGTTTGCGGTTATAATAGCTCTCATCGAGTCCCACTCTTTTAAGCATCTCTACTGCCTGCTCCCTGCGCCACTCTTTGGATGTCTTTATATCCTTCTCGATCACATCCATTGCGTAGAGGGGCTCCTCAAGCTGCCATCCTATAGTCCTTGCGGGATTGAGACTGCTGTATGGATCCTGGAAGATCATCTGAGGCCTGATGGTTTTATTTATTATCTTTCCGCTTATCTCTTTATTGATCCCGAGTATTGCCTTGCAAAGAGAGCTTTTTCCGCATCCGCTCTCACCCACAAGGCCTAAGGTCTCACCTTCATAGATCTCGAAATCCGCTCCTTCAACAACTCTTCTTTTATAGCTTCTTCCGAATCCCTTTTTGCTTCTTTCTTTATAAAATACCGACAGGTCCTCCACCTTAAGGATACTTTCCTTTTTCTGTCCGGTATCATTATCCGCACCTGATGAGGCGGCCTTTTCGCTCTTTCTTCCCGGCACTGCGGCAATAAGCCTTCGGGCATAATCCGTTTGGGGAGAGGTGAAAATATCTTCCGTAGCTCCGCTTTCAACAATCTTACCGTCCTTCATGACCGCAACCTTTGTGCAGATCCTGCGGGCAAGATTAAGATCGTGGGTGATAAAGAGCATGCAGTTTTTCTCACGCTCGTTTATCTCCTTCAAAAGGCGGACGATCTGATTCTGTATCGTGACATCAAGAGCTGTGGTAGGCTCGTCCGCAATAATGAGCTGCGGATGAAGGATCACAGCCATTGCGATCATGACTCTCTGTCTCATTCCGCCCGACAGCTGATGGGGATATTTATCATAGAGCTCCTCCGCACCGTGAAGCCCCACACTTTCTAACGTCTCCACAACACATTTCTTTCTGGCTGTGCGGTCAGGGTACTTTTCCTTTGCATGTATAAGGATCTGCTCCTCTACCTGAGGGCCCACCTTCATTGTGGGATTAAGGCTTGTCATCGGCTCCTGGAACACCATGCTCATCAGCTTGCCCCGGTATGAGCGAAGAAGCTTTTCGTCCTTCCCCTTTTCAGCATCGAAGATAACCTCATCATCGAAGCAGACCTTTCCGCTCTCAATCTTTGCTTCACGTGATAAGAGTCCCATAACGGTAAGGGCGGTGACGGATTTACCGGAACCGGATTCACCCACAAGGCCTGTTATCTCTCCCGGAACGAGCTCTAGGGAAAGCTCTGAAACAGCCCTTTTTCCGTCGTATGAAATTGTCAGGTTGTCTACTTTTATCATATATCACATTACGGCCCGGTTTATCCGGCCTGCTGTTCATGTGTTTATCTTAATGTGTTTATCTCACTGCGTTTCTTCTCGAAATACCTTCTCCCATAAGCGCGGCTCCAAGCACCATCCATACTATGGTAAGACCCGGTGCCAGTGCATACCAGGGAGCCGTTCCGAGATATCCCTGAGCATCACTCAGCATGCTTCCGAGGGTGGCATCCGGCGCCTGCACTCCGATCCCCAGGTAACTGAGTCCCGACTCGGCAAGTATCGCATTATTAAATCCTATCATCACACTCACCCAGAATACGGAAAACACATTGGGCAGGATGTGAAGGAAAAGTATGCGCACACTGTTCACGCCCATAAGCCTTGCTCTCACGATATAATCCGCATCCCGAAGCCTTATGAACTCACCTCTTACTATCCTCACAAAGCTTGGCGTAAATGCGATCCCAAGGGCTATGACGATATTCCATCTTCCCTTTCCGAGAAGGCTTATCATCACCAGCGCAAGCAGAATGCTGGGAAAGCCGTTAACCGCATCAACCACCCTCATTACAACGGTATCCACTATACCGCCGAAATATCCCGTGACCGCGCCTATCAGCACGCCTGCAAGTCCGGAAACAGCCACCACAAACACACTGATAAGGAAGCTGGTCCCTATAGCCTTCATCACTCTGGAAAAGATATCCCTTCCGAAATTATCGGTGCCAAAGATATGGGTAAAAGTAGGATGCATAAATCTCTCGGATGCAGACATCTTGGTGGGAGCATACGGAGTCCAGAAAACGGAGATGAGCGCAAGAAGCAGCACGATCCCCGTCATTACAGAGCCCACGATAAGGTATTTATTCGGTTTTCCGTTTATCATAAAGATATTACTCTGTCCCAAACCTTATCATTCCTCTCTGATCCTGGGATCAAGCACTCTGTAGAGCACATCGACGATAAAATATACGACTATCACAACAAAGGTGATGTAAAGTATCAGTATCTGCGTAACGGGGAAATCCCTCGTTGATATCGAACTGATAAGAAGCCTTCCTATTCCGGGAAGTGCAAAGACCTGTTCGATAACAATAGATCCCGCGATAACCTCTGCGATTATCATTCCCAAAAACGTAACAACAGGGAGAAGGGCGTTTCTGAGCACATGTCTGAAAAGAATGCGCTTTTCTTCCACGCCTTTGCTCCTGGCAGTGCGGACATAATCCGACTTTATCTCGGTAAGAGCGGAATTTCTCATAAACCTTGCAGTCATTCCAATCTTGGGAATAGCGATCGCGATCGCGGGAAAGATCATGTAATGCAAAAATGCTCCGAAGTCTTTTTTGTAGCTGACATAAGCTCCGGGAATAAAAGCCTTGAGGACAACACCCAGAATAAAAGTGACAAGTATCCCCAGGAAAAATGCAGGGATAGCCATGGACACCTGAGTGACCCCGTTTAAAAATCCGTCAAGAAACTTGTTTTTGGTTCCCGCCCATAGTATTCCGACGGGAATTGAAATAAAGATCGTCAGCAAAAGTGAGAACAGTGCAAGCCACAGAGTGACGGGGAGCTTGTCCCCTATAAGCTCCGCAACAGGCATCATCTCATTCATGCTTTTTGAATAGCGATAGCTGACCCCGAGGTCTCCTTTGATGACACCTCCTGCCCAGTTTAAATACCTTTCCACCGGCGGTTTGTTAAGTCCGAGTTCTTCGCGGAGGGCCGCTTCCATTTCGGGGGTCCCTTCGGTGCCTATAATGGACGTAACAACATCGCCGGGGATGATCTGAAAAGCGAGGAAGGCAAGGACAGACACGAGAAACAAAGTAATAATGAGAGTCGCTATTTTTTTAATAATATAAGTCATCCCTGCCTTTCCTCCTTTCTTCAGATTTTACAGTAAACACAATTTCTTATTGCGTTTACTATGGTTATTTTGTGTAATACACCGTTGACATGTCCTGAACATAGATCGGATAGAACGTGTATCCGTCAAGTTCGTTGCTCATTGCCACCTTGAGTACCGGTACCTGTAAAAATGCGGTTGCCGCTTCATCACAGAGGATCTTCTGAAGCTCTTTGTAGAGAATGCCTCTCTCTCCAAGGGATTTTGCTTCAAGAATATTTCCGTAGATATCATCATATGATGATGAATTGAAATTGATGAAGTTCTTCTTATTGTCAGATGTAAATCTGTTAAGAAGATATCCCGGAGTCATGTCGGATGTGATACCGCAGATGGTTGTCTGATAATTCCTGTCGGTGTAGACATCTGAGAGCCAGCTCTCCCATTCAACAGCGTCAATCTTGGCATTGATACCCACAGCCTTAAGCTGCTCTACCACAACCTCACCTGTCTGCATATGATACTCATAGTTGGAAGGAATGGTGATGGTAAGATCAAATCCGTCGGGGTATCCCGCTTCGGCAAGAAGCTTTTTGGCCTCCTCCACATTTCCCGTGGTTCCGTAGTGATCGTTAAGATCCTCGTAGTAACTTGTGAGGGTGGGAAGCATTGCGGTACTTACTATCGCCGCATCTCCGCCTGCCACAAATCCGATGATCTCCTCACGGTTGAGTGCATAGCAGATAGCCTGTCTTACCCTTACATCATTAAGGGGCTCCGCTGCGTTGTTAAAGAAAAGAGCCTGCACTACATCGGAAGGAGCACTGAGCACCTGCACGGTGGACTTTACTTCCTCAGCCTGTGAATCCGTGAGATAAGGATAAATCTGGATGTTTCCTGCCTTGAGCTCCATGATGGCTGTCTCGGCGCTTCCCACGATCTTGAAATCAACCTCATCAAGGTAAGGGAATCCCTTCTTCCAGTAATCATCAAACTTCTCGATCACGATCCCTTCCTGTGGTGTGTAGGATTTAAAACGAAACGGTCCGGTACCGATAGGATCTGCGTTCTCATCCTCACCGCTCCCTGCAGGGATTATTGCTGCGGTAAAGCTGTAAATCAGCTCGGGATTGACGCTGCCTACGGTAACACGGACCGTTTTCTCGTCTATGATATCTACTGCGGTTATGGCACTCATTGTGGATACGAGGGGTGTACCGTCCAAAAGGCCGCTCACTCTCTCAAGTGAATACTTTACATCTTCCGCAGTAACTGTATTTCCGTTGTGGAACTTTACATTCGGTCTTAATTTGAAAGTGTACTCGAGTCCGTCCTCTGAAAGAGAATACTCTTCCGCTACGGCTCCGGTGAGATCACCGTTTGCATCACACTTTACAAGACCTTCAAAAATGTTAAAGAGGATTTCTTTAGTTCCTGCCGCTGTTACCTTATGTGGGTCAAGACCATCAATATCCTGCTGAATACCGACAACTACGGTTCCTCCGTAGGTGGCGTTTTTTGAGGGTTTATCCTCCGAAGACGCTCCTGTACCGCCTGCGCATCCGCACAGTGCAGTCATGGTCAGAAGTGTCACTAAAATAGTGGTTAGATACTTCTTCATAATATCTCCTCTTCGAGTTTCTTCGAAAAACAGACGCCTCTCATTATTCTATTGTCGGTATTATTCTACCACACAAACGGTAAAATACAAGTGATTCTTTTTAATATTGATAAATAATTAACAGAGTGCTGCCTGTTACAGCGTAAACCGGGACACAAACTTCCATGCGTTCTCACAGCTGTGCATACGGCATTCGTGCTGTTGCCCGCTCACGCTTGCAAGCGCCGTTCTGCACACTCCGTCCTCGCTGTCATAATAGCGGACGGTAAGCACACTTCCCCTGCTATCATCCGGGATCTTTTCCTCTCTGTCGGCGGGCAGGCCGTAATACTTATCCTCCCAGGAATCCTTCCCGGAATAATCCAGATCAAACTTTTTGACCAGCTTATTTACCCCCGCAAGATACCGGACACGGTCAAGGCATGTCTCGGCCTGACTCGGAAGCTCGGGAAGAGGCGATTCTTCTCCGCCCGAATAGAATACAGGTCTGCTTACGTTCATGTTGAGGCGAGGATCACCGAGCGAAAGCCCCCAGGGATTTTCCTTTATGGGGAAGAGGGCGCTGCATGGCATAAATCCCGCAAAGCTCCCGGGGTACTCCTGGAACAGATCCCAGGTCTTCCCGCTTCCCATGGAAAAGCCGGTTGCGTATATCCTCTTTTCGTCGATGTTATATCTCTTTTTAAGGTCGGCGATCACTTCCATGATCTCGGTGGCTGTGACAGAAAGATGATCATCGAGAGAGACAAACAAAAATCCGTACTTGTGGCAGATCTCCCACCATCCGGCTACGAATGTCAGATACATCGAAGTGTCTCCGCCGCCGTGGAATCCCATCACAAGGGGCACGGGGCCTTTGTCCATTATTCCGTTATTGTAATACGCAAAGTACCCTACCTTATGATCAGGCTGATCTTTGTATCTGCCCCTATTGTCGGATGAAGTCTTGACCACGGTAATACCCGATTCCTCGGTCATGTCCAGCTCTTCAAAATCAGGCTCGAACTCGATCTTTCCGCACCACATTTTGAACTTCCTTACGAAGGATCTGAAATCCTTCTCATACTCTTCTCCGTCAGTTTTGTAATTTCTGATAAGAAGGTTTTCACAGCCCTTGAAAGCGGCATTTATCTCATCGGAATTGCCTTCACTTATTACAGCTATATCTTTTCTCTCAACTTTGGGGGATATGCTCAGGCCGCTCATAAAGCACATGGCCGGAGTGATCTCGCCGGGTCCCCAGAGGTACTCGCCCTGTATTGTCTTAAGAAGGTTCCCTGCCACATAATCGGCCGACTTTCCGTAGCTGTAAATGTCTGCGCGGAAGATGGCACCGCGGATAAAATATCCCTTAAACTCTTTGGTGAAAAAGTCGGTTATCTTGCAGATGCCGTCCTCGTATTCGGGATAGGATTTTGTCTCGGCGATGATCTCTTTATATAGCTCCTGCGTGGCATTTTCCCATCCTCCCTCGCAGGTGGGATATACAAAAAGCACGCTCGAATCCACAGCCGCCGCTATGCGGGAAAATCCCTTTTCATCCGCAAATCTCACGGCCTCATCTATGCTCATCTTTTCTTCTTCAAAAATGAGAAGGAGCGGTGCCCTGAAACCGTAATTATTTACCTGCCCTTCTATATTGTTATCGGGGATGTAGGTCTTAAGATAAAAGTTTTCATAAGTCTCCTCCCAATACTTCCCCGATGCCAAAGGCTTTACCTGTGGTCTTGTCATTTTTCCCATTTTTTGCTACCCCTTTCTTATCATCATTTTACACGAAATGTCCTGGGCCCCACCTTACGCACAAGGCTCTGCGATACAAATATGTACGGCACTGTTATTATAAGTCCCGCAGCAGTCATTACGATCGCATTTACAGGAATAAATATGATCACCAAAAGTACCGTTCCGATCAGAAAAGACAGGAATCCGTACAGCCTCGACTTGATCAGATAATCACTGTTGTAGGGCTGAAGGATATAATACAATGCCAGATGCCTTACAGAGAAAAGCACCAGAAAAACAAAAATCTCCGCTACGGTAAACAGGCTTTGCATAGGATAATCTTCGCCCCCTGTAAAAAACAGAGTAAATACCGAAAAGGCCGCCAGTATCACTGCCGGAGCAAGGTTATATCTGATGACCGAGCCTATCCTTAAGCGAAACATTTTTACAAGTGCATCCGGCGTTTTGTAAAATCCGTACATAAGGAATGAGGAATCGCAGTTGGTATACATGGCCCGGCAGATAGACGCACCGCTGTTTGCCAAAAATACAATGATCGGAAATACCCCGGGATGCTTTGCGATCACGTACCTCACCACCGACTCATCGGTCACGCCGTGCTTTATGACCTCAAAATAAAGAAGTATCGAGCACAGCGCGATCATTGTAACAACTCCGATCACAGAGACGATCAGCCTTCCTATGATCACGTTCCCGTGTCTTTTAAAGAAAAGCTCGTTAAGATATCTGAATCCCTTTGATCCGCTCCGCAGCTCGCCGGATTCATTTATCTTAACCTCCCTCCTGCCTGCCTTCTTTTTCTTTACTTCTACTCTTTCGTTCTTTTCCTGCTCCGCAAAAAGTGCGATCCTGTAATAACCGGGAGTAAATGCATTTATTATCAGAAAGTCGGGAACATTAAGCGCGACCGCGACATAAAAAGCAATCTCCACCGGGCGGCTTATGCCATTATAGACAATGTATATCGATCCGATTATCCCTGCCAAAGCGACTATTATCATCAGCACGGCGCTTACGACCTCATTGCCGCTTGCGGTTATGAGCCGGCCGTTTTTCATCCTTTTTCCCGCCGCCTGTTTTGCCGAATATATCAGCATTCTGATCGCCACTGAAGCTGCCTTTACACCTATCCCCGCCGCGGGTATCAGAATGGCAAAGTACCATTTAACTCCGGATATAAGTGCCGTGGGGATCCCGAAAAGAACATATCCTAAAAGCAGCGCCGCTATCTTGTACAGCAGCCTTGCCTTCACATATTCCCTTGCATCCATCCCCATAAAGAAAACGGTATATTTTGTTTCGGTGGTGATGTTAAAGATATTGTAGAAGAAGGCGCTCACGATCAGCATCCACAAAAAGCCCGTGAGGAAGATGGTTCCCGTAAAGGATTCATATCCCTGCCCGAGCATCTGTGTGGCTATAAAAAGTATCCCGAACCAGAGGACCGGTTTCCAGAAAGCCTTGGTAAATTCGATGATAAGGGAAATGATAAAGGCAAGTATCTTGAGCACCCTTATTCCGTAAATCCTCTCGCTTATATGCTTTCCGATAAGAGGAATGTGCCTGATTGCATCCAGAATGCTGTTGATATTTATTGTGTTTTCCACCCTCAGGATGATCCCGAGAGCCTTAAGTCTCTTCCGCATCCTTCAGCGCCTCAATGATCTTTGACTTAAACTCTTCATCGCCAAGATCTGCCTTATCCACAGGCTCCAGTCTGCCCCCGTTTAAAAGCACTATCTCGTCGCACAGGTCAAGCGCGATGTCCAGAAGGTGTGTGGAAAAAATGAGCACACGTCCCTCTTTCTGGCTGCGCAGAATGTCCTTCATCTCCTCTGCCACCACCACATCAAGTGACGTGAGGGGCTCATCAAGGAGCATTAATCCCGGTCCACCGATGATGTTAATAAGCATCTGCATCTTATTCTTGGTTCCGTGGGAATAATCCTTCATAAGGCGATCCCTTGCATACAAAGGTATCTTTACAAGATCAAAATATTCCTCTATTCCTTTTGGATCGGTTATCTTATCCGAATGAATGTCAAGAAAAAAACGTAAGAATTCCCGCCCGGTGAGAAAATCCGGGACAGTGGGCACTGACAGCACATAGCCGATATCCGTGGGATCGACTCCTCTTGTCTTCTCGCCCTCTTTGAAATAAAAACTTCCCCCATCAAAATCAATATCCCTGTTCAGACAGTTGAACAGGGTGGTCTTGCCTGCGCCGTTACGGCCAAGCAGCCCGTAGATCTTCCCCTCCTCAAAAGAATAATCTACATCTGTAAGTACTTTATGTTTTCCGTAGCTTTTTGAAAGATGTGAAATAACAAATTCCATATTACTTCCCTGCGGATGACCATCGAAACGATCCATCCCGCATGATCATGATTCAAACTGCGATATCTCTTCCAATGTCTTTTTGGGACGCCCCTCGGGTGTTTCATCGGGATAGCCCAAAGCTATGGCACTTGCAATCTGGTGCTTTGTCCCGAGGATCTTTGAGATCTGCTTATGAGCATAAACGGTATTTCCGATCCACAGCGTACCCAGCCCCAGCTGCGTTGCCCGCAGAAGCATGTTTTCTATAGCGGCACCGATTGAAAGAGTGTTGTGTATCTCCGATACTCTCTTTCCCGCAAGGATCGGCGGATAGGGATTGGAGGAAAGCAGGTTGAGCACTATGATAACCACCGGAGCCTCTCTCATTATGCGAAGAGTGTTGTCCGCACTTGCCATTCCGTTACGGTACTTTTTCGGCATGAAGAGGGAATGCTTTGTCTTCTCTATGCCCTTTTCCATCTCGGAAAGAAGTGCTTCTTTTCTTTCCCCGGTAAACACAATGAACTTCCAGGGCTGGCGGTTCTTGGCAGACGGTGCCACTCTTCCCGCTTCTATTATGGTGCGGATATCACTTTCGGATACCGGATCAGGCTTGTATTTTCTGATGCTTTTTCTTTGTGAAAAAATTTCTTCCGACATTGATACCTCATCCTCCCCCCTACAACCACGTGGCTTAAGACTATCTGATCTATTTAAGCACTATCTGCTTCATTACCTGTCCGACTTTGTCCTTGATGCATAGGTCCGCCATGGAATCGCGGGACGTGGGTGCCATATTGATCACCACAAGCTTTTCGCCTCTGAAATAATCTATAAGGCCTGCTGCCGGATATACAGCGAGTGATGTTCCCGCTATAATGAGCACCTGGGCTTTGCTTATATAATATACCGATTTGCTCAAAGTGTTCTGATCGAGGCCTTCCTCGTAGAGCACCACATCGGGCTTAACCGGGCCGCCGCACTCATCGCATACGGGATAATCGCCGGTCGAATTTTTGATGTAATCAAAGTCAAAAAACTTTCCGCAATGCTCGCAGTAATTCCTCATGGTGGATCCATGGAGTTCCAGCACTTCCTTGCTTCCCGCCTTCTGATGCAGGCCGTCGATATTCTGTGTGATGACAGCCTTAAGCTTACCGGCTTTTTCAAGCTCCGCAAGCTTCAAATGGCAGGCATTGGGCTCGGCTCCCTCTATGAGCATCTTGTCCTTATAGAAGCGGTAGAATTCCTTGCGGTTCCTGACATAGAAGGTATGGCTCAGGATCGTTTCGGGAGGATAGTCATACTTTTGATTGTACAAACCATCCACGCTCCTGAAATCAGGTATCCCGCTCTCGGTTGAAACTCCGGCTCCGCCGAAAAAAACTATGTTATCATACTTGTTTATGATCTCGTTTAATTCTTCGATCCTGTCCATCCCATACCTCCTTGTAAAAATGTAGTTTAAATCAATTACTTATTATCCGAGCTCTTTTCAGAACTATTCGAAACTATTTCTCTTTTACTGCCTTTTTTGATGTGATGATCCCGAGCATTACAGCTATCAGGATCGCTACGCCCGAAACCAGCCCAACAAGAAGCCAGTTGACATTTGCAAGGCCGGTTATCTCAAATTCGCCGCTCTCCGGATTCTGCAGATGTGCAAATATCTGTACCATATCAAATACTACCGCAGCCACGATGAGTATACCCGCAACGGCTCTGATGATGGGATAAGATTTCTTCTGCTCTTTCCTGTAATATCCGATTGCTTCATTTCTGAAATCAAGTAAAGAACCGATATAGTATGCCGCAGCCACCGTGACGATGGTTTCGGGTATCATGTATGTTGCATTGTATCCAAAGGAATATGCAAGTGCTGCGGATGTGGGGATCGATAACCCCGCCCATACAGTCGCTCCCGACAGAACGTGGCATGCGTATCTGAGGATACATACTATCAGCGCACCGACTGTGAGAGCTCTGTGTTGAGGCATGGCCTGCTTGAACATTCCGCCGAGTCCGGTAACGGTATATGCGATGATATAATCCAGCAGAATAACTGCCAGCACCGACTGCCATGTGGTCACATATGAAAGATTGTCAAGCCCGAGCAGCTGCTGGATGGCTCCGTATACCACGCCTGTAAGGAGTCCCCATTTAACCCCGTGCCTGTACGCTATGATGATAAGCGGGAGCATGCTTGCCACCGTCACCGATCCGCCGTAGGGCAGATCCAGAAGCTTGATCACAGAAAGACCCGTAGCCAAAGCCACCATAAGGGCGGATTCGACTATCATCCTGGCGGTGTGCTTTCCGCTTCTTTTTTCTTTGTTTTCTGTTTTTGTTTCGCTCATAATAATATAGCCTCCCTGAAACTGTTATCTTCAGCAGGAGGCCGGTCACAAACTTGCACACAAAAAATGCACGCTTCCCTACGCCGGAATAACCCGGATCAGGTGATAAGGGTCAACATTTCTGTACTCTCAGTCCGCGCCCGGACTCCCCTAGCTGATTAATACTATTTTATCATTATTTATTTTTTTGTAAAGGAATTTTGTTTCACAAGAATAAAGCCCCATTAAGGTGTTGGAACTTCTTCATTCGATCAAATGTTTTCTGTAGAACCAAGTAATACTTTTCCTATCGTCTTTAATACTTTTTCATATCTTCTCCATGGCTTAGTTGTCACCTACAATATCATATAGCGTTTGGATCGCATCCTCCCCTGCGCAAGGATAGTCAGGTTCGATGTAGTCACCTCTCGAAGGATCTATTCGGGTGTAGCGGGCTGTCGATACTGAAAGCCACATTCCAATATCTTCGAAATAGAACTGAGTGATCTCGCCACAGGAATTGCAGGATTCCGCAGGCGATTCTCCGATTACTTCACCGCGACCATTGTCTACTATCATCTCAGCAAACCGCATGGCCGACGAAAACGACTCCTCATCGGTAAGTACATACAATTCTCCGTCAAACTCAAGTTCTCTATTTCTCTTATTCTTAGTTTCCCCACTCTGGTCAAATGTCAGATAGTTCCATCTTATAGTCCTGAAATTATCTCCCTGGTAATATGTGTCTATCGGCAGGTACCTAAACAGTTCATTTACGACATATGTGTCACCACCCCCATTGCCTCTTAGATCGATCGCAAGATTCTCGATATTATGCTCTTTTATCTCCGTAAACATTTCACGAAGCACATCCCTGTAGTGATCACTTATCCAACAATGTCTTAGAGTAAGTACAGCCAGACTTCTTTCTTCATCTATCTCATAATATACATAATCATTATTATCATCTGACGGTAGGTATATATCACATAGATCATAGTATTCTTCACTAGTTATAAAATCCTCACGGTTATAAGTGCAGGATTCTTCGGTCCCATCCTTATCCTTCCAAATAACCTCATAAGGCGCCTCAATCCCACAAAGATCCAGATAAAACAAGCTTTCCATATTTACACTAATATAACGCGGTGTTTCATAGGAATAGTAAGGCTCTACAAGTTCCTCTAACTGATCCTCTGTCATTCCATTTACAGAATATATGCTATAGCCTTGGGCCTCCATCTCAGGGCCATCTGACATGAACACTCCGTCCCACGAGTTAAATGATGTATGTGCATCGTTTATCTCATGAAGAATACTACGAATGCCACGAATAAAAACTATCGCCTTGATCGTATCCCTTGATTTGAAATCAGCCCTGACCTCCTCATACTTTGCCTGAACCACAGGTGACAGTCCATCTGCGAAAGATATATGATACTTCCTAAGACAGTCCATAACCTCATCAAGATTATCCAGAGCCTCTTCCTGCGTAAGATCCGAATTTTCATAATAATGAATCGGCCTATTAGACTTGAATACATCACTATTCCAATATGGGCAGGCATATGCAAGAAGCACACACGCAATTGTAAAAACACTCGTGGTAATTACAGCAATTGTCTTAGTCGATTTCGATAAAAACTTCTTAGCTATAACCCAAACGGAAGCTATAGCCACCATAGAAGCGAATATCATAATCCATTGCGGAATATTCTTCCATATAAGCAGTACATTCAGCGGAATTATGCCAAACACCATAACATTTATAATTATAATGACAGCAAATGCGCCAAACTTTTTAAGTCTATTCATTGGATTCCTCTTTTTTCGTAACTCCCTTTTCGGAAAAGTGTCCCTAATGCCTACTAACCCCTACCGACCTGTATAATTATACTGAAACCCTACTTTTCCCTATTGCTTTTCTATATCTGGACTCAATGATTTTCATACCATTTGCACGGGCATCAATATAATCATCAAGGTCTTTAAGCACGAGTTCCTTTTTTCTCTTTGTCTTAATAACAAAGGTCACAGGAAAGTGCATCAGTTTCAAACGGAAAAATACTAGAGCAAAACCCTCCAAAAATGATACATCGTTCAACTTAAGTAATAAATTCATAAATAATTATTTGTAAATAACAGAATACTGCCATATTTCACCTGCTTTCTTCGGTCCGTTCAAAATGTTTTATTCTCATAAAAAACTACCGAGATCAATCTTTCAAACAGCTCCATTATAGCATATAATGTAAATATGGATATTAACAAAGAAGAAATCATCAACCCCAAAGCAATACTTGTCGGGCTTAACACTCCTCACCGCGAAGATGCATCCACATTCTCCGACTTCGATCATTCCATGACTGAAATGAAAAGCCTGATCGAGGCCTGCGATATGGTTGTATGCGATAAGCTTACGCAGACTCTCGATCATCCCGAGAGCGGAACCTATCTCGGAAAGGGAAAGGCTTATGAGCTGGCGGATCTTGTGCAGGAAACCGGCGCAGAGTACTGTGTGTTCGAGGGAAATCTTTCGCCCGCTCAGATGAAGAATCTGCAGGATATCGTTAAAGTTCCCGTATGGGACAGGACGAATCTTATACTGGAGATCTTTTCACGCCGCGCCAAAACCCGCGAAGCAAAGCTGCAGGTTGAATCAGCATATCTTCAGTTCATGCTTCCCAGACTCACAGGCATGTGGCAGCACTTAGGGCGCCAGGGCGGTGGTGGAGGAAGCCGCGCCAACAAAGGTATCGGTGAGACACAGCTCGAGCTAGACAGAAGACAGATCAACCATCGCGTGGCAGAGCTTTCGAAGGAGCTTGATAAGATAAGCAAAACCCGATCCGTCCAGCGCTCGGGCCGTGAGAAAAATTCAACACCGTCAGTGGCTCTCGTTGGATATACAAATGCGGGGAAAAGCTCTCTGATGAACCGGCTCCTTTCCCTCTCGGATACTTATAAGAAAAACGATGAAGGCGAAAATGAAAAAAAGGTCTTCGAGAAGGATATGCTTTTTGCAACTCTCGACACATCGATCAGACATATCTATCTTGAGAACAAGAAGGATTTTCTGCTCTCCGATACTGTCGGATTTATTGAGAATCTCCCTCACGGACTGGTAAAGGCATTCAGGTCCACCCTTGAAGAGATAAAGTATGCGGACCTGCTCCTTATAGTTCTGGATTCATCCGATCCCTATCACAAGGAGCACAGGAAAGTTACGGATAAGACTCTTGCAGAACTTGGTGCCGGCGACATTCCCAGGATCTATGTGATGAACAAGTGTGACCTAATAGACCGCAGGGAAACAGGCGGTATCGTATCCGATGAAAACATTGTTTATATCTCCGCAAAAAAAGGAGAAGGAATAGATGACCTTCTTGAAAAGATATCTATCCTTCTCCACGGAGAAACCGTAACGGTAAACGCACTTATTCCTTTTTCAAGAGGCGATCTGATAAGCCGCCTCCACTCAGACGGTGTTATTAAGCACGAAGAATACCGCGAGGACGGAACCTTCGTTGAGGCAGAGTGTCCCGCTAAGCTGGCAGAGGAGCTGGGAAGCTTTATGCTCGCCGATTGACTCCGGCATCGCAATTCTTCAAAGACTCAGCTCTTAAAGTACTTAACATCGTACTGCTTCGCCGAGGCTGAAGGAGTAGAGTATCCTTTCCTTTACTTTCATTCCTGTGAGCTTTTCGATCGCTTCCTGATAATAATCAAGCTGAGCGGTATAGCGGTTTACAAGTTCCTCTCCGCTCTTTACGCTATCGGTTTTATAATCAAGAAGAACTATTCCGTCTTCTTCAACAAAATACGCATCTATGATTCCCTGAATGAGAACTTTTTCCCCTTCGGGGAATTCTTTGTCTATACGCTTTGCAGGGAGGCTGAGCACAAACGGTTGCTCTCTCTTAAGCTTACCCAATGCGGCACCGGTCCACATTCTGTAAGCAAGACCGGATGACAGAAACTTCTCTATCTTCCCGGCGTTTACAGCTTCGCTGCACTCTTTTGTTATCCTTCTCTCACGCAGTTCTTCCGAAATAAAATCACCTATGACGGAAGAAAGGTCACTCGTTTTCGAAATCTTTTCATTAAATTCCTCAAGGCTTCCGGGCCTTCCTCCCAGCAGCCTTCCGAGCGTCCTGTCGAAGTCCATTATCTCCATCACTCTGTGATAAGAATTACCGCGTACAGTTCCGCTTATGCCCTCTTCCCCACGTCTGAACTTAGGTATGTAAACTTCCTTCTCCCTGGTCTCAAACTGTTCATACGCTGCTTCATCCTCATCAAGCATCGCTGCCATCTTGAGCTCGGAAACGGTGGTTTTGGTATAGAGCCCTTCAAGATTTTTAAAGGGATACTCATATGCAAAGCGCTCCCTTATCTTTTCAAGCTCCTCTACATTCGCCTTCGATAAAGCATCCTTAAGCGCTGCTTTTCTTCCGGAGAGTTCAAGCTGTTCCTGGATTCCTAGTATCCTGATATCTTTTGAGCTGATCACTCTGACATCAATACTTCCGCAGCCGTTAAGTACCGGGCTTATCATATCAAGATACGACCTTGATGAGACAAAAGTATTATATCCTAAAATGGTCTCCCCTGAGCTTTTGATCTTACCGTAGGTTTTTCTCACATCCTTGCAGCGGCCCACCATAACAAGCCGCTCCTTAGCCCTTGTCATTGCAACGTACAGAAGCCTCTGCTCCTCGGATACGGAACTTTCAGTTATCTTTTTCGCAATAAGATCATGCCTTAATGTGGAGCATTTAAGCCTCCTCTCGGTGTCGACAAATATCTGACCGAGCCCGAGCTCATTATCATGCACCAGCTTGGATGTTGTGTCGGAAAGATTAAATCCTTTTCCCATTCCCGCAAGGATCACTATCGGGAACTCGAGGCCTTTACTTTTGTGTATCGTCATGAGCCTCACAACATCAGCAGTCTCCCCCAGCACGTCCGCTTCGGATGTCTTATCCTCGGTATACTTTTCAAGCTGATCCAGGTATCTTACAAAGTGATAGACTCCGTAATAGCTCGTCTGCTCATAAGCGGCAGCGTATGAGAGAAGCATCAGAGCATTACCCTTTCTCTTTGCGCCCGCGGGAAGAGCGGAAACATATTCCGGATAATCATGCTCATCATAAATGATCTGCAGAAGCTCACGCACTGTCCTGTAGGTGGAAAGGTATCTGTATCTGTTTATCTTTTCGGCAAACCCGGGAGCTTCTTCCATTACAGCTTCCCATAGGATCTTTCCCGGATGTTTTGCGCGCAGATTTGCAACTTCCTCGGGGGTGTATTCTCCGAAGACAGATACCAGCACTCCGTAAAGAGGTATTTCATCCAAAGGATTATTGATAGTTCTGAGGAGCTGCACAACGGCCCTTATTTCGGGGGCGGAGAAATACCCGCCGCCTTGACTTATCGAAATGGGGATGCCCTCTTTTTCAAAGATCCTTCCTATCGTACCCGCTATTTTGCCCGGGCTTCTGTGAAGGATCACTATATCACTGTACTTTGCTTTCCTGAAAAAGCTTTCTTCCCTGCCGTTTTCATCCGTTCTTTTTTCGGTAACTCTGGTGTTTAAAAGCTCACGCACGGCATTAGCCAGAACGAGTGCCTCCGATTCTTCCGATGTGTAATCTTCATCATCGGAAGCTGCATCGGACCCATTATCTGTGTCGGACGCTTTATCGTCACCGGTTCCGCTATCCTCGCGGTTTATGTTTTCTTCCCCGTCTTCTTCCACTTCTTCTATATCCGAAAACTTTTTATCAAATAAAAGAAGCCGGGTTTTGAATTCTCCTGGATCTCCTTCCGGGTATTCTGCCCCCGTATAAAGCCTTGCATCACTGTCGTACTCTATGCCGCCAGTTTCTTCATGCATGATCCTTTCAAACACTTCATTGACGGAAGAAAGAACTTCCTCCCTGCTTCTGAAATTCTTTGAAAGATCTTTGCGGTCACAGCCTTCGGTGGTTCTGTAGGTATTGTATTTTTCAAGGAACAGGTCCGGCCTCGCCTGTCTGAAACTGTAAATGCTCTGCTTTACATCTCCTACCATAAATCGGTCAAAGCTTCCTGCTTCCTTTGAGGCGATGGCATCAAGGATCACATCCTGTACGAGGTTGCTGTCCTGATATTCGTCGACCATTATCTCTTTAAAATGATCTCTGTATTCCTGTGCAACCTGCGTCGGATTCCCTTCGGCATCCACGAGAATATCCAGCGCAAAGTGCTCCAGATCTCCGAAGTCGACGACATGTTCCTCGGCTTTCTTTTCGAGAAATCTCCTTCTGAATTCGATGGTGATATCGATCAGAGTATCCATATAAGGCGCACACGCATCAGAAGTTTCGCAGGTCTTTTTGAGGGTCGGAGTGAAGAGTTTTGCGATGGCGGTCAGTTCCTTCTTTATAGGACCTCTGCCATCCTTAACCATATTTTTAAGGCTTTCATCGTACCCATCTCCTTTGCAACCGGGAACTCTTGATGCGAAATCATCAACTGCATGTCTGAGTGCTTCTCCGAGGTCAATTACGGTATCCTTTTTCAATACAGATCTTATCAGATCAAGCTCTTTTTCTATGGTTCCCGCATAAGGAGTCGGACCGCCGGGCACGTTGCAGATATCAAGAAATCTCTCATATTCCCTCTCTGCGCCTTTTATTTTTCCCATCAGATACTTATAGAAGAATTCTCCCAAGGGATGCGGTTTTCCGCTTTCCTCATCGATACCCGTAAGCAGTTCATACGTATCCTTATGATCCTCTTTTCTTTCCTTAAGAAATCTCTCAGGCCAGGCAAAGCTTTCGGAATAATTCTGCAGCTCAAGCACAGTCTCCTCAAATTCGGAATCATCCGATTTCGTTGGAGCAAAGAAAACAGAGGCGGCAATAAACTCAGGATCCTCCGAATCGTACTTTTCTTCAAAAAGATTCCTCAGCACATCCCTTCGCATAAGCTGTGCTTCACCTTCATCCATAACTCTGAAATCGGGATCGAGCCCTATATCATGAAAATGATTTCTGAGCACACTCTGGCAGAATGCGTCTATGGTGGTTATCATCGCCCGATGAACGAGAGAATACTGCTTCTGAAGATGCTTATCAGCAGGGTTTTCAGACAGCTTAAGGGCAATGCGCTTATGAACCCTCTCACGCATCTCCGCTGCTGCAGCCTTTGTAAATGTAACAACAAGAAGCTGATCGATATCGATTTTATTATTCTCGTCACAGACAAGGGATACGATCCTCTCGACAAGCACAGCGGTCTTTCCGCTTCCCGCCGCGGCGCTTACCAAAAGGTTATTGTGCCTCGAATTTATTACGCCCTTCTGATCATCTGTAAAATCTATTGCCACTTAAATGCTCCTTATTTATGATTTATCTGATGGCTTATCTGATGACTTACCTGATGGCTTATCCATTTTTTCTCTCATAAGCGGTGCCATCTGTATTTTGTTTACGTTTTCTTTTTTGCTCTTTTCGTACCCGGGGATCCTGTTGTCAAATCCGCAGGACGCTCTGTAGCTGCAGTACTCGCAACTTCCCTTTTCGGCCGGCCTGGCTTCTATGTTCCCGCCCAGGATATCATCTGCCTGCTTTTTGGCGATATATTCGCTGTACTTCATCAGAGTATTGAAATCATCCTGCGGCAGCACTTCGGAATGCGCATTGAATCCACCGTCTGTTTTGTAAGTGACATTTATGACATCGGAAGAACTGTTTCCCTCTTCCAGGCTCTTGTCATTCAGCGAAACTATTAAATCCTCCCCAACGGTGTAGCCGTGCATCTTATTCTGTTTGCGACGCTCATTCTCAATGTCCTTTTCGCTGCTTTCGTAGGAAAGCTGAACAAGCGGATCCTCCACGTGATAATACAGCATGGATGCCGGGCCGGAGCTGACTCCTTTTTCGCCAAGCCGTTTAACCTCCTGATCCATGTACATCGGGAGCTGAAGCTGGCTTCCGTCATAAAGATCGGGCGGATTAAGCTTCTTGGAGGAAGACTTGTAATCGACTATCCGGACAAAGACCTTCCCGTCCTTTTTTGCAAGATCCACTCGGTCAATCTTTCCACGAAGCCTGAGGACTCTTTTTTTACCCGTTTCACTATCCAGCTTTATATCGCGTCTGAAGGGAACCTCAAAAGCCTGCGGCTCGAATGCACCCTTTTGTATCTGATACCTGATGGATAAGACACTGGTTATGAGAGCTTTTTTAAGCCTGTAAATATTCAGGCGGTTTCTGGCAGAATCCTGAAATACGCAGGCTCCGTATATATTGGTTACTTTCTCGAGAAGTCCGTCCACCGTATCACGTGCATATTCATCCGAAAAGTCACGCCAGTTCCTGCCGTCCTCTTTAAGCTTTTTTGAGAAAAGATCGATGACTTCGTGGAAGACATTTCCCGTATCACGGCTGTCGATTTCAAAAGCTATGGTTTCCTTGAGTTTTATACCGTATCTGAGGAAGAATTTGTAAGGACAGTTCGCGTATGCTTCAAGCTGGCTTACGCTGCTCCTTAGCACGGACTCATCGCTTCCTTCCTCCGGCTTTTCACAATAGAGCTTTTCCGCAAGGACTTTCTCTATTTTTTCGGGCTTATATCTGTAAAATGCAGCCTTTTCAAGCTTATCCCTTTTTTCCGAAAGCTCAGGATCGGAGAATGCACTGTAGATGGTATAAAGCGGTGTTTCCTCCTCAGCATTTCCCTCTGCAAAAAGCCTTAATTCTTCTCCGAGATATCTGAGTCCTTCGGAACCTGTTACGATCTGGGATGTCTTTTTCTCGTTCTCCGGGAAAAGTATCCGGCTGCCCGGGAACATGTTCTTTATCATCTCACAAAGGTATGAAGGCCTTAAGCTCTTTCCTGTGGCATCAAGCCCCGCCCATGAGATGTATAATCTTTCTGACGGCTTTGTCATATTCATATACAGATACAGCCTCTGGTTATACATTTCTTCTCGGGGAGACGGTGCAAGCTCCAGGCCCTTTTCGAAAAGGCTCTCCCTCTCAAGATCCGATATGATACCACCCTTATCCGTGTTTCTCGGGATATTTCCGTCGTTTACTCCGGCAAAGAAAAGTATCTTTACTTTCGGTACTCTTGTTCTTTCTATATCACCTACCAGCACTCTGTCCACAGACTGGGGTATCGTTCCGATGCGGATCTCTCCGAATCCCGCATCAAGGATCTCTCCGAATTCTTTAAAACTGATCTCGTCCTCTCCCATAAGTGATTCGATCTGCTCAAGAAGCTCCATGAGCTTACGGTATATCTGATCATATTCCTTTTCGCGCACATAATCACCCTCGGCTTCAAATCTGCGCGCATATCCGGACAGGATCCCGGCTGCATCGATGGATAAAAGATAGTCGTAAAGACCGCTTACGAAGGATGCCGCTGAAGCTTTCGTATTCTCCCTTAATACGGTCTGTCTGTCGCCTGCGATACTTCCGAATCCGCTTATCTGCGACATGAACTTTTCCCTGATCTCATTGATCCTTGAAAGCTCAGTCTCATCCTCTGCGGACATATCACGGGTTTTGACCGCAAACACGTTTTTCCAGGCTTTGTATCCTCTTATTCCTGTCTGCCTTACGTAGGATTCGAGCATGTCTGCATCTGTTCTGTCTATTCCTGATATTCCGCTTTTGAGGTATCTGAATACCGAATCGGAAGAGAAGTTTTTAAGATAAAGATCGAAAACGCTTCTCACTCCCTCGATAAGCGGATTGAGCCTTATCCCGCTGGTCCTGTCGATGTAATACGGGATCTGCATCTTTTGAAACTCTGTTTCGATATAAGGGGCATATCCTTCTATATCTCCGGAAACAAGAGCTATATCCCTGAACTGCAGGTCTTTATTCTCTGCGAGTAATCTTCTTATCTCCAGCCCTGCCTGATGTACTTCTTCCGATACGTTTGATGCGCAGAAAAGAACAACTGAATCATCATCTTCTTTTTCATATTTTTCCGATGAGATCCTGAACAGGTTTTTTTCTATAAAATCTATTTTTGCCGGACCGGCTCTGTGATCCAGTACATCGGGCGGCAAAACTTGCGCACCTGCCTTATCGGCTCTCTTTACAAGTGAATCGTATGTCTTTCCGCTGAGATAAAAGAGCTCCTGCATATCGAGACATTCCCCGATCTTTTTGTCCGATCCCAGAACAAGCGTCACGATAGTCTCGTCCGCTTTTACGATAATATCTTCGATCACGCCGAGCTGGATGGGAGTAAAGCCCGTGAACCCGTCAAATACCACCACGCTTCCCGCCAGCACCGAGGATGCCGGGATCACCTGCCTTAAGATGTCAAGCTTTCCCTCTCTTGTGATATATCTTCCCGTGATGTAATCGGTGAATTCTTTGTAGATGACCCCAAGATCCGCAAGCTTTGAACCCAGCGCAGAACCCTTTCCCACTGTATCCGAAAGCTTTGAGACCTCATCGGGAGAAAGGCTGTACTGCATGAATTCGGATATCACACTCTTGACTTCGTGAATGTATCCCTGGCGATTCATACGGCGCCCGAGAACGGGAAGATCAGCCGCGATCCTTCCGCACACTCTCTGTAGCACAAGGCTCTTCCCGGTATCGTCCAGAACGGGCAGTTCTTCCCAGCCGACTTCCGTCATTATCCTGTGGGTAAGGCGGCCGAAACTGAGGACATCGATATTAAGGATGCCCCCTGTTTCACTTCCGGTTGAAAGCTCCTGCTGAGTCTGCATCGTGAACTGATCCGGCACGATCACGAGGAAATTCCGCGAAGGCTCTTTCTTTGCCCGCTCAAGTATCTCTTTATGTATTTTTGTTGTTTTTCCGGAGCCGGAAGGCCCGAATATGAATCTTAGATTTCCCATGGATTATATGATACTCTTTTTGAGGGTGATTAATATCCCTTAGTGTGAATTCAGGTTTTCGGTGTTTTTCTTTTATCGTTTTAAGCGATCCGTTTAAGCGATTTAACCTCAGTCTATTACAGCATAGATTTTATCGAGATCGACTTTGCATTTATCGTCATAGATTGCTATTCCGGTCTCTCCCGCCAGAGGCATGATTTCCGGTGTATAATCTTCATCCATAAAGTTGTGCTTTATCAGAAGCTTCTTTTTCGGATCTATGATCCAGTATTCCCGAACACCTGCGGCTTTGTATTTGAAAAGCTTTTTTGTCAGATCTTTCATGCGTGTTGACGGCGATAATACTTCAAGCACAAAATCCGGTGCCCCGAATATTTTTTTGTCAAGATTAATACTCTGATCACAAAGAATAAACGCATCCGGGACCACCATTGTCTGCTCATCCTTGTCGAGCTGAACATCGATCGGCCCCATATAAACCTTACATGGGCCTTTGTTAACGTCAATAAAAGCAGAAACACCCTTGCAAAATTCATACACTATTTCCTGATGTGTAACCGTAGGCGATGCCATATCATAGAATTCACCGTCTATCAGTTCCTTCCTGACACCATCGGGGAGCCTGTAATAGTCGTCGACTGTATATTTTCCTCTGCTCTCCATATAAGCAGGAACAGGCTCACATACTATAGGTTCTCCATAATTGTTTACATATGAAGTCGGCAGCGGCTTGGATTTCTCATCAAAATAATAGCACTTATTCAAACTGTCATACAGCGGATTTGTAAGCATCTTTTCAAGTGCATTCAGCGTCGACTTTCTTGGGTTCTTTGTCTCCCCCGAAAAAATCTTGATTATCGTCCCGAGCGGAACACCGCTGTAATCACAGATCTGAACATAAGTGAATCCCTTTCTTTCCTTTATTTCCCTGAGTTCGTCAACTGTCATAAGCTTCACCCTCCGAACATTGAAATGTGATCTGTTTTATAGTATCTTACCGTTTCTTATAGTTTATTATAGTTATATTGCACTGTCAATCCCGATTTATGATCAAAAGCGGTGTTCTTTCAAGCATATCTATTTTTAATATGTTACAATAATGATCGTAACAATTATTCATACAACAAAGGAAAATCACATGAAAGAACAACTCTACACCATACCCCTTAATGATGCTGTCAATGCGAATGACGAATGTCCCTTCTGCTTTATAGAGAGGAATGTTGAGCAGGATCTGCTGGATTATGTGCTCGGAAGCGGATCGTCATACATGGAGGCGGATATGCGCGCCATCACCGATGCCAACGGCTTTTGCAGGGATCACTGGCATAAGATGTTTTCCTACGGGAACACTCTCGGAAACGGCTGGATACTCAAAACACATTATATGCAGATACGGCGCGAGATGGATATGGAGTTTAAATCCTTCCGCCCCGGCAAGGTTTCTCTTAAGGATAAACTCAGGAAAGCAGAAAGCAGCAATTCCCTTGTAAACTGGGCACGAGAGACCACAAAGAGCTGCTATATCTGCGGACAGTTCGAGAAGACATATAAGCGTTATCTTGACACCTTCTTTTACCTCTGGGAAAATGACAGCGATTTCGTGGAAAAAGTAAAAAGGTGCAAGGGCTTTTGCATCCCCCATTTCGGAGACTTATGCGAAGCCGCCGATGATAAACTCTCGAGAAACCGCAAAGATGAATTCTATGAAACCGTAAAACGCCTTATGACGGAAAACTTCGACAGGCTTCAGGAAGATGTAGCCTGGCTGGTTGAAAAGTTTGATTATCAGAATCAGGATGCGGACTGGAAGAATTCCAAGGATGCGGTTCAGCGCGGAATGCAGAAGCTTAAGGGCGGATATCCCGCAGATGCCCCCTACAGAGCGGGAAAATGATTTATTATTTTTTAATACTTTGACCTTTTCAATTATAGTAAAATTGATTATAATACTGTTTACATGGACGTGAATTGTCCGACTTATTCAGATCATTATTTGGATACGAAAGGAGTTTTTTACCATGAAGAAATTCGGAAAAATACTTATCGCCACAGTCGTAGTAGGTGGCATAGCCGCAGCTGTTGCATACTTCTACAGTCAGAAAAAGAAATCCTCCATCTCCATCGACGAATTCGACGATGACGAGGATGATGACGAAGAGCGCAGCTATGTTCCCTTGAATAAAGCAGGTGAAGCTGTTTCGGAAGCTGCCGAAAAGGTTAAAGATGCCGCTGAGGAAGCTTTCACCCCCTTAAAGGAGACTGTTTCCAAGGCTAAGGATAAGGCTAAAGATGTGGCCGCCGATGCCAAGGAAAAGGTTGAAGAGTTCTTTGACGAGAGCGATTCGAACAAATAAACAAACGCACATCACAGATCGTGCATTGACAAAGGGACGGCACAGTTGCCGTCCCTTATTATTTGCTTCAATATGTACACTGCTTCTTCGGTTTATCTCATGAATTCTTTTCCTTAGCAGCCTTTACCAGCTCCTTAAGGTCCAGAACCTTATTCTTGAGTCTCTCATTGCCTCTGGTTGAAAGAAGACCTGCCACAAGCCTCGAAGCGGTATCGTAGTCACCGGTCTTATATGCAAGCTGCGCCAGCAGATAGTCAAGGGTGTTGGTATCCATTCCCGCAATGGGCGGATTTTCTTTTCCTCTCGCTTCGAGAAATCCCGTGTATGCATTCTTGAGATACTCCTTTTCCTGATTCTCAAGAGTTTCCTTCACATCCTGTGGAAGATGTCCCTCTGCCTCAAGCATCTCTTTCTTTCCGCGAAGGAGCCAGGCAGTCTTTAAGCAGATAAACGCTTTCTCACTGATCTTGCTCTTCTTTACCACTGCGCAGGCCAGAGCGATCTTGATCCTCTCAAATGCCTGATCGTATCCGTAGGTGGGATCGTCATATTTGTTGAGCTTTATGCTGGCACAGATATTTTCCTTGATGAGCTTTGTCTGTGCGGGAAGAAGGGGCCCGAAATACCTTGCTATCGCAGCATATCCGCAGCGTGGGCAGAGCACCACGTCATACTTGTTTGCATCGATGCCTTCATATTTGGGTCTCATGTCGTCATCCTGCGCGATCATTTTGGTCTTTCCGGTCTTCATGACCTTCGACATGAATTTCCTGTTACAGATAGGACATTCGAATTCCTTATCGTAGATTATCTCCTCCTCGGAGATCGTCTTGGGCGCAACGATCTTGGCCGCCTCACGGGTAACGGCTTCCTTCTTTTCCTCTTCAAATATGTCTAAATTCTCAAGCTTTCCGAGTCCGAGGCTTTCGAGCCCGTCCAATAATCCTGCCATTATCACACCTCACAATTTTCTAATCCTGCTTAGGAAGCACAAATGAACTCTTTAGTGAAACGATCCGGTTAAACACAGGCGCTCCCTCTTTTGAATCCTTATAATCCACACAGAAAAATCCCTGTCTCACAAACTGGAATCTGTCGTATGCCTTGGCATCCTTAAGTGTCGGCTCTACATAAGCCTTCTTAACCACAAGAGAATTCGGATTGAGATAGAGCTCCCCGTTCTCATCGTAGATGGAATCCATCTCGTTAGCTTTATCTTCGTCGATAAGATTCTCATAAAGCCTTACTTCAACCGGAACCGCATCCGCTGCCGATACCCAGTGTATGGTTCCTTTTACCTTGCGTCCGTCGGGGCTGTTCCCTCCCTTGGTCTCGGGATCGTAAGTGCAGTGAACCACCGTAACATTTCCGTCGGCATCCTTCTCACATGAAACTGCGGTCACAAAGTATGCACCCATGAGCCTTACTTCGTTTCCGGGGAAAAGCCTGAAATACTTCTTGGGGGGCTCCTCCATAAAGTCTTCTCTCTCTATGAAGATCTCTTTTCCGAAGGGTATCTCTCTCGAGCCAAGCTCCTCGTTCTCCGCATTATTCACGATGGGAAGCATCTCCGTTTTTCCTTCGGGATAATTGTCGATCACCAGCTTAATCGGATCGATCACCGCCATCATTCTGGGAACACCGGGCTTAAGATCTTCTCTGATGCAGTACTCTAGGGCTGCATAATCGGCAATTGACTGCGCCTTGGATATTCCGGACATATTCACGAAGTCTCTGATGGATTTGGGAGTGAACCCTCTTCTTCTGAGAGCTGCGATGGAAACAAGCCTGGGATCGTCCCAGCCGTCGACAATGCCCGACTCAACCAGCTTCTTGATATATCTCTTTCCGGTTACGACATTCTTTAAATAAAGCTTTGCAAACTCGATCTGTCTCGGGGGCATCTCGAATCCGACTTCCTTCACAAACCAGTCATAAAGAGGCCTGTGATCCTCGAATTCAAGTGTGCAGAGGGAATGGGTTATTCCCTCAAAGGCATCCTCGAGGGGATGAGCAAAGTCATACATGGGATAGATGCACCACTTGTCTCCGGTATTGTGATGTGTCATATGTGCCACACGGTAGATGATAGGATCTCTCATATTGATGTTGGGAGAAGCCATATCGATCTTGGCTCTTAATGTCTTTTCTCCGTCGGCATATTTTCCTGCCTTCATATCGCGGAACATCTGAAGGTTCTCTTCAACACTTCTGTCGCGGGAAGGATCATTTTTACCGGGAGTATTGTAATCTCCTCTGTACTGCTTTATCTCTTCTGCGGTAAGATCGGAGACGTACGCCACCCCTTTAAGGATAAGCTTCTCTGCCGCCTCATACATCCTGTCAAAATAATCCGATGCAAAGAAGAGTCTGTCCTCCCAGTCAGCACCCAGCCACTTTACATCTTCCTTGATGGATTCGACAAATTCAGTCTTTTCCTTGGTGGGATTGGTGTCGTCGAAACGAAGGTTGAATTTTCCTCCGTATTCCTGTGCCATAGTACTGTTAAGGATTATGCTCTTGGCATGACCTATATGCAGATATCCGTTAGGTTCGGGGGGAAAGCGGGTCTGTACGTGATCGTACACTCCCTCCTCAAGGTCTTTGTCTATAAAATTCTCTATAAAATGCTTCGATTCAGCCATCTTTGGTTTATGCTCCTTTGCACCTTATCAGTGGTGGAATAATCTGAGACCGGTAAATGACATTACCATGCCATACTTATTGCAGCATTCGATCACTGCATCATCCCTGACCGATCCGCCGGGTTGTGCGATATATTTTACACCACTTTTGTGTGCTCTTTCAATATTATCCGAAAATGGGAAGAAGGCATCGGATCCAACCGTAACATCCTTCATGCCCTTAAGCCACTCTTTCTTTTCCTCGCGGGTAAATACTTCGGGCTTTACCTTAAAAATCCGCTGCCATGTCCCTTCGGCGAGCACATCTTCGTATTCCTCTCCGATGTAGACATCTATGGCATTATCCCTGTCGGCGCGCCCCAGTCCGTCGGCAAACTGCAGGCCCATTACCTTGGGTGACTGGCGCAGGTACCAGTTGTCAGCCTTGCTTCCGGCAAGTCTGGTGCAGTGGATCCTGGACTGCTGCCCGGCTCCTATTCCGATGGCCTGACCGTCTTTTACGTAGCATACGGAATTAGACTGGGTGTATTTGAGAACGATCTGGGATATCTTCATATCCATAAGAGCTTCATCAGGAATCTCTTTATTATCCGTCACGATATTACCGGGAAGAAGGGTGTTGACATCCAGTTCATTTCTTCCCTGCTCGAAGGTGATACCGTATACCTGCTTTTTCTCTATGGGATCGGGCTTATAATTCTCATCGATCTGCAGAATATTATATGCGCCCTTTTTCTTCTGCATCAGAAGTTCCATTGCCTCATCGGTGTATCCGGGAGCTATCACTCCGTCGGATACTTCCCTTTTGATGAGCTTTGCGGTATCCGCATCACACACATCCGAAAGGGCTATGAAATCACCGAAGGACGACATTCTGTCGGCTCCGCGTGCCCTTGCGTAAGCACAGGCAAGAGGGCTTAAGCTTCCGAGATCGTCCACCCAGTATATCTTTGCAAGAGTATCGCTGAGGGGCCTTCCGACAGCAGCTCCCGCAGGGGAAACATGCTTGAAAGATGTCGCAGCAGGAAGTCCCGTGGCTTCCTTAAGCTCCTTTACCAGCTGCCATCCGTTAAATGCATCCAGGAAGTTGATATATCCCGGGCGTCCGTTAAGCACCTTAACGGGAAGCTCGCTGCCGTCTTCCATATATATTCTTGAAGGCTTCTGATTGGGGTTACAACCGTATTTAAGTTCGATCTCGCTCATTGGTTTTCGTCCTTTTTTTGTTTTTCTATTTGACTATATCCTGATATATAGCTTTATCGCGTATCCTTTTCTATATATCTTTCTATTTGTTTTTATTTATGATGACCGTGTCATATTTGCCGGTTCCTATCTCAATGTATCTTACAAAGAGAGACACTTTGTTTTCCTCATTGAGGTTTTCCCACAGCAGCTTTGAAAATGCCTGAATATCATTTTCGATCGAAACGGATGTGGGCTCTCCTTCATAGCTGGGAAGAGGATTTCCGTCATGCATGTATGTGTGGATGAAATGTCCCTCTCCGGCCTTGGGATTCTCGTAACTGTAAGTGAATCTCCTGCAGGATGAAGGGTCTCCGTTATTGCTCTTTAAAATAGACATCTCATAGGCAAACTTTCCGTTCTCGAGATGCATTACCGCAGATATCCTGGGAGTGTAGTTCGGTCCGTCGGGTTCAAACTCTCTGCATCTTAAAGACTGTTCAAAGGTCTCTCCCCTGGACATCCCTTCATAGATCGTATCGGTCTGATCTCCGTTTGTTACTATGGTTTTGTTGCCAAGCACTCTTACCGGAGCGTAGATTATAAGACTGGGATCTTCCAGCTTGGAGGGATCGAAGGCCTCCGTCCTGATTCCTTCACCTTCCTCTACAAACACTCTGTTACGGCTGTTTGAGCTACGCCCCATGATAAAATAAGCTGTCACGGCATACTTTCCATCAGGGCTCACACCCACCACTATTCCGCGGCCGGGGTACGCATTCTCGCTAAGTTCCTTCTGCATTGTTGTCATCGTGTTATTCTCCTCTAAAATAGTATGATACCACGGATCGCTTCGTTTCTTCGAAACTCCCGCAATCATATGAGATATTTTTCCTCAAACACCTGTCTGGGAAGAGGCTTGTCAAAATAGAATCCCTGAATGTATTTAACCTTCAGCCCTTTTACCACGTTGTACTGGTCGGGAGTCTCTATTCCTTCGACGCAGACCTTAAGGCCCCTGGTCTCCGCAAGCTCGGCAACCATCTTAACAAATGCCTGAGAGTAAGCATCCTCTGCCAGATCCTTGACGAAACTCTGATCGACCTTGATTATGTCAAAAGGTATTTCTCTTATATGATTGAGAGATGAATAACCTGTTCCGAAATCATCGAGGGCTATGGATACGCCAAGGCTCTTTATCCTTGAAAGGATCCCTATCATTCGCTGCATGTCGTTGATAGCAAGGCTCTCAGTAACCTCCAGCGTAAGATTTTTGGGATTAAGGCCGGTCTCTTTGATGGCGTTTTCCACTATCTCAACGATATTATTCTGCAGAAGCTGAACCACCGAGAGGTTGACATTGACCTTCATGTATTCATAGCCTCTGTCGTTCCATGATTTCACGCTCCTGCAGGCCTCAAAAAGCACATGATCGCCTATGGGGTTGATGAGCCCCAGATACTCCGCAAGGGGGATGAAATCCACAGGAGATACAAAGCCCAGCTGCTTATTATCCCAGCGGACAAGAGCTTCTGCACCCACACATTCCTCAAGTCCGTCCTCCACATCAATGATGGGCTGGAAGTATACCTGGAATTCTTCATATCCGGTATCTTCCGCGTCTCGCATGTTCTTTTCCATATCAAGGCGTCTTCCGGCGATCTTGTCCTGATCGGAACTGTATCTGGACATGCGGTTCTTTCCGTCTTTCTTGGCTTCGTACATGGCGATATCGGCCTTGCGCATAAGACCCTGAACGGTATCTCCATTGTCGGGGAAGGTTACGACACCTATACTTGAAGTGCAGTAGTATTCTCCGTCCTTGAGGAAAAACGGCCTGCTGAACACGTCTTTGATCTCGGCAAGTATATCTTCAAATCTGGAAAAACTTGAAGGCGGAACGAGGATGACAAATTCATCGCCGCCCATACGGTAGCAGTTATTCTCTATTCCATGTACAGATCTCATGGCATCGGATATAAGCTTTAAGAGTACATCTCCGTACTGATGTCCGAGTCCGTCGTTAATGTGCTTGAAATCATCCAGATCAAGATATATGAGTGCACCCTTTGTGTTCTCTTTTTCCACCTCATCGATAAGCCTTGCCAGATCTCTCTCGCAGCACATACGGTTGTAAAGGCCCGTGAGGAAATCGGTGAAGGCCTGCTGCTCTATCCTGCTCTGATGAAGCTTTCTGTCTGTCACATCATACAGGGAATAGAGGATCGCTTCCGATCCGTCAACCCATTCTATCTCCTTGCGGCTGAGCTCATACCATCTGTCGAGCCTTGAATTGTACAGCTCAAAACCGTTCTCGTTGTCCTTGATGCGGATGCCCTCCGCGATCATATTCTGAAGCTTTCCCTCTTTCCACTCCACATCGAAAGTCTCGATGAGCATACGGTTTACAAAGATGACCTTCTCGGTATCTCTGCTCGTCATATAGAAAGAAACACCTATATTGTTGAGGATATCTTCTATGGCTCTGAAGGAACCGGCTATGGAATTCTTGTTTATTCTCGAGAGGAGCAGATTCTGGAGAAGCCTTCCCGCATCGGTTATAAACTTTATATCATTCTGGGACCACTCGTGACCTTCTTCGTAATACTTGAATACCGCTATGATATTGCCGTTTCCGCTCTGTTTGAGGAGGATCGGCATGCTGAGCGCGCACTTGATACCGGCATCCAGGATCTCTTTGTTTTCGGGACTGTGTATCTCCTCCTCAGAAAAGATCTGAACCTTACCGACATTAAATCTTTTCCTCTGAGCGTTCATGATCTCATCCGAGAACACGGGGATCATCACGTCTTCCTTCACTATCTCGGCAAGGATGTTACACTCCCCGCCATCATCCTGAAACCTGTAGAGCTGGGCGCTGTCTATACCGAAGAACCCTCCGACGATCTCTATCCAGTCGTGCATTATGCCCTCTGCGGAATCGGTGTTACCCAGAAGATTAAGGAGCTTTGAATCCGCTTCATAGGCATGTCTGAGGCGGCTGACACTGGCATCCTTGCTTCTGATCCTCTCAACCTCGGCGTCTATGCCCGAGACTCTCTCCTCATATATCTCTTTACATAAGTGGCGCAAAAAATCTGTCCGGTCAAAGAATTCCCTTTCAGGGAGCTCATCCGAACAGACAACCAGCCATCTGGATACAATTTTATCTTTTAGCCTGACAGATACCGCCGCAAGCCTGTACCCGGCAGCACCCTCTTCTCCCGGAACCATCACAGTGCTGACATCTTCCATGGATCCGTCGGAGACATTATCAAGCAGCTCCTTCACAATATCAAGTGAAAGGAGCTGCTTTTCCCAGCCTTCCTCGTCGGTGATACCCGCAAGCCTGCCCGATGAAGTTACAATGTTTCCCTTTTCATCCACAGCCAAAAAGACCGCACCACTGATACGGGAAAGCTCATCCATAAGCTTTCCCGGCATTTTTATATCGATTACATCCGGTAAAATCGTCTTACTCATTAAACCAAAAACCTGACCTGACTAATTTGTTTCTATACTGTAATTGGGAGCTTCCTTGGTGATATGGATATCATGAGGATGGCTCTCCTTCAGAGAAGCCGCCGAAATCTTGACAAATTTTGCATTTTCGGTGAGCTCCGGTATGGATGCGGCTCCGCAGTAACCCATTCCGGAACGGAGTCCTCCGAGGAGCTGGAATATGGTATCTTCCACGCTGCCCTTGTAAGCCACACGTCCCTCAACTCCTTCAGGAACAAGCTTCTTTGCATTCTCCTGGAAGTATCTGTCCTTAGAGCCGTTTTCCATGGCGGCAATGGAACCCATTCCACGGTATACCTTGTATTTTCTTCCCTGATACAGCTCGAAGTCTCCGGGGCTTTCCTCGCATCCCGCAAACATCGATCCCATCATGCAGGTGCTTCCGCCTGCTGCCAGAGCCTTTGTAATATCGCCGGAGTACTTGATACCTCCGTCGGCGATAATGGGAACCCCGAATTCCTTGGATGCCCTGTAAGCATCCATGATGGCAGATATCTGAGGCACACCTATCCCGGCAACAACACGGGTCGTACAGATGGATCCGGGGCCGATACCTACCTTAACCGCATCTGCGCCTGCTTCTATGAGCGCCTTTGTGCCCTCGTATGTGGCAACGTTTCCGGCAATAACCTGCAGATCCGGATATTTCTCCTTTATCATCTTCACACAGTTAAGCACGTTCTGTGAATGACCGTGTGCCGAATCAAGTACTATAACATCCACATGGGAAGCTACAAGCTCTCCCACTCTGTCAAGCACATTTGCGGTGATACCCACGCCGGCTCCGCACAGAAGCCTTCCCTGGGAATCCTTGGCTGCAAGAGGGTACTTGATAGCCTTCTCGATATCTTTGATGGTGATAAGTCCCTTAAGATTGAAATCGTCGTCAACAATGGGGAGCTTTTCCTTGCGGGCAGCCGCAAGTATCTTCTTGGCATCCTCGAGAGTGATCCCTTCCTTTGCAGTGACAAGATTCTCGCTGGTCATGCTCTCGCGGATCTTTTTGGTGAAATCGGTCTCAAACTTGAGATCACGGTTTGTGATTATTCCTACCAGCTTTTTGCCCTGGGTGATGGGTACGCCGGATATTTTGTACTTCGCCATAAGCTCTTCGGCATCGGCAAGCGTATGATCGGGAGAAAGGGAAAAAGGATCTGTTATAACTCCGTTCTCCGATCTTTTAACCTTGTCCACCTCATCTGCCTGAGCTTCGATGGACATATTCTTGTGAATGATACCTATGCCACCCTGTCTGGCCATCGCAATAGCCATGCGATGTTCGGTAACCGTATCCATTCCCGCGCTCATGAGCGGAATATTAAGACGGATCTTCCTGGTAAGCCATGTCGACACATCCACCTGATTGGGAATTACCTGTGAATACGCCGGAACAAGAAGCACATCATCAAATGTGATGCCATCGCCAATAATCTGTGCCATTTTCGACCTCCTTGAATGTTATCTAGTCGCTGTAAACCTTTCTGGGTGCAGCGTTTTTCATTATCTTTACAAGCTCTTCGCTGGGCGTGAAAAGTACCTGTTCCTTCCCCTCGTAGAACAATACATATGTTCCGTCGGGACCGTCGGTGACGGGCGCCGAAAAGTCCTTCGGATTGGTGCTGAGCTTTCCGAAATTGTCAAGATGATAGGATTTTACCGGGGCTATCACCTGCACTTTATCGAACTCGTATGTAGCGATCCTCTTCCTGCGGGACTGATTGTATATCTTGTCTACCACAAGCTCCTTGTCAATGTAAAGGTATTCGTATTCGACCCCTATATACTGGGAAGAATAATAGATACCCACACCGAATCCTATCACAAATATAAGTATCCACCATTTGCCGGTGATGAACATCGCAATAAAAGCGGCCGCTCCCAACACGATGAGAAGTATCATCAGCAGCCTTGCCTTGTTGTTCGGACGGCCTTTCACAAGGCATTCAACATAAGATTCACTCATTGTCAGCAATAACCTCCAGATATCTCTTAAGTGCATCGCGCCAGTCGGGAAGGGGCTCAAACCCGTTTTCCTTAAGCTTGCTCTTGTCGAGCCTGCTGTTAAACGGCCTTGCGGCTTTAGACAAGCCGTATTCCGCGGTAGTTACGGGGGTGACTTTGGTGTTAAGCCCCGAAAGCCTGTATATCTCTTTCGTAAAATCATACCAGGAGATATAACCGCCCTCGTTGGTGGCATGGTAATAGCCGTATTTATCGGTCATGATCATATCCACCAGAAGCCTCGCAAGATCAAGTGTGTATGTTGGAGTCCCGATCTGGTCGTTGACAACGCGCACCTCGTCGTGTGTCTTTCCCACATTCAGCATGGTCTTTACAAAATTCTTACCGTTTACTCCGAATACCCATGCGATCCTAACGATAAAGTATTTATCCAGGATCCCCGATACGGCCTTTTCGCCCTCAAGCTTGGTGGCTCCGTAATGATTGAGTGGCTTGTAGTCCTTGCAGTCAGGCTGCCAGGGCTTTTCTCCCTGCCCGTCAAAGACGTAGTCCGTGCTGAGGTAGAGCATCTTTGCTCCGACGCTCCGGGCGGCCTCCGCAATATTTTTGGTCCCGCTCACATTGATCGCATAGACTTTATCCTTTTTATCTTCGTCCTCGGCTGCGTCCACCGCAGTCCAGGCCGCACAATGGATGATCGCATCCGGCCTTAAGCTGCCGATGACCCTGCCGACTGCCTCGGCATCGGTGATATCCATGCTCATGTAGGGCATCTTTGTGACAGGACTTGCGTCTGCGATCCCCGCATACTCCGGTGCTATATCGCTTCCCGTCGCCTCCATGCCCCTCTTGTACAATTCATTCATCACGTCGTGGCCAAGCTGGCCGGCCACTCCCGTTACCAAAACCATATATCGATCCCTCTTTCTGAAATAAGTAGTAATAGTATAACATAAAAACTAAAAAATATTTAGAAAAAACTAATTTTTTTCTTCTAAATATGGTAGGATATATACATGAGCAAAAAAACAGTCGGAAAAACAAGATATTCCGCTTCCGTCTTTCTCGCAGGGGTTGTGCTTGCGGGATTGTTTTTCGCGGGCTGTTCCACGGCTGCGGATCCGGTGATACCCCCCGGCGGGGCGTCTTCATCCCCTTCGGTATCCGAAGAGGCACCCGGTGCTCCGGGGAAATCCGATGTTGAATCCAAAAACACCGGCGAGAAGGAGGAAACAGCAGCCGACCAGGCTCCCGTCAAGGGAAGCAGGGACAATTCCGTGCGTTGTCTTGTCCCCTCCGCAGACGGTACTCTCGTAGCCGAAAGCGACACTTATTCCATAGATTATTCTCACACGGACGACGGATATGTCTGTGTTAAATATAACGGCCCCATCGATGTCATCAAGCTCAGGATCACAGGTCCCGACGAAGTCGTGTATACATACGACCTCAAGACAAAGGATTATGAGGTATTTCCTCTTACCGGCGGGAACGGTTCCTACACCGTAGCCATTTATGAGAATATCGAAGGCACGCAATATGCTCTTGCAGCTTCCGAAGTGATAGATGTGTCGATATCCGATGAGCTTACTCCTTACCTTTACCCCAATCAGTATGTCAATTTCACCAAGGACAGCAAAGCAGTCAAGCTTGCTTCCGAGCTGGTTTACAGCGCGAACGACGATCTTGATGCGGTATCGCTTGTATATAATTACATCATAGATAACATCACCTACGACACCCCGAAAGCCGAAAGCCGACCCACCAACTACGTTCCGGATATAGATGAGATCCTTGATGCAAAGACCGGCATCTGCCTCGATTACGCCTCCCTTATGTGCTCCATGTTAAGGAGCCAGGGTATCCCCACAAGGCTTGAGATCGGGTATGCGGCGGATGCATACCACGCCTGGATCAGCGTGTATATCGACGGAGTGGGCTGGGTGAACGGTGTGGTGGAATTCACCGGGAATACATGGACCCTCATGGATCCCACTTTCGGTGCCAGCACCGGAGATTCAACACTTAAGAAATTTATCGGAGACGGTTCCAACTATACACTTCAAAAAATATATTGAGGAAAACGAAATGGCAAACCAAAGAAGTCTATCAAACGAAGAGATCGCATCATTTTTCAGGCAGACCTCCATGCTCTTTACGGCAGGTATCGGCCCGAGAGATGCCATGCAGATCCTCCTTAACGACAGCAAGAACGAAAAGGGAAGAGAGCTGATCACACAGATCCGCGATATCTGCCGTCAGGGCGAGACCTTTTCACACGCACTCAAGGAAACCGGAGTATTCCCCGATTATGTTATCAACATGATCTCCCTTGGAGAAGAATCCGGTAAGACCGACACATGTATGAACGCTCTAGCCGAGTTCTATGAAAAGGAACAGGCCATATCGGAGAGTCTTCGCGGAGCGCTCACATATCCCGTGGTCATGCTCTTTATGATGCTCATCGTCATCATAGTGCTAGTGGGAAAAGTAATGCCCATATTCCAGCAGGTGTTCAACGAACTGGGAACGGATATGACCGGCTTTGCGGGCTCCATGCTCAAGGTCGGAAAGGCCCTCAACAACTACTCCATCGTTTTCCTGTGCATATTCGCCGTGCTTGTGGTATTTTACATCTTCGCCAATCACACCGCAGCCGGCCGCAAGATGAGTCACAATATCCTTATCAATTTTCCCCTTACAAAGGGATTCTACGAGAGCGTAGCCTGTGAGCGTTTTGCAAGTTCACTCGCCATTGCAATTTCCAGCGGCATGGACACATATTCCGGTCTGGATATGGCCAAAAAGATGGTTGAGCATCCCAGGATGTCCGAAAAGATCGACCACTGCAAAGAAATGATCAAAGAGGGCTCCAATTTCTCGGAAGCACTTTCCGAAGCCGAGATATTCAGCAACCTCTATTCACAGATGGTCAGCGTGGGATTCACCAGCGGTAATCCGGACACGGTGCTTTTGCAGATAGCCGATTCCTACGAGAAGCAGTCGACCAAAAAGATCCAGTCCATCCTTTCCGTACTTGAGCCCACACTGGTAATAATCCTTTCGCTCATTGTCGGAATGATCCTTCTTTCGGTAATACTTCCCCTTATGGGAATCATGTCCAGCATCGGATAAAACGGACACATAAGAAACAAGTCAGCAATCATTGGTGATCAACATGAACAGATTTGAGCATGCGACGCCCGCACCGGTAAAATACATAGCGAGATATCTCCCGATAGTGTTTTTCATTGTCGTGTTTGTGGTATTCTTTATCCTTCTCGGAAATGTGTCATCCGACACTCTGGAACGGCAAAAGAACAGCCTCGAGACGGCTATGGAGCACAATATAGCTCAATGCTATGCCCTTGAGGGTTCATACCCTCCCAACGTTGATTATCTCAAGGATCACTACGGACTTACCTACGATGACAAAACGTTTGTGGTCCAGTACACATATTACGGCGGGAACCTTTATCCCGATTATGTTGTAACCTACAGAACAGGTCTTAAAATGACCGGCAACTAGATTCCGCAACCATCCGGATTCCGGATCATATACTTTAACGGGAAACAGAGTAATGGAACAAAAACAGCAGCCACATATCATAGATGTTATATTCGTGCTTGCGCTTTTCGGTGCTTTTGCATTTTCCTCGGTAATGCTCATTATTATCGGTTCCGGCATTTACCGCGGCACCATCAGCAATATGCAGAGCAATTTCGAAACAAGAACAAGCGCTTCTTACATATGTGAAAAAGTCAGGCAGGGTGAGCAGACCGCCATCCGCACCATAGAAGGTGAGGACGCGATCGCCATATACAAAACCTACGGAGATAGGGACTTTATAACTTATCTTTACCACCGTGACGGATATCTCTGCGAGCTCTTTACGTCCGCCGATACCGCCATAGGCTCTTCCACTCTTGCAGCCGGGCAGAAGATCACCGAGCTCTCGTCGCTGCAGGCGGAACCTGCCTCCGACTCTCTGATCGAAATCATCCTCGAAAACAAAAACGGATCAACCAGCAGGCTGCTGTTGAGCAGCTATTCCGACGATATGGGAGACTAAAATGAAGCATTCAAAATCAGGCCTTTTTCTTATGGAAATGATAGTGTGTCTTCTTTTCTTCGCTCTGAGTGCGGCAGTTTGTGCCCAGATGTTTGCGAAGTCACACTCTATAAGCAATACCGCCATCAACGAAAATCATGCCGTCATCGCTGTCTCCAATCTTGCAGAATGCTACTACACCGAGTTTGGTGACCTTGATTCGATTTCCGGAAAGTATTTTAAAAACAACAGCTCTGTTATCGGCACAGACACGTTGCGCGTATACTATGACGAAGCATTTGAGCCTTCGGACAAGGCAGAGCAGGATTGCCCTTACTATTCCGAGATTCATCTGCTCGACCCTGACAATGCCACTTTCCGGGAAGGTGTGATATCATTTTTCAGCCGTGAAGAGAAAAGCGGAACCGTCACCACCACCCCTGTGTATTCACTGGATGTTACCGTTAATATACCAAACAGGAAATAACTATTATGGCAAAAGGAAAAAGCTCCCTTATGGAAGCCCCCAAAAACGGACCTGAATTTAAATTAAATCCGGGTTCCACATCGATCCTTCTTATCTTTGTAACGCTTTGTCTTGTGGCTTTTGCGGTGCTCTGTGTCGTCAGTTCCAACTCCGACAGAAAGCTCGGCAACAAGGTGATTAACCGCACCACCGAGTATTACAGTTCTTGCAATCACGCTCAGAGGATCATCGCACAGATAGATGACGAGCTGGTCACGGCTTACAATTCGACGGATAATAAGCAGGATTATTACACTGCCGTCGGCGGATCTTCCAGGACTTTCGTGATCGATATCGACGCATCCCGCAAGCTCCATGTGGGGCTTTCCATCAACTATCCCGAGAATGAAGGAGATGCTTTTTATAAGATCACTTCATGGTATATCGAGACCATATCCGAAGAAGGGACCGTCACCATAGAGTAGTTGTCTCTACAATTCTGGCATCCAGCAGTGTCATAAAGCAGAAATCACCTTCATAATAAATATCGAATCTTCCGATTACAGTCACATCATCTCCCATCTCGGGATAATCGTCGGGATATTTAAAATCATCCGTGGTTGTGAACTCTATTCCCTGCGCGCAGCATGCGGTGGCATCCTGTATGATGCATGCATGATAATCGTTTCCGGTCGCATCGTCGTGATAGTACGAATACATTCCGGTCATCTTAACCGTCTTACCGATATAATCATCGGGCTTTACCATCATGTTATACACTTCCGAATAAACCATGGTGGAGGAAAGGACAGTAAGATCCACATCGATATCTCCCTCTTCGGCGGTCTCTTTTGCCAATTCTTCAGGTTCGTCTTCTGATGTTTCTTCTTGTATTTCTTCCGCAGCTGTCGTTGGTGCATCTTCGGGTGCTGCTATCTCTTCCGGTTCTGCTATCTCTTCGATCTCCGCTTTCTCGCCGGTATCTGCAGATGTCGCCGTCTCGGATGAGCCATCTGTTTCAGGAGTGCCGCTTGTACCGTCCTCTGGTTGTATTCCCTCCTGCAGAACATCCTCAACCGTTTTGATATTTCCGGAGGAATGAGAGGCGGTATCTTCCGCGGCACAGCCTGTCAGAGCATACAAACCTGCCATGATCATCATGATGCAGGCTATTCTTTTACCTATATTCTTGTTCTTCATACCGGTTTTTTTAACACTGTCTCTTTTCATGCTCTTCTTCCTCCTGTAACTTTCCCGAGAAGATAACAGACAACAAATACAGCCACATCCACTCCGACTATGGTAGAACCCACGGGCGTTCCCGCAAGTATCGAGATAATAAGCCCTGCCAGTGCGCATATTACCGAGAGAATAGCGGAGCAGATCGTTACGGATTTAAAGTTTTTAAACAGTCTCATCGCAGAGAGTGCCGGGAAAATGATAAGTGCAGATATAAGAAGCGAACCTACCAGATTCATGGCCAGCACTATTATCACCGCTATAACTATCGCTATGAGCAGGTTGTAGCCCTTTGCATTCACTCCGGATGCCTTTGAAAAGTCCTCATCGAAAGTGACCGCAAAGATCTTGTTGTAGAACAGAATAAATATAACCGTCACTACTGCCGATAAAGCTATGCATATCCACACTTCCGTCTTATTGAGCGTAAGGATCGATGTGGCACCGAAAAGTGTGCTGCACACGTCGCCCGAAAGGTTGGATGATGTGGAAAAAATATTCATTATCAGATAACCGAATGCCAGCGCACCTACAGAGATCATGGCGATAGCGGCATCGCCCTTGATCCGGGTATTCTGACCTGTTCGCAAAAGCAGGATCGCACTCACCACCGTCACAGGAAGAACAAGGTACATATTGTCCGTCAGATTTAGCACCGTAGCTATAGCCATCGCCCCGAATGCGACATGTGAGAGTCCGTCCCCTATAAAAGAAAACCTTTTAAGTACAAGAGTGACACCAAGCAGGGATGAACACAGTGCGATCAGCACTCCCACTATGATCGCGTATCTCACAAAGGGATATTGAAGGTATGTTATCAGTTTTCCGATAAGAGAAACATTATTCATTTCCGCCACTCCCTTCCACCTCAAGGAACAGCTTGCCTTGTCTGCTTTCAAGATACGAATCCCGCGATCCGAAAAATACCTGATCACCTATATGGAGTATATGCGACGCATACTTAACAGCCGCGGCTATATCGTGAGATACCATGATAATGGTTATTCCGTCACGATTTAACTCCTTGATCAACGTATAAAGCTCAGCCGTCACCTTTACATCAAGTCCCGATACCGGCTCGTCAAGTATCAGAAGCTTTTGGGTGGCACAGAGAGCCCTTGCCAACAGCACTCTCTGCTGCTGACCGCCCGAAAGCTCGCGATAGCTTTTCGCCGAGAGATCCGTGATGCCCAGCCTCTCCATATTTTTTTCGGCGAGCTCTTTTTCCTCCCTGTTGTAAAAAGGACGGAGACCACATCTTGCCTGACAACCGGATATTACTATCTCCCTGACCGATGCCGGGAAATCCTTCTGCACCTGATTCTGCTGAGGAAGATATCCTATCTCCTTTTTTGTAAGACCGTCTCCAAGGATTATTCTTCCGCCTTTAGGGTTCTGAAGCCCGAGTAATGTCCTCATCAGCGTTGACTTGCCGGATCCGTTCTCTCCGACAATGCAAAGATAATCCCCTGCATTTACTTCGAAGTCCAGATCTTTAACTATTATTCCGTTGTCGTAACCGAGAGCCAGGCTCTCTGCTTTGATAAGTGCCATGTCTGTCTCCGTCCTGATTTTTTAAGCATCCTGCTTTTTAAGAACCTTGTTAATTATTTACAAAGCTCCTGTTTAATTAAGTGCCGTCTTCAATATTTCAAGATTGCTCTTCATTATCTCAAGATAGCTGCTTCCGTTTTGAACATCTTTTGAAGTGGTGGACTGCATTGAATCAAGTGTCAGTACCTGCTGATCTTTCGATCCGGTATTCTCTATTATCGTCTGAGCTATCTTTCCGTCACTGCTCTCAATTATCATTACATTCTTAAGGCTGAGCTCATCGACTTTTCCTGAAAGGAAAATGATCGTCTCAAAGCTTGCCTCTGTTTCGGCTGAGCATCCGACAAATGCAGCATAATAATCAAGTCCGTAATCATCCGTCAGATATCTGAAGGGGAATCTGTCTCCGAAAAGAAGTGTCCTGCATGATGCAGAACCGATCACATCAGAGTACTCTGAATCAAGCGCATTAAGCTCACTGATATAGCTCTCTGCGTTACTCTTATAGCTTTCTGCATTCGCGCTGTCAATCTCTGCAACTGTGTCTGCTATTTTTTCGCAGATCACCGAGGCAAATCTGAGAGACAGCCACACATGCTCATCATACTCTGGCTCCTCGTGGTCATGATCGTGGTCTTCGCCTTCTTCATGATCGTGCTCCATGCCTTCTTTGATCTCTTCTTCTTTTACCGAGTCTCCGAGTACCTCAAGAAGATTGATAACCTTCATATCCGGATTAGTAGACTCCGCAAGAGCATCCTCTACCCACTCATCGGATTCTCCGCCGACATATATAAACAGATCACAGTCTGCGATCTTAGCTATATCCATAGCTGTGGGCTGATAGCTGTGAAGATCGACTCCATTGTCAAGGAGCATGGTAACCTCTGCATTTTCCGACTTGTCTCCCAGTATGTTTATTACCCAGTCATACTCCGGAAAAATCGTAGTTACTATACTCATATGCACCGGCTCCTCTGCATTCTCTGTCGCAGTGCCTTCCGCTGCCGCACACGCCGAAAGACCGAGCATAGCTGCAAAGAGCACACTCAGTATACCTGTTATTTTTCTCATTTTTAATTTTTCCTCCGATTTACTCTTATTTAAGTAACAACAATAAGAACGGAGTATCAATTGTTAAGGCGGATCTTCCACGAAACGGGATTTGAACGGATCAGATATCCGCTGAATAAGCACAGCACCGTCTTAAGAACAAAGACGGTGCACAATACACCTGAAACTACGGGAAGGACCGATCCTAACTGCCTTACCGTATTATCGATCAGACTGATCATCTCGCATATAGGACAGTTGTCTTCCTCACATGTGCAGTGATGATTCAGATTCTCGGAAATATAGAGAGAAGAAAAGAGCATGACAAATAAAAGTGCAACTGCGGCCAGCACTGATACAGCCTTTACTCTCTTCAGATTATATGAACAATTCTTCATATATTTGCTCTCTCACAAAAGGACAGAGATCAATGATCTCTGTCCTTTGATAGTTTTATTGATTACTCTTCGCTGCTTTCATCAGCCGACTCTTCAGCCACTTCAACCGTTTTGAGGGTTTCATCGTTCACATCCGAAAACTCTTCTTCAGACTCTTCTTCACTGAAATCGATAGTGTTGCTGACATCTGTTGAAAGTGCGGTATTTCTGTACTTTCTGAGTCCTGTTCCCGCAGGGATCAGTTTACCGATGATAACGTTCTCCTTGAGTCCCACAAGAGGATCCACGCGTCCCTTAATGGCTGCATCGGTAAGAACCTTTGTGGTCTCCTGGAAGGATGCTGCTGACATGAAGGAATCGGTTGCAAGGGCTGCCTTGGTGATACCGAGGATGATCCTGTTTCCTACTGCAGGCTGCTTTCCTGCCGCAACGAGTTCCTCGTTCATATCCTCATAGTCAACGAAGTCAACCATGGTTCCGGGCAGATAAGGAGAATCTCCGCTCTCGTCGATACGAACCTTCTTGAGCATCTGCCTTACCAGCACTTCGATATGCTTGTCGGCGATATCAACACCCTGAAGACGGTATACACGCTGAACCTCTCTGAGCAGGTAATCCTGTACGGCTCTGATACCCTTGATGTTCATAAGATCGTGAGGATATACGGAGCCTTCGGTAAGCTCTTCGCCTGCCTCAAGCTGCTGTCCGTCAGTAACCTTGATCCTTGATCCGTAAGGGATGAGGTATGCCTTGCTGCGAGGATTTCCGTCCTCGTCAACACCTGTGAGGATAACCTCACGCTTTTTCTTGGTATCCTTGATCTCAACGGTTCCGTCAAAATCACAGATAATAGCGAGTCCCTTGGGCTTACGTGCCTCGAAAAGCTCCTCAACACGGGGAAGACCCTGTGTGATGTTGTCTCCTGCGACACCACCGGTGTGGAATGTTCTCATGGTAAGCTGTGTACCGGGCTCACCGATAGACTGTGCTGCAATGATCCCGACTGCTTCACCGATCTGAACGGGCTCACCTGTTGCCATATTTGCGCCGTAGCATTTAGCACAGATGCCGCTCTTTGAACGGCAGGTAAGGATAGTACGGATCTTAACTTTCTCGAATCCGTTGTCGATGATAGCCTTGGCACGGCTGGGAGTGATGAGCTGATTCTTCTTTACAAGAATATTTCCCTTTGCATCCTTGATCTCCTCGGCTGCGGTTCTGCCGGTGATACGGTCTGAAAGCTTCTCGATGCTTTCCTTTCCGTCCATGAATGCCTTTACGGTCATTCCGGGGATCTCTTCTCTTCCCTCCGAGCAGTCGTCCTCATGAATAACGAGCTGCTGTGATACATCGACCATTCGACGTGTAAGGTATCCCGAGTCCGCTGTACGGAGCGCTGTATCGGAAAGTCCCTTGCGGGCACCGTGTGCGGAGAGGAAATACTCGAGCACGTCAAGTCCTTCACGGAAGTTGGACTTAATGGGAAGCTCGATGGTACGTCCGGATGTATCTGCCATAAGTCCACGCATACCTGCCAGCTGTTTGATCTGCTGGTTGGAACCACGGGCTCCGGAGTCTGCCATCATGTTTATGTTGTTGTATTTGTCAAGGCCGCTGATCAGCTTATCGGTAAGCTCACTGTCGGTCTTGTTCCATGTCTCAATGACTGCACGATAACGCTCTTCCTCGGTGATGAGACCGCGGCGGTAGTTTGCTGCGATCCTGTCAACGGTCTTCTGAGCCTCGTCAAGGAGTTCCTGCTTACTTGCAGGCACTGTCATATCCGAAATGGAAACGGTCATAGCCGCTCTGGTAGAGTACTTATATCCGATTGCCTTAACGTCATCAAGTACTTCTGCGGTCTTGAATGCACCGTGATTATTGATGACTCTCTCGAGGATCTGCTTAAGCTGTTTCTTTCCTACAAGGAAATCCACTTCCGGCTTTAAGAAATCTTCGGGGTTGGTTCTGTCCACATATCCAAGATCCTGAGGAAGGATCTCGTTGAAGAAGAGTCTTCCGAGAGTGGTTGAAACAGTACCGGTGATGGTCTCTCCCGCGGGATTCTTCTTGCTCACGCGAACATTGATCCTTGAGTGGAGAGTGATATATCCGTTCTCGTATGCAAGGATAGCTTCGTTCATGTTCTTGAAGTACTTTCCCTCGCCGGGCTCCGGTCTACCGTCGCCTACGGATGTGCCTCTTTCCTGGGTAAGGTAATAGATACCAAGTACCATATCCTGCGAAGGAACCGCAACAGGGCCGCCGTCCGAAGGCTTCAGGAGGTTGTTGGGCGAAAGGAGCAGGAATCTGCACTCTGCCTGTGCCTCAACCGAAAGGGGAAGGTGAACCGCCATCTGGTCACCGTCGAAGTCTGCGTTAAACGCGGTACATACGAGGGGATGAAGCTTGATAGCCTTACCTTCGACAAGGATGGGCTCGAAAGCCTGAATTCCGAGTCTGTGAAGTGTAGGAGCACGGTTAAGCATTACAGGATGCTCGCGGATCACGTCTTCGAGCACGTCCCAGATCTGGTTGTCCCAGTGCTCAACAAGCTTCTTCGCGTTCTTGATATTCTGGCTGATCCCGCGGAACACAAGCTCTTTCATAACGAAGGGCTTGAAAAGTTCAAGAGCCATTTCCTTGGGAAGGCCGCACTGATAAATCTTAAGCTCCGGACCTACGACGATAACCGAACGTCCGGAATAGTCAACACGCTTACCGAGAAGGTTCTGACGGAAACGTCCGGACTTACCTTTAAGCATGTCCGAAAGAGACTTGAGAGGTCTGTTTCCGGGGCCTGTTACCGCACGTCCGCGGCGGCCGTTGTCGATAAGAGCATCGACAGCTTCCTGGAGCATTCTCTTCTCGTTTCTGACAATAATGTCAGGTGCGCCGAGCTCAAGGAGTCTCTTAAGACGATTGTTTCTGTTTATGATCCTTCTGTAGAGATCGTTAAGGTCACTTGTTGCAAAACGTCCGCCGTCAAGCTGTACCATTGCACGAAGATCGGGCGGAATAACCGGAAGAACATCAAGCACCATCCACTGAGGTTTATTTCCGGAATCACAGAATGCCTCGATAACCTCAAGTCTCTTGATGATCCTTGCGCGCTTCTGTCCGGTGGAACTCTCAAGCTCTTCATGAAGGGCTGTTCTTTCTTTCTCAAGGTCAACTTCAGCAAGAAGCTCCTTGATGGCCTCAGCACCCATTCCCACACGGAATGAATTTCCGAAAGCTTCTCTTGCCTTCTGATAATCGGGCTCTGAAAGAATATCCTTTTTCTTGAGCTTTGTGACATCGCTGTCACCGGGATCAAGTACTATATAAGATGCAAAGTAGAGAACCTTTTCAAGATCTCTGGGAGATATGTCAAGGATAAGACCCATTCTGCTGGGGATACCTTTGAAATACCAAATGTGAGATACGGGAGCTGCAAGCTCTATATGACCCATACGCTCACGTCTTACGCTCGACTTGGTGACCTCAACTCCGCACTTGTCACAGACAACGCCTCTGAAACGAAGCTTCTTGTACTTTCCGCAGTGGCACTCCCAGTCCTTGCTGGGTCCGAAAATACGCTCGCAGAAAAGTCCGTCTGTCTCAGGCTTTAAGGTTCTGTAGTTGATGGTCTCGGGCTTGGTAACTTCTCCGTGGGACCACTCTCTGATCTTTTCCGGCGAAGCAAGTCCTATCTTTATCGCATCGAATGTTATAGGCTGATAATTCATTAATTCGGGCATTTTCAGAATCTCCTTCTTCTAATTATCAAGGGTTACGGTAATGAAACGGGTATTCCCGTTCACCACGCTTTACTCATCTTCGCCGTCGGAAAAGTCGTCATCCTCTCCCTCAAAATCGGCATCGAAATCGCCCTCAAATTCGTCATCCTCAACTGTGACAAGCTCACCGTCCTCAAATTCCTGAGTCTGGTAGCCGCCTCTTGCAAGGCTTCCGGCATCGGCACCGCGCATCTTGCGGTCACCCTCCATCTCAAGACGGATCTCTCCGCTGTCACCGTAATCGATATTCTCCTTAAGCTCAACTTCGTTTCTGTCCTCGTCGAGCACTCTGACATCAAGACCGAGAGCCTGGAGTTCCTTGAGGAGCACCTTGAAGGACTCGGGAATTCCGGCATCGGGGATATTCTCTCCCTTGATGATCGCTTCGTAAGTCTTGACACGTCCGATGATATCGTCGGACTTGACAGTGAGGATCTCCTGAAGTGTATAGGATGCACCATACGCCTCGAGAGCCCAAACTTCCATCTCTCCGAAACGCTGTCCGCCGAACTGTGCCTTACCTCCGAGAGGCTGCTGGGTAACCAGTGAGTACGGTCCGGTAGAACGTGCATGGATCTTATCATCTACAAGGTGATGGAGCTTAAGGTAATGCATGTGCCCGATGGTGGTCGGTCCGTCGAAAGGCTCGCCGGTACGTCCGTCACGGAGCTGTACTTTACCGTCTGCCGAGATAGGAACACCTTCCCAGAGCTTCCTGTGATCACGATTCTCCGAGAGATAATCGTAAACCTCGGGAAGAAGCTCATCCTTGTGGAGCGAGCTGAATGTCCTGGCGGTCTTCTTATCGAATTTCTCGCCGTCTCTCTCAGCTTTCTCTTTTGCTTCCTTCTCATCGAAAGGAAGATTTACATAGTCATTTGCAAGGAGCAGAGTATCCTGGATATCTTTCTCGTTTGCACCGTCAAAGATCGGTGTTGCAACGTTAAAGCCGAGGGCTTTAGCGGCGAGAGAAAGGTGAATCTCAAGCACCTGTCCGATATTCATACGCGAAGGAACGCCAAGGGGGTTGAGCACGATATCGAGCGGGCGTCCGTTGGGAAGGAAAGGCATATCCTCAACGGGAAGCACGCGGGAAACTACACCCTTGTTTCCGTGACGGCCTGCCATCTTATCACCGACAGAGATCTTTCTCTTCTGTGCGATGTAAATGCGTACCGACATGTTAACTCCGGGCGAAAGCTCGTCGCTGTTTTCTCTTGTAAATACCTTGGCATCAACGATGATCCCGTATTCTCCGTGAGGAACCTTGAGGGAGGTGTCGCGCACTTCTCTTGCCTTCTCACCGAAGATCGCATGAAGAAGTCTCTCCTCTGCGGTAAGCTCTGTCTCTCCCTTGGGAGTAACCTTGCCGACGAGGATATCACCGGCGCGGACCTCTGCTCCGATGCGGATGATTCCTCTGTCGTCAAGATTCTTTAATGCCTCTTCTCCGACATTGGGAACATCACGGGTGATCTCTTCGGGTCCCAGCTTGGTATCACGTGCCTCTGCCTCGTATTCCTCGATATGAAGCGAGGTATATACATCATCTTTAACAAGACGCTCCGAAAGAAGGACAGCGTCCTCGTAGTTATAACCTTCCCAGGTCATGAATCCGATAAGAGGATTCTTACCGAGACCAAGCTCACCCTGTGAAGTGGAAGGACCGTCGGCGATAACCTCACCGGCTTTGATCTTGTCACCCTTCATTACGATAGGCTTCTGGTTGTAGCAGTTGCCCTGGTTGGAACGCGCAAACTTGCTGAGCTTATACTCGATCTCTTCACCCTTTACAGTCTTTTCCTTAATGGTGTCGGCGGAAACGTATGTAACCTCTCCGTCTTCCTTTGCGATAACGCATACACCGGAGTCGACCGCTGTCTTTACTTCCATACCTGTTCCGACAACGGGTGCTTCCGTAAGCATAAGAGGCACTGCCTGACGCTGCATATTGGATCCCATCAGCGCACGGTTAGCGTCGTCGTTCTGAAGGAAAGGAATAAGCGCTGTAGCTACAGAGAATACCATCTTGGGAGATACGTCCATGTAATCGAACATTTCCTTTGGATATTCCTGAGTTTCATCAAGGTAACGGCCGGATACGGAATTCCTTACAAAGTGGCCTTCCTCATCCAGCTTCTCGTTAGCCTGAGCTACATGATAGTTATCTTCCTCGTCGGCAGTCATGTATACTACATCATCTGTCACGCGGGGATTCTTGGGATCACTCTTGTCGATGACACGATAAGGAGCTTCAATGAATCCGTACTCGTTAATACGTGCATAGCTTGCAAGAGAGTTGATAAGTCCGATGTTGGGACCTTCGGGTGTCTCGATGGGACACATTCTTCCGTAGTGTGAATAGTGTACGTCACGTACTTCGAATCCTGCACGGTCACGTGAAAGACCGCCGGGGCCGAGTGCGGAAAGACGTCTCTTGTGAGTAAGCTCACCGAGAGGGTTGTTCTGGTCCATGAACTGCGAGAGCTGTGATGAACCGAAGAACTCTTTTACAGCCGCAGTAACGGGCTTGATATTGATAAGGCTCTGGGGAGAAACCTCCTCAGCGTCGTGTGTACTCATTCTCTCACGTACGACACGCTCCATTCTGGAAAGACCGATACGGTACTGGTTCTGAAGGAGCTCACCTACGGCTCTGATACGACGGTTTCCGAGGTGGTCGATATCGTCGCTGTTACCGATGCCGTACTCAAGATGCATATTGTAGTTGATGGATGCAAAGATATCATCCTTTGTAATGTGCTTGGGAACAAGCTCATGAGCATTGCGCTTAAGAGCTCCACCGAGAGCTGCGGGATCATCGCTGAACTCGTCTAAGATCGCCTTGAGCACAGGATAATAAACCTTCTCGTGAATGCCGAAATCAGCGGGGTTGCAATCGATAAAGGTGGTAAGCTCAACCATCATATTGGAGATCACCTTCTCGTTCTTCTCCTCGCCCTGTATAAGCACGAAAGGTACTGCATTATTCTGAATGTTCTCTGCAAGCTCGGAATCAACCTTGGTTCCTGCGGCAGCGATCACTTCACCTGTAAGAGGAGAAACCACATCTGCTGCGATAACCTTGCCTCTCAGGCGGTTCTTGAATGAAAGCTTCTTATTGAATTTATAACGTCCCACTTTAGCAAGATCGTATCTGCGGGAGTCAAAGAACATGGAATTGATAAGGCCTTCGGCACTCTCGACAGTAAGAGGCTCGCCGGGACGGATCTTGCGATAGAGCTCGAGAAGTCCGCTCTCATAGCTTCCCTCGGGAGTCTTGTCGGTAATGGAAGGATCCTTGGAAATGCTGGCTTCGATCTTTTCCTCTTCGCCAAACATCTCACGGATCTGCTCATTGGTACCGAGTCCGAGCGCACGAAGCAGAACCGTTACGGGCACTTTACGCGTACGATCCACTCTTACATAGAATACATTATTGGAATCTGTCTCATACTCAAGCCATGCGCCACGGTTGGGTATGACGGTACAGGAAAAGAGCCTCTTTCCGAGCTTATCATGTCCTATCCCGTAATAGATTCCGGGAGAACGCACAAGCTGACTGACTATAACTCGTTCGGCACCGTTTATAACAAAGGTTCCGGTCTCGGTCATAAGCGGCAGATCGCCCATGAAAATATCATGCTCCTGGATATTCTTATCCTCTTTGCTGTGCAGGCGCACTTTAACAAAGAGCGGAGCTGAGTATGTAGCATCACGTTCTTTACATTCTTCAATAGTATACTTCTTGTCCTCTTCGTGAAGCCTGTAGGATACGAACTCAAGGGTCAGCGAATCGCTGTAATCGGAGATCGGCGAGATATCGTCGAACACTTCCTGGAGTCCTTCATCCAAAAACCACCGGTAGGAATTCTTCTGAACTTCTACCAGATTAGGCATTTCCAGCACTTCCTTCTGTCTCGCATAGCTCATACGCGTGACTTTGGAGTTACCGGCAGGACGGATTCTGTACTTTTCCATTGACCTTACACCTCATTTTATTTTATTTACTGTGGCCGGTGACAGCCTTTTGAGCATAACACCGCACAATAGCGCACTATCCATAATAACACGCCACTGTCAATAGGTCAAGGAATTTTTTTATTTTATGGGAGTATTTTTTTCTGAATAGAACAGCCTCAAAAAACAGGCTGTGAAAAAAGCACAAGACGGGCGGCTTTGATTGCCGCCCGTAGTAAATCAGTTCAGGGTGATGATTACTTAAGAGTAACCTTTGCACCAACTTCTTCAAGAGACTTCTTGATGTTCTCAGCATCGTCCTTGGAAGCTGCTTCCTTAACAACCTTGGGAGCTGCCTCAACAAGATCCTTAGCTTCCTTAAGTCCGAGACCGGTTATCTCACGAACAACCTTGATAACCTTAACCTTCTCAGCGCCTACCTCGGTAAGCTCTACATCAAACTCTGTCTTCTCCTCAGCTGCTGCGCCTGCGCCTGCTCCGGGTGCTGCCATAACAACACCTGCTGCTGCAGATACGCCGAACTCTTCCTCAGCTGCCTTTACAAGATCATTGAGCTCGAGAACGCTGAGCTCTTTAATAGCGTCTAAAATTTCCTGAGTGGATAACTTAGCCATTTTAATTTCCTCCATTAAACATTAAATAAATAGTCAGTGATTATTCTGCTGCTACGGACTCAGCTGCCTCAGCAGCGGGAGCTTCCTCTTTAGCAGGCTCTTCTGCGGGTGCCTCAGCTGCTTCTTCCTTAGCGGAAGCTTCGCAAGCAGATGCGCCGCCTTTTTCTGCGAGCTGATTCATAACGCGCGCAAAATTGGTGATCGGATTCTTGAAGCTTCCGAGGAGCTTTGAGAGAAGCTCGTCTCTTGAAGGGATTGCTGCGATGGTTCCCATTCCCTTTGCATCATAAAGGGTTCCCTCTACGATACCGGCCTTGATCTCAAGTGCCTGCGCGGTCTTTGCAAAGTTTGCAAGCACACGTGCGGGAGCGGTAGCGTCGCTCTTTGAAACCGCAATTGCGGTAGGTCCTTCAAGATACTCCTGAATTCCTTCGAACTCAGTCCCCTTGATCGCTCTGGTGATGAAGGTATTTTTATATACCTTGTAGATAACGCCTGCCTCACGAAGATTCTTACGGAGCTGAGTATCCTGCTCAACGGTAAGTCCGCGGTAATCAACGACAACCAGTGACTGGGCATCTTTGATGTTCTCGGCGATCTCGTCCACGATGGGGGCTTTGATTTCAACCTTAGCCATTTCTTTTCCTCCTTTATTATTTTGAGGTAATAAAAGGGCTCGTTAAGGCTCTGCATAAAAAAATCCCATACTGCCTGACAGCATGGGAGATAATCACAGTAATCACAGTTACTTCAGATCAACCTCGGCGGGATTTACGCGGCATTGCCGCACCTGCTGTCTTCGGCCTCTTTTAAAACCAAAATAGAAAATATCATATTAAGCAATATGTGTCAAGCGTTTTTTCGCGTTTTTGAAACGTTTTTACGCGTTTTCCGGGATGGCGGAAACGTCCGGATCCCTTTTGATAAATACGGAATACGTAAAGTGCGCCCAGGCAGCCACGTATATCATGGGATCGAGGAACGAAAGGTGATCCTGGAATATCAGATAGCCCGGATAGGATTTAAAGCTCATCAATATGCAGATAAATGCATATTTGAAATTCTTTTTATCCAAAAATGCGGCGATCACCAGCAGTATGTCCATCAGATAAGCATATCTGTCATGCATCGCGGGAAGTACCAGCACACAGCTGAACACAAACCATATGGCAGATGTGAGGTACTTTGCGGGATCATCGATCTTCTTTTTGCCGCTCACGATAATATAAAAGCCGATCAGACATATGGAAAACGCAAGGATCACGGCAAAATTCTTATACCTCGGGTAGTCGTTCCCAAAGAGCTGCCAGATGCTGGGGAAGTTCATGTACATCTCACCGTAGGTATTGGTCTGCGCAAAGTAAAGTGTAAACGGAGCATAAAGCGGTCGTCCGTTAAAATAGGCAAATATCCCACTAAGCCAGAATACACCCACAGAGATGAAGAAATAAAAGATCGAAAATCTTTTCCTGTAAAAATAGTAAGCCAGCACAAAAGGCAGAAGAAAGATCGTCTGGAACTTAAAGGCAAGCGCTATTCCGTAAAACACAAAGGCTCTCACGTATTTTTCTTTATAGAAAAAGCATATGAAGAGCACGGCGAAAGTGGAATAGATGGAGTCGCACTGCGCCCACTGTGATGAATCCATTATCACTGTCGGCAGGAACAGCACGATCGCATAGGCAAGCGCGAATGTGTTTCCGAAATACCTCTTTCCTTTCAGAGAGCAGACCGTATATGCCACGGCTCCCGCCAGCGTAAAATCAAAAATGCAGGAAAGAGCCTTATAGCAGTACATGATCTTGTACTGATCATCGCCGATAAAAGGAAGGTAGGTCATGAACGCGATCAGCGTCTGATAAAGAAGATTGTAATCCCCTATCTGCTCCCTGAGCGAAGCAAGGCCTCCGTTATTCCTGATCTGCTGAAACCAGGGGATCAGGAAATTGCTGGAGTCCCCCGAAAAGAACTTCCTCGAATCGAACCTGATCAAGACGGCAACAAGAGTAGCGATACCGATCAAAAAATACGGTGCATATTTAATTATCCAATCCGCAATCCTGCTTTCTCTTTTTAACACTTTTTCGACCTCTTTTAATTACTTTCCCAAAGGGTAAAAAAAGCCCGGAATCCAAAGGACTACAGGCTTTTTTGAATATTAATATTTTGCAGTGTTTACTTTCACTCCGGGGCCCATGGTGCTTGTAAGGGTGATGCTTCTTAAGTACTGTCCCTTAAGTGCGCTGGGTCTTGCCTTTGTGATCGCTTCGAGAAGAGCATCGAAGTTCTGCTGGAGCTGCTCCTCAGTGAAGGAAGCCTTTCCTACGGGAACGTGTACGATATTGCTCTTGTCGAGTCTGTATTCAACTTTACCTGCTTTGATGTCGTTAACTGCCTTTGCAACATCCATTGTAACGGTTCCTGCCTTGGGGTTGGGCATGAGGCCCTTAGGTCCGAGTACCTTACCGAGACGACCGACAACGCCCATCATATCAGGTGTTGCTACAACAACATCAAAATCGAGCCATCCTTCATTCTGGATCCTGGGGATGAGCTCCTCTCCTCCAACGTGATCTGCACCTGCAGCCTCAGCTTCTGCCAGCTTATCGCCCTTAGCGATTACCAGTACTCTTACTTTCTTACCGGTTCCGTTAGGGAGAACTACTGCGCCACGGATCTGCTGATCTGCATGACGTCCGTCACATCCTGTTCTGATGTGAACCTCTATGGTCTCATCAAACTTTGCGGTAGCGGTCTTCTTTACAAGTGCGATCGCATCCGCGGGTTCATACTGTACCGAACGGTCAACAAGCTTTGCCGCTTCAGTATATTTCTTTCCATGCTTCATTGTTTTTTCCTCCTAAGGTTCTAACGACAGCTTTTGCTGTCTCCCATTTTGATATGATCAGTCCTCTACGGTGATACCCATTGAACGTGCTGTACCTGCGATCATGCTCATAGCTGCTTCGATGCTTGCAGCGTTAAGATCGGGCATCTTGATCTCAGCGATCTCTTTAAGCTTTGCTTTTGAGATGGTAGCAACCTTTGTCTTGTTGGGTACTCCGGAACCGCTCTTGATGTTGCATGCCTTCTTAAGAAGAACTGCAGCAGGCGGAGTCTTGGTAACAAAACTGAAGCTTCTGTCAGAGTAAACTGTGATGACAACGGGGATGATGGTATCTCCCTTGTCAGCGGTCTTTGCATTGAACTGCTTTGTGAACTCTACAATGTTCACGCCGTGCTGACCGAGCGCGGGTCCTACCGGGGGCGCAGGTGTTGCCTTGCCGGCCGGGATCTGTAACTTGATGTAGCCTTCTACTTTCTTTGCCATAATGGCACCTCCTAAAAATGTGGTTAGGCGCACACACTATGTATGCTCCCACTATATATCAGGGAAAAACCCGATATAACCAAAACTTTAATCAACCGAGCTTTCTTACTTCGGCAAAGCTGATCTCTACCGGTGTTTCTCTGCCGAAAAGCTCTACATTGATGGTTGCCGTCTGCTTGTTCATGTCAAGCTTCTGTACAACACCGACCGTATCCTTCCATACTCCGGCAACGACCGCGATGGTATCTCCCTCGCCGAAGTCTATCGTTACGTTATCGGTATGGATACCGAGAGGTTTCATCTCGGCATCGGAAAGCGGAACCGCCTTGCTTCCCGGTCCGACAAATCCGGTAACTCCGCGGGTATTGCGGACAACATACCAGGTCTCGTCGTTCATGTCCATATTTACAAGAACATATCCGGGGAAGAGCTTCCTTGAGACGGTCTTCTTAACGCCGTTTTTGATCTCTACAACGTCTTCCATGGGAACACGTACTTCCAGGATCTGCTCGGCAAGCTTCTTATTGTTCTCGATGGTCTTTTCGATATCGACCTTTACTTTATTCTCATATCCGGAATAGGTATGCACAACATACCATTTCGCCTCGCCCATAGGTCCCTCCTTACAGTCCGTTATTTGATTGTTCAACTTCTATGTTCACCAGAGCCTTAACCCCGCGTGTTACTCCAAGGTCGAGCACCGCGATAAGAGCTCCTGCGATCACGGAAATGATGACAACTGCAACAGACTGCTTTAAAGTTGCCTTTCTGTCAGGCCATGTGATCTTACCGAACTCGGACTTTACACCTTTAAAAAAGCCCGGCTTGTTCTTCTTAGCGTCTTCCATAACTAACCTCCGAGATGATTACTTGGTTTCCTTATGAAGAGTATGCTTTTTGCAGAAACGGCAGTACTTCTTGATCTCAAAACGATCAGGCATGTTCTTCTTTTCCTTTGTGGTATTGTAGTTGCGCTGCTTGCACTCGGTGCAGGCAAGAGTGATCTTGGTACGCATGATTCTTCCTCCGAAAATTAACTGTATAAGTTTACACTAAAAAAAGAGTCTATTTTTCTGACTCGCCCGATTACTATAGCATATAGAATCCGGCGAGTCAACTGTTTTTTTATTAAGTAATTATCTTGTTTTTACAAGTAGTCCAACGGGTTGACCGCTGTGCCGCCTATCCTGATCTCAAAGTGCAGGTGAGGACCGGTTGAATTACCGGTATTACCGCTGTATGCGATCAGGTCGCCCTGGTTGACATATGTTCCCACAGGTACAAGCGTCTTGCTCAGGTGGGCGTATCTGGTCTGTCTTCCGTCGGGATGGTTGATGAATACCGCATATCCGTATCCCGCAACCCATCCGGATGTGGCAACCGTACCGCCGCTGGATGCATAGATCGGTGTTCCGATAGGAGTAGCCCAGTCGATTCCCTTGTGGTTGGTGCTTCCGATTCCTCCCGGTGATGCTCTTCCGCCAAAGTAGGAACTGATGCGTCCACCGCTCAGAGGCTTGATATATGTGGGAGGTATCTTGGTCCCTCTCTCAACGATCTTGGGAACCGCTTCGAGAAGTATCTGCTCCTTGATGACCTCTTTGGAAATCTCTTTATCATTAGTATAATGAATATCCAGAATGGCTTTTCTGTATCCCGATGAAGGCTGTTGCAGAATCTTGGTCTGGGTCGTGTACCAGTCGTCATTGTCTACATATATAACTTCTTCATCATACACTTCTTCGACATATTCGCGCTCGACCCTTTCAACCGACAACTCGGGCTCAGGTATCGTTATGGTGAGTGTATCGCCCACATGTATCGTCGAATTGACGTTTTCAAGCTTTTCCGGATTGAGTGCCACCAGAGTCTCCATGGGGATATTTACCGCCATGGATATTCCCGAAAGTGAATCTCCCGACTTGATCTCGTATTCTCCCGGAGTCTCCTGTTCCTTGGTGACATTCTCTATCGCGGTGTTCAGATCCGTCACCTGCGATCCCGGAAGATAACCCTGGCAGATCTCCACATCCTCGATAAAATTCATATTGAGAACTCCGAGATCGAAATCTTCAAAATCCATGGATTCTACATCCGATACATCGGAAAGTCCCCATTCGGTGATGTACTGTCCGGCACCTCCCACGGGGAGTATCTCTTCTGTGGGCTCGCTGTCCTCTTCCTCTTCTTTTGCCTTGGTGTCCACCACAGTCGGACTGATCACGTCGAAATCCCTGTCTCCGGTATTTGAAAGCTCAACCTCAAACCGTCCCGATGTGTCATAGAGATCGAGTGCAGCCTGCAGCAGCTTTCTCGCCTCATCCAGATCCCGCAGAGTAACCATGTACTCTTCTATCTTGACGGTGCAGGTTCTCTGCATCGACTCATTTATGGTACCCTTAAGGACACCTTCTATATTTCTTACCACATCCTCTTCTTCATCTACTTTTCCGAAGAGCCTTTCCTCCCCGACAGATTCAAGGCTTCCCGTCATGAAGACCAGGGATCCGTTTTCCGCCGCAACATTTCTTCTGGCTTCGATGAGAAGATGCTCGGCACGGCTGTCATCGTCAATAACGCCCACCGATTTCCCGTTTACATATATATTGAAGAAATTATTACCGGTCTTTTTGAACCGGCCGATGCCGTTGGTTAAAAATGTGCACACGAATAAAGCCGCAATGCTTGCGACAACAAATGCATATTCAATTCTTTTATGTGTTCGTTTAATTGCTTTTCCGTTCATATAAATGGATATATCAAAGGCCGATATTTATGCCCAGAAGGTTCATCATCTGAACGATGAGAGCCGCTGCGGACAAAGCAAGAGAAAGAATTGCAATAAGCCTTAGCCCTTTGATATCTTTTGTCAACTGCTTTTTGGTCTGTATGACCGTCTCCTCCACAGGCTCGAGCTCATTTACTATTGCCGCCTGCAGATTCTTATATATTCTGACGCCTTCTTTGTGCAGTTCATCCTCCATTCCGACTTTTCCGAGGATCTCGCCCTGCATATCTTTAAGCTGCTTTCCGGTTGAATCCGAAAACTCTTTGAGGTTACTGCTCGTAGCATCCGATATTGCGTCAAGCTTACTGTTTGTGGACTGGGACATCTGATCAAGTCTGCTGTTGGTGGTCCTTGAAAGCTCATCAAGCCTGTAAGTTGTCGACTGGGACATCTCATCCAGCATATTTGTTGTAGCCTGGGACAACTCGGATATCCTGCTGTCGGTCTTCTCGGAGATCGCATCAAGCCTGCTGTTGGTGCTTCTGGACAGCTCCTCTATAAGGCTTCCGGTTCTCCGGGAAAACTCCTCCAGCTGACTTCCGGTCTTGGCTGAAAGCTCTTCAAGTCTCTCTCTGATGGCGTTGATGGTCTCTTCATTGGCAGCGCTTTTATCGGGAAGGCTCAATGAACTGATCCTGTTCTCGAGATCTCCGAGTTCACCGCACACATTCTGCAGTCTGTCCAGGCATCCCTGATATTCCCCTACCTGTACTTTGAGCATATCCATCTGCTGCGCCTCTGCCTCGCCGTTGGCACGGATCATTTCCTGGGCATTAAGTTTCTGAGAGAGCGTATCCATCAAGGTATCCATATTATTATCCTTTCCGCTTACTGACAGACATAATTTCAGACATTTTATGATTGTAACATTTTTGCAATATATTTACAATAAAAAAAGCATATATTCTGTTGATATCCGCGCATCGGTCCACACCCCGGATCGACCTTTGTGCATATTGCACAAAATTTGTCTGCATTTTTTTATTTCATAGTCGAACTTTACTAAGTTTTTACACCATGTTCATACTTAGTTCATAATTGGCTGTTATATTGATAAAGAACAAAGCAAAGTGTTATTCGATCATTTTTTCATAATCGCCCGGGTTCCTGATGGAACTCGGGCACTCCTCATTTTATGGGCAAAAAAGCGGCTCTCTCCCGCAGCGTTTTCCCGTAAAAATATAGGCTTTGCCTATTCAACTCCCCTGCCCCTCAATCTTGAGGGGT
>CAMUYA010000011.1 GCA_947164865.1 uncultured Lachnospiraceae bacterium
GCATAAACCGGTCCCTGCGATAATGTTCGAGCAGCTCGCCTGATGAGGCGAGCGTTGCGAGTTGTAGCAGGGCGGTTTTGCCCTTTGCGGAGACAAATTTTGCGTCAGCGCGGAGACGTAGCGAATCCATACTTGAAAACGCGAAGTCCGTCACTCAATTAATCAGAATAATTGTTAATACATTAAACCGTAATTCAATTTGCCGCTCTCTTAACATTAAGTTCCTTCGTGATCTCCTCGAGCTTCTCATCGGTAAGCTTATACCTTGCCCGGAAGATGATAAGAGCTATCGCGAGCACAAATACCGGCAGCACCGTCATTACAAACCTGAGTCCGATAACCGAATTATTCGAAACAACAGTTGCTCCGTTTGACATAATGTCGGCAATATAAGTCTTGAGTCCGTAGCATCTCATTCCCGGAAGCACTTCACCGCCCTGAGAAGAATACGTGCTGCCGGATTCACTGATGTTAAAGATCGAGAGACAGATCGATGCTACAAGAGCTGCGATTCCCGATGCAAGCTTAACCACAAAAGTCTGCATTGAAAAGATGACCGACTCATCGCGGCGATTATTCTTAAGCTCGCCGTAGTCAACCGTATTTGCAAGAAATACTGTAACAATAACATTCAGCATTCCCACTGCAGACATGATGAAGAATCCCGGTGCAAGGAACGGATACACACTGCTTGTTCCCGCAAGTGCCATTATGAGCAGGATCACATATCCGCCTATAGCTGAGAAGATACAGATATAAAATATCTTCATTGTGTTAAAGAACTTACGGAGCAGAGGAAAGAAGGCCATCATCGCAAGGATCTGACATGCACCTGCGAAGGTGTTAAACGTGGTGTAATCACCCTGCCAGTTCGTTCCTCCCAGATCATATTTAAAGAAATAGATGAGCAGATTTGATGTGATATATGTTGCGGAGTTTACAAGCACTATAGTGATGACCATTGCCATAGCCTGATCATTCTGAAGAAGTGCCTTGAACATATCTCCGACTTTTGCAGTCTGCACATCGACTGTTGATTTCTCCTTTATAAAGAGACATGTGATAAGAATAAATGCAAAGAACAGAACCGCCACAATGAGCGAGAACCATTTAAATCCGACTCTCTCAACTTCCTTCTTTGAGGAAAGGTCGATCTTCATCGCATCGCTCTCGGATATCTTTGCAAAATCCTCTTCGGAAACATATACCGCAATTACAGCCTCTCCGTCCTTGTCATCCATAACAACATCCAACTCGTTGACCGTGAGAGCATCTTTTTCTTCACTTGAGAAAACAAGGTTTCCGACAGTGATGTCATACTTTGCATTACTTGTGGTAAAGGAGATCGCATTCTCAAACTCTGCTTTGTTCGCAGTTATTCCGAGAGTCGCTCCACCGGTGAGAGTCTTTACATTTCCGGTAGCCGCTCCGGTCTCATCCATCTCCACAACATATGCTGTTGTGTTTGTTACATTTAAAGTAGAATTGTCTGCGCTCTTTCCCGCTGCCGCATTACCGATAGCGGATACCGCAAGAACAGTCACTACGGTAACAATTGCAGAACCTACGCCCGCACAGGTACGGCCAAGAGCTGACATGTTCTCACGCTCTTTTCCTCCGTCGGTAAATGCGGGAACCATTGACCAGTAGGGAATATCCATCATGGTGTAGGTCACGCCCCAAAGTATATAGAATGCTGCCGCATAAGCGACGAGGCCGCCGCCGTTAAGTGAAGGAGGCGCAGCAAACATAAGGAACAGGATCACCGCATTTGTGAGCGTTCCTATAAAGAGCCAGGGTCTGAACTTACCCCATTTGGTTTTTGTCTTTGCAACGAGCACTCCCATAAGAGGATCGTTGAACGCGTCAAACACACGCGCAATGAGAAGTATTATTCCCATGATCCATGCCGACACACCCATGATGTCCTGATAATAATACAGGATATAACTGGCGGAAAGCATATATACCATATCTTTTCCGACCGCGCCTATACCATAAGCAAACTTTTCTTTTCCCGATAGCTTTTTCTTACCCTGTTCCATATTTTTCTCCTTATGTATTTGTCCTTCTCTTTCGCTTTACTTCAACGTAATGATATGCAGCTTCTAATCAGTTATTTATTATCTTTTAATCCCATCGCCAGCTCTACAACCTTGTACGCCCCATCATATAATCCGACGGATTTATTCGTCACGATTGCCTCGCACATTCCTTTTAATAGTGACGGGCTTGTCATAAACTGTTCTATCATCTGGAGCGTATGCGGAATATCCCTGCACTCAAGTGTTCCGTCTCCCATCTCCGCGGAGTGGATCGCTCCCCACATCTCGTGCTTTCCGACCCTTCTGATAAAGAGCTTCGGAACCGGATAAAATGCCAGTTCACTCGGCTTTGTGACAAGTACATCCGCGCTTCTCATCAAAAGGTTGGTGCAATACACCGCTTCAAAAATATTCCTGTGCCAGAATCCGTGGATACCGGTTACTTCCCTGCTTTCATCCAGGGCTTCCGATGCGAACTTCTCCGTGTCCGTCCAGTTGTCCATGTGGCTTTCGGAAAGCTCCATCATTCCGGGGATCTCAGCCAGCAGGGCATCCCACACATTTCTGTAGTCTCCCACATTCACGTAGAGAGCGGCTTTCTTCTCCCTTATGAAAGGAATGAGGTATTTTATTATCGCCGCGAATATCTCCTTCTGCGCTCCCGCACCTCCGATGGTAAGAAGAAATCTCATCGGTTTACCGGAAGACTGTCTCTTTAACCTTGCCTCGCAATCGGCCTCTATATTTGCCACAAGCTCATGATCTATGTAATGGCCCGTGTATACCAGACTTCCCTCCGGCATCGGCTTGCAGACTTTCTTTTTCATCATGCCGTTGCAGATCATGTATCCCTGAAATGCATTTCTGCACTGGATCGCATGAACAGCTCCTTCAGCGAAGTGAAGAGCCATGGGCCAGTTATCCGGAATGGCGTTTACCACATACTTCATTCCCGCGTGAAGCGCAGCCTGGGCGGGCCATACGTGAGTTCCTACAACCGGGATATCCTTGGGAACATTTTTATAAACAGGAGCCATTAGTTCGGCATTTTTCTGATCTGCCGAATTGTATGAGAGAGCTCTGAATCCTTCGTAATTCATGGGTTCCCATACAAGCTTGTTAAAGATCGGATTCTTGGAAAGCCTTGAGCCAAGGGAATAAAGATCGTTCTGTGCTCCTATCACCTTCGTGCAGGTGGTCTCCCTGTAGGAATTAAGGTCCATCCAGTATGGAGTATATCCCAGATGCTTTGCCGCCGAAGCTATAGCCATGGATATCCTGTAATGTCCGAATCCCATCCGGATGTTTCCCACGATGATCCCTTTTTCTCTGTCCCAGTCAAGGGCGGGCAGGTTTGCCTCCGGATCGTAATGTGCATTTGACGAAAGATCTCCCACAAGCACATTGTTGACTCCCAGGCTGTCCCCGATATATTTATTCTTTTCAATCTTTACAGGATAATCCACACCGGAATCATCGCCATATTTTCTGATATATTTCTTTTTCGAACGAACCGCCTTGTTATATACACCTGACGGCATTTCATTTCCGAATATCGTTTTTGATCTGTCCATTTTATAATCCTTTCTTAGTTTCAGCCGAGGACGGCAATGCACTCAGCCTGCGGCCGCCGGCAGAAGATCCTCTCCGGCGGGGACTATACCGAGATCCCGTCAACAAGTATCTCAACTACGTTTTTAAGAGCATCATTGTAGCTTATCCCGTTCTTTACAAGCACATCTCTTGCAAAGAACTGTTCGAGCGAAGCTTCCAGCATCGTCTTTACAAGGAAGACTGGAATGTCTCTTATAACGCCTTCCTTTATTCCCTGCTCGATCAGTGCAATGGTTTCCTCCCAGCCGGTTTCCAGCTTCTCTTCGACCTTGCGGTACACTTCGGGGTATTTTTCGCGGAGCATATAAAGCTGCTTGAAATCTATCTCACTGTAGCTTTCCGGCATAACGCCCAGGATCTTTTTTACCTTTTCCAGTGTAGTCAGTTTTTTGTCCGCAACAACCTCAGCCTTTTTATCATGGATATTCTCAAACAGATAATCCACCATGTCATAGAAAAGTTCCTGCTTATCGTCGTAGGATACATATATGGTTTTTTTGCTCATTCCCAGCTCTTTAGCCAGGTCGTCCATTGTAAACTTGAGCCCTTTGCGGTTAAACACCCTTATGGTTCCCTCGAGGATATGCACCCTTGAATCGCTTCTTTCCGTCATATATCTTCCTCCTGTACCACTTAAAACGCTGTTTTTTCAAGTGACCGATTACTGCTGGAAACATTTTTTCGTGATTACAGTTTCCATTATATCTTCTATAAAAAACATAAACAAGAAACTATTTTCACAAATTTCGTTTCCTTCTTTGTATATTTTCACCAAAGATGGAAAAGGCGGGGCTTTTATGATAAAATGACACTTGGATCGCGCAGATCGTGCGGATCCGACAATTCAATGCATCAGTATCACGGGGTCAATACATGAAAGCCAACAAAATCCTTGTACCAATGATCATATTTCTGCTGCTTGTGATCCTTACGGGAGCAGGTCTTTTCATTTTTCAGAATAAATTTGTCAAAAATAAAAGCCATCTGGGAACATGGCAGCGGGAAGTCGATATGACACCCTATGTTGTTGCATCCATGAATGAATGGTTTGCCGATCCCACCACAGCCAGCCGCGTCAGTTTCGGCACCGGAAAGGTGTATATAAAGACGGATCTTACATTTAACAGCGATGGTAGTTTCACCGAAAAGATCAATCCCGAAAGCTACGAGGCAGCAAAACCCATTGCGAAGGAGATAGCCCTGGAAGGTCTCAGAAGTTTCCTTGAGATAAGGCTTGAAAGCGCCGGAACCAGCGCGGAATCCGTCGGAAAGACAGTGGACGATCTTATAGAAGAAGCCCTTGAGATGACTGCCGCCGAGTATCTGGACCAGAAAGGTCCCACCCTTCTTCCTTCGATGGATGAACTTGGCACTATCTATGACCTCAGCGGAACGTATGAAGTAAAAGACGGCGTGATGAAGCGCACCATCTCCGGAAAACCGATCTGTGAAAAATATTTCACAAAGGATGATTACCTTATGTTCACCGGTATCGGGGAGGATATCTTTGAAAAGCCTATCGCACAGCCCATGGGCGGTGACGATACTCCCCTCGAGATGCTATACGAATACCCCGCGCTGTACATTAAGAAATAACCCCCTCATCGGGCATTTTGTGTCCGCTTCCCATCGGAGGAAAGCATATATAGAGTAATAAAGGCTGGAAACATAATGAAAAAAATTCTAACCATCATAATATCGTTCACGCTTATAATCGGAAGCCTGAACCTCTTTTGCATACGCAGTTATGCGGACGAAAGAGATTTCGAATATCTTCGCAATCTTGATGTGATCGCAGACGGTAAAGATCCCATAAACGTTAAATACGTGGATCTTAACTACGACAACGCTTCGTACGTTTCTCTCCGGGATATGGCTGTAGCGCTAAAAGGAACTCACGCAGAGTATTCTCTTACCGTAAATGAAAGTTCCGTAACATTGACCAAGGGCGGAAGCTATACCGAAGTAGGCGGAGAGAACGAAGAGTTCACCTCTCTTGTCAGAAACAAGAAATCCCCCGAGTACACCAGAAAGCGTAACAGATTTACTCAGAACGGCGCAGCGGTCTATTACTATACGATCATCTATAAGGGTGATGACGAGAAAAACTACGACTGCTACATGTACCTTGCGGATCTCGCTCTGGTGCTCAACGTAGATATGCATTATGAGAACGGTGCCCTTGTGATCGACACTTCCAAGCCCTTCACATTCGACCCTCGCAGGCTTGAGGATGAAGGCTACTTTCTTTCGACCAATTCCGTGCTTGTGGGAGATGCCACTACCGGAGAAATCTATTATTCCTATAATCCCGATGCATCCGTTGCAATGGCAAGTACCACCAAGCTGATGACATTTCTGCTTGTGATGGATGAGATATCAAAAGGGAATCTCTCTCTTGATGATACGGTAGAGACATCCGCCAATGTGGAAAAGCTCTCCAACTCCATCGACAGGACCTTCCGCATACCCGAAGGTACAAAGGCAAATATCGACGATCTGATCTACGGAATGCTGCTGCCATCAAGCAACGAATGCACTCTGGCTCTCGCCGAAGCCGTTGCAGGTTCAGAGAAGAATTTCGTCAAAAGGATGAACGAAAAGGCCGCAGCACTTGGGCTTTCCGAAGGCACCGAATTCCATACCTGCAACGGTCTTCCCGTATATACCGAAGAGATAATGGAGAACAAAGTCCAGAACTTTATCACCGCCAATGATATGTTCAAGCTGGTCTGCCATATATTCTCCGTTTATCCGCAGATCACCGATTACACATCCTGCACCACCAAGACCCTTTCTTCCCTTGGAAAGTCGGTCAACAACACAAACCCCATGCTATACAACGTGCCCGGAGTAGTGGGCCTCAAAACCGGAACCACCAATAAAGCCGGTGCCTGCCTTGTGAGTGCACTTCAGGCCGATACCGGAAGCGGTGTGCATACAGTTGTTGTTGTCGAGCTCGGTGCGGAAGATATACTTATCAGGAATAACGTTTCCCAGGCGCTTCTGGTCTACGGCTCTCAGGTATGCAAAAACGGCGGAGCTGCATCCATTCCGTATTACAATCCCGCCGATTATTATGAACCTGAAGTTGACGAATCCCTTGCCGCCCTTTCCGGAAGAACTCCCGAGACGGCGGATGAACTTGCGCGCCTTGTGGTCTGGACCGCACGTAATTACATGCCCATTCCCGAACCCGATCTCACAGAAGTCCCCGACGCAGAAGTTAATGAATAGAAGCAATCGCATTGCGTACTTTGCAATGCGACCGACTGCTTGCGTTCTCTGCAATGCGACCGACTGCGAAATGCCCTAATTCGCAGTCAGGTGGCGAAGCCATTGCGACAGTCGTGCCGTACTTTGGCACGACTGGTTTCCTATTATCAATCGCATTGCGTACTTTGCAATGCGACCGACTGCGAAATGCCTTAATTCGCAGTCAGGTGGCGAAGCCATTGCGACAGTCGTGCCGTACTTTGGCGCGACTGGTTTCCTATTATCAATCGCATTGCGTTCTCTGCAATGCGACCGACTGCGAAATGCCTTAATTCGCAGTCGGAAGCAGTATCTTCATATCCTCCAGCAGTTTCTCGGTGAGGTCGAGCACCTGTGCTTCGTCCTTTTCTACCAGAGTTTCCTTTTCATATGTATAAGTAAATGAAGGCTTTCCGTAGGGCGCAAAGTTCAGTGCCTTACCATACTTAAGCATAAGATCCGGTATCTTTGTCGGATCTACGTTTGCATCAGGCTTAAATGTGAATATGATCTGCGAATCGCGGCTTCTGACCTCAGTCATGTAAAGGTTGTGGGCCGCTGCTCTTATAAGCGAAATCCGAAGCAGGTTTTCCGCAGAAGGAGGAATCGCTCCGTATCTGTCTATAAGCTCGTCGCGGATCTCGTCCATGGCTTCTTTTGTTTCAGCCGCAGCTATCCTCTTATACATATCGAGCTTCTGCTCTTCGTTGAATATATATTCCTGAGGAATGAACGCGTCAGCATCCAGATTTACCACCGTGCTGAAATTCTCAGGGATGCTTACCCCTTTCATGCGGCTTACGGCTTCATTCAGCATCTTACAGTAAAGCTCGTAACCGACCGCTTCCATGTGTCCGTGCTGGCTCTTGCCCAACAGGTTACCGGCGCCTCTTATCTCAAGGTCGCGCATGGCGATCTTGTATCCGCTTCCCAGATCGGTGAATTCTCTTATCGCCTCAAGGCGCTTTTCCGCCACTTCAGTGAGGAGCTTATTCCTGCTGTACATAAGAAAAGCATAAGCTACTCTGCCGCTTCGGCCGACGCGCCCCCTCAGCTGATACAGCTGTGATAATCCGAACCTGTCGGAATCCTGTATGATCAGCGTGTTAACGTTGGAAATATCCATACCCGTTTCGATGATAGTGGTCGAAACAAGCACATCAATATCCCCGTTCACAAAATCATACATGATATTCTCAAGCTCACGTTCGTTCATCTGACCGTGAGCGAATTCTATATTTGCACTTGGAATCAGAGCTCTTAACCTTTCTGTCACCTCTGCGATCTGATTCACACGGTTAAACACATAATAGACCTGGCCGCCGCGGGAAAGCTCTCTTGTGATGGCTTCTCTCACAAGCTCATCATTATGCTCGCATACAAAGGTCTGTATCGGCAGCCTGTCGCTGGGCGCCTCCGTAAGAAGGCTCATATCTCTTATGCCCACAAGGCTCATGTGGAGCGTTCTGGGTATAGGGGTGGCCGAAAGAGTGAGCACGTCCACATTTTCCCTCAGCTTTTTTATCTTCTCCTTATGAGACACACCGAATCTCTGCTCCTCATCAATGATAAGAAGCCCCAGATCCTTGTAGGTCACATCGTTTGAAAGGAGCCTGTGGGTGCCGATAACAATGTCAACCATTCCGGTTTTAAGGTCCGCGATCACCTTTTTTATCTCAGAAGCGGAGCGGAAGCGCGAAAGCAGTTCGACCCTTACAGGGAAATCCTTCATTCTCTGTACAAAGGTATTATAATGCTGCTGCGCCAGGATAGTGGTGGGAACAAGATAAGCCACCTGCTTGTTTTCCTGCACGGCCTTGAATGCCGCTCTTATTGCGATCTCCGTCTTTCCAAAGCCCACATCTCCGCAGATAAGTCTGTCCATTACGCGGGGGCTTTCCATATCGGCTTTTGTATCCTCGATGGCCCGGATCTGATCTTCCGTCTCCTCGTAGGGAAAGAGCTCTTCAAACTCCGTCTGCCATACGGTATCTTTCCCGTAGACATATCCCGATACCTGCTGCCTTTTTGCATATAATTCAACAAGGTCCTGCGCAATTCCTTCGACGGATTCACGCACTTTGGTCTTGGTCTTTTCCCACTCTTTCGTGCCGAGCTTATTTACCTTGGGAACTTTATCCGCATCCGCAGATGCATATTTCTGGATCGCATCGAGCTCTGTTGCGAGCACGTAAAGCACTCCGCCCTCACGGTATTCAAGGCGGATATAATCACGCACTACCCTGCCGGATTCAACCTTTTCTATTCCCTTATACACGCCGAGGCCATACACCTCGTGCACTACATAATCGCCGGGTTTAAGATCGTCAAGCGAACCTATCTTCTGCCCCTGCAGTGCCTGAGAGCGGCGGCGCTTCTTTTTCCTCTCGGCGCCGAAAATATCGGTCTCCGCCAAAACCACAAACTTGATCAGAGGATACTCAAAGCCCTTTGATATGCGGCCGTACTCTATGAGCACTTCCCCTGTTACTATCTCTCTGTCGGGATTGTCGGAATACGCCGCAGGAATACCCATATCCTGCAGCTCCTGTGCAAGTCTTTTGGCTCTCGTTCTGGAGGGTGATAAAAGAAGGACCTGATACTTTCCTTTTCTGTAGCTCTCCAGATCCTTCGAAAGAGCCTCAAAGCTTCCGTTGTATGATCCTGTGTTTCTGGCACCTATGTCATATTTGTAGGATACATCAAAGTATCCTGCCGATGTGCTCAGTGTGGAAACGGAAACAGCATTACACTCCGATATCCTGGCTGCGATATCTTCCCCGCTGTATAGAATATCGGTCTGTCCCGGAAGACAGTACCCCTTCTCGAGGCGGTGCGCACAGCTCTCGGAAAACTCAGTATAGATCGCATTAGCCTGTTCCCGCAGCCTTTCCGGCTCCTCCAGGAAAATAAAAGCATCCCCGCCGGATATTTCCCGGATCCATTCAGGCATTGAGATGAGCCTTGCGTTATCGTTATCTTCGTAAAAATACCTGATATAACTCTCAAGGTTTACTTTGAGAGAAAGCTCAAGCACCTCTTCTTTAAGCTGCTTGACAATAGTCTTAAGCCGGTGGGCTTCCTCAGTCTTAAATGCCTTTCTGAGCTTATCTTCCTGCTTATCGCACTCAGCGCATATCCTTTCTATCCCCGCTCTTAATTCATCATCGGACAGTATAAATTCCGTGGCAGGATAAACAGTGACAGCATCCATCTCCTCCATAGAGCGCTGCGTCAGCACGTCAAAGTATCTGATGGATTCTATGGTATCTCCCCACAGTTCGATCCTGACCGGATTTTCCTCCGTCAGATCAAACACATCTATGATATCTCCGCGCACGGAAAACTGACCCGGGCCTTCTACCTGGGGAAGCTTTTGATATCCCAGGCTTACAAGCTTTCTTGAAAGATCCTTTGTGGACACTTCATCCCCTTTAAGGAGCTCCGTGACCGAACGCTCTCTTGAATGTATGGCCACCGGATTCATAAGCGCTGCGTATGTCGTTATGACCGTCACAGGTTCATTTTCCATGAGCTTTCTCATGGTGGACACACGCTCTTTAGTGAGCTCATTGCCACTGATATCAGCCTGGAAAAAAATCAGATCCTTGGCGGGAAAACAACACGCATTAGGATCATAAAAAAGGTATTCCTCGTAGAGCTCTCTGGATCTCAGCTCATCATAAGTCACGATAAGAGTGACTCTGCTCTCACCGGAAAGTGCCCTCATAAAGTGGAGCTTCTGCGCATCCACACAGCCGGTGAGGGATATTATTCCTTTATTCTTTTTTCTTTTGATCACATCCCTGATGCTCTGAAGATCCGCAAGTTCTTCCAGGGGAGAAAAAAGTGCTTTCATCTATTGTTTCCGTTATTGTTTCCGTTTTTATTTCCGTTATTGTTTCCGTCTAAATCTTATTCTGTTCTTTTTTGGGGTCGCTCTTCTTTTTATTATACCTGTTCATGGCAGCTTCACAGCCGTCAGTCATGATGGTCTCAACCGCACTTACAGTGTTCGCGATAGCTTCATCAAAATCCCCGGCATCATTTTTATCAATCTTGCCAAGGACATGGCTTACCAGATCCCTGCCCTCTTTCTTAGCTCCGACGCCTATCCTCACTCTTTTAAAATCCTGGGTACCGAGCTGGGCTATTATATTCTTTAATCCGTTGTGTCCGCCCGCGCTTCCCTTGGGGCGTATACGGATATTTCCCACATCAAGATCTATGTCATCCGACAACACTATCAGTTCACTCACGGGATCGACCTTATAATAATCGGTTACCGCACGTATACTTTCTCCGCTCAGGTTCATATATGTCTGCGGCTTTACCAGCACCACTTTCTGCCCGGCAAACACGCCCTTTCCGATCAGAGCCTTGTGCTTTTTCTCCGTAACACTTATACCGGCCTTTTTTGCTATCTCATCTATGGCCATAAAGCCTGCATTGTGCCTTGTATTTGAATATTCTGCGCCCGGGTTACCGAGTCCGGCGATTATGTACATTCTGTTACTCCTTAAATATACTACAAGGATTGCTGATGCAACCTTACAACCATATTACCCCACCCTAAAAAAGAGCGCAATATCCTTGCACTCTTTTAATTCTTATTTTCGATTATTCAATTTTGATGCTCTTGCCCATCTTCATGGGCTTTTCGACTCCTCCAGTTTCGAACCGCTGCCTTATTCGTCCTCTGCATTTTCGTATGCTTCAAGGATTATATTCTGTAATTTTTCCCTCGTTGCTGAATTAATCGGATGTGCAATATCACGGTATTCTCCGTCTGCCGACTTCTTGCTTGGCATTGCGATGAATAATCCCCGTTCGCCATCAATCACTTTAATATCGTGAATGACAAACTCGTCATCAAGGGTGATTGAGACAACTGCTCTCATCTTTCCCTCCTTCGTAGTTTTGCGAACTCTTACATCCGTTATTTTCATCTTAACTACACTCCTATATTCATTTTTTTGATCAGAGCCTGCTTACCGCGCTGATCTGCTATATAATCCACGCAAAACCGGTCGGAGTATCGCTTGGATACCCCGGCCGGTCCGGTGAGTTATTGCTGTTCTTAAATAGTATACCTCTCGTTGCGCTCTACAACAATCTTAACACCGTTATCTCCCTTATAGTAGGAGCCGGCCTTGATAGTACTGTGACTTTCAATAATACAGTTTTCGATAGTAACGTTGTCTGCGATATAAACATCATTCAGTATGATCGAATTCTTAATTGATGTATTATTTCCAACGTAACTCTTTTTAAATACCACCGAATCCTGAATGAATCCGTTTATGATACATCCGCTTGATACAAGGCTGTTCTTGATCGATGCGCCCGGATTGTACTTTGCAGGCGGAAGATCGTCAACCTTTGAGTAGATATCCGGATAACCCCTGAAGAAGTAATCCCTGACATCCTTGTTGAGGAAATCCATATTGGTGTTGAAGTAATCTTCAACAGCTGCTATGTTCCTCCAGTAATCCTTGGTCTGATATCCGTAGATACGCTTGATGTCTTTGTATCTGATGAGGATATCTCTTACAAAATCGTATCTGTCTTCCTGCGCGCTCTTTTCTATCATCTCGATAAGCTGGCGCCTTCTGATCACATACACACCGCAGGAAACGATGTTCGACTTAGCCTGCAGGGGCTTTTCTTCAAATTCCTCGATCCGGTTGTCTTCATTGAGGGTGATCGTTCCGTATCTCTCAATGGCCGAGCCCTCCGGAACCTTGGCACACACAACCGTGATATCTGCCTTCTTGTCTATGTGATACTCCAGGACCTTGTTGAAATCCATTTTGTATACGCAATCGCCGTTCGCTATAACGACATAAGGCTCATGGCTCTTTTTGAGGAAGCTCAGGTTCTGATAGATCGCATCCGCGGTTCCTCTGTACCAGTTGCTGTTATCTGCGGTAACAGCCGGAGTAAGAACATACAGACCGCCCTGTTTACGTCCGAAGTCCCACCACTTGGAGGAATTGAGATGTTCATTAAGGCTTCCCGCGTTGTACTGTGTAAGTACCGCCACCTTCTGAATGTGGGAATTCGACATGTTGCTGAGTGTAAAATCTATGCTTCTGTAACTGCCCGCAATAGGCATCGCACATACGGCCCTCTTCTGGGACAAAACATCCATTCGATGATTACTGCCACCGGCCAAAATAATTCCAATCGCTCTCACTGTTAATCACCTGCCTTGATAAGTGTTTTGCCGCTGGCGAGATTACCGTCGTGATAATCCGCAGCTGTGGTTTCGCCGAATACTACAGAGTTCTTACCGATGGTAATGCCATCCGGAATGATACTCTTTTCTCCGACAGTGACTAAACCGTGATTATAAATATGCGGTGCCGTATCGTTTTCGACCTCTTCGCCGATCCCGAGCCGTACGTTATTGCCTATCGTTGTCTCCTCGGCTACGATCGCCTTGTTCAGCTCACATCCGTCGCCGATCCTGGTCTGGTTCATAATGATCGAATCCCTGATCACCGTGCCTTTTCCGATTATTACTCCACATCCTATAACGGAATTGTATACCTCTCCGTAGATCTCGGATCCCTCACCGATTATGCTCTTCTCAACGCGGCTGTCGTTGGAGAAATACTGCGGCGGCTGAATCTCCGATTTGGTGTATATCTTCCAGTACTCTTCGTAAAGGTTGAACTCGGGTACGATATCGATAAGCTCCATGTTTGCTTCCCAGTAGGAATAGAGAGTTCCGACATCCTTCCAATATCCGTTGAATTCGTATGCGTAAAGCAGACGCCCCTTCTCATGACACCAGGGTATCACATGCTTACCGAAGTCGAGATTGGGCTGTTCCTTAAGTGCCGTGAAAGCGGCCTTAAGAGTCTTCCATGAGAAGATGTATATACCCATGCTGGCGAGATTGCTTCTCGGGTGAGCCGGCTTTTCCTCAAAATCCGTGATCCGCTTATTCTCATCGGCGATCATGATTCCGAAGCGGCTTGCTTCCTCCATGGGAACAGGCATAACCGCTATCGTAACATCGGCTTTGTTTGCCTTATGGAAATCGAGCATTACCTCGTAATCCATCTTGTAGATATGGTCACCTGAGAGTATGAGCACATACTCGGGATTGAAGCTTTCCATATATTCGATATTCTGATATATGGCATTTGCCGTACCGGTGTACCACTCGCTGTTCTCACTCTTTTCATAGGGCGGAAGAACACTCACACCGCCGATATTACGGTCAAGATCCCACGGAATACCGATGCCTATGTGTGAATTGAGGCGAAGCGGCTGATACTGGGTAAGCACACCCACCGTGTCTACGCCTGAATTAATGCAGCTCGAAAGCGGAAAGTCGATTATCCTGTATTTCCCGCCAAATGCAACCGCCGGCTTTGCCACTTTAGATGTCAAAACACCAAGACGGCTACCTTGTCCGCCTGCCAGAAGCATGGCGATCATTTCCTTTTTTACCATACGCCCTCCAGCCTGCAGGTAAATTATTGTGAAACCCGCAGAATAATTATAGTTATTATATCACCTCGGCCAGAATTATGGAATAATTTTCACAAAATAATTTAAATTTTTGTTATTTTTCTATCTATTTTACACAATTTTCTGTAGATGTTGAACAAAAAGTTTCCTACTGCATGTGAAAAGCTTTTCTCAGCGCCTTTCCAAGAGTTACCGCCACAAGCATCTTGGCAACATCTATGAGCACGAACGGAAATACGCACATTCCCAGGGCACTCATAAGGCTTATGGGGCCGTTCTTGCCGGAATAAACCAGCATAAACCATACTGTTCCGAATGCATAGCATGCTACAAGTCCGAGCACCATGGATACCATTTCACTCCAGAGCTTTCTTCCGAAAAAGACCTCAAAGAGCCAGAAAACAGCAGCCTGAAGGATAAATCCCATAATGTATCCGCCGGTCATTCCGAACAGTGCGCCGAAGCCGCCCTTAAACCCGGCAAATACAGGCAGACCCACCATACCGAGCAGGATATAAATAAATACCGACAATGTGCCCTTTTTCCCTCCAAGAAAATAGACTGCAAAAAAGACTGCAAAAGTCTGGAGCGTAAAAGGAACCACCGTCGGTATCTGTATCCATGAGCAAACTGCCATGAGTGCAGCACAAACCGCAATATAAACTATGTCGAGGGTCTTGAACCCAACCTTGTTACCGGAAACACTTTTGCCTGCTACGCGGCTGCTCTTACCTTGAACATCCATTTTAAAAAAACCTCACTTAAAAAACTATTGGTTCCCGGCATCATCGCGCTGCATAAAACAACTGAAAGATACAGAAACTCATATATGGATGTTATCACCTTACAGAGCGATTGTCAACCTTATCGGCTATAGGGTTGACAATCCTTATCATTACTGGGCAAGGTAGTTATGATGCTTATGCACGCCGATCGCTGAACAGATTTATCAGTTCTGCAGTTCTCCCGCCTTGTATCTGGCCACGATGCTCTGGATCCTCTCATTGGGATTGAGCAGATCGGAAATTGAGGAATCGTGATTGAGTGTATCTATGATGTAAGCAATGTACTTGCTGAGATCACAGTTGATATACCATTCTCTTTCGAGAAGCTCGGGAGTCTGATAAATGAGATTGGTGGTGAGCACTCTCGTGATGATACCCCTCTCGTAAGCTTTATCGAATTTCTCAAGTCCTCCCGTAAAGAGCCCGAATGTGGCAAATATGAAAATCCTGCCGGCCTTTCTTTCTTTAAGAGCCGCAGCGACTTCAAGCGCACTGTCTCCGGATGAGATCATATCGTCTATGATGATCATATCCTTTCCTTCAACATCACTTCCGAGGAATTCGTGAGCGATGATGGGATTTCTTCCATCCACGATCCTGGTATAGTCACGTCTCTTATAGAACATACCCATATCAAGGCCGAGTACGTTGGCAATGTAGATCGCACGCTTCATTCCGCCTTCATCGGGGCTGATCACCATCATATGCTGGGCATCCAGCTCAAGTCCTTTATAATTCTTGAGAAGGCCTTTGATAAACTGATAAGCGGGCTGAACCGTCTCAAATCCGTTGAGAGGGATCGCATTCTGAACTCTGGGATCATGCGCATCAAATGTTATGATATTATCAACGCCCATCTTTACCAGCTCCTGGAGAGCAATGGCACAGTCGAGAGATTCCCTTGCGGTTCTCTTATGCTGGCGGCTCTCGTAGAGGAAAGGCATGATGACAGTAATACGTCTCGCCTTACCGCCCACAGCGGCTATGATCCTCTTAAGATCCTGATAATGATCATCCGGGGACATATGGTTTTCCTGTCCGCAAAGAGAATATGTCTGCGAATAGTTGAGCACATCCACAAGAAGGAACAGATCCACACCGCGGACGGATTCGAGTATCTGTCCTTTTCCCTCTCCGGATCCGAATCTCGGAACCTTTGCCTCAAGAAGGTATGAATCCCTCTGATATCCGGCAAAAGCAAGCGACCCCTTATGCTCGCTCTCTCTTTCAGCTCTCCACTTCACGAGGAAGGCGTCCACCTTCTCGCTGAGCTCTTTACAGCCCTTAAGGGCGATGATCCCCAGCGATCCAACCGGAATTGTTTCAAGATTTCTTTTTTCTTCACGATTAGGCATTTGTTCTCTCCTGTAGTTTATATTACTTGTCTCGCGTCCCGTCCGGTAAGCTCTATCAGCATATAGTTGCCGGTACGTCCGGTAAGTCTCGAAAGCACTCTTTCGGAATACCGGTCGTTGATATCTTCAAGAGACAGATTTGTCGATATTATCGTCGATCTGCGCTTAAGATTTCTCTCGTTTATAAGGCCGAAAAGCTCCGATGCCACGAAGCTGTTCGACAGCTCGGTACCCAGATCATCGATTATCAGAAGATCGCATCCGTAGATGTTCTCGTTGTCTTCCCGGCTTTCATCCTTTGAATTTCCGAACCTGCTGTCGGCCAGCCTTTCAAAAAGCTGGATGGCACTCATGTATATCACGCTGTGACAGCTTTCCAAAAGCTCGTGGGCAACGCAGCATGAGAGGAAGCTTTTACCGGTTCCCACAGTTCCCAGAAACAGGATATTCTTGTATTCACTGTCAAAATCATCAACAAACTTCCGACATATAGCCACGGCATTCTTGAGATGATCCAGGTCATCGCCCGAGCGGTGGTCGTAAGTCAGCTTGGAGAAATTCTCTCTCTGCAGCAGAGATCTGATACCCGACTGATCATAGAGTATCTCCATCTCCCTTTTGATGAAGCACCTGCACTTTCTGCGCACTCCTGTTCCGTCTGTTATGTATCCCGTATCCTTGCATTCTTCGCATTCGTATTCGGGTTCAAAATCCTTATCCGTAAGGCCGGTACTCTCCAAAAGCGACTGGCGTCTTACAAGCAGCATGGTGATCTCGTCGCCTATCTCATCAAGCTTTTCACGGGAAGCTCCATCCATTGCGGCTTTGCTCTGTTGTACCTTCAGGGTGATGGCACGGTTCTCCCATGCTTTGAGTTCGGGATACTTTTCGTATATCCCCCTCACCTTTTCTTCCGATTCTCTGACGCTTTTCTGACGCATCTCGTCATATTCACGCATTATGGAATTGTATTGCTCGTTAGTAAGTGACATATCTAATTGACTACCGCACGCTTTTTAAGCTCTTCGAAATCTATCTCATTCTGCTTAAAATTGCCGAAGCTTCCGGCAAGGTTCTTTTTAGCAGGAGCATTCTGGCTTCCCGCATTGTTGCGGGCAAAGGTGACATCGCCTCCCGATACGCTTCCGCCCTGGGATTTCTTTTTAAATCTAAGCTCGGATTCTTCTATCTCTTCGATGCTGTGAGCATTCTGCTCGTGCCAGCTCTTAAGGATGCCTTCGGCATAATTGAATCGTCCCGCATCCGTCGTAAGCACCGCTTTATCACAGGCTCTGAATATCGCCTCCTCGGAAAAACCGTATTCCGTTCTCCAGCGGTTAATGTATTGGGCCTCCGCTTCGGTCGGAGAGTTTTTCTTTCCAAGCCTGTTCATTATATCATAAACTGTGCGATCGTACCTTAAATTACTTCCTCTTGCCTGTTCGACGCTTGCGATCCCGTTCTTTCTCCAGCTTATCGCCACCTTCTCGGCATAGCGGAAATCCTTTTTGCCTTTTTCCGCACAGTACTGCAGCAGATAGTCTGTCAGGTCTTCCGAGAATCCCAGCTCTTCGCTTATGTAAAAGAGTGTCTGGATATCGGAAGGAGTAAGCGTCTTTCCGAAATATGTCTCGGCGAGGAAAGCCAGCTGGGTGCCTCCCTTCTCTCCTATGGAAGCTATCTCGCTGCTGGTAAACTCACGCTTCTCGGGTACGGATATCTCTTCCTTTTTAAGCTCTGTGGCAAACTCTTTATCCCCGTCCGCCTCCTGCTGTTTTTCAGCCTCGGTGACGGAACGGCTGCTTAACTTTTTATGAGTCGATTCCACGGAGGGCCCATGGGCTTCGGATCTGCAGAGATTTACAAGATGCACACCCGCAAGTTCCCCCTGCTCATCATAATCAAGTGTGAGAAGCCCCTTCTTTTCCCAATAAACAAATGCGCGAAGCACATCTTTTTCCGTGTGATTAAACCTGTCGGCTATATCCTGTACACTTGTCTCAAGATTCGCATTAAGCATGCGGACAAGATAGAGATATACCTTCAGCTGGGCATCATTCGCCTCATTCATGTATTCGTCTATAAAACGGTTTGATATTATGGTCGCCCCGATATAGCTGTCCTGATAAACGCTAAAACCCGCCATTTTGCTACTCCCCAATACTGTTTTGGCAAGAGAGCTTCCTGACCCCAGGGGGCCAAAAAGCCGCTCACCCGCACTTGTATTTATAGCACAAACATTCCTCAAACAAAATGGACAAAGTTAACAAGACTTTTTTTCGATCCTCCTATGATCCGGCATCGGAAAACTGTGGGCAAAATTGTGGATAAAGTGAATAACGTGGACAAATAATTCAGATACATCTGTTGTTGATTCACTTTTTCCCTCAAACTCACATTAATAACACCCTCAATATAATAGCATGATATCCACAAGTAATAAAAAAAATATCCACGGCTAAGATCCGTTCCAAGATCCTATTCATCCGTGGATATCGTGTCTAACCTTCCCTCTTAAGCAGCATATCGCCGATTTTATACGCCTCGCCGGCACCCATTGTTATAACCAGATCATTCTTTGTGCATTTTTCTGATAAAAATCTTTCGATCTCATCAAAATCCGGAATATAATGCGCTTCCGTCCCGAGCCTGTTAAGAGCATCGCACAGATCCTTCGAGCTTATGCCCAGATTGTCCGTCTCGCGGGCAGGATAAATGTCAGGCATCAGCACAACGTCAGCCGGCCTGAGAGCATCCACAAACTCATCAAAAAATGCTTTTGTTCTGGTGTATGTATGAGACTGGAATACCACAAAAACCTTTCCTCTCTCTATCTTACGGGCTATGGACATTGTGGCACGTATCTCCGTGGGGTGGTGGGCATAGTCGTCCACAACAGTGATGCCATTTACCTCTCCTTTGTATTCAAACCTTCTGTCCGCGCCCCTGAAGCCCTCAAGGCCTTTGACGGCATCATCTTCAGGCACCCCGAGATGGTCGCATACCGCCAGCGCCGCCAGCGCATCAATAATGTTATGCTCTCCCGGCACCCCGAGCTGGACCTTTCTCTCTCTTGCTCCTGCGCATTCCGTAAAGATCGCACAGCCCTTTTTGTTATAGCTTATATCTTTCGCATAATAATCATTTTTTTCACCGTAATAATCCTTCTCATTTTCACCGAAAGTGATCACACGGCACTCAAGCCCGTCAGTTATCTCCCTGTAATCGTCTATGGCTCCGTTTATAACGACAGCGCCGTCCGCAGGCACCAGATGAGCAAACTTTCTGAAGGAAGCCCGGATATCATCGAGATCCTTAAAGAAATCCAGATGATCCTCCTCGATATTCATGATGACGGCAACCTTGGGAAAGAACTCGAGAAAGCTGTTGGTGTACTCGCAGGCTTCGGCCACAAAAAAGTCCTTCCCGCCCACGCGGGTGTTGCCTCCGATGGACTTGAGCACTCCGCCGTTATTGACGGTGGGATCCATTCCTGCATCGAGGAGTATCTCACTTATCATTGATGTGGTGGTGGTCTTTCCGTGGGTACCGCTTATCGCTACGCCTGTGCGGTAGTTTTTCATCATCTGTCCAAGCAGTTCACCGCGCTTTAAATACTTAAGTCCCAGTTCCATGGTACGCACATATTCCGGATTGTCGGCATGTATAGCCGCAGTAAAGACAACACAGTCTATATCGGGAGAGATGTTCTCCTTTTTCTGGCCATAGAATACTTTGATACCTCTTTTTTCCAGTTTTTCCGTTGTCGCACTTTTGTCCCGGTCAGACCCCGACACATCAAATCCTGCATCTGCAAGTATCAGTGCAAGGCCGCTCATGCTCACCCCTCCGATACCAACAAAAAAGATTTTTTCGGGTCTGTTAAAATCCAGATTATATTTTTCCGACATATCACACCTCGTTCATCGGCTGTGCCAATGCTTTCCTTCCGAAGGAAGGTTCACTTTTTATTTTATATACGATACATAGTTGTTGCCGTATGTGTCAAACAGCTCGGCAGCATCTTCGTAAGTCATTTTCCTTATTTCCCCCGATTCGGGATCAAGCAGCACGACCGTCGATTCCGAATCGTTATACCCCACTATCAGATACGCGCCCTGTCCCTCCGTCATTACTAGGATTGGGATCTCCCTGCTCACATAATAGAGCATCATGTCTATCTCGCACTCCTTAAGGTCAAGGATCTCGTATCCGTCAAGATTCTCACGAAGGATATCCATAACACTCTGCCCTTCGCTGAGCAGATAATCGGAATTCCTTATCACGCCTTCTTTCTTGAGCATCGAATCCAGGCATACACCCAGCGGAGTAAGGTCCCCTTCCGCAAGCTGTTCCGTAATAGACATTATCTGGTTTTTGGCCGGTCGGGATGTTCTCTTCCACAGAAGCATTCCTTCATCATTCACCACCCAGCCGGCCTTTTCGGATGCCAGGAAAATGGCGTTTGATACCATATTGTATACTCCGGCCAGTCCGTAGGCATCATATACATAATACCTCTTTACCCTCGAAGGCTCAATGGTAAGATTTCTTCCTCCCTCATATACTATCTCTTTGGGGTATACAAGCTTTAGCGTGTCAGCATTTATATTTCCGGGGAGCTGAAGTTGCACGTATGTCTTGTAGACATCGACAATGGTAGTTGCGTCCGTTACATTTGTGGTTCCGCCCAGATCCCCTGCCGTTATATAATCCGGCTTTGCTTCCGCGGATCTGCCGTTCTCGTCTATTGTAACGCGCTTCAATGTGAGCTGATTGTCCGTCAGCTCCACACCCGTAACGTAATATCCGGGCTGTTCGTATTCCTTTATGAGGCCGCCTTCCTCGTCGCATATTACGATCTTGTACATCGGGAAGAAAAGGCGTCCCGACGACTCCCTTCTGGTATCGCCGATATGCGCCACTCCATATATTACATCGCGCCCTATAAATCCGAGGGACCTTATAGCATCACCGTCCCCGGCAAATATCTCTTTTTCTTTTTCGGATTTAAGATTTGTGAGGGTTATGCTTCTTGCAAGCGCGGAATCCTCGTAGGCACTCCGGCTTATTAACACGCGGTGATCGGTACTTGTTACAAGCGTATCGTCTGTTCCCAGTTCATTCCTTATTTCCGCCGTACGCCTCTTCAGATCGATCTTGTACACTTTGTTTTCAAGTGTTATAAACAGATGATCCTCGCGGTTAAGATAAAAAAGTGTCGAAAGCTCTGCATTCAGCAGACCGTAAGATCTTTCGTAGGGTATATAGACAAGCTCTTCAATAGTGTTGAGCTTTCCGTCAAAATGATATACCTCTATGCCGACCTCTCCCTCATGGCGTCCGCTGTTCATGTAGCCGTATACGGCAAAGCTCATGTTTCCGTTCTCATCAACGTCGAGGATCTTTATACCACCTGCGTTATACTCCGAGCGCGGATCGAAGTCATCTTCTCCGGTAAATGAGAAAACTCTTGTGAGCTTATTGGTCGCAAATTGATATGAATACAGTCTGCCGGCCGTGATGAAAGCAACTGTATTACCGTCTTCGCTCTCCGAATAATTGACATCCCTGTCAGTTATGCCCAGCACTATCTTATCGTTTATGCACAGTTCTTTTTCATTGGGTATCTGTGACATGCTCCTCTGATAATCGATAAGGAGCATTCTTTCCTTGCCCTCGCGGATGCGGTAGTATTCCTTAAGCCTGTAAAATACCCTGTTATCTTCATCTCCGGAAAAGACATAATAGTCTACCGTCACCTCCGCCATGGAAGAGGATATTTCCTTAAGCGAATATGCGGGCTCCCCATAAGGTTCTACGGCAAGTTCCCCGTAGGTCATCTGGTCCGTATTGGAATGAATATCAACATTTGCAAAGTCTGAATTATCGTTGAGGGAATAATTGGTCTCGAGATACTTTTTGATCTCTATACCGCTCTCTTTATTAAAAAGCAGATTGTGGAAGCCGCTGACAAACTCCAGTTTATCGTCCACATCATATCCGGTATCCTTGATAACATTCGTGTAAAAATACAGATCCCTGTCGTCGGAAAGAGTAAGCTTTATCCTGAGAGAGTATGTTTCTTCATCCTCCATAAGGTCCTTGAGTACTATGGTTCCTTCTATGGACCGGCCTATCTGTCTGAGATCACCCAGTTCGCCGTTCTCTATAAGCCTTGTTCCGTCAAGGGTCCTTAGCTCATAGCTTATTCCCGATATAGTGTTTCCGTATGTGTCTACGGTAAATGCGGTCTCTCTTGAAGCTCCGAGAACCGTTATGTTATCTGAGCTTTCGGAAGGGATCTGTTCCCTGACATAGCCATGAAGCTCATTATATGTAAAATCTCCGCGTTCCATCCTTATCAGCGGAAATGTTGCCTTTTCGATCTCCATCGTGATATTTTCCCTGTCACGGTTGAGTATCTTTGAAGCAACAAACAGAGTCGCTATAAAAACGGCCGCAAGGACGACAATGCGGATTGCTGTTTTTTTCAGATTAGTAAGATTCATAAATGTCTGTTTCTAACACTAAAGCGCCCCAACAGGGGCGCCTTAATTAATTACTTGATAACATTGATCCTCGCCATTGCTCTTTGAAGGGCTGTCTCTGCCCTGGCAACATCGAGATTCTCATATTTGTTCTTCAAACGCTCCTTTGCGCGCTGAAGAGCTTCCTCTGCACGCTTCTCATCAATCTCATCGGGCCATTCAATGACTTCCGCAAGAATCGATATCTTGTCGGGAAGGATCTCGGCGAAACCGGAATGAAGCGCCGCTATCCTTTCGCCATCTTTTTCATGGATACGAAGAATGCCCGGCTTTACGATAACGGTAAGAGGAATGTGACCGGGGTACACTCCGATCTCTCCCTCGGTCGTATTAAATTCTACCATTTCCGCCTCGCCCTCATAGAATACTCTCTCGGGCGTGATTATGCGGAGCTCGATTTCCTTTTCTGCCATAAATACCTCATCAATTCTGCTTGTTGTTGTATTTCTCAACTACATCATCGATGGTTCCGACGCTCATGAAATAACTCTCGGGAATATCGTCATACTTACCGTCGATAATCTCTCTGAAGCCGCGTATGGTCTCGGAGATAGGAACATACTTTCCAACAAGTCCGGTAAACTGCTCTGCTACGAAGAAGGGCTGTGAAAGGAATCTCTGAACCTTTCTTGCTCTGTTAACCACCAGCTTATCCTCTTCCGAAAGCTCGTCCATACCGAGGATGGCGATGATATCCTGCAGCTCTTTGTATCTCTGAAGGATCTCCTGCACACCGCGGGCCACTCTGTAATGCTCCTCACCCACTACTCTGGGATCGAGGATCCTGGATGTGGACTCAAGGGGATCAACTGCAGGGTAGATACCGAGCTCAACTATCTGACGGGAAAGAACCGTTGTAGCGTCAAGGTGGGCAAATGTTGTAGCGGGAGCGGGGTCTGTAAGGTCATCCGCAGGCACATATACTGCCTGTACGGAAGTGATGGATCCGTTCCTTGTGGATGTGATCCTCTCCTGGAGAGCACCCATCTCTGTCTGCAGTGTGGGCTGATAACCAACCGCCGAAGGCACACGTCCGAGAAGTGCAGAAACCTCTGAACCTGCCTGTGTGAAACGGAAGATGTTATCGATGAAAAGGAGCACGTCCTTTCCGCCCTTATCACGGAAATACTCAGCCATGGTAAGACCGGTAAGTCCGACTCTCATTCTTGCTCCCGGGGGCTCATTCATCTGACCGAACACCATGGTGGTCTTATCGATAACTCCCGATTCGCTCATCTCGTGATAAAGGTCATTACCTTCACGGGTACGCTCTCCTACACCGGTGAATACGGAATATCCGCCGTGCTCGGTAGCGATATTACGGATAAGCTCCTGAATAAGGACAGTCTTACCAACTCCGGCACCTCCGAAAAGACCGATCTTTCCACCCTTCTGATAGGGGCAGAGAAGGTCAACGACCTTGATTCCGGTCTCGAGGAGTTCTGCCTCGGTAGACTGCTCTTCAAATGAAGGAGCCGCTCTGTGAATAGGCTCATATGTAACATCCGTCGGAGCAGGCTTATTATCTATGGGCTGTCCGAGAACGTTAAAGATACGTCCCAGAGTGTTCTCACCGACAGGAACCGAAATGGGTGCTCCGGTAGCGATAGCTTCGGTACCGCGCACAAGTCCGTCTGTGGGGCCCATCGCTATACATCTTACGGTGTCGTCTCCGAGATGCTGTGATACTTCCACTACAAGCTCACCGCCGTCTTTGGTTGGAATGCGGATCGCTTCGTTGATCTCAGGAAGCTTCCCCTCGTCGAAACGGATATCAAGTACCGCTCCGATGATCTGGGTTACTTTTCCTTTATTTTCTGCCATTTATAACCTCATTTCTGCCGCTATCCGGCGGCTGCAATATGGTTTCGCCGCATAGGGCGCCCGACTCGTCATCCGATCGCTTCGGAACCTGCTATGATCTCCGTAAGCTCCTGAGTGATCGAGCCCTGACGCGCTCTGTTGTACTGAAGCGACAATTTATCGATCATTTCTTCAGCATTGCTTGTCGCATTGTCCATCGCCTGCATACGTGCACCGTTTTCACTGGCGATCGCCTCTTTGAGACCTCCGTATATCAGACTGCTGATATACTTAGGTATGATCATGTCGATCGCTTCCACGTCTTCGGGTTCAAAATTCATTACGGAATCCACAAACCCGTCCCCGTCCTGATCAAGGGGCTCGACAGGAAGAAGCTTTAACAGCCTCGGCTCCTGGCTCACTGTATTTTTAAAGAAGGTATACGCCAGATAGATCTCTCCGACTTCGCCGTTCTCATAGGACTTAAGAAGCCTTGCGGTAAGCTCATTTACTTCGGAATAGAGCGGGTCTTCGATTATATCGGGCAGGTCCTCCCTGATGGTGTATCCGTGTCTTGCAAAAACCTCACGGCCCTTGTTTCCGATGGCATACACATCGAGGTCTTCCTTCTTTAAGGCGTCATTTCTTGTGATCAGCTTCACCACGTTTGAATTATATCCGCCTGCCAAACCTCTGTTGGAGGTTATCACGACCACAGCCTTTCTCTCGGAATCCCCGGGGGTAAGGTATCTGTGCTCGATATGCCCTACACGTGAAAGAATGCTTCCCACCGTGCGGTACATACTGTCAAAGTAATACTGGGATTTTTCCGCAGCTGCCCTTGCTCTCTGAAGCTTAACGGTAGATACAAGCTTCATCGCCTTGGTGATCTGCTGCGTTCCCTGAATACTTGACCGGCGGCGCTTAATATCGCGCATTGATGCCATAATATTTTACCTCTTATTCAGATCTGTCACTTAAGCTTTAAGAAAATCTGCTTTGAACTGCTCAATAGCCTTCTTCAGCTTTTCTTCGATCTCATCCGAGATAACCTTATCGGTGGCAATTGAATTGGGCACCTCGGGATACTTTGTGTTAAGGAACTCGAAGAATTCCGTTTCAAAGCGTGTGATATCCTCAACGGGAACATCAAGCAGATACTTTCTAGTAACGGCATAAATGATGATGACCTGATACTGTACCGGCATGGGCGAATACTGAGGCTGTTTCAACACCTCCTTGATCCTTTCGCCCTGTGCAAGCTTTTCTTTGGTGTCATCGTCAAGCTCCGACCCGAACTGTGCAAAGGATGCAAGCTCTCTGTACTGAGCAAGCTCGGTACGTATGGGAGCAGCGATCTTTTTCATAGCCTTGATCTGAGCAGCACCACCTACACGTGATACTGAAAGTCCTGCATTTACAGCAGGTCTGAAACCGGAATTGAACATTTCGGTCTCAAGATATATCTGTCCGTCTGTAATGGAAATTACGTTGGTAGGAATGTATGCTGAAACGTCTCCTGCCTGCGTCTCGATAATGGGAAGCGCAGTAAGTGAACCTCCGCCGTATTCATCGCTCATGCGGGCCGCACGCTCAAGAAGTCTTGAGTGGAGATAGAATACGTCTCCGGGATAAGCCTCACGCCCCGGGGGACGACGAAGGAGCAGGGAGAGTGTACGGTATGCGGTAGCATGCTTACTTAAGTCATCATAAACGACAAGCACGTCCTCGCCGTTCTCCATCCATTCCTCACCGATAGCACATCCGGAGTAAGGAGCGATATACTGGAGCGGTGCAAGGTCGCTGGCAGTAGATACAACTACCGTGGTGTAAGCCATTGCACCAAACTCTTCGAGTGTCTTAACTATGTTTGCAACGGTGGATGCTTTCTGACCGATTGCAACGTAAATGCATTTTACATTCTGCCCTTTTTGGTTGATGATGGTGTCGATCGCGATAGCGGTCTTACCGGTCTGACGGTCGCCGATGATAAGCTCACGCTGACCTCTTCCGATAGGGATCATGGAATCGATGGCTTTGATTCCGGTCTGGAGCGGGGTGTCAACGCTCTTACGAGTGATAACACCGCTTGCGACTCTCTCTATCTTACGGTATTTGGTAGTCTGGATGGGGCCTTTACCGTCAATGGGCTGACCGAGCGCATTGACAACTCTTCCCAGCATCGTATCACCGACAGGAACCTCGACAACTCGTCCGGTTGTCTTAACAAGGTCACCTTCGTTGATGTTCCTCGAATTGCCGAGAAGAACTACGCCGACATTGTCTTCCTCAAGGTTAAGGACCATTCCGTAGATATCGCCGGGGAACTCGAGGAGCTCGCCCTGCATAGCATTCTCAAGACCGTGAACGCGTGCGATACCGTCCGCCACCTGAATGACCGTACCCACATCGGCTACATCAAGGGTAGAAGAATATCTTTTGATCTGTTCCTTGATGACAGAACTTATTTCTTCAGGTTTTAAATTCATTGCCTCAATAGCACCTTTCTTCCGGTCGGGACTATCCCAACTGGAGTTCTAATAATTCCTTGGTCAAATCATTCAATCTGCTCTTAATACTCGAATCCACCACACGGTCTCCGATGCGGATCACCATGCCTCCGATGAGCCCGGGATCGACATTATAATGCATCTCAAGTGTTTTGTAATCCGTCGTCTCAAGAAGCTTGTCGCGTACCTTGCTCTTTCCTTCGAGGTCGAGTGGTTTGGGTGTGCTGACATACGCCACGCCTATTCCCTGGGATTCTTTCTCTTTATCGATGAAGTAAAGAAAGATCGAATCAATATCTTTAAATCTCTCCTTGTCAACGATGATGTGGATAAACCCGGTTATCTCATCGCTGCATCTTCCCTTGAACACTTCATCGACTATCTTCAGCTTTTCCTGTTTTGGTATCCCCGGATGCAGCATCATCCTGCCGAATTCGGGATTGGATTTAAGTATTTCCTGCACAGATTGAATTTCCTCGAGCATTTCCGATGCTCTGTTTTCCTCGTGCGCCAGCTCAAAAAGAGCCTCGCCGTAGGTCTTGGAAACTAACTTTGCCATGTGCTCTTACCTATTTCCTTAAGTGTGTCTTCCACCAGTTTATCCTGCACGGTCGTGTCGATATTCTCGGCCACAACCTTTTCGGCTATCATAGAAGCGATCACGATCATCTCGCGCTTCACTTCATCCGCTGCTTTCTGTTTCTCGAGCTCTGCCTCAGTCCTTGCGTGTGACAGGATCCTTTCGGCCTCTTCTTTGGCCTCGGCTATTATCCTGTTCTCATTCTCAAGGGCGCGCTTGCGGGCACTGCTCAGGATCTCTTCAGCCTCTTTGTCTATGTTCTTTAACTTATCCTCGTAATCTGCCTTAAGTTTCTCCGCCGACTCCTTGGTGTCTTTTGCTTCCTGTATCTCGTCGTGGATCTTCTTCTTACGGTTATCCAGCATCTTACGGGCAGGATTGAACAAGAGAAAGCTGAAGGCGAAAAACAAAACGAAGATAGCGATCACAGAAAGAAAGAAGTCAGCTCCGAGCTGAAGATCCAGGCCGAAAAGTCTGGACATTGAGTCTCCTTCCAAAAGTATCATTCGTTTTCTCCTTTCAGTCAGTCACTGCCATAGCCATGACGGCTCATTCATTATCCCACAAGAGGCTTAACGAAGAGCAGAAGCATAGCGATAAGCAGACCGTAAAGACCTGTGGTCTCGGCAACTGCCTGTCCGAGAAGCATGGTAGATGTAACATCGCCCTTAGCTCCGGGGTTACGTCCAACTGCTGCTGCAGCATGTCCGGCAGCGATACCCTGACCGACACCGGGACCGATACCTGCGATAACCGCAAGACCTGCACCGATTGCCGAGCAACCTAAGATAAAATTCTGATCAAACATGTTTTCCTCATTTCTGCGCTGTTTTGTTTTGTCATTTTTGAGCGGGGCATCAGCGCTTCCCCTTAGTGTTTGCAGCAGTTTGACCTGCGCATTTAATTTGCTTACCTTTATTTGTCTCCGCGTGCATTTGAAATGTATGTCATGGTCAGCATACAGAATACGTATGTCTGAATCGCGCCGGAGAAAAGATCGAAGTACACGTGCAATGCTGCGGGCCATCCCGTTGCTATCCATCTGAGCAGACCGTAGATAAGGGCCATCATGACCGTTCCCGAAAGCACATTTGCGAAAAGACGCAGGCTTAAGCTGATAGGCACCGCAATATCGGATATGATATTGATCGGCAGCCAGATCGGCAGCCAGGGCGGGAGCGGCGAACATTTATCCTTCCAGATGTCCAGCGGCTTGTTGTGCGTCCATGTGTTGACATGAATGAGCACAAATGTGATGATACCCAGCGCCAGCGTGGTCCCGTAATCTGCTGTCGGAGGCCGCAGCCCCAGCAGACCGGAAATATTGCTGAAAAGTATAAAGATGAATATCGTCCCGATATAGTTGTAAAACTTCGGTGCTGCCTTACGTCCCATGGTGTTGTCAACCATTCCGTCAAGCATCTCAACAATCATTTCCACAACATTCTGGAATCCGGACGGTTCTTCTTTTGCCTTGGCTAGACATCTGTTTGCCGCAATGGCAAACCCGATGAGGATGAGAATGACGATCAGCATGCATACATGCGTGGTCGTGATCCATACTTCGCCGAGCCCGAAGAAATTATACTTAAATATCCCGTGGACCATGAAGTCAATGTCATCGGCAAGCAAAATCCCATAGTTCATAGCTTCACCTCCTTGCCTTTATTATAGTCGAACTCTTCATTTCAGATTGATCTCTCCTTCTAAGGCTTTCAGCTCTTCCTCGCTCATCGGAACCGGATCAGTCTCATGAAATATCCGGTTGCAGAGCTTATGAGTCTGCGGCTGCAGAAGAGCCCCCGCCTTGAGGGACATATATCCGATAAATACAAGAACCGGATTAAAAAAACCGGTTATGCATATCACCGCAAATACTATCGTTATCACAGCATATCTGAGGATGTACGAAGCGGTGATCCTTTTCTTTGCCGCATTCTCCTCAAAATCAAGCGCCCTGTCCAGGCTGTGATGCATGTGCAGCGATGAAGCAGCGGCGAGCACTGCGCCGAGCCACATGCTGGCAGAATGTATTCCTATACTCTTTGAAAATATGATGATGAAAATCTCGCATATCAGCCCGAAAGCGAACATTCCCATCCATAATTCCAGGAGCGTCCTGTTTCTTTCTTTAAGAAATCTGATCATCTTCCGTCTTTGCCGGGTTCTCTTCTTTTTCTTCCGGGGCAGGCCTGTTCCTGCGGTTAAGAATGTTTCTGTCTTGTTCTTCCTGCTTTTTAGAAGCGCTCTTCATAGCGAAGCGGTACACGTTCTGCCCTCCGGCAATCGCACCGACAAAAAAGCAGACAATAAATATCCAGGACGTACCCAGCCACTTATCGAGAAAATATCCAAGAGCAGACATTAAGGCGATGGGTACTATCATAAACAGCCCAAACTGAGTGATCAGACTCAGATTGCGGTAAATACTGTTTTTCTCATCTTTCTTGCCGCGCATATAAGATAGTATACCCGAATTATCTGAAAATGTCCATAAAAACCAGATTTTTTGACCCGTCTGCGCCGTATCAGTCGTACTTTATCTTGTCGTTTACGTCAATATCCTTGCCAAACTGGACCTCTATGAGCTGCAGCTCGCTGAGGGCTGTTATGGTATGTTTTGCTCCGGCCGGGATCTGTACCACATCGCCGGGCCCGACTTCCCATTCTTTTCCGTCAAGCATCACCTTTCCGCGTCCCAGGATCACATTCCAGCTCTCATCGCGTCTCTCATGACTGTGGTAGTACATCTTATGCCCTTTGTTCAAAGTGACTTTTATGGTGAGGCTCTCATCCTCGGCATCTATAACGCGGTAACTTCCCCAGCTCTTTTCCGCAAACATGACACGATCGTCAAATTTATCCACATAAGGCTTGATATAACTGGACTCATGCTTATCCGATACCAGTATACCGTCGGGGGAAGCCGATACCACCGCATCCTTTATTCCCATGCAGAAGATCGGGATGTCCAGATTGTTCACGATGTGCACGTTCTCGCAGGAATCGCTGAGCACTCCGCTGCCGACCACGTTCTCCTCCATAGCTTCGGTGAGGGTGTTCCATGTCCCCAGATCCTTCCACGAGCCCGAAAAGCGCACCACGCTGATGTCGGACTCATTTTCCACTACGGCATAATCGAAACTTATCTTTTTAGCCTCGGAGTACTCTTCCCTGAACTTGTAATAATTGTCATATCCCAGTATTTCTTTTGTCCTGTCGGTAACAAAACGCAGCCTGTATGCAAAGACGCCTCCGTTCCAGAGCGCTCCTCTGCTTATATACTCTGCTGCGGTCTCTTCATCGGGTTTTTCCTTAAATTCGCTTACTTTGCTTACTTCATCCTTGCTCTCGGGAATGATGTATCCGTACTTGGCACTGGGGTATGAGGGATCGATCCCCATAAGCACAAGATTTGAATCCGTGCTTTCGGTAGTGTCCGAAAGCTTTTTCAGTGCCTTGAAATAATCATTTTCCACATAAGGATCCACCGGGCATACGACCACGGGTTCGTCCGGTGATGCGCCCATCACATCCTTCAGATACAGTGATGCGAGCGCTATGGCAGGAAATGTATCCCTCCTGCAAGGTTCAACGGAAAGGTTTGCTTCCTCTCCGGGAAAGATCTCGGCCAGCTGGTTGTTTATACCCGAAACCTGAGTCTTTGATGTCGCGATGGTGATCTTCGCATCGGGGCAGACTTCTCTGATGCCCCTGTACATCCTCTGAAACATCGATTCGTAGCTGCCGTCTCTGCCCTTAAATATCCTGATGAACTGTTTACTCCGGACATCGTTGGAAAGCGGCCACAGCCTCTTTCCCGAGCCACCCGAAAGCAGGATAACGTTCATATCATCTTCCTCCGAAATTATTTATTCACGCCTTTTTCGAGGTACTCCTCCAGATTGAGGGATATTCTTTCCTCTTCCCTCTCGACCGCAACCTTTTTCATGTCGTGATCGACCATTCTTCTGACAAGCGCCTCAAAGGAAGTCTTTGACGGATTCCATCCAAGCTTCTCTTTCGCTTTGGAGGGATCTCCCAGCAGATTGACAACATCCGTAGGGCGATAGAAGTCGGGTGATACTTCGACCAGAACCTTTCCGGTGGCCTTATCGTATCCCTTCTCATTCTCCCCTTCTCCTTTAAACTCAAGCTCGATTCCGGCATATCGGAATGCCAAAAGGGCAAATTCCCTGACGGAATGCTGTACTCCCGTGGCGATGACAAAATCCTCCGGCTTGTCATTCTGAAGGATGAGCCACATACACTCCACGTAATCACCGGCATAACCCCAGTCACGGAGCGATGAAAGATTGCCCAGGAGGAGTTTTTCCTGCTTGCCCTGTGCTATCCTTGCGGCTGCAAGTGTTATCTTTCTTGTGACAAATGTCTCTCCCCGTCTCTCCGATTCATGATTGAAAAGAATACCCGAGCAGCAGAACATATTGTATGCCTCGCGGTACTCCTTAACTATCCAGTAACCGTACAGCTTCGCCACCGCGTAGGGGCTGTATGGATGAAACGGAGTTTCCTCGCTTTGAGGAACCGCCTCGACTTTTCCGTAGAGTTCCGATGTGGATGCCTGATATATGCGGCAGGTTTGTGCAAGGCCGCACAGCCTGACCGCTTCAAGGACTCTCAAAACTCCCACAGCATCCGCATCCGCGGTAAACTCGGGAACATCAAAAGAAACCTGTACATGCGACTGCGCTGCAAGGTTGTATATTTCATCGGGCCTGACTTTCCCGATTATCCCCATGATGCTCATTGAATCCGTCAGATCCCCGTAATGAAGGTGAAAATGATCCTTTCCCTCAAGATGAGCGATCCTCTCCCTGTAATCCACGGATGACCTTCTGATCACCCCGTGTACATCATATCCCTTTTCGAGCAGAAACTCCGCCAGATACGATCCGTCCTGTCCGGTGATTCCCGTAATTAGCGCCTTTTTCATTAATTCTTTCCTTTTTTGAGTATATTTTGCAGGTTTATACCCGCCGGATTTAGCATATCCATTAGTATAAAACAAAACCTCCCTAAAAGCAAATGAAGGGGACGCATATCCGTCACCCTTCGCGAAGCATCTTTTTGAGGTCTATGATCTTGTCGCGCAGCTCGGCAGCGCTCTCGAAATCAAGTTCCGCAGCGGCCTTTCGCATCTGCTTTTCAAGTTTTTCCGCAAGTTTTTTGATCTCGGCGGGATTCATCGACTCCGGATCTTTCTCGAATCTTACTTCCTCAGCTGCGATCTCCTTGGAAATACTGATAAGATCACGCACCGATTTTTCGATAGTCTTCGGCGTTATCCCGTGCTTCTCGTTGTACTCCTGTTGAAGCTTGCGGCGGCGGTTGGTCTCGTCTATCGCTTTCTTCATGGAATCCGTTATCACATCCGCGTACATGATAACGTGTCCCTCCGAGTTTCGCGCGGCACGCCCGATAGTCTGGATAAGGGCGGTCTCGCTCCTTAAGAATCCTTCCTTGTCCGCATCCAGTATGGCGACCAGTGTGATCTCGGGGATATCAAGCCCCTCTCTGAGCAGATTGATTCCCACCAGAACGTCAAACACATCGAGCCTCAGGTCGCGGATGATCCTGGCCCTCTCAAGAGCCTCCACATCCGAATGCATGTATTTTACGCGCACACCGGCTTCCCGAAGATACTCCGTAAGATCCTCCGCCATACGCTTGGTAAGTGTTGTTATAAGCACCTTATGCTTATTACCCGTCTCTTTTCTGATCTCACCAAGGAGGTCATCTATCTGGCCTTCCACGGGGCGAACCGACACCTCGGGATCAAGAAGCCCGGTAGGTCTTATCACCTGTTCGGTGCGCAAGAGCTCGTGCTCCTCCTCGTAGGTGGAAGGTGTGGCGGAGACAAAGAGCATCTGGTTTATATGGTCCTCAAATTCGCCAAAATTCAGCGGTCTGTTGTCAAGCGCGGAAGGGAGCCTGAAACCGTAATCCACAAGGGTGGTCTTTCTGGACCTGTCTCCCGCATACATGGCTCTTATCTGCGGTATTGTCATATGTGACTCGTCGATTATTATCAGAAAGTCATCCGGGAAGAAATCCATAAGTGTCATGGGGGGCTGCCCCGGAAGAGTTCCCGAAAGATACCTCGAATAGTTTTCTATTCCGGAACAAAAACCGGTCTCCCTCAGCATCTCTACATCGAAATTTGTCCTTTCCGATATGCGCTGTGCTTCTATCAGTCTGTCCTCTGATTTGAAATACTTAACCCTCTCTTCCAGCTCCTTTTCTATCTCCGTGCAGGCGATCTTTATCCTGTCGGGAGAAACAACATAGTGCGATGCGGGGAACACTGCGATATGCTCCAGTGTGGCCTTCATCCGCCCATTCATGGGTTCGACTTCCACAATACGGTCGATCTCGTCTCCGAACCACTCCACGCGGATAAGATAATCTCCGCCCTGAGCGGGATAAAATTCAAGAGTGTCTCCGTGAACGGTAAATGCCCCGGGCTTTTTGTCCAGATCATTTCTCTCATACTGCATATCGACAAGAGCTCTTATTACAGCGTCCCTCTCTATCTGCTGCCCGGGGCGGAGTGAAAGGATCATTCCCTTGTATTCATCCGGGCTGCCCAGTCCGTATATGCACGAAACCGAAGCGACGACAACAACGTCATTTCTCTCTGAAAGAGAGGCTGTGGCTGAGAGGCGGAGCTTGTCTATCTCGTCATTTATCGAAGAGTCCTTGGCTATGTAAGTATCCGACTGGGGCACATAAGCTTCGGGCTGATAGTAATCGTAGTAGGATACAAAATACTCAACCGCATTCTCGGGAAAGAATTCTTTCATCTCTCCGTAGAGCTGACCGGCAAGAGTTTTGTTGTGCGAGATGATAAGCGTAGGCTTGTTTAAAGCCGCAATAACATTGGCCATGGTAAAAGTCTTACCGGAGCCTGTAACGCCGAGCAGAGTCTCAAACTGATTGCCCGCCTTGAATCCCTCAACCAGATCCTTTATAGCCTGCGGCTGATCGCCGGTCGGTTGATAATCGGAGTGTAATTTAAAATCCATATTATAGTCCTTTGTATTTCAAAACTGTATTCTCAATATATCATTCGGAGTCCCTTTTGTACATTGTCGGATCAAAACAGCTATATGCGCAAATGTTACGAATTAATGATCAAAAATTCATCGGTTTGCGATTTGACTCCGCGCCCCCGCTGTGATACTGTAAAAGTGAGTCCTCTAATAATGGCTCAGAGTGGAGATGATAGATATGAAAAGCAACAAGGGTATCTCTCTTCTTGAACTCATAATCGCTATTGCGATCATGGCCGTGCTCATCGGAGTGATCACCCCCATAATGGTAAAACAGGTAAATAAGTCCAGAAAGGCCAAAGATCTGGTCACAGCCGAAAGGATCGCGACTGCCACCTACGTGGCGCTCGGTCTTAATACCGATGCCTTCTATCAGTGGGAAAACTGGACAGGATCAAAAGAAAAGGTCAGCGCCACTGTGGATGGCGTGACAGAGACGTATTCCGTCTACCTGGTGGTTTCAAACGAGAGCAATCCCTATAACTGCTTCCACGGCACGGTCTCATACTTTGGCAAAAAGGATGGAAGCACAGGCTTTTACGGTGCCCTTAACGAATCTATGGGTGCCAGTACCACATCCAACAACCCGGCTCTGGTCCCCAGCTACAAAGTTAAAAGGGAAGGAAAAATACCCGGCAGAGACAAAAACTTCAGCAATGTCGACACCTGGAGGATATGTAAGCGGGTGGATAACGGACAGCTCGAGGTGTGGACCGCAGATCACAACAAATACGGCGGATTCCCATGTTTCAGGCTTTGGCCCAATCCCGATGACGCATACACCAAATAATCCTCAGTCGGTAGGCCTCTTGTAGAAATTCCCAAGCAGCCTTTCCGTTTTGATCACGTTCACGAAAGCGTGAGGGTCCACTTCTTTTACCATCTGTGTTACTTTCCCCGATTCCGCGCTCGACACCACGGAGTAGATGACCTTTTTCTCCGTGTGTTCGTATGATCCCTCACCTTCAAGAACGGTAGCTCCGTGATTAAAATTCTTATAGATCAGATCCGCCACTTCGGAAGGTTTATCCGTCACGACAAACAATGTCGCCCTCTGATACCTTCGGTACAGCACGCGGATGACCGCCGTAGTGGCGTACTGGAAGATAATGGAGTAAAGTGCCTTGTCCCATCCGAACAGAAAGCCTGCTGCCGTAAGGATCACCGCATTTATGATAAGCGGAACATGAAATGAATCTATGCCGTTTTTCTCCGACAGATACATCGCTATAAAATCCGTACCTCCGCTTGTGGCATCCACAAACAGGCAGAGGCAGATGGCAAATCCGTTTATGATGCCTCCGAAGATGCTTATAAGCAGAGTATCCTGCGTGATCACATATGAAGGCAGAACATCGGTAAGAATGCCTGTTAGAACTATCATCCAGCAGGAAAGGAAAGTAAACTTCTTTCCGATAAATCTGAACCCGATATACACAGGAAATGCGTTTATCAGAATGTTTATGGGTGTGTAAGGGATAGTGATGCCCAGAAACTTCAGAAACACCTCCTGTAAAAGCAGGGTAAGGCCGCTGGCGCCGCCGGGCAAAAGGCCTCCGGTGTGCACAAAGGTATTTATATTAAGTGCCATTATAAGTGAAGCCAGTGACACCGCAAGTATCCTGAATATAAGATTATTTCTCGGATCGAATTTTTCTTTTTTCATATCAAAATCTCCATTGATCATATAGACTATAGATAATGCTCAACTAATACTCTGCCCTGAATTGTATTATAATTCTATAATACTTTACCCCGTTTGGCTATGAATAAATTCATAATTGATCCTTTTGCGCAGGCGCTGTTATGTTTGATATTATCTGTTAGCTAAAGTATACTTTAAATGATCCGGCAACCAACCGCAGAAAGGCATGACTGTATGATCGCAGTTAACTTTACAAACACATATGATCCGAATGATTATCCGGGGTTTCAATTTATCGACTGCAGCGATATTTCCGGGTGTGATATGTACTGCGATGAAGAAGCAAAAAAAGAAATTAAAAAAAGGATCCTGGAACATACTGAAATAGCCCGGCAGATCGGCGAAGAGTTTTTCAGCGGCATCCACCTCATCGACTCCGGTAATTATCACTACATGACAAGGCTCTTTACCGAAGAGATAAAGATGCCTTACGAGCTTGTTTTTTTCGATAATCACACCGATATGAAACCTGCAATGTTTGATATGTTAAGCTGCGGCTCATGGGCAAAAGAAGTGCTTGAAAAGGATAAGAATCTCAGGAAGATGTATATGATAGGTCCTCGCATAGATCAGGGTGGCAACACTTTGGGTGACGGTGCCTTGGGCGACGGGACTTTTGGAGATGACTTTTCTGATAAACTTGTAACAGTATCTCAGGATGAACTTACAAGTATTAATGAGGCTCTAAGCAACCCCAAGATGATTAAACTGTATGAGCCTTCACCTGCTTCGCTTCCGGTCTATATCTCGGTGGACAAGGACATTCTCGATGAATCGGAAGTAAAGACAAACTGGGATCAGGGAAACATGAGCATGGAAGTACTGATCACGATCCTTGAAAACATCCGTAAAAACAGAACCATTCTCGGTGCGGACATCTGCGGTCTTTTTCCGGAGTCGGCCGGAAATGCGGGAACAAAATGCGCCTATGAGAACGGCCCAAAAACTGACACCGCCATCATAAGCGCATTATCGCTTTAGTATATCTTAATCGTGTTTAGATAGTATTACTTTAAACAGTATTACTGCGCAAACATCAGCACTTCAAAAACATTATACTGTTCCACATATTCTCCTGATACTATAATACCTCTTCCGTATGCGGATCCGTAGTCTTTTCCGGAGACGATCTCGAGTCTTATCAGCTCGCCGTTTTGCGTCTCAAAATCCACATTTTTATCTCCGTCCGTTCTGATCATCTTAAGAATGCTTCCGGTTGGAATATCGACATATTCTCCTGTTTCATTTCCTGCTTTATCAACTATCGGAATATCCGGAAGATCGATCACCGTTGTAAGCTCGTGCTGTGTCTCTTCCGTGAAATTATAATATTCATCAAGCATGTAGAGCGATCCGTCACGTTCTGTATCATAATGGACATTTGATAAACAGGTGGAAAGGATATCCGTTCGTCTTTCAAAAATTATATTTTCCATGTCTGTAAAGACAGGTACCGCGTAATATCCCAGCCGGTCAAAGGCATTGTTTATCCCATCAGGATACGCTGCCATGGCTAATTTTTTATTCGTCTGAGACTTAAACACTCCGTCATCCGTCAGCTCAAATATATCCAGCATACCTGTCCAATACTCGGTGTAGAACATATACATCCAGGTGCTGCCGTCCTTATGCGCCAGGATATGCCTCACATTATCTGCTTCATATTCTTCCTGATAATTATTCCCGTTATATATCAGATATTCACTATACCCATACACCTCTGTGTTTTCATATCCATAGGATGTGAATGTGTTAACTTTTCCGCCCTTATCATTCGTGAAACTGTAATCAACATTATCGAGAAGATATACCGTCCATGTATCGGGTTCGCCGTATTTTCCGTTGAATATCCGGCCGTCCGTATCTTCCGCAAAAAGAACCTGCACCTGCATATAAGTGTATCCGATATATCCGGTACTGAAGTAGAATGTCACGCCCTGATTGTCGAGCGTCCACGCACCTCCGCCGTATGATACGGCATTCTTAACGCTTTCAACAAGCGCATCCATGTCGACGTCCTCTACACTTCCGAAAAAGCCCTTTTCCCACTCCTGCTTCTGATCAAGTGCTTTTTGGGCTACCATTTCGTAAAGCGCATCCGTATCCGACACAAAATCTTCAAGCTCTATGGCTTTACCTGTCTCGATATCATAGTTAAATCCCATAAATGAAAAATCGGCAAACTCATACGCTATAAGATTGTCTCTTACATTGACAAAGCTCAGAACGCCTCCGCTCGATCTTCTAACATAGATATCGGAATCATCTCCCCTCACGCATCCGAAATCCATGATCCTTGAATTCTTATCTTCCTCGGTAATATTGTTTAACCCATTGCAGTTTGCAATATACAGATTCTCATTTTCCGTTGCTATAATATCGTCTGCGATCTCAACGGAAACAGCCAGATCGGGATATTTCTCCTTTGCTTCCTCCGAAAGATGAAGCTTTTGATATTCCACGCTAACAAGAAGATGTGACCAGTCATCCTCATATTTGTGACGTTCCACATCTTCCCTGACGATCCATGAATATGTCCAGTCGTTCGCGTATTCTACGCCGCTGTTTTCATCACCCTCTCCGTCATCGTGGGAGACTTCATCCTCACCTAACGGGGGAAGATCATTAATGTCAACTTCAGGAAGTTCTACGGTATCGGCCGGTTCTTCGGGTGTTTCGTCTTCGGGTGTTTCGTCTTCGGGTGTTTCGTCTTCGGGTGTTTCGTCTTTGTCTTTGTCATTGTCGCTGTGGGATGGCTGGTTGATAGGCCCCTGCTGCGTTCTAAATGTACATGCGCTCAGAGAGAAACTTAAAACAGCTGCCATTCCCAGTGCGATCATTCTTTGCAGATTTAACTTTTTCACGGGCATATTCCTTTCTTAAACATCAGAGCTTATCCGGAACATCATAATGATATCCCGCAGGATTGACGTGGATCATGATATGCTTTACATCTTCGAATTTCTTTTCTATTCCTTCATGCAGCTTTTCCGCGATCTCGTGGGCCTGGATAAGAGGCATGTTGCCGTCTGCATTTATCTCCATCTCAACGTATATCTTTTCACCGAATTTGCGCGTGCGGAGCAGATCCAACCCGATCTTGCAGTTCTCCGACTCCGAAAAATCTCTGACAAAATCCTTAAGCTCTTCCTCAAATTTAGGGTCGCAGGCGGTATCCAGCATCTTTTCCACCGCATCTCTGAATATCCCGACGGCCACTCCCAGGATCATCACGCAGATGATGATGCCGGCGATCTGATCGAGAACCGGGAATCCGTGCCTTGCACCGATAATGCCCACCAGCGCTCCCACAGAAGACAGAGCATCGGAACGGTGATGCCAGGCATCCGCTTTAAACGCGCTTGATCTGAGCTTTCTTGCATAGTACATGGTGTACCAGAACATAGCTTCTTTCACCAGTATCGAAACCGCAGCGGCGATAACCGGTAAAAGACCCGGCGTCTGCATCTGCTTATAGCTTCCGTCTGCGATGGCTCTGATGCATCTGTATCCTATCCCCGCACCTGTTATGATCAGAATGGTCGCAAGCACCCACGAAGCCACACATTCCATTCTTTCATGTCCGTAGGGATGTTTTTCGTCAGCCTGCTTTCTCGAGATCGATACTCCGATAAAAGCGATGACCGTTGCAAACACATCCGAAAGCGTGTGCACACTGTCCGAGATCATAGCGGCAGAATGGCCCAGGAGGCCTGCTGCCAGTTTGAAAACCGCCAGGAACACATTTCCCGAAACCCCTACCACCGCCAGTCGTGCGGTTGCTTGTTTTTCTTCTTTATCCGGCAGGGGATCACTTATTTTTTTCATCTCAGAATAACACTTCCTTCATGCATACGAGAGGCCTGTCGTTTTCAAAGTCCCAGCTGTGATACGACCCGCCCCTGCAAAACTTTGCCTGAGCACATTCTTTGCATTTTTCGTTCAGCTCCGATAAAGGGGTCCTGAAAAGCTCGAATCTGTTCTCCCACACATCTGTAAAGCTGTCCTTTAATATATTTCCCTGAATGGTCCTTTCGGATCTGGGTATGTCAAGGCAGGCGCTGATATCCCCGTTTGAAGTGACTCCGGCCACATACACACCCGCATTACAGAGGAAATACCAGTCCCTCACTTCCGCTTCGTATTTCTCTCCCAGGTAATGACAGCAGGAATAAGTAACGGGAAGCTTAAGCGCCCTCTTTTCCTTTATGAACTCCATCAGCCTTATATTATCTTCCGGCGTGAGGAGCAGATTTTCATGGTCCAGCGCCCTTCCGATGGGCTCGATTCCCGTGAGCCTCCACTCGTTGATATCGGTGTTGTCCACCATCTCAAAAAGTGCGTCGAGCTCGTTTATGTTTTCGTGGTTTACCACGGTGGTGATCATAATTGAACCGAAGGCATCTTCATCGATCAGATTCTGAATGCCTTCCATGGCTTTTTTGTATCCCCCTGGGAAGCCTCTGTATCTGTCGTGGGTCTCGGGGATGCCGTCGATGCTGACGGATATCGTCTTCATTCCGGCTTCTGCCAGCCTGTGTGCCACCTCTTTTGTGATGAGTGTTCCGTTGCTGGTCATTCCCCAGTTGAAGCCGGAATCTCTCACATATTCCGTAAACTCAAAAAAGTCCGGATACATGAGAGGCTCTCCTCCGGTGATGGCGATATAAGGCCTTGTTCCGTACTTTGCCTTTATCTCATCAAGCACTCTTTTATATTCCTCCACGGGAAGCCCGCCGGGCCTGTCCGCGCCGCAGCTGCTTCCGCAGTGGAAGCAGTTCTCGTTGCATTTTAAAGTGAGCTCAAAAAACATTTCTCTGAGCTCGGGATGCTTGCAGAGATTCCTGTGATACTCCGCCAGAGTTTCAAGATTTAAAAGTTTTATACTGCTCATTTTTTCGTTTATCCTATCCCAATACATTCGAGGCAGATCATAATGGCCTTTCCTCTCACGTCGGCAAATCCCTGCGTGAAAATACCGGCAACAATAAGGGCTGCCGCCGCCGCAAGGATCGTTATGCGAAGGATCATCTTGATAATTCTGCTTTTATCGTTAATTCCCGAACACGTCCTGTCTGAATTCATATTATCCTTTCCGACTTCTTCCACAAGTCTGACCTTCTATAGTATTTTACACCATCATCACATTTTTTAATACATCTTTTAACAGGTTTCTGTTATGATGAAAGCATGGAAGGCAAATACTTTAAAAAGGCTCTGTCCAATTTCACAATGGATTTTGCGGCGGGCGGTCAGATAAAAGCCCTGACGGATAAAGGCTTATCCGTGAAGGAAATAAAAGACCGTCTCGACTTTCCCCTGCCCGAAGAAACGGTCAGATCCCTCGTATGGAAAAGACTTCTCGAAACAGGAACCGTGCTGCTTGAAGCACCATCCGAAGGCTCCGTTACCGAGCGTGTAAAATACGAAAAAGTGCAGGGCGCATACGGAAAGACCAGCTTCAAAAGAGTGTCCGTCACCGAGAAAAACGATCCCAAAGAATATGTCCCATGCGAGTTCGGAAAGCTCCTCTACAAGGATGCGGAAACATTCAAAAAATCCCTCGAAGGATTACCTTCAAGGGATCGTGATTATGTTCTGGAGCTTCCCTGGCCCCTTACTACAGTATGGCATGTCAGGGATGATCGGATGGAACGGATACTTTCCGCCCTCGGATCGGATTAAGCCTTCGCCTCATGCATATCGTTCACATGCTTTGTCTCAAGCACTTCGTAAGAGGCTGTCTTATCTATTATCGCTTTAAGCAGCCCATCAAGCTCCGAACCGTCCGTATAATCCGCGGGTGCGATGTAACGCACGCGGTTGTCTCTGAGCATCTTAAGCACTCTTTCTTTATTCTTCGTCTCGGGATGATACACTCCTATCGAATGGCCCCCGTATGAATTCACAAGCTTCATGCAGGGAATATCCGTATCGCTGTCGCCTATGTATACCATATTCCTGAATGGCACATGCATTTCTTCCGGCATGAAAAAGTCATTTACTTTATTATCGTTTACATCCAGCACACCCTTGCTTATCCTGAAAAGATACTGGGTCTTGTTAGTATAATTGACCACCTGCGCCGGCCAGATCGCAACGCCTCTTTCATCATAGAAAAAGCTACTGGCATATACCTTTTTGAACACACCCTTTTTGGCAATGGCGGTTCCGTCTATCATCTCCTTCAGTCCCGAAGAGATGATATAATGCTCAACCGAGATACCCTTCTCTTTTCCGTAGCCGTTCACCCTTTCAAACCAGTCTTCAACCCCGGGGAAAAGCTGTACTCTGCTGCCGTACTCTTCCAGCTTTTCTCTGTTAAATATAAGTCTTCCCCTTGCTTCCTCCATCATGACATACATATATGCCAGATTGGAATCCATCTCATTTGCAAGGGCGAGCGCATCCGTCTTTTCCCAGAATTCGTTAACATCATATCCGACGGACTGTATATATCCCTGAGCCTGCATGTCGGTGGGGGAAAGGGTTTTATCAAAGTCATAACATATAGCAAGTACCCTGTTGCCGCTGTGATCGCCCATATAATTCACCCTGATCTTTCTTTATTGCCTTTATCCCGGCGTTTCTTTACGTCCGCTTCCTTAAAGCCTGATCCTGTGCCATTACTTCTTTCTGTTAGCCTGTCTTACTATTGCTGTAGCTATTCCGTAGGGGATTCCGCCACTCTGCAGGATGACGCAGTCAAGAGGTCCATCCTTTATGGTCTCCACCGCCATCATGACCTCCGGATCGTCATGAGGCTTTTTGAGCACCATGTAAACGATCCTTATTGCAAGCTTCATCATTATCTTTCCGAGAAGAGATTTCTTTGATAATTCTCCAAGGCTGTTATAAACAGAATACTCTCCGGGCTTAACATGATCAAGATCACTGTCTTCTTTTCCGATGAACACATTAAGGTCCGTTCCCGAGGGATCCGTCTTGTAGTTCTTTCCCTCGGCCGGGATCATTCCGCGAAGAGGAAGTTCCCTGCTGCTCGGTCCGACACAGATCCTGTAATGTCCCGATGCGACATTAAACCTTCCGAGGCCGGTATCAAATACGGAAAAAGCCCTGTCATCCAGCATGATCTCTATGGTCTTTTCCTCACCGGGATTTAAGAATACTTTTTCAAATCCGCGAAGCTCCCGCTTTGCACGTATAAACCCGTCATCGGGATTTTCCACATACACCTGAGCGATCTCGGCACCTGGGATCTTACCCGCGTTTCGTACCTTAAAGCTGACTTTTCTGTTGTTGCCGTTTCCCGCGGTGAGCAGTAGCTCGGAGTATTCGAATGTTGTATATGAAAGCCCATATCCAAAGGGGAAAAGAGGTTTTATGTCACGAGTGTCATAATGCCTGTATCCCACAAGCAGGCCTTCTTTGTAATATATCTCGTTCGAAGTCTCTTTGTTACTATTGCAGGAAGGTGTATCAGATAGTTTTACCGGCCAGGTTTCTGCCAGTTTTCCGCAAGGATTTGCCTCTCCGGTAAGGAGCATGACTGCTGCCTTCGCCACAGCTTCTCCGCCGAGATACATATGAAGCATCGCCTTCATTTTGTTAAGGAAAGGCACAGCAAAAGGCGAGCCCCCGAAAGAGAGGAAAATGACATCCTTACCACCCATCCGCTCGATCAGTTTAAGCTGATTTTCCGGAAGGTCAAGAGACTTTCTGTCGTATCCTTCTCCTTCCGCAAGATCGGTCAACCCACCACAGAAAATCGTGGGATGGCCGTTTCCGATAAGCGTAACTGCCTCGGCTATAAGAGCTTCATCCACAGCCTGCGTATCCACTCTGTAGCCCGGAGCAAAATTAACTTCAAATCCCGCCTCTTTCAGTTCGTCTATAATATTCGGCTGGGGCCTTGTGTTGATATGACTGCTGCCACCGCCCTGGAATCGCACGGTGCGGGCTAGCTCTCCGATAACATTTATCTTCCCGCGCTTCTTTAAAGGCAAAGTACCGTCATCGTTTTTGAGAAGCACAGCTCCGGAAAGTGCGGCTTCAAGTGCGGTCTTGTGGGGATCGAATTCTGCTTTGCCGGTTTTTTTCCTGTTCTCTACAGCATATTTTTCTATCAGCTTTTCCATGCGGCTGATGGCGGAAGCGATCTCGTCCTCTGTGATAACTCCTGCTTCGATATCTTTTTTCAGTTTTTCAAGATGGACTTTTCCAAGACCGGGCATTTCAAGATCGAGTCCTGCCTTTACCGACTTTGCAAGGTCTATGCAGGCTCCCCAGTCCGAGACGGTCACGCCTTCGTATCCCCAGTCATCCCTCAGGATATCCTTCAAAAGATGCCTGTTCTCGGTAGCCTTATAACCGTTCAGATAATTATACGAAACCATCACCGTTGCAGGTGAGGCATTTTTGACACAGCTCTCAAAGGCGCTTAAATAGATCTCCCTGAGAGTTCTCTCGTCAACGCGGCTGTTGGAAGTCATACGTCTTGTTTCCTGATTGTTTGCCGCAAAATGCTTAAGAGAAGTACCTACTCCGTTTTGCTCCACGCCCTTTATGAATGATGTACCCATCTCCCCGGCAAGGTAGGGATCCTCGCTGTAATACTCAAAATTTCTTCCGCAGAGGGGAGATCTTTTTATATTGACTCCCGGCCCAAGGACCACCGATACATCCGCGTCTATCGCTTCTTTACCGATGGAATCTCCGACCTTTTTAAGAAGCTCCCTGTCCCACGTGGCAGCAAGGCAGCTCGCTGTGGGATAACAGGTCGACTCGTAGCTGTCGTTGTTTGATCTGACATTCTCCTCCTGTCTTCTCAGGCCGTGAGGTCCGTCGGAAAGATGAAGCTGCGGATAAGCCCCGTCGCAGTCGTTAGTGTGCCACATTCCCTTTCCGGAAAGCAGCGGAAGTTTTTTCTCAAGATTCTTATCATCCATGCTATGATCACCGATTTATAATCTATCTTAAATGCCCTGTATCATTTACGAGTTCCATACTCGGGAGTGTGCCCGGACCTTCCTCTTTCCCGAACCTGATGGTGGTTATGCCGGTAAAATTCAGGTGAAAGAGTGCACACGCATAGGGAAACGGCATGTTGAGAATGTGCCCCATAGCTGCGGCGGAAGATCCTCCGTGGCTGAAAAGCGCAATGGTCCGATGTGATTCTTCCTTTACTGTGTGGCGGTAGTAATAACCCTCTCTGACATAACCGTAGCTTTCAAGCCATTCGTCGATTCCCTTTTCTACCGCATCAACAGATTCAAGCACTCTGTTTGTTCTGAAATATTCACTTTCTCTCCAATCGGTGCTGTTGAGGTTGATCCCCTTTCTGGCCATCTCATCCGCACTGTCCCAGGGATGTCCGTCCTGATAAGGTAACTCGCTGTCTATGCTCCCCCAGTATACTTCATGCATGAAATCCAGAGTATGCACCGGCAGTCCCAGAGCCTTTGCCGTAGGATCCGCCGTTTCCTGAGCACGTCCCATGGGGGAGGCCCAGATTTCTTCTATCCCCTCGCGGCGCAGTCTGTCCACCAGCCGCTGTGCCTGTATTTTCCCTTGTTCTGTCAGACAGTCTTTCTCGTAATTTGGCTCTCCGTGGCGCACGAAAACTATTCTCATTAATTGTTTCTTTATCCTGCCTTTTATTAATTATGATATATCTTTTGTATTCTGTTTCTTGTTTTCTGTTTCTTTTTCTTCTGTTTTTTGTTCTTCTGTTTTTTGTTCTTCTGTTTTTTCTGTTTCTTGCTTTTTCGTCTTTTATTTCTTTTTGGATCTGCTTTTTATTATTATCTGCTGAACATGGTGACATACAAATACCGCCGCCAGCAGGAAAAGATGCGTATAGAATACTCCGACTATATAATAATTCTTCTCCAAAAGGAATTCTGCCTTGAATCCGAAAAAGCACATAAGCCACGCCAGAAGCAGACCAAGCAGCAATATCGGAGCACTCACAAACATGTTCTTCATGGCTCGCAGGAAGTCTTTAAAGGTTGCATCGAAGTATACAAACCTTCCGACCATGAGTCCGAGGTAATACATCATGACGGGACTGTATTCGCTGGAGTCACCTATCACATCAAGCAGCATGATCGCTATGATGGCATAGAACATTCCAAGCATCCTGATAACCGCGATCTGCTCCCTTGATACAGCTTTTAAAGGGATGATCAGCTTATCGAGGAACGTGTTTATCACACATGAAAGGCATATAAGAAGCAGCAGGGCAAAGTCCTTCCAGTTCCCCCATATATTCAGGAACACACCCATCGCTCCGCTGTCGGTGGTTCCTTCATACAGGCTGTACACATGGTTGAGCACCACATAAGCACAGGCAAAGGACATGACAGATGTGGCCGAGATCACAAGCTCATAAAATCTCTGGAGCCTGTTCATATATCCGTCGGGTCCCTTGTTTTTACTCTTTTTCCCGGATCCGCGAAGGCAGCTCCACCCATATATCAAAAGATTACACAAAAGAACCCCTGCCAGAGCAGCCGCAAAAAAAAGCAGCTTCTTCGGCCACGTGAAATCAGGGTTCATATAACTCTGTATCGTCATGGATATTACTCCCGTATATACTTAAAGCGCAGACAACACATAAACTGATATCTGCGCCTTCCCCTATCTATGCTGTTGCTGTCCTGTTATAACCTCTGACAACTTCCCTTCGGACAGCGTATTTTTGGAAATCGTCTCCCGTTACATAGCATCCTACTCTCAGAATGTCATCGTAGAGTCGCATGTAACGGATCCTGCCGTCGTTTGACAGCACATCGGTTTCTACTTCTTTTCCGTACTGATATGTATCTATAAACTGGAAATGCAACGATCCGCCCTCGCTTAGGCTGTCCACATTTCTTTCTCTGACAGGCACCTCAAAGCATATCCCGTTCTCACTGATGTCTCTAACCATGCAACTGATCTCTCTGTTGCTCTCTTTTTCGTGAAGGATCGCCGGCACTGAAACCAGCGTTCGCTGATAGTACCTATTGTCTTTTAACATAGTATCGCCTCTGTAATACAGCTTTTAAAACAGCTTCCCACGAAATATATTATATATGTTTTTTGCTTAAAAATCAAGAAAAAGCAGCCCTTTCTGTAGGGCTGCTTTTGAAAAACGCAATATTTTGTGTTAGATCCCTTATCAGATCTTGTGATCGGAACCGAGAACGTTAACGATCTTATGAGCAACCATATCCTTAACAGCCTGACGGGCGGGCTTGAGATACTGTCTGGGATCGAAGTGATCGGGATGCTCTGCAAAATACTTACGGATGTTTGCGGTCATAGCAAGACGGATATCGGAATCGATATTGATCTTACATACTGCAAGCTTAGCTGCCTCGCGGAGCTGCTCCTCGGGAATACCTACAGCATCGGGCATGTTTCCGCCATACTGGTTAACCATCTTAACGAATTCCTGAGGAACCGAAGATGAACCGTGAAGAACGATGGGGAATCCGGGAAGTCTCTTGATGCACTCCCTGAGCACGTCGAAGCGGAGCGGCGGGGGAACAAGGATTCCGTCAGCATTTCTGGTGCACTGAGCTGCGGTGAACTTGTAAGCGCCATGGCTGGTTCCGATAGCGATAGCGAGTGAGTCGCATCCGGTCTTGTCAACAAACTCCTCAACCTCTTCGGGTCTGGTGTATGCTTCCTTACCTGATTCAACTACAACCTCGTCCTCAATACCTGCAAGAGTTCCAAGCTCTGCCTCTACAACTACGCCCTTGTCGTGCGCATATTCAACAACCTGCTTGGTGAGAGCGATGTTATCCTCAAATGACTTGGATGAAGCATCGATCATAACAGATGTGAATCCGCCGTCGATACAGGATTTGCAAAGCTCAAAAGTATCACCGTGATCAAGGTGAAGAGCGATGGGAATCTGAGGATTCTCCTCTACAGCTGCTTCAACAAGCTTTACGAGGTAGGTGTGGTTTGCATAAGCTCTTGCGCCCTTTGAAACCTGAAGGATTACAGGGCTCTCAAGCTCTCCTGCAGCTTCGGTGATACCCTGAACGATCTCCATGTTGTTGACGTTGAAAGCGCCGACAGCATATCCGCCGTCATAAGCCTTCTTGAACATTTCTTTTGTTGTTACCAATGGCATGACAAAAATACCTCCTTATTGTTAAGTGCTCTCATATATCGGTGAAGATATATTCCGTATACATTCAATAATAAACTCTTTACAGGGGTTTAGTCAATTTTTTTATTGATGGATTTTGAGCATCTTTATTTTGACTTATCTTCCTGTATCTTCATGGTGAGGGCTATCCTTTTCTTTGCCGTATCCACGGATATCACCTGCACGTCCACCACGTCTCCGACGCTCACCGCTTCAAGGGGATGCTTGATATATCTGTCACATATCTGGGATATATGCACAAGGCCGTCCTGATGCACACCGATATCCACAAACACGCCGAAATCGATAACATTTCTCACTGTTCCCTTGAGTATCATTCCGGGCTTCAGATCCTTCATCTCGAGAATATCGCTTCGTAGCACCGGCTTTGGCATATCTTCACGGGGGTCACGGGCGGGCTTTTCCAGCTCCTTCAGAATATCCGAAAGAGTGATCTCTCCTATCTCAAGCTCCTTTGCGGTCTTTGCCTTATCAAGCTTTCCGGCCATAAGCTTAAACATCGCATTGTCATTTGTTCCGGCCTTTCTGATATTTACAAGCTGACCCTTTTCAAATCCAAGCTTTTTGATGAGAAGCTCCGCCGCCTTATAGCTCTCGGGATGCACACTGGTGGAATCGAGAGGGTCTTTTCCGTCCGATATCCTCATAAATCCGGCGCACTGCTCGTAAGCTTTGGGCCCAAGCTTGGGAACTTTGAGAAGCTGGGCACGGGATGTGAACTTTCCGTTTGCCTCGCGATATTCAACGATATTCTTTGCTATTGTCTTACTGATACCCGATATGTATTCAAGCAGGGAAACCGAAGCGGTGTTAAGATCCACTCCCACGCTGTTAACGCAGTCTTCCACTACACCTGTCAGAGTCTCCCCAAGCTTTTTCTGATTCATATCGTGCTGGTACTGACCCACTCCGATGGATTTGGGATCGATCTTAACCAGCTCCGAAAGAGGATCCTGAAGGCGTCTTGCGATGGATGCGGCGCTTCTCTGCCCAACATCAAACTGAGGGAATTCCTCGGTGGCAAGCTTACTTGCCGAATATACGGATGCGCCGGCTTCGTTTACGATCACATACTGAACCGGCTTTTTTATCTCCTTTAAAAGCTCAACTATCACCTGCTCCGACTCTCTGGAAGCGGTTCCGTTCCCGACAGAGATAAGCTCGATATTGTATTTGTCGATCAGCTTCTTTAGATCCGCCTTGGCTTCATTAACCTTAAACTGCGGAGCGGTGGGATAGATGACCTTTGTGTCCATAACCTTTCCCGTGGGATCCACGACCGCAAGCTTGCATCCGGTTCTGAAAGCGGGGTCCCATCCGAGCACGACCTTTCCCGCGATTGGAGGCTGCATAAGAAGCTGCCTCAAGTTCTTTCCGAACACGGAAATTGCGCCGTCCTCCGCCTTTTCGGTGAGGATATTCCTGACCTCGCGCTCGATGGAGGGAGCGATGAGCCTGTCATAGCTGTCGGCGATGGTAGCCTGCAGCACGGGCTTGGTATTCTCGTTATCGTTTACAATTATCTTTTTCTCCAGATAGCCTATGATCCTGTCCCTGGGGGCCTCGACAGACACGTTGAGCACCTTTTCCGCCTCACCTCTGTTGATGGCAAGAATGCGGTGGCCGGCTATCTTTCCCACAGGCTCGGTGAAATGATAATAGTTTTCGTACACACTCTCGGCTTTGTCATCCTTGGCCTCGGAAACAATGTTTCCCTGGCCCATGGTGATATCGCGGATATAGGTGCGATAATCCGCATCATCCGATATCTCCTCCGCAATGATATCCATAGCGCCTTCTATGGCTTCCTTCGCACTGCCGACACCCTTTTCCTCATTTACGTAAGGCGAAGCTTCATCTTCGAGGCTCTTTTTGGTCATCTGAAGCCTGATGATCACTGCCAGCGGTTCGAGCCCCTTTTCCTTTGCCACACTTGCGCGGGTCTTTCTCTTCGGTCTGTAAGGGCGGTAAAGGTCATCAACCGCCGTAACGGTGGTGGCGGCGATTATCTTTTCCTTTAGCTCATCCGTAAGAGCTCCCTGCTCCTCGATGCTTGAAAGCACGGTCTGCTTCTTTTCCTCGAGATTCCTCAGATACTCAAGTCTCTCTCCCAGATTTCTGAGCTGCTCGTCGTTCAGAGTGCCGGTGGCTTCCTTTCTGTACCTTGCTATAAAAGGGATCGTGCAGCCCTCGTCGATAAGCTTTACGGCAGCCTCGACCTGCCACGGCTTAACCGATAATTCTTCAGCTATTGTTTTAATAATGTCCATTTAACACCTCTTCGATAGTTTTATTATAAAATAAATTCCATCTGACACTCTAAGGTTTTCATGCCCATTTTTTCATAGAAAGCATTGGCGTTGTCATTCCCTTCCCACACATTGAGCGTCACATGATAGCAGCCGAGCTTTTTGGCTTCCTCTTTGACATATTCAAAAAGCCGGCTCCCCACATGCTGACCTCTGCAGCTTTCATCCACGCACAGATCATCGATAAAAAGATATTTAAACTGAACCATAAAAGGCATGGCTGGGCGCTCCTTTATCTGACAAAAGGCGTATCCCAGCACCTCATCCTTTTCATCGACCGCCACGTAGATCGGTTTCAGCTCATCCTTAAGCAATTCTTCCAGGTCCTCTTTATTATACTTGGTTGTACCCGGGACAAATATATCCGGTCTTATCTTTGCGTGAAGCTCAAGCACCTCCTGCAACAGGATCAGAATTTTGTCCAAGTCTTTATTTTCCGCTTTTCTGACCATTTTGTTCATGAATTCTCCTTTTCGTATTCAAACAACTTCAAGACAGAATTATATCATAATTGTATAAAAAGGTATAAAGTAAAAAAATCGAGGCCAAAATAAAAACGCGGCAGAATTGTAAAAAACTGCGGGGACAGAAACTTCTGTCCCCGCAAATAACGCAAACATAAACAAGGATATTTTTATTACACGATCATCTTATATCGATCAAAGATACTGCTTTGCAAATTCAACTGCTGCAGCGATATCATTCTCGTTCGGTCTTCCCTTGTTGGCACCCTTGAATTCGCCTCTGCAGTGGAACTCTTTTTCATCCATTTCAACACCGACCTTTTTGGCCTCTGCTCTCACCTTTCTGTAGGTGGAGTTGAGCATTGCTGCAGTGCCGAAGTTTACGATCTTTCCTACTTTGTTTTTATCAAGTGAAGCAACAAACTTTCTGACCTCGGGATCGATGGTAAATGCATAAAATGAATTTCCAAGGAAGAGGTAATCAACAGGCTCACTTACAGGTACGCTGATGGGCATTGATTCAACCCCGAGCACATTTGCGATAGCGTCGGCAAGCTTTTTGGTATTGCCTGTTTTAGTGTAGTATCTTACTGCGTATGTCATGATTTTTCCTCCTTACTTCATGAACGTTTTCTATGTTTGTATCTATCGGTCAGATCACTTTTTTGATCTATAAGCAAAAAGTGTCATCCCTCAAGGAATAAGTACAATAATCTGTACAGCTCTTTCGCATCCTTCTGAGTTAATGCAGAGCCTGCCGATGCCATTTTCAGCGGGATATCCTTGCATTTTTCCTTGAGCTCATTTCCCTCGGGTGTGATCTTTATGACGGTAACTCTCTCGTCTTCTTTTGACCTTTCCCTGGTAACATATCCGCTTTTTTCAAGTCTCTTAAGGAGCGGTGTGAGTGTCCCTGCATCCAGATGAAGAATACTTCCGAGCTGTCCCACATTGACGGATTCTTTTTCCCAAAGGACCATCAGTACGATATACTGAGTGTATGTAAGACCCAAGGGACTGAGGTAGGGCGTGTAGCTCCCCACTATCTTTCTGCTGCATGCATACATAGGGAAGCACAGCTGGTTTTCGAGTTTCAGTTGTTCATACTCCTGTGACATTATCGGTCACCCCTTTGCTTATCTTTTGCATAATTATATTGCGCGCAATATATTATGTCAATAGTTTTTTTGATATTAAAAGGAAGATCAGTAAAGATCATGCCGGGGCAAAAAACTGTCGCGGCTTTTGATCCACTCTTCGAAAGATACTGCAGCCACATACTGAAAGTCGGCGTTATTCAGTTCTTCTCTTGATATTTCCTGTAAAGTCTCCCTTATTGCATAAAACATCTATGGTCTCCTTCCGATCAGCCTGATAACATCCCCCTCTTTTGCGCCGGGGAACTTCTCTATGACACGCGATACGATCCTGTCGTAGCTCCCTGCCGGGCTTTCATTGTAGGCAGCGGTTACGGCTTCATACCCCCACACCGCTTCGGGCGGAAGCATCACCGACACTGCCATCCCGTACTCTTCACCTTTTTTATTCGTGCGTCTTCTAAAATCGGTTATCACAAGATATGTCTGCATCTGCAGTCCTGTGACGATACCGGAATAATTCTTCTCTCCGCCCTTTCCGAATCCGGCTTTCTTTTTAAGTTCCGTGGAAAGGATCTGATCATCGGGAAAAGTCATATCCCCGTCTTCATCCCTGCCGGTCAGCATATCCATGATTATCTTTTCCCTGCGGCTTGCAAGCCCGTCTTCCCAGCGGGAATCAAAATCATATCCCTTTCGCCTGAAATTGGCAAAATAGGGAAGCCACTCAAGGCTTATAAAACCTGCCTTCTGGTCAAAGAATTTACCGTATGCCACCCGGTGGCTCGATGCTATTATCTCGCGCCACTCCCATGGGTCCTCATCCCTTACCCCGGTCCACCAGTAGTCCGGCGATACATGCTCCTCTGCGGAAAAACCTTCCACATCATTTGCAAAAAGGGGAAGAAATCCCACTTCATTTATCCAGTTTACCAGTTCATTCCATGTACGTATCCTGTAAGGGTCATTCCGATCAAGGCCCTTCATGATCCACACGCCGTCTTCTACAGCCATACTATCACCAGCCTGTTTTATTATTCGGAGATATCATATTCATCCAGAAAGTGATGTCTTACACCGTTCTTTTTATATCCTATCACGGTGTCGAGATTTACATTCTCAACGCTCTTAAAAATATTGGACTCGATAAAAGGATTCTCCTTTTTAAGCGAGGCGATAAGCTTCTTTGTCTCAAGGCGCTTGGAGGAGGTTGTGCCGTCCTCGTGGCATGTGGAGCAGGTATCCGTAAAGTGACACGCACACTGCAGGAAATGCAGATCGTTATAATCGCGCCATGCACAGATGTCACTCTCCCTCACAAGATACATCGGGCGGATAAGCTCCATTCCCTCAAAATTGGTGCTGTGCAGCTTGGGCATCATGGTCTGTATCTGCGCCCCCTGCAGCATCCCCATAAGTATGGTCTCGATCACATCATCATAGTGGTGACCGAGAGCGATCTTGTTGCATCCAAGCTCACTGGCCTTGCTGTACAGGTATCCTCTTCTCATTCTGGCACATAAATAGCACGGGTTTTTATCTATGGTATCAACCGCGTCGAATATATCACTCTCAAATACGGTGATGGGAATACCCAAAGCCCTGGCGTTGCTCTCGATGAGCGCTCTGTTATCTTTATTATATCCGGGATCCATCACAAGGAATGTAAGATCAAAATTACACTGCCTGTGCTTTTTTATCTCCTGAAAGAGCTTGGCCATCAGCATGGAATCCTTGCCGCCTGAAATGCATACCGCGATATGATCCCCCTCGCTTATGAGGCGGTAGGTCTTGCAGGCCTTGGCAAATGGTGAAAACAGCTTCTTGTGGAACCTCTTTTGAATGCTCTCCTCGGCCTTTTTCTTCCTGTCCTCAAGGCTTTCCTCATTCGACATTTCGGCTCTGACATAGCCGAGATATCCGCCTTCAAGGCTGTAGCATTCTCGTCCTTCCGAAAATTCGCTATCGTCAAGGTCCCTTGTCTTTCTTCCTATCTCGCAGTAGAATATCAGCTTTTTATCCTGAGGTATCCGCTTTAAATCATCTCTTATCGCATCAGGCCCCGATTCAATATCTATCGCATGGGCACCGGGTATCATTCCGTATGCTCTCAGCCCTTCATCTCTCACATCTATCAGTATATATGAATCCTTCTGCAGGTTATTCAGTTCTTCGTAAGTTATTTCTTTCATTTTCACGCTTTTACTTATGCCTTAATGTCTTATGCCTTAATGCAAATGATGCCACGGCTCTCTCCGCTTCTCGGCCACATAATTATACAGCAAGTACGCCTTATTTGAAATAAGTTTTTCTCTCTCACCGATGCCTCTGCTTTTTCTATCTTCCCCGCGCGCTTTCGGCATGATAAAACTGTTGACAATGTTCTTAAAAAATATATATCATTTGTATAGATGCGCATCCGTATAGATGCACACCTGCACGTAAACATCAGCAGTACAGTATATAGTAAAAGATCCATAAAAATACAATATGAGGAAAATGATATGGAAAGAAGAATCAAGATTGCCTATATAGGCGGCGGATCAAAACAGTGGGCACGTACATTCATGTCGGATCTGGCGGTTTCGGAAAACCTTTCCGGAGAGATCGCACTCTACGACATTGATATGGAAGCCGCAGCGCGAAATGCAAAAATAGGAGATTATATAAACCGTGATCCCCGCACAAAATCGAAATTTGACTACACACTCTGCGAGCACCTCGAAGATGCATTAAAGGGTGCGGACTTTGTGGTGATATCCATTCTCCCCGGAACCTTTAACGAGATGCGCAGCGATGTGCACGCGCCCGAAAAGTACGGTATCTACCAGTCAGTCGGTGACACCGTAGGCCCCGGCGGAGTGCTGCGTGCAATGCGTACAGTTCCGATCTATGAAGGGTTCGCTCGCAAAATAAAAGAAGTCTGCCCCGATGCATGGGTTATCAACTTCACAAATCCCATGAGCATATGCACCAAGGTGCTGTACGATATTTTTCCCTCGATCAAAGCCTTCGGCTGCTGCCATGAAGTGTTCCATGCGCAGAAATTCCTTACCTGCGTGCTTAAAGAAATAAAAGGCATTGACGTGCAGCGTCAGGACATCTATACCGATGCCTGCGGGATCAACCACTTTACATGGATAACCGAAGCGAAGTACCGGAACATAGATCTGCTCGCACTGCTTCCGGAGTTTATGGATAAGTTTTATGAGGAAGGTTACTACGAAGAGGGAGATGACCGCTTCGCTTTCAAGACTGATCCCTTTGCATACGGCAACAAGGTTAAGCTTGATATGTTCAGAAAGTATGGCGCACTGGCCGCTGCAGGTGACAGGCATCTTGTTGAGTTTATGCCGAACACATGGTATCTGAAAGATCCCGAAACTGTCCGGGAATGGCAGTTCGGGCTTACATCAGTTGATTTCAGGGAAAAAATGCAGGCTGATAAAATAGCCGAGACCATAGAGATGGCAGAAGGACGAATGGAATTCCCCGTGGTCAAATCCGCGGAGGAAGCAGTTGACCTTATGAAGGCTCTGCTGGGATTCAAGACAGTGGTATCAAATGTGAATATCCCGAATCAGGGACAGATGCCTCAAATGCCCATCGGAAGCATCGTGGAGACCAACTGCATCTTCTCAAACGATCAGGTTAAACCCGTGGTATCAAAGCCTCTTCCCATCACCGTGGCAAATCTTGTTTACCGCAACCTTGCCAACATCGAAGCTACCTACGAAGGCATCAAAGAAAGAGATCTCAATAAGATTTATGCGGCATTCGCAAACCAGCCCCTCTGCGGCACCCTCACCATGGATCAGTCAAGGGAGCTGTTTAAGGAAATGTGCATCAATACCCGCAAGTATCTGGACGAATTCTACAAGCTATAAATCAGGTTGATCAAAAACTGATTCAAAAGCTATAAAAAGAGTCTTTCTTTTCAGCGCAGCTCTATATTGTCGGGCGGCGATGCCAGGCGCTTTACGGGTGCTGCCCACCTTACGCTGTTTATCAGGATCCTGCTGATATCCGGATGGTCGTACACGCGGTTCTCTTCATGCCCCGGCTGGAAATAGAATATCTTTCCATATCCCCGGGTAAAAGTGCATCCGCTCCTGAATACCGCCCCGCCTGCAAACCATCCCATAAATACCACTTCATCGGGGTTGGGTATTGCAAAAGGCTCTCCATACAACTCTTCGTCTTCGAGCTCTATGCATCCGGGCACATCTTTCGCTATGGGGTGCGCCGGATTTACGCAAAACAGTTTCTCCCTGTCGCCGTGCTTCCAGCTAAGGGTGCAGGGCGTACCCATGAGCCGCCTGAATACTTTACTGAAATGGGCGGAATGCAGAGCGATAAGTCCCATCCCGCTGTGAACATGATCTATCACTCTCTGCACATTTTCATCCGTGACATCATCCTGCCTGGCATGACTCCACCAGATAAGCACATCAGTGTCCGATAATATTCCCTCGGAAAGGCCCTGCTCCGGTTCATCCAAAGTAGCGCAGCGGACGATCATATCATCCTCGGAAGAGAGTATCTTTTTTATGGCACCGTGAATTCCTTCCGGATAAATCTTCCCTATTTCGGGGATCTTTCTCTCATGCTCGTATTCATTCCATACAGTAACTCTTATCATTCTACCCAGCCTTCCTTTCTCATGTTGAGAATGGATCTTTCCATGTTCTCAGCGTAGGAGCGGCTTCCGAAGTGCTCGGCCACCACATATCCGTCGTAGCCGCTCTCCGAAAGCACCCTCATTACCTCTCTTATCGGTATATCTCCGTCACACACCGCACAGGGATAGAGTATGCGTCCGTCTATACATTCGAGAGTATCACCCTCTCCCTTTCGGCTCCACAGGCGGTCCTTAAGATGTGCGTGCACGATCAGCGGCAGGAACTTCTGCTGCGCCTTAAGGGCATCCTCCGCGCTGAAGATAAAGTTGCCCGTATCCAATGTGACCTTAAGACCCGGCGCCGCTTCAAGGAAGGACTGCATCCCATCCATGGTGGCGATGGGACTTAATGCATTATCATAATCCTCGATGGTCAGAGTAAGCCCGTTTTCCTTTGCCAGCTCCGACAGCTGCCTCATGCCTTCGTGCATTTTCTCAAGCTCGGCTTTATCATGATCCTTACCGGTGTAAAAGCCCGGGATCGCCATGATCTTTGAAGCCCCCAGGCGCCCGGCAATGCGGATATGATCCTCCATAAAAGCCTTGTCTATCCCCTTCTGCCAGCTGTAATTGCGGTAAATGCTGCTTACTGCCATACCCTTTTTTGCAAGAAGCTCCGTGCCCTCAAGGTCATCCGCATCAAGCTCCGCTGCTGAATATCCCAGCTTCACCGCCCACGCGATCGTATCCTCCACCGATTCTGCGCGCTCCCTTGCGGCCTGACAGATGTGATGAAAAAATGTTCCCGCCTTGTATTTTTTTTGCTCAGCCATGTTGAAATACCTCTTTCGTTATGTGATCTACAGTTATGTGATTCTTCGTTATATGGTTTTTCGCTTTGTGATATTATTTTCTCGGGCTTTCCCCGTATCTTTTGACATAGGCTCTGTAGAAGGATGAATAATCCCCAAAGCCGCATTTTTCCGCTGCTTCCCCGGCAGAAGTACCCTCGCTCAACATCTCTCTTGCCGCGATAAGCCTTTTTGCCGTTATATATTCCCAGGGTGAAGTTCCTGTGGACTGTTTGAATATCCTTCCCACCTGGGAGCGGCTCATATAGAACTTTTCTGCAAGCACCGAAACGGAGAGCTCGTCAAAAATATGTCCGTTCACATACTTCAGCATCTTTTCGGATGCCGAGCTCTTCCTGCTCTTTGCCCGGCTTCTGCCCTCGGTCTTTTCTCTGAATTCATCATCCAGCCTTGAAAGTATATCGATCAGGACCCGGTGCGCGGTTATCCTTCTGTCATATTCATCGGGATGCTCGCTGCACAGCTGTTCAAGCAGGCCTTCCAGCTCCGGCTTTTCGTAAAGATTACCCTCGCCCAGCGCCCTGTCCGTGTACAGGCGCATAAGGCGCCTCTCAGGATCTATATCGTCAAAGAAGCTTATGGGAAAGTTGACCGCATACCTCTCATATATCCCGTTTGTAAGAAGCTTTGCCCTGTGCACTTCCCCGGGGCGCATCACCAGAAGGCTCCCCCTTTTCATGCGGTATTCCGTACCTTCCACAAGGTAACCCGCGTCTCCGTCTATAAAATAGTATATCTCACATCTGTCGTGAATGTGCGTGGTATATCCACTGCCGTCCGCATTTTCCTCACGGATGTGCCTGGTGTATATTCCGTCAGCTTCATGTTCGTAGAAAAACTCCATTCCCTCTTCCTTTCCGATCTGACACCGGGAGTGAAATGATGCCGGGACAGAATCACCCGGCCATTTCTCCTACTGCTTAAAGTTAATCACACTCTGCGCTTATTTGCAATATTTTTGAGTAATTTTGCAATTTTAATGCAAATTATTTCATGGTAGTATTTAAACAACAGATACAGATAAAGCTCTGATCATAACCCAAGTATTCAAATGCATATATTAAACACAGCATGATAACGATCACAGTTACAGGAGGATCCCATGAGATATAAACTTGCAGCTTTCGCAGACGAAGCCTCTCCGAATATCGATGAACAGATAAAAGCCATGACGGAAAACGGAATAGAGCTTCTTGAAATCCGTGGTGTAGACGGTGAAAACATCGCAGACATCTCGTTAAATAAAGCAAAAGAAGTAAGATCCAAACTTGATGATGCCGGTCTGGCCTGCTGGTCCCTCGGGTCTCCCTTCGGAAAGATAAGCCTTGCCGATGATTTCGAAAAGCATCTCGATTCCTTCAAACACGGCGTGGAGCTGTGCGAGGTACTGGGCACAAAGCACATAAGACTCTTTAGCTTTTACGGATCAGAAGGCCGCTTTGATGATGTGGCCGAAAGGCTCGGGAGATTTCTCGAGGCCGCAAAGGGCTCCGGCGTAATACTCTGCCACGAAAATGAAAAAGGCATCTACGGCGATATCGCTTCAAGGTGCCTCGAGATTCAAAAAAGCTTTCCTGAAATAAAGGCAATATTCGATCCGGCAAACTTCATTCAGTCCGGACAGGATACAAAAGAAGCATGGGAAATGCTAAGTCCCTACGTTGAATACATGCATATCAAAGATGCGCTGCCCGACGGTTCCGTGGTGCCTGCAGGCAAGGGAGCCGGAAATCTTCCTTTCCTTCTGTCTAAGTACAAGGGCGAGGTTCTAACCATCGAGCCGCACCTTACGGTATTTCAAGGGCTTGAAAAGCTTGAAGGGCAGGAAAAGAGCAAGGTGGGCGAATATGCTTATCCCGATTCATTCTCTGCATTCAAAGCAGCGGCAGACGCACTTAAGGAACTGATTAAATAAACGGAGGATATTTATATGGAGAAAATAAGGCTTGGGATAATCGGAGTCGGAAATATGGGTACCGGACATCTTAAAAGTGTGGTTGAAGGTCAGTGCCCCCGCATCGAGGTGACGGCAGTATCGGATATCGTGCCCGAAAAGCTCGCCCGCGCCGGGGAGATCTGCCCTTCCGCAGAGCGCTTTGACGATACCACCAAAATGCTCGACAGCGGGCTTATAGATGCAGCTCTCATCGCTGTTCCCCACTATGATCATCCAACATTGGCGATCGAATGCTTTAAGCGCGGGATCCATGTTATGACAGAAAAACCGGCGGGCGTATATACCCGTCAGGTACGTGAGATGAATGCTGCTGCCGAGAAGGCAGGTGTAGTTTTTGCCATAATGTTCAACCAGCGTTCCAACCCCATATTCGCCAAAGCAAGAGAGATCGTTCAGAGCGGTCAGCTGGGCGAACTCAAAAGGATGGTTTGGATAATAACCAACTGGTACAGGACTCAGAGCTATTATGATTCCGGCTCATGGCGTGCCACATGGGACGGTGAGGGCGGAGGTGTTCTTTTGAATCAGGCACCTCACAATCTCGATCTCTGGCAGTGGATATTCGGTATGCCAAAAAGAGTAAGAGCCTTCTGCTCCTTCGGCAAATACCATAATGTTGCCATCGAAGATGATGTAACTATCTACGGCGAATACGATAACGGTGCCAGCGCTACTTTTATAACCACCACCGGTGAAGCGCCCGGAACAAACCGTCTGGAAATATCGGGAGACAGAGGAAAACTGGTGCTCGAAAATGCCACCCTTAAGTGGACAAAGCTCAAAGTTCCGGAGAGAGAATTCTGCTTTACCAGCGAATCGGGCTTTGCATGCCCCGAGTCGGAATATGAAGAGTTCACCGCGCCGGAGCCGGATGGACATCCCATTCTTCTGAACAATTTTGCGGATGCTATCCTTGACGGAACACCGCTTCTTGCACCCGGTTATGAAGGGCTCAATTCACTTTCAATTTCAAATGCCGCATACGTATCGGCATGGACAGATGGCTGGGCTGATATACCGGTCAGCGAAGAAATATTTGAAAAGCACCTCAACGAGCTTCGTGAAAATGAAAAAAAAAATCGCTCGGGAGGTAAAGCCTGATGCTGCTTTGGCTAAACCTTCCGAGCCTATAGAAAAGCTGAGAGAACGCTGGCGGGTGAGATGGTAACCCGTCAGGATTCTCTGGTCTTTGCTCCCATGGCTTTCAGTTCCTGCTTGCGTTCGTACATCATCTGATCCGCTCTTTCAAAGGCATCTTTAATCTGTTTGTCATCTTCGCGGAGCACAGAATGACCGATGGATACCACAACTTTTTCTTTTGTGATATTATCCTCTATCACGCGGTTGATGGCAGCCAGATCCTCATCCATTCTCTCGAATCCCTTGTCATGAAGGATGATCGTAAACTCATCACCACCCACTCTGAATACGGCACCATGGTCGAAATACTCGCACAGCAGATTGCTGGCATCCTTTATAAGCTGGTCCCCCGCAGCGTGTCCGAGCGTGTCATTTACATACTTTAATCCGTTGATATCGCACACAAGCACAGCCAGCTTTCCGCCGAGGTCGCCCTCCTGAATCTTGCTGTTCAGCATGCGTTCATACTCGGAATATGCATGCTTGTTCCTGATGCCAGTCATTGAATCAATATTTGCCATACTCTGGAACAACCTGCTGGTTGCCTTTTCGGCTTCAAGCTTTATTGTAGACGTCTTGCGAAGCTGCAGGATAAGCACGGATGCAAAAGCAAGCACCGTGATCAGCGTGACCAGTATCAGCATACGGCTGGTGAGGCGGTTATTGTCGCTGATCCCGTGAATCTGCTCCTCGATTATGCTTTCGCGGATAAGTACAGCCATCATCCAGCCTGTATAAGGAACGGATGTATAACACAAAGCTTCCATCATTCCGCTGGCATTAAGCGTCACGCTGCCGTTTTTCCCCTCGGCAAAGTCCGAACTTACTCTTTGCCACGATTCCTGCGACAGATAGTCCTTTGTTCCTTCGAGAAAATTCTCTCCGGAAATGATCTGGCCAAGATCGGTGTCTGTCAGATTACCACCGTTTTTCGCATACAGTCCGAAATAAGTCCTGCCATCATCTTCGAATGCCAGCAGATCCGCTATCTCTCTGATGTCAATCTGAACAAAGCATGCCTTTACGGGCTTCCCCATGATCGTCAGCCCTTTTACTGGGATTGCCAGACATAAATGCTTTGAGGAACCGTACATATTGATCGTACTGATGACATTCCCCTGCAGCTCTTTTGCCTGCAGGAAATCGTAGCGGCTCCCCCCGCTATAAGTCGTGTACTGGGTGTAGACCACGTTGTCTGTATCCACCAGTGCGAATCTCTGGAGCGAAAGCAGCCTCTTGATCTCACCCAGCAATCTCCTAAGATCCTCCTGAGACTCGACCTGCTCCTCCCCAATAACATCCAGAGCCTTTTCCATGTGTTCAAAATTATTGTTTATAAGATTTGTGATCGTCTGGGCCCGCTGATCTGCCATGGCTTCCAGATAGAAGGAGCTCACCGCTGCAACCGCTTCATTGGTTGACGACACGGTCTTCCTTGAGGCCCAGAGCGTGGAGAGTGTCAAAACGATCATTAACACAACACTGCCCGCAATAGCTGTGTATACAAATCTTTTACTCCCCTTTTCCTTTTCTTTTATCATAATATGTCACCATAGAGCAGCTTCAGCATCATTGCCGCATCTTCCTGAAAAATGATCGTAGTGATCTCGTTTGCCTTATCCGGATACAGTACCCCCGGCGGATTTCCGTCGGCGATCTTCACCGCCACCTGAATAGTGTCAAACCCTATCGAATAGCAGTCCTGCACTCCCAGACAATAAATCACTCCGTCATTAAGAAACCGCAATGCCTCCTTATCGTGATCCATTCCCACGATCACAGCGCTGCTGCCCTTTTCGGTTATCGCTCTTGCCGCTCCAACGGGATTACTCATATTGCAGCAAATGATCCCGTCAAGATCGGGATGATCCTTTATGATCCCAAGCGTAAGATCATAAGCTTTATCTATGGAATCCATATCGTATTCCACAGCAACTATTTCCATGTCGGTATACTTGGCGATAGTATCCTTTGCTCCCCGCGCACGATCCTCGTGGCATGGCGCGCCCTTGCTTCCGACCAGGATGGCCACCTTTCCCTTATAGCCAAGCTTTTCGCAGAGCGCCTCTGTCAGATCGGCTCCATCCTGATAGTTGTGGGTGTTGCCCACATAAGCGATCCTTTTACAGCCTTCGGATGCATCAGAGCTTGAAAAAGTCATTATCTTAAAGCCTTCATCCATCATTTCATCAAGAACCGGTGAAATTATCGCATCATCGGCCACATCGACTCCGACCACATCATAATCATCCGGCTCAAGAAGCGAAAGCCTCTCTTTCTGATCCTCGGCCGATGCTTCGCTCGGTGCCATATATTCGTATGTAACAGTCACTCCCCTTTCGAGATACTGCCTCTGCGCATCTTCCATGCCAAGCGCCACAGCATCCCACCAAGGGTGAACGATCTTGTAGGTAAAGTAGAAATTATACTCGTCCTTTTTGGGGACATAGGAATCCAGCTCATGTTCAAAATCAACCGCACTTACTACGGGACTCGGTGGCTTATCCTCCTTGGGCTGGGCGGACTGAGTTACGCTTTCGGTTGCGCAGCCGGCCTGGGAAATTGCAATGACCACCACCGCTGCTGCCAAAAATGCAGCCTTTCGAATTTTCTTCACGCCAAAAAACATGATTCCTAACCTCCTGGTTTACCGGATTGAAGCACTGCTACATGCGCTGCGGCTTCTGCGCGGAGCCTTTCTACATCGCAGTCATCTTCCATATGGTTCCCGATGGATCGTAATAAAGCCTTATCATCTTTTGCATGCCGAAAACCATTACATGGCATTCAAAAACAAGGGTTCTGTCCGTAACGTATACCCCGTCCGGAAGCTCCCTGGTTCCCCTGTGAGATCTGTCTCTGTAATCTTTTATAGTATAGGTCTGATACTCACCGTCATCATCTATCACCCGCACTTTCAGGGGAAACACCGTTCCGTCCCTTGAATGCTGGCATATGACATCCACTGTTTTAAGATCTGCTCTCATACTCACACCTTCCCCTATGGTAAATATGAGTATAGAACATCTGTTCGCATTTGTAAATCGAACAATTTATGAAGATTTTCTATTCAGGCCTGTGCAGATAGAATCCCTGGAAGAAATCCGCTCCCGCCTCCACGAGATAATCAAATTCCTCCTTGGTCTCGACACCTTCCGCCACGACCTTGATCCCGCGTTCATGCATCTTAATAAGAATATCCGCTACACTCAGCTGCTTGTCATAATCATGATCTATTCCGCTGATGAGAGTCCTGTCCAGCTTTACATACACGGGCTCGTACTTATCAACCACTTCCATATTGTTGAGGCCCGTTCCGAAATCGTCTATTGAAATATCGAGATTATGCCCGTTGCAGACTGCCTTCTTTTTCCTGCAAGCCTCCTCGGAAAAATAAGGATATTCAAGGATCTCCACGATCTCTATTCCCGACATATCCCCATAATAATCCATAAAGACAGTACCTTCGGCATCCGTGAAAGACTCCGATGGGAATGAATTGACGCTTATCTTTTCCGTATATCCGCGCAGCTGATATGCCTGCATAGCACCAAAGATAGTGGCAACCTCTATCACATGCAGCTTGTCCTCTTTTTCATACTTGTCTATCAGCTCAACCACCGTCATATCGGTGGGGCGCATCAGCGCTTCTCTCGCATATATGGTTTTTCCGTCGGGATAAAAGATTGATTGAAATACATAGTTGATCGACAGTTCCTTCAAAGCTTCAAGGATATCCTTATCCAGGGGCAGATCCTCAAAATATATCACACCCGCTTCCTCCTAATAAAACAACTTATTACATTTTATCACAATATCCGGTGGATGATACCGATTTTTGGCAAAAACCCCCGGCTGTCAGTAGCCGAGGAATTCTTTTAGCTTTTTATCGGGGAGAAGATCCTCCTTATACAGACCGAAAGATCTTCCCGGTACTATCTCAAGATAGCGGTCGAGAAATTCCTCATAGGTATCCGCTTCAAAACAGGAAGGAGTGATAAAGAATTCTCTCCCACCGCCGGTCACACGGTCTCCGGCCTGCACGTTTACCTTGTAATCACCGCTTTGAAGCTTTGAAAAGACATATCTTTCGAGATTCCATCCATGAATCTCCACATGTCCGAAGTGGACCTCATAACTTGATACCACAGGGTTAGCTCTGAGCGCGGCATTCTGATAGTCGTGTTCCACAAGCTCTATGAATCTTTCGGAAGAGTCGCAGTCACATACGTAATAGTTTTTGCTGTCACCATAATATACCACGAATTCCAAGGAGCCGCCGATCTTTTTTATCTCATAGCGATACTGCGCATCCGCAGTTTTCCTGTCAAGCCAGTGATAATCCTTTTTGACATTTTCAAATGCCTTTTCGATATATACTTCTATGTCCTGACCCAGCCGGAATTTCCTGTTTGGATCCGAGTCCTTAACCGGTTCCTCGGCATATTCACACAGGAAATCTATAAATTCATCGGCGGTAGTGCCATCCTTCCATTCATCCACTATATCCGTATCATAAAAGGATTTGCTGACCTGTCCGAAAACATACTGCCCGTGAAGCGGCACTATCTGCCAGGGCGTCTTCTTTTTCATCTGTGCCTGAGTTGCCCATGGATACTTCTTTTTAAGCTTTCTCAGTGCTTTGGCATAATAGACTTTTATATCAATTCCGTATTCGAATTTGACAGGATCGGCGGAAGGATTCCTATTCAGTTCCTCCTCGTGCCTTCTCTCTGCTTCCAGTTCCTCTTCCGCAATGGAAAACTTATCGGGGCTTAAAGGGGCCCATGCCCACACTTTCTCTTTACTGATATTAATTCCTCCGGATGAGTGTTCAAACCATCCGTCGCTCTTTTTTCTCCACTTTTCCCATCTTCCGCCGGACATTCCGCCATCCTTTAATATCAAAAGACAGTACCGGGCGTTCATGGGGGCGTCTCCGTCTTTTAAAGACTTAAAACCCGATATCTTGAAAGAGTATATATCATCACCGGGGACTCCGTTATTGATAAGTCCTATGTCCTCCTGCTTCAGGCAGTCTGAAAGATCATAGCGCTCCAGAGAATGCCATTTTGACACCTCATCTACAGGGATCGAATCCGCAAGTCCGCGAATGAATTGACCCGACAGGGATTTTCCCTCCCTGCAGGCATCGTCCGGGTGCCATTCTCCTGCGGTATATCCACCCTCTTTCAGCTCAATAAGGCAGAATTCTCCATAGACCGGAAGATCCTTCAATTTCATATCGTGAAATGCGTTAAATGCTATTGTCAGATTCCTGTAGTCGCAGCTGAACTTGGCTTTTCCCATTTTTCCTCCGGCGCCGGTTAATGCTTAGATCACCGTATAGGTATCCCTTATCTTTTTGGATTCATAAAGAGCTTTATCCGCGGTTTCTATAAGATTCTTTACCAGATCCGTTCTGTAGGCGCCGCCGAAGCTCATGGTTATCTTGACTTCCGGGCTGTTCTCGATCTTGACTTTTCTGACCACGGACTGCAGATACGACAGCTTGTTTTCCAGGTCTTCCCTTGTGATATCAAAGAATACCATCATGAATTCGTCACCGCCGTAGCGCACCACCACATCTTCCTTTCGGACAGACTGGTTCAGGATCTTTGCCACTTTTTGTATCGCTTCGTCCCCGCCCTGATGGCCTGCGGTGTCGTTGACCTTCTTAAAGAGATCGATATCAGCCATAACCACCGCATGGCAGGGCTCATAGATAAGCTTTTCATCCAGGAACCTTCTGTTGCGGATCTGAGAGAGAGAGTCAATATATATTTCTGTCTCGAATTCCGAAATAAGCTTTTGCTGAGCCAGATTCTGCAGCTTTGCATCGGTGTTATCCAGACAGCCGTACACTATATGCGCTATGCTTCCGTCTTCGTTCCTGTCACCGAGCATAAAGATTCCGTTGAACCAGCGGTGCGCGCTTTCGCTGTAAAACTCCATGCTCGCGGATCCGTGCTCTTCTATCGCAGAAAGGATCAGATCCTTGTTAAGCCAGTCATACAGGCTCTTGCGGAAGCTTTCCGCCACCGAAGAATCGACATTTCTTTTGAGGAACTCAAGAGCATCCGGATCCTTCGGAACCTTCTCCACATATTCATTGGTGCTGATCATGCGATAACTCATATCCTTCACATCGATGAATAACGAGAAATTGAATACCTTGCCTATAGCCTCGATTATCTTTAAGTATTCCTCACGATCCTTCTGTGCGGTGATATCGCGATAGCACCCCATATAAATCTCAAGCGAGCCGTCATCCTGGCGCCTGATAAATCTTCCCGCACCCGTCACCCAGATGATCTTGCCATCCTTTCTCTGCATTCGATAAGTGGCGTGGGTGATATCGGGCAATTCGCGGTGAATGCGGACCGAATCCCAGAAAAGCTTTACTATGCCGTCACGCTCCTCCGGAACAAGCGTCTTTACCCAGCTGTCAAACTCGTTGGGCAGATCTTCCAGTCCGTCATAACCCAGCATCTGTCTGGTCTCATCATTGAATTCAAAGCTGAGCATCTTTTCGTCACGGTCAAAAGTGCAGAAATACATACCTGCCTTTAATCCCTTGGCGAACATGTCCTCCCTGAATTTAGCGACCCTGTATTTGTTGTTTGCCTCATCGATCCTTCGGTTGCACTCGGTTATAATACCCCGTTGCTCCTCCGGATATTCGGATACATCAAATAAGGGAACGGCATCAACCACCGCCATGCTGGCCTCGGCTTCGAACTGACCCACTCCGTTATCTATGTTGCTCGCTGCACTGTTATCCATTTTGACCCCTTTTCATGATCCATCTTTTTCTGTCAGGAATCGGTTCCCGTATATCTGAAAGCTATTGTAGTGATATCGTCATACTGCTCGACACCGTTGGAAAATTCTTCAATGCGCTTTCTTAAGGTCTTATCGATCTCTTCCAGTTTTGCATCTTTATTTTCATTAAGAGCATTCAGGAATCTCTCGTCTCCGAAGAGTTCATCCTTTTCGTTATGCGCCTCCGTAACACCATCCGTGTACAGATAAACGACATCGCCCTTATTTAACTTGATAGTGTTGACTTTATAGTCGATGAACTTCAGACCGCCCATAAGCGCACAGTGAATGTCGCGCCTTATCTCAAAGTCGGAGCTCTCGCTCTTTACGGCCGCGTAAAGATGACCTGCATCCACAAACTCCAGCACTCCCGAAGAAATAGTCAGAACTCCGAGCCATACAGTGACAAACATGGCATCGGCACTTTCTTCACAGAGCCTTTTATTGGCAGCGTTCATCGCTTCCCTGATATTGCCTCCGTGCAGGACCATCTGCGACTTCAGCATCTGTTTACTGAGAGCCATGAAAAGAGCAGCCGTTATACCTTTCCCCGATACGTCTCCGATGGTGATCACCAGACGGTCGTCATCAAGATAGTAAAAATCGTACAGATCACCGCCCACCTGCACTGCCGTCTTCATATCCGCATAGAGCTCATAGCCTTTCCTGCCGGAAAAATCAGGCTCTATCTGCGGCAGCATCTTAAGCTGGATCTGGGATGCGGCCTCCATCTCTGCCTGGGTTCTTTCCTTTTCGGCAGTATTTGCCACGATCTCAGCCACATATTCTTTCATCTTACCGGACATATAATCGAAAGCTTCCGCCAGCTTTTCTATCTCATCATTTGTCCTGTAGACATTCTTCATCTCAAAATCAAAATCGGCCGATACAAAATTGGAAACCGAATCGGTCATCTGCTCGATCGGGCGCACTCTCCTTTTGGCTATATGGCTCACGATAAGGATCGACACCTGCAGGAGCACCAAAAGTGCAATGAGCAGAAAAACCGTATGCTTCTTAAAGTCCCGGGTAAGGGAACCTAACATATCCTCGGCAGATTCATCCATTTTGACCAGAAGATTATTGGCCGGTTCCATAGCCTCATCTACCGATTCAAATGTGATCTGCGTCCACTTAATGGTTCCAAGCTGTGAATAAGCGGCGTAGTATTTCTCACCGTCAACTTCTACCGTCACCACGCCTTCCTTGTCCGTAAGTGCAGTATCTATCAGTTCTTTAAGCTGAGGGGAAACGCTCTCTCTTATGTCCTCCGAAAGATCCTCCCTCATTTTAAGTTCCCCGTCGGTTCTTTGGGAACATACCAGCTGACCTCCCGTGCTGATCAGGACGGAGAATCCTTTTTCTCCCACATTTCGTTCCGACATCTTACGCGCGATCACTTCAAGTCTGGTAGAAGCCTCCAAGACCGCCACCAGCTTTCCGTCCGCGTATACGGGATACCCGTAAACAACTTCGTCAAAATTGTAGAAATGGCTGTGAACGGCGGAAGAAAAATACATATCCCCGATACTGACCGCTCCCTGATACCAGGGACGGCTTGAAGGATCATATACCTTTATCTTCCCGTTCTCATCAAATTTGCCGTCCGACAGATCGTCCATGGCAAGCGTGATCTTGTCGGGAGTGGAAATGTAGCAGTCCAGAGTATAACCCTCATTTCCCCTTACGATCTCCTCCATCATCGGCGCCAGGTTCGCAAGGCGCTCTACCATCTCCATGTCCCCGGGATCAATGTTTTTGGTATCCTCGGAATACATGAGCTGAAGAACATATTTTCCCTTGTTTTTGATGTCCGGCTCGCTAACAGGAATTCGGGCATAGTTTTCGGGATGCAGGTAAACATCCTGTACCTGAAGCCCCAGTGTCCTGAGGTCATGGTCGATTATCCAGAATTCGTCGTCTGTCTTGTCAGATGCCCAGATGGCAAGCTGAAGGAGAGAATCCTTGGTGAAATCCTCCATTGACGCCGAATACTCACCCTCGATAAGCTCGGAACGTTTTAATTCCTCACTGCTTACAGCTTTTTTTAACTGCGTGACCTGAATTCCGGACATCACCATAAAGGCAAATCCGAGGATGAATACCATTACCACGACAAACTTTATAAGTTTTCCTGCAAGTCCTCGCGGGATGATCTGTTCCAATCGTTTCATAACAGGGCTCCTCAGGCTCTTTCAATCTCCAGGAAGCTCGTAAAACCACTCAGCTCAAGAACATTATAAAAATCATCATTTACATTCTTGAGAACCATCCTGCCACCCTTGGGCTCCAATGTCTGAAAGCACTTTAAGATCACACGCAGCCCTGCCGACGAAGTATAGGTGTTTTCTTTCATGTCAAAAAACAGTTCCGTCACATCATCAATCTCGCCCTCAAGTGCCTTGGAAAGTTCCGGCGCAGTGCGGATATCCAGAGGGCCTTCCACCGCAACCGTAAGTGTGCTTCCTTCTTTTACCTTGTTAATATTCATCAGCTTTCCTCCTGTATAAATAAAACTCTGCTTTCCATGTGACCTTATCTTTATTTACGCCTCAGCGCGTTCGCCTTCATAAACCGGCATTCCGAAGCCCCTCGGGAACAGCTTTTCACCGAGTGCAAGGGATGCATAATCATGTCTGTCTATCACTATGACCGTATCGGGCTCATAGTATTCATATCCGCTCTCAACCGCCTGTTTGATGAGCTGCGGCAGGATCTTTACGCTTTCTTTTCCAAGCACGCACATAAGCACAACCTCAAGTTTTTCCGAAGGGGTCTTATGGAAAAGCAAAAGTCCGCATATCTGTCCGTCTGCTTCCGCATAGCAGGACACATCATTCTCAAAATAAAGCCTCGGCAGATAGGCAAGGTCCTCACAGGTACCGTAACGTCCCAGTTCCATCATCCTGCCGATGGCGTCCAGAAAATCACGCTGCGTGGCACTCCTGAGAGGCCTTACCGCGTCGGATATCTCTATCTTCTTGAACGCGCTGATATCGGCAATCTCCGATAAACTGGCTGTTATTTTGTTTCCTTCCATAAGCCCTACCGAAAAGCCCTTGCTCCTGAGCATACTCTTAAGCTTCTCACTTGTTTTGGCAGGGAGTGAAAAGCAGGATTTCACTATCCCCTCAGACTTTATTGCCTTGTCATAATTATCCAGAAGCTCGTTAAAATCCTCTTCATTCTCAGCCTGAAGCCACACTATATGGCTCTCTCTTTCGGAGTCCTTGCGCATATTTTTAAATTCCCAGATAATCCCGGCCTTTGGTGAGCCATCTTCATCCACCGCTATCAGCCCGTTGTAGAAAGTCCTGCCAATGTTTTCAGCAACATCCTCACCAAGGTATTCGAGGTACTCTTCCACATTGTCTTCTGTCAGTTCTACTACGCTCATTTATTACCTCCTGTAATCTTTCATCATCCATACATCATCTCAAGATCAAGATAAGTGGTCCGATACAGATCTAAATCAGTTTCGGCCTTGTTTTTACGGGCCTTGTCCCCTATTTCCTTCATGTAATCATTATAGGCCTTAACCCAACTCTCATCATTCTCCGGGAATTTTGAGGATGTTTTACGGCCTTTAGCCTTCTTCTTCCTCTCCTCATTCATCATCTTTCGGATTATCTTCTGCACGCCCTTTATCCTGTCTATAAGCGCTTTTCTCTCATCTTTGTCAAGGATATCGCACATCTGATAATCGATCATTTCAGTGTCAACGGCCAGAATCTTGTCAGCCAGTTCCTTATCGACACATGGGATCGTCAGCTTTCCGCCGGTGTTTTCAAAACTTCTCAGCCTGTTAACGCCTTGTCTGCCCGCATTTACGATTTCATTGTAGGAAAGCCGTCCGAATGAAAGGTCATTATCTATAGCTTTTATTTCCTTGATCTCGGTGACATTTGAATCTGCCTTCTCTTCATAGGTGCACAGGTAATTTGCAGCATTTCTGTCCACCTGCCCGCAGATAACATCAAATATCTGAAGATTCAATATCTGTTTGAAGGCCTTTGGCGAATAGCGGGGCTTCCTTTTTTTCTTTACCGCCGCTTCGCCTATATCGATATAGCATTCACCCCTGGCTTCTTCCATTGCTATACCGCTCATCTTTTTGCCGTTTACCGTAACATCGGCAATTGTGGACCCGGCAACCATATAATCGAGTCCCAGGATCTTTGCCATTCTGCTGGTGGCAACATTTCTCTTTGAAACATCACTCTTCGCGTCTATCTTGGCATCATCTACCGCAATTTCTGAAAGCATTGCGTCTCTCTTTGCCTGGAGGATCGCTTCGCCTATATATAACAGATCGTCATCCTCTTCTGTGGCGGGTTTGACCTTCCTTATTTCATAGATCATATTGGCAAAGTTCCTGTCAGATTTCAGCTTCTCACATAACTTTGCGGTCATGGCATTTCTGTTCTTAACAGACATAAAATCTTTGAAAAACTGAACTTCGGTCGCATATCTCTTTATCAGGGCCTTTTTCGCAATTTCAAGATACTTCAGCCTTCTTGTGTCCTTTTCGTCTTTTTTATCCTTAAGAGACGCCAGCGTCACATCCAGATTGGCAATAACACCGTCCTTGGGAACCTTTTCGTTTTCCTTGAAGAAGCGCTTTTTGCCGTCCTTCTCAATTATGTAGATCGTAGAGGATCCCGCTCCGCCCATAGTTACCTTGACACCGTCACGGCCGTTCTGAATATCCTCTCTTCTGACATCTGAAAGAATGCTGAGCCAGGTTCTGTTTTCTTTTGCAAGCTCCGGGTTCTTTTCCAGTTCCTCCACCCTTTGGGCAAATCTCACCGACTCGTGCCTTATCTGAGTCTGAAAGTCTTTTACCATCTGAAGCCTGGCTTTACCCTCGGTGGTCCATGGATTTCTGTTTGATATGTAATTCTCACATGAAATAATAGTGTCCCGGAAACAATTGTGGATAGTATCCGCGTCCTTTGCGTCAAACTGTCCCGAAAGCAGCCCGTCAAGGCGCTTTAAATTATCAAGTATGGGCTTCATATACTTCTTGGAAGGAGTACTTCTCGTTCCCTGTACGAATTCTCCTTTTTTAGAAAGAAAAGTATATCTTCCTTCACGCAAAAGAGACTCTTTTCTGCTAAAAACCTCCAGTGTCGGTGACAGATGATCAAAAACATCCGGTCTCTTATCCTCTGTTAAAGACTTTTGATCCTCTTTATCAAGAAGACCGGGATCGGCATCCGCCACCTTTTTCTGTGTCTGCTCGCCCTCAAGGACCTGCGATTCCTTTAATCTGTTTTCTTTAAAAACTATATTATTATCTTCGTTTTCTTTAGTCCATTTGTAAAGCTTATCGGAGTCCATAGATCCTCCTCTTTGGGTGGTGCTCAGATCAACCTGCTATATATTTTCCGTGTAAATATGTCATAGAGAGAATGGTATTGTCTGTTTTGTCCTCCAGTTCCCGGATCCTGTCTATAAGGTTCTGCTTCTCAATCTTCGCAATTTCCGGGGTATAGTCTTCAAATTGTGTCGGGTCGTTAAGTATTGCCCGATAGGTCGATATCTGCTTCTCCTCCTGACTCTTCAGAGCTGCAACCTTTTCGGTAAAATCGTAATAAGCATCATCCCAGTTGTCCTTACCCTCTTCTTTCCGGACAAATGCTGAATTTACCTTCTGATTCTTGGCCCGGCGTTTATTCTCAAGATCCATTCTCTTGCGGATCGCCTTCTGGACACCTTTTAATCTGTCTATGGCTGCTGCTCTTTCTTCTTTGGTCAGAATATCGCATAACATATAGTCGATCTGTTTGGGTTCGACGGCAAGGATCCTGTCTGCAAAGTCCTTATCTATGCATGGAACATTTATTCCATTCAGGTTTTCAATGTTCTTCATCCGGTTAATGCCTACACTTCCCATGGCAAAGATATCCTTATATTTCAGATTTCCAAAGCAGATATCATTATCTATGGCCTTGATCTCGGTGATCTCAGTTACATCCGAATTCTCATCTTCGGCATACTGACAGATATAATTTGATGCGTTTCTGTCCACCTGTCCGCAGATAATATCAAAAATCTGAAGGTTTAATAACTGTCTGAAAGCATTGGGTGAATATCTGGCTACACGATCCTTTCTTTCAGCTTCTTTGCCGACATCGGAGGTGATCTTACCCTTTGCCTCTTCCATGGCTATTCCACTCATCTTTTTGCCGTTAATGGTAATTTCCGTAGCGGTGGATTTCGCCACCATGTCTTCGATGCCCAAAAGCTTCGCCATCCTGCTTGTGGCGACGTTTCTCTTGGATATTTCCGATCCGTCCTTTATCATGGCATCCCTTGTGGAGATAACATGAAGGGTCTGATTTTTTTTTGCCTGTACAAGCTTATCTTCTACAAATTCGAAATCAGAACCTTCGACTTTGCCGTTTTTTTGGACTTCCGCAAACATTTTGTTGAAGACCTCAACAAACTTCTTATCCTTGCTAAGCGCTGCGCGTAAGTACAGAAGAATACCGCCTTTTTGGTTCTCGGAGAATTGATGGTTTGCCATCCTCTCGCTGTCAAAATGCTTCATGACAGAATCTTTTATGACAGTAAGATACTCCGCTCTGCGCTTGCTTATTTCATCTTCATTTTTATTCAGAGCCTTGATCTCATCTCCCATTGACCCATAGAGACTTCCGTTTGGCAGCTTTTCATTTTGTTTAAAGAACTGCTTTTTACCGTCTTTCTCAATGATATAAACCTTGGATGTACCTGCGCCTCCCTCGGTTATCTTATAGCCGTCCTTGTTATCCTCTATGACCTGAGTTCTGACATCCGACAGCACACTGAGCCAGGTTTTGCCATTTTGTACTTCCTCGGGATGCTCGGTCAATTCCTGCACTTTTCCCGCAAATCTTATGGATTCGCGCTGTACCTGAGTCATAAAATCCTTGACCATCTGAAGCCTGGCCTTGCCCTCACTTGTCCAAGGATTTCTGTTTGATATATATTTTTCGCATGAAAGTATCGTATCCTTGAAGCAGTTTTGAATCTCCTCCTCCATGCCCGGATCAAACTTCCCGGCAAGAAGGCCGTCAAGACGCTTTAAATTATCAAGGATAGGCTTCATGTATTTCTTTGACGGCGTATTCCTTGTTCCTTGCAGAACTTCTCCCTTTTTTGACAGAAAAACATAATTTCCGTTTCTGACCAGCTCCTGCTTTCTGCTGAAAACTTCCACTGTAGGGGGCATGTGGTCAAAGACCTCGGGCCTCTTGTCCATGATAATATCATTCTGAACATCAGCACCGGCTTCCTTGCTGTCAAAAGCCTCCTTGCCCGTATCAAGTAGCTGTTTTTGCTTCTGCTCGGACAATTGATCCTGCTCCTGTTTGATCTCATTTTTCTGTATTATTATGTTATTATCTTCCTGCTGCGAATTCCAACTGTACAGCTTATGTGTATCCATGCGTTCACCACCTTTTAAAACGAGTCAACGGTTACTTTATTTAAGCTTATTCTTCCGATAATTCCGGGGTGATCTCGGGGATAAACTCCCTCAACTTGTCAAGGGATTCATAATCGGTACATTCTATCCTTACAAGCCGCTCCTTATCGTACTGATCTGCAACTCTTTTTGCGCTGTACGCCAACAACCCCTTTAATACATCCTGCCGGTCGGGACTGTCCGTTTCTATGAAGTTTATAACTAAAGTGTCAGAGCTGTCTTTTTTGGCCAGCAGGAGACCGCAATCATCATTTTTCCTGTAAAATGAGCTTATCTCCTCATCGTAAAACCTTTTCTGCTCAAGTTCCGCTCCGTTTGCTATCTGCTTTTTGATCTTGACAAACTCTGCGCTTTCAATAAATGAGATGCTGTAGATATCCTTCGCCTTGATATCTTTAATACTTTCAAGCCCGCTGAAGTTTTCGGCACTGCACGAATAAGCGAAAACATTCTCATCATCCATCATCTCACGATTTTTTTCATCTATTCCGCTGTCAGCCAGGATGTTCTCATATTCCCAAAGAAGGAGTGCGGCCGCATCACTGTCGCTGAACTCTTCCGGAACAAACAGATAACATATCCGGGAAAATGTTCCTTTGTTTTCGTCAAACCCAACAAAAAACTGAAGGACTCCCGCAACAAAATCTTCATCATCCAGTGACGCAAGGGTATAATAATCGCTTTTATCTATATTTCTGTATATGTCCTTTGGAAAATAGCTTTTAAAGGCCTGTGCCTCCCTTTTTGTGACGGTGAATACTGCCATAGATAGTTACTCCTTTCGCGCGATTTTACTTCGTATTATCTAGTTAATATACGTGGTGTATACATCCACGATATATGCATTCGGAAGGGTTTTGTCCACCAGATCCCGGGCCGTCTCATTGGTGGCCAGGATAAATCCGTCAGCACCTGTCTCCTGATAATATGCCGCTACCGCACCGGCGCTTTCACGCAACATGGCGGGAAGCGCATGCTTTTTTGCCCTCTCGTCCACATATACAAATTCAACATAAAAGGATGCTTCGTCCACAATCTGTACAAGCACGCATCCCATGATCCTGTCGTCCTGCATGTATACGGTACTTAATGTATCGGAGATATCTTCGGACAGGAAATTACTGTAGAGACCTTTTTGGATCAGCATATTGGAAAATACCTTTTTAGCTCGGTCCGAAACTTCAAAGAGGCTATAGATTCCTTCGGTGTCGGAAACATTCCCAAATCTGGGATTGTTGTACATATCCTTCATGTTAAATCTGTAAAGGATACTTTTCCCGGTTTCTTTAAATCCGTTGTCCACCAGAGCCTTCTTAAGTTCCTCCGTCTCAGGGCCCTCATAAACATCCATTTTTACCGCTTCGCAGGGAAGTCCCGCAAAGGTCCCCATGATGATGTTTAACAGTTTGCCTTCAAGCTTGCCCCTGTACTGCGGCAGCACTACGATATCCACGATCTCCATGAACATCTTTGCATCAAAAACTCCCACGCCGCAAAGCACATTCTCCCTGGTAGCGCACACGGCAAAGCGGTTATTCTCCGCAAATCCCTCATAAATATCATCGGCCACAAATCCGCGTATCAGATCTGCCTGTTCTTTTGTTATGACGGTATAATCCATTAACTATCATTCCTTTTCATTGTAACCGCATCTACGCCACCGAGCTTGACAAAATCCGCAAAATACTTCGTGTATTGCTTTTTAAGCCCCGGGTCATTCTTAATGCTTTCCATGATCTTGTCCCTGGGGATCCCTTTTTTCTTACTAAGGATCTCTGCGGAATAAAACATTGCTTTTGCCAGATACTCGTTATAGGAAAAGTTCTTAGGTTTTGTAACAGAGGTATAGGAAGTGGTATGACTGCTTTTGTACAAGGCTTCATCAAGTTTAAAATCGGTAAACAGCCCAAACTTTATGGTTTCGTCATAGATCCTGTTTGCGTTGAAATCCGGGGCTCTTGTTATACCGTTTTGCTCCTCGGAAACAACGGTACCCATTAATACACCCTCATTACTGTCCAGGATCTCACCTTCTTTTCCTCCGCATTCCTTATAAAACAGATCCAAAAACTGTTTTATATCCTCTTCTTTATTATTTGCACTCACATACACAACGATGTTGTCTTTTCTCTTATCATTCAACTCTCCGCTCATCTTAAAATAGATTTTTTCGGCCAGCTCCTTGTGAGACTCCATCGTCCGCATCCATGCCTGCATAAGCTCCATCTGTTTCCCGGGTTTAGCGGTCACATAGTAACGGGAAACAGTATTCGGATCGATCACCTTGGAGTGAAAGTGAACAAATGTCCTGCACGACTCAATCGCCCGTTCCTCAAGTTCATCCAGATCATCCGTATGAACAGGTTCACCCATTTTGTTCAGGAATTTTGTGGCACTGCCATACTCCTGATATTCTGCCGGAGGACACCCTCCGTTTGTGCGGCGCGACCTTGCAATCTCGATCAGCTGTTGCTTATAGTCCCATTCATCCGAAGGCGCCGGCTCCGAGATCTTCTGATTCCTTTTTACCATGCTCCGGTATATCTGCTTTTCAGTGTCAGTAGTGTATGCCATTAACTCTGTACGAAGAAATATCTTTAACACTTCAGGAGAAAGCCTGCCTGCGGCCACTTCTTCATACAGCTTGTTCAAGGTTTTGATAAGATGCTCCGCCTCTTTGGCATATTTTTCTTTTATTATTTCAATCTTCTGATCCAGTTCCTCGTCGGTAATATCCAAGTTCATCAGATAGTGAGTGCTCCGCAGACTCGTCAGGGCTTTCCGCTTAGCGGTATAAAGAATCCGATCCTGCAGTTCCTTAGCTCCGGGTAATTGCTTATCCAGCGCCAGATCGATCTCGTCCAGCTTCCGTTTGATCACGTCCTCATCTTTTGTTTCATTCTTTGAAAACCTTTTTTCCTTACTTTTGGATTCTCCGGCTTTGTTTATTACCCCCTGTATGGAGTCAAACACCTCTGTCCCTGTCTCGATCCGTTCCAGACACTTTTTTGCCTGAGAGCTTTCAATGCTTTCCAGATACTCCGGATCATCTGCGTATTCGGCCTCCCGGGGATCCGTCAGTTTCTCATTAAGCTCCAGTGCGTCCACCTGAGTGAGATATTTTTGCTGGATCTCCTTTTCTCTCCGTTTTTTCCGCTCATTCATAGCCGCAGCCTGCCTGGCGCGCTGAATAGCCAGGCTCGCAGCTTCATTGATCTTTTTCCGTTTTCTGAACCAGCGGCTTTTCCGTGTCGTTTGATTATAATAAATGGGAGAGTCCTTTATATCCATCTTGGTCACATCGACGCCGTACGCACTTGCCTGTAGTGTGTACCTGGCAGCATCAATGACTTCTTCGGCGGAAAAACCGTTTAATTCTTTATCATCAAACACGACCTGACCATTGTTAAGTACATCGATCAGCTCCTGGTTTTTATCCATCGCCTCCTGATAATCCTCATAGGTCAGGTTTTCTTTTTCCAGTTTTTTCTCGATCACATCATCCAGATATTTTTCCGGCATTTCCGTGTTTCCTTTCGTTGGTAAAAAAACTGCTTTCTTCCAAATAATCTGCTTTCAATCATTATACCATAATCCGGCCGGGTCAGTAGTCCTTCGTAAGATTTTTCACCCATTTATACTTGCCCAGTCTGATCATGACCCAGGGGATCTTGCCCACCTCGTCCAGACAGGTGCAAGCGTAGACCAGCAGCACATTCCAGTGAAAAACAAAGGCCCCCAGTATCGCCAGAGGTATTGCGATCCCCCACATGCAGATGGCCAGACTGTACATATCAAAGACCGTGTCGCCGCCACCGTCCAGTATTCCGTTGATGCACACGGTATTTACGCATCTGCCTATCATGTAAATGGACATTATGATCATCATTCCCAGCAGATAGCTCTGTGCTTTATCCGTGAGTATGACAAATTTAAGGAGAAGCGGTGTGACCGCGAGCACAACAGCCGTAGAAACAAAGCCGATCACGTAGGAAATATTTCTGAGCTTGATCCCATATGCCTTGCCTTTTTCAAGATTTCCGGCTCCCAGCTCGTTCCCCACCATGATGCCTGCAGCGGTACCCACACCATTACAGGCACAGCACACCAGATCCCTCACCACGGCAGCAACGGAATTTGCCGCTGCGGCGTCCACGCCCAGATGCCCCATAATAGCGGTATAAGAGGTGAATCCTACACCCCAGAGAAATGCCCCGCCTATAAGCGGCAACAACTGCTTAAGGAAATCTTTAAACAAGCCTGTGCCTATTTTGAAAAATCCTCTGAAATCCGGCTGCAGAAATCCTTTCCCGGCGGAGATGATCACGCAAAGAGAAAGCTCGATCACTCTGGCAATAGTGGTGGCAAGGGCAGCGCCGGCCGCCTCCATTCTGGGAGCCCCCATAAGACCGAATATGAATATGGCATTTAATATGATATTGCCGATCACCGCACCGGCGCTGATAAATGCTCCGGGCGTGACATGCTCCGTCACCTTCATTATCGCAAGATAGCACTGTGAGATCCCGGTGATCAGATAGGACCATCCGGCTATTCTAAGGTACCTGCTGCCAATCTCTACCAGCACCGGATCGTGTGCAAAAATATGCATCATGGCCCCGGGGGCAAACTCGCACAGCAGGAAAAAGACAAATGACACGGCGCCGACGATCATCAGCATCAGGTTAAAAAGTCTGCGAAGAGTGGTTTTGTCGCCCTTTCCCCAATACTGGGCACCCAAAATAGCTCCTGCGGCGGTAACCGAGGAAATGATCATATTTTGGACGAACTGTATCTGGGTGGCCAGGGATACCGCTGTCATCTGTTCCTGTGCCACACGCCCCAGCATAAGCGCATCCCCGGCCGCTACCAGAGCCAGCATCAGACTCTGAAACATTATGGGGATCGACAGCTGCCAAAGTTTTTTATAGAATTCTTTTTTATCTATCTGTATCATCATTACTGTTAATTGTTGCGTAATTTTCCGCTTTTGTCAAAAAGACGCCCGGTTTACCAAGCGTCTTCTAATTTTGACTATTCATTTTTTTCCTTTCCGCCGCTTATGCCTCATTCCTCTTTCCGTCACCCGGCCGATAACCTTTCAGCCGAGTACCGTAGCCCGGGTCCGATGGCTAAACGCTTATTTCTTTTTGTGATATATATATCGGCCGGATGACGGAAAAGTTTAGAATTATGCGTGACTTCTTACGGTTTTTATTACTGTCTTATATCCAATGCGGGTGAAAGGTCATACTCGTTGGCATTATATATTTCTATCAGGCGATCATTATGAGCATCATAGGAAGCATAAAATCTGTCCCCGATATTTGCTTTGTTGTAGTCCTTTTCGGGAACCTCCCTGGTCATATCTCCAAAAACAAGATAGTAACGGGTAGTTGCGCCCCCATCTTCCGAATCGTAATATCTGCTCCATTTATCCGTCACGGAAATCTCCTTAAAATACACCTTCAGTTTGCCGTGCTTTGCCCTGCGCACAATAATGAAAACCATCAGTCCGCCAAAGATCAGGAAAACAACCAGATTGCCCGGAAACGGCACAAAGATCAGGCCGAGCAAAATACCAAGCCCCAGTGCTATCAAAGCAAAAACGAATCCCGCCGTTTTCGATTTACGGATACCGCCGACAGTTTTTTCATCGATAAGTTTCTTTTTATTATCCATTGTTCGTTTCCTTCCTTATTTTGTGAGAAATTCCGTGCCTGACAGAGTCCAATATTTCCATATCGGCCGGGAGCCAATCAACATCATACAGCTCGTCCTCGGAAAGCCATCTCCCCGCTTCAGCTTCTTTTAATTCAAGTTTCCCGGAAATTACTTTTGCCCAGAAGCAGTCCATTGATAAATGGAAATCCGGATAATCATATTCTATTGTTTTGATGAATTCTCCCACAGATATCTCGGCGGTCAATTCCTCTCTGATCTCCCGTTTCAGCGCCTCCTGCGGCGTTTCTCCCGGTTCTGTTTTCCCGCCGGGGAATTCCCACATTCCCTTATATGCTCCGTATCCTCTGGCTGTAGCAAACACTTTATTGTCATCTCGTATAACTGCAGCCACAACCCGCACATATTTGAGGATCTCTCCATCAGCTGATATGCAAACCCTGTCCCCTTCCGATATCCCTCTTTCGTATAATTCTTCATCATCCACCGTTACGATTTTTTGCTCGCCGGCTTCGTTTTCCAATATGACAGAGTCCTGTGGCTTTTCCCCAGGGAGAAGCTCCTCGCAGCCGTAATCGCCGTCAAATATCTGAACTATTCTCCACATCTGTTCTCTCCTGCTACGAGTACGTTTTATCATATTACCAATTCCGGATATAGTCTTTTATCTCCTTCGTCTCTTCCTCCGATGCATCTTCTACCAAAAAAGATTCGCTGCTGCTCTCGAAAGAAATCCTTATTCCTTCGTTTGTCATTTCAGCTTTCAGAATATGCGGGAATCTCTCATGTTCCTCAAAAAAACCGATAAGAGTGTCATAAATATCATCGGAATAATCCGATTCCAAAAGAAGCTTTTTCTGTTTGCTTCCGTTTATAAAATACAGTTTCATTTCCTTTTCTTCACCTTACCGCTAACCCCGTCCCCATGGCTCACCTTTGCAACGCTCCTATAATGCGGTCGAAAACAGCCTCATTATTCTTAACGACTATTGCAATTTTCTTTTTTGCACGTGACAGACCGTGGTAAAGTTCCCGTACCTTGGACGGATTATCCCTGTTTTCCCCGGGTGATCCGGATTTAAGGAAACCCTCTTCATCGTAAACGTAGGATTCTCCCATAACCATTGCCACTTTTTCAAATTCTTTACATGTTCCGGCATCGGAGCCCTTTAAACAAACATACCCGTCTCTTTTCAGTATCTCAAGAAGGTTCTCACATTCCGTATCATCACCTGCATAAAATAATGTCACGTTCGGATAATCTCTCCTGTGATTTCGTCCGCTCACGCACATTACACAACTGATAAATGATGAAAGCTCGCTGTTAAGTCGTATCCTGTTTGTCAGGTGATACCCGATGAAACCCGGAATATCCTCAATCTGTGCTGCACCGGCATTTCCGCGCTCCTCCGGTGCGATCGGCTCTACACTGTCATATGCAAATATAACAGGTGCCTTCCATTCCCGGGACAGTTCCAGGATCCTCGAAATAGCTTTGGGACCGGCCCTGTGACCCTCATCAACCATGATCGCGTAGTACTTCCTTCCGGTTTCTATTTTCTCATCTTCCAGACAGTAATAGAAATCTATCCTTTTTAAGCGCTCATCCAGCTCTTCAAGCTCTTTCTCACGAGATCCAAAATGGAAAACACAGACCATTTCCGTCTTTGAAAGAGTCATGGCAAGATCATACAAGAGAATTGTTTTTCCGGTTCCCGGAAGCCCGGTAAAGCCGAATACCGGAACGACTGTCTCTGCAGCATCCTTATCGGAGAAAACCTGCTTTAATATCTGCTTACGGATATCTTTCTGCTGGGAAGTAAGAAAATAGTCTCCCCTCAAAAACTTGGCAGGATCACTGAGCGGAGAGATCAGATAAAGCTCCTCTTTAAAAAGATCCTCGATCTCGCCTTCATAAGGATCGATCTGTTTTTTAAGTATCTCTGCAAGCTCATCCCACTGCGCTTCCACCAATCTTCCGCTTCCGGCAAGTCGCACCAGCCTTCCGCTATCGCTGACATAGGTATAAAAATACATAGATCGGCCAAGAGAAGCAATGTAAGATCTGTTCTGCGAAAGCTGTCTTCTTATCGCTTCGTCGGAGACATTCCCGCTTTTCAGCTCAACATTGAGCACATAATCATCAGAGACACGTATCAGATCAAATTCCTTCCCCAGCTTTGGTATGGAAAAAGAATAATAAAAGTTCAGGGAAAAAGCATCCGGATAGTATTCTCCAAGTCTGGTAATAAAGCTTTTCAATCCGGTGATTTCCCATTCTTTTATCTTTAGATAGCGCCCGCGTCCGGACATCTGGCGTTCCAGCCGCCCCTGCCTGTCAGATCCGGATACTCTTGTAAGTGCATAAATATTTACAGGTTTCATATGAAAATCTCTTCCGGGTGATATTCCCTTCAATACACTTTTTCCACTTTATCAAGCTTGTAGGTCTGTTTAAAAAGCTGCAGGTCCTCTTCGCTTCGTATCATCATGACTTCGTGGAATTCCCCGGTCTTTACATTCTTAAACCCTGCCACTTGCTCTCCGTTACATATGGATGCACGGATCATCGGTTTTTCATTCTCAGGATCAAAGTTATATGTCGGGGCAACGCTACCGGTCTTTTTTGAGAAGATTCCAAATAATCCCATATGCCTTACATATCACCCCATCATCTTTGCTACGACTTCATTTATTACCTTACCGTCTGCCTTACCCTTTAGCTCTCCCATTACGGCTTTCATGATCTGGCCCTTGTTTCCGGTGGCTATGACATCGGCAAACTTATCCTTAAGGATCGCTTCGACCTCCTCTGCGGAGAGCATCTTAGGAGCATATTCCTCAAATACCTTGAGTCTTGCTTCATATTCTGCCTTAAGGTCAGCTCTTGAGTCCGGGCATGTCTCTATCTGCTCCTTGACGCTCTTTATCTCCTTAAGGATAGCCTGGTCGGTCATATCGTCAGGGATATCATCGCGGCATCCTGCATCGATTGCAAGCTTCTTTGTGGCGGATACAAGCGTAGAAATCGCGTCTTTCCTCGCTTTATCATGGTCCTTCATCGCCTGCATCATGTCTTTCTGTAATGTTGTAAACTGCATCTTTTAATCCTCCTTAATAACACTAGTAGTGTATAGACCGCTTACGCTCATATTACGGATATTTTCCCCGATGTTGATATATTCAAATTCATTTTCCCGTCCGACGATTTGCTGATGTACATAATCACTTTTAATCATTGTATCACAGGTTACTTCTTGCTCGTTAGTTTCCCTCAGACTTGCCCCATTATCACTTCCTACAGAAAACCCAGCTGCTCTGCCGGCTCGATTCCCTCTTTATACTTCTCAAAAAAAGGATCCGTTATCGCATTTCCGATTATATCCTCCGGCACAGAATCCGGCTTTATCCAGTCATCGATATACTCCTCCGGAAGGATCAGAGGCATCCTGTCGTGTATGAATCGGATGCTCTCACCGGGCTGCCTTGTCAGGATGACAAAATACGGAAGCTCACCGATTATACGGTACAGGCCACAGAGGTATGTCATCTCCCTGCCCTTCGTCTGCAGGATATACTTATCCCCGGTCTTTTCCTTGCCGGTCCGCATATCCGTAAGATGCTCCCACTCATAATAGTACGTCGCCGGGATGATACAGCGATGGGATTTCCAGCCGTCCGCAAAGCTCGGTTTACTTGCTGCGCTCTCCACTCTGGCATTTATCACAAGGCTCGAAAGCGCATAACCCCACTTCATCGGATAGACCGCTCTTTCGCCCCTGCTATTCGGTGCGATCACCGGAGCAACATCTGTTGGTTTAATCTCACCGGATTTCTTCACAGCATCGGTCCGCTCCCAGCGGCTCCGCAGTGACGGTGGCATCTGCGCTACCAGTTCCCGCGTTCTCTCTGAACTTTCAACATAATATCTGCAACACATATGACTATCCCTGAAAGCCTACAATACAATCTCATACTGCATCATCTCATATTTCAGCTTGCTTCCTTCAACAATCTCTGCCGGTAGGAGCGCTCTTGCGACAAGCTTGAGATCGTCGGATTCTATGTCGGTTCTGCGCAGATTTGCGTAGTCTCCTTCTATGCTCACTACTTCGTAATACCAAGTTTCCATACTTATATTCTATTTATATTCCTCCATATCCTTAAGATACAGATCCGAATACATATCCAGCTTTGCTATAGTATCTGTAGCGGGATTTCCGTAGGCATGGCAGCACTTGTGCGAAACGATGCTCTCTTCCTTCTGGCTTTCATCAAAATTCACACTCATCCGCATTGATCCCCCGGAGGTTTCACTGTCTAAATGTTTCAAAACATTTGCAATAAGATCATCTGAAATATCCATTGGTAACTCCTGAATTATCTCACATTGCGAATACTAATGATTACTTTTAATCATTCTACCCTATTGTCCACATAATCGCAGTTCGACACAGTACCTTTTGCCCAGGGGCTTCCGACATCGCAGCGTCCAAGGTGATACGCCTTCTCGGTCTTTCCCTCCTCTATTTCGTCGGATGTCTGCACTTTCAGGCGGCTGACACCGTTGTTCATCTGCTTTTCAATTAAATCTACTACATCTTCAATTTCACTCATTATCAAACCCTGCTTTCCCTCGCAAATATTCCTTTATCAGAATTGAATCCATTACTATTCCCCCACAGGAATTTTAACAACTATCTTCTTAACCTTTTCAGAGTGTCCGCATGAAACGCCCGGCATATGTCCGACCTCCGGCATGAGGATCACTGGATTCATCGGTTCAAGGATCAGATCATCGCCACGTGTTTCGTTTGAATAAAACATGCAGTCCTTTTCATCAGAATAATCTTCGGTGACAGAGAGAGTATCTATAGGCGCGATCTCAATGATCTCTTTCCCGGAAATGAGCATCTGAACATCGATATATTTCCTATGACTTTCAAAAGCTTTATCATCCCTGGGAGCAGTTTCATAACTTGAAACCATCGCATAACATCTGTCCGTTATATCGATCCTTCCGTTCGGTGTAGAATCATTACACTTTTCCCTATCCGTCAGAAACTCATATACTTCCGGCGACAGCTCCTTTACCTTCTCAATATCATTTCTCTTTATTTCCGCCATTTCTGTTTCCTCCGATAATTCTCCATTCCCTTCGAGCATGATATGTGTCCGAATCTATATCACTTATGAGCTCACGGTCGATTGCATTACCATTGTACCACAGTCTAAGTTATATAGACATTGATTTTTCTGACTCGTAGTATAAAAGTTATTCCGGTATCACTATCCAAGTTGCACAATTGGCAGTATGTAATATTTGTTAACTATTACATCTTCCAAGCAGAAATATTCTGTGCTATCATTCAATCATTCTTCCCCGACAGTACTGTGGGAAACATATTTCTGAGGACTTCGAACATTTGAGGGCGTATCGCCCGCAGGATTAAATACCCGGTTATTTATTCCGCAATATCGGTAACTGTGAAATGCGATTTTATCGTGTTTCTTATTTTTGTACGTTGCCTTAGGGCTACGTGTCTATTTTTATAACTTATGAGAGGAGAATCTATATGGAGAAAAACAGTAGTAAAGAAAAGAAAACCAAGTTTAATTCACTTGCGGATGCAACGGGAAAGATCCCCTACAACATGCTGAACGACTACATGTTCAGGATCGTGCTTCAGGAAAACAAGGAGGCTCTCAGGCAGATTATTGCTGCCGTTCTGCATATATCCCCAGCCAAAATCTTTGATCTTGAAGTGCAGAACACAATAGTACCCGGACAGGCTCCAACCGATAAGGAATACCGTATGGACATATACGTTGTATTCAACGATAACACGTCGGTCGATATAGAACTGCAGATCAGGGATGAAGAAAACTGGGAGTACCGGGGTCTTCACTATCTGTGCCGCGAATTCGAAAGAAACATGCAGAGCGGAGACCTGTATTCAAAAGATCACGCAGCGTATCAGATAGGATTTCTGGACTTTACCCTGTTCGAAGATAATGATAAATTCTTTTCCGCATACGAGATGTGTGATATAGAAAATCACTACAGATTCAATAGAAATTTTGCGCTGTTTGTGATAAACTTGAATCGGATAGATGATGCCACCGACGCGGACAAGGCATCAGGCTTACAGAAGTGGTGCCGGTTCTTTAAGGCATCCACATATGAAGAATTAAAGAAACTTGCGAAGGAGGAAAGTCTAATGGAAACCCTGGCAAATGACATATTTAAGAAAAACGCCGACTTTAATATTCAGAAACTCTGCGAAGACAGGGATGACTATCTTCGCAGTGAGTATTACAGGAAGCTGGAAATGAAAAAGTTGAAGGCGGATCTCAAAGAGACAAAAATGGATCTTAGTGAAACGCAGAAAGATCTTAGTGAAACGCAGAAGGAAAACGAGCGCCTTAAAGCCCTGCTGGAAGCCAACGGAATTGCTCTTCCTCAGGATGAGTGATATATATTTTTTTATAAAAGTGTAGTGTTCTGGTTCACTTGAGCGAGGGCACTACACTTTTCTTGATACGCTATGAAACAGATGTCTTTATTCCCGGAAGAAAATACCGATCCAAGGCCACCTGAATCGATAGGCTGGAATCTGTGGCACGGGTGCACGAAGATCAGCACAGGATGCCTGCACTGCTATATGTACCGAAAGGATGAATCCATCGGAAAGGATCCTTCCATCGTACAGAAGACTGAGCATTTTGACCTTCCGGTTAAGATCCTGAGATCCGGCAAATACAAAGGCAGATATAAGGTTCCCTATGGTTCACACATCTGGACATGCTTTTCATCCGATTTCTTTCATGAAGGTGCAGATGAATGGAGAGAGGAAGCATGGGACATGATATGTGAGCGTTCCGACTGTTCCTTCTTCATGATCACCAAGAGACCGGAACGGATAGCAGACCATCTTCCAAAAAGCTGGGGTAAAGGCTGGGAGCATGTCACAATAGCTGTTACCTGTGAGGATCAGGAAATGGCTGATAAAAGACTCCCGATATATTTATCACTCCCTCTCTTCCACCACTCCGTAATGATCGAACCGATGCTGACCGCCGTGGATCTGCAGC
>CAMUYA010000012.1 GCA_947164865.1 uncultured Lachnospiraceae bacterium
CCAACACGCAGCTGTGCTGCGTGCTCTGTTGCCCGAGACCGATTTTGCCCTTAGCTAAGTGAGCGCGAATTTAGCAGCAGAGCCCATGAGACAAACTACAACTCATATTGTCCATGCCGTCACTAAGTAATAACGAGCTACTGTTGGTCCATTAACCTGTAATTTATATTTCTAATTACAGCGAATTAAGCCTCTCGGTAACCTGCGCGAGCATCTGAGTGTACTTTTCGAGTTTCGCACGCTCCTCGGCAACCTTCTCGGCAGGTGCCTTGGAGATGAACCGCTCGTTGCCGAGCATCCCGTTCGAGCGCTTTATCTCGCCCTCCAGACGCTCCTTTTCCTTACCGAGCCTCTCCTTCTCCTTCTCGATATCAACAAGCTCCGCAAAAGGAATATAAAGCGTTGCATTGGGGATCACGATAGAAACCGCATCATCTGCGATCCCGTTCTTGTCACCCTGTATCATAACATCATTCGCAAACGCAAGTGATGCAAAGAAAAGCTTTCCTTCCTCGAATGTACGCACGGTGTCCCTGTCCTCGCTTACTACATATACCGCAGCCTTTCTGCTGGGGGGGACATTCATCTCGGTGCGCACATTTCTGATTCCTCTTACCGCTTCTTTGATAAGCTCGATATCGTGCTCCTGCCTTGCAAAATTCCTGCTCTCGTCATACTTAGGCCAGCTGCTTATCATGATGGATTCTTCCTCATCCTGGATATTGCAGAAGATTTCCTCGGTGATAAAAGGCATATAAGGATGAAGGAGCTTCAGTGCATCGATAAGTACCGCCTTGAGAGTCCAGAGAGCCGCATTCTGGCTGACAGTGTCGTCGGTAGCATAGAGCCTGGGCTTAACCATTTCGATATACCAGTCGCAGAACTCGTCCCAGATGAAATCATAAACCTTCTGAACCGCGATACCCAGCTCAAAATTATCCATGTTCTCGGTAACATCTTTAACCAGAGTGTTTAGCTTTGAAAGGATCCACTTATCATCAGGCTCCAGCTCATTTTCAGCGGGCTTATGAACCGTAAGGCCGCTCTTCTCGGCTGCCTGATCGAAGTTCATCATGATGAACCTTGTGGCGTTCCATACCTTGTTGGCGAAGTTCCTGCTGTTCTCCACTCTCTCGTAATAGAAACGCATATCGTTTCCGGGTGCGTTTCCGGTGATGAGTGTGAGCCTTAGCGCATCTGCACCGTACTTGTCGATTATCTCAAGAGGATCGATGCCGTTGCCGAGGGACTTACTCATCTTTCTTCCCTGGCTGTCGCGAACAAGGCCGTGGAAGAGCACAGTCTTGAAAGGCTTTTCGCCCATATGCTCATAGCCAGAGAATATCATTCTGATTACCCAGAAAAAGATAATGTCATATCCCGTTACGAGCACATCAGTGGGATAGAAATAATCAAGATCCTCTGTCTTATCAGGCCAGCCCAAGGTCTCAAAAGGCCAGAGAGCGGATGAAAACCATGTATCCAACGTATCGGGATCCTGCTCGAAATGATTCTTTCCGCACTTGGGGCAAACAGTGGGTGCCTCCTTTGCAACCACGGTTTCACCGCAATCCTGACAGTAATATGCGGGGATCCTGTGGCCCCACCAGAGCTGACGGCTGATACACCAGTCGCGGATATTGTCGGTCCAGTTGAAGTAGTTTTTCTCCATGCGCTCGGGAATGAGACGGATCTCTCCGTTTCTTACCGCCTCTGCCGCAGGCTTGATGAGCTCACTCATCTTAACAAACCACTGCTCCTTTACAAGAGGCTCGATGGTGGTCTTGCAGCGGTCATGGGTTCCAACGTTGTGAACATGATCTTCTATCTTTTCAAGAAGACCCATTTCATCGAGTTCCTTAACGATGGCCTTGCGAGCTTCATAGCGATCCATACCTGCGAATTTGCCGCCGTTTTTGTTGATCGTGGCATCATCATTCATTATGTTGATGATGGGCAGATCGTGACGCTTTCCTACCTCGAAGTCGTTGGGGTCATGAGCGGGAGTGATCTTAACCACACCGGTTCCGAACTCACGGTCAACATAGGTATCCTCAACTATGGGGATAATACGGTTCATAAGAGGAAGCATTACCCTGCGTCCGTGCAGATGAGTGTATCTCTCATCATCGGGATGGATAGCGACTGCCGTATCACCCAGCATTGTTTCGGGACGAGTGGTTGCAAATGTGAGGAATTCCGTCTTGGAAGGCTCACCTGTGGCCTCATCGATAAGAGGGTACTTGATATGCCAGAAATGACCTGCCTGCTCCTCGTATTCAACCTCAGCATCGGATATGGAAGTATTACAAACCGGGCACCAGTTGATGATCCTTGAGCCCTTGTATATGTATCCTTTTTCATGCATCTTTACGAATACTTCGGTAACTGCTCTGTTGCATCCCTCGTCCATCGTAAAGCGCTCTCTGTCCCAGTCGCAGGATGAGCCCATCTTTTTGAGCTGGGATACTATACGTCCACCGTATTCCTTTTTCCAGTCCCAGGCACGCTTGAGAAATCCCTCACGTCCCAGATCGTTTTTATCGATTCCCTCTTTCTTTAAGGTCTCGATGATCTTTACTTCCGTAGCAATGGAAGCATGATCTGTACCGGGCTGCCAGAGAGCATTATATCCCTGCATGCGCTTCCAGCGGATAAGGATATCCTGCATGGTGTTATCAAGCGCATGGCCCATATGAAGCTGGCCTGTGATATTTGGCGGCGGGATCACGATCGTAAAGGGGGTCTTTGAATGATCGACCTCGGCATGAAAGTATTTCTTATCAAGCCATTTCTGATAGATCCTGTCCTCGATCCCTTTCGGATCATAAGTTTTTGCGAGTTCTTTTGACATGGGGGTTCCTCCTTGGAAATTCTTTGCTGCCCCGAAGAATCGGAGCTGTTCTTGGAAGATGCAAAGGACTTTTCTTTTCAGGTCAATGGCTTTCCCCAAAAACAAAAGCCCTTCGCACTCCCATAGGAATGCAAAGGGCGTAAAATACGCGGTACCACCTTTGTTCGCAGAAACGTAACCGATTCTCGCTTTCGGACCTTTCTGCCTCATTACACCGTATCGTGGATCGACGGGATGACTACGCAGATCTTTTCACATGATCGGTGATCCCGAAAGCTTTTGATCCTTCACCATCCGGCTCGGAAGCTACCTTCTGTAATCCTGCGCACGGAAGCTCTCAGCCTGTATGCTTCCTTCTCTGTCTTGCGGTATTTACATACTCCTCTTCGTCACAGCCATGTTGTATTATGCGGGTTTCCCTGCTTGTTAAAGCATATATTATGCCAGAAGCGGCCTTTTGTCAAGATTCTTCCGTAAAGTTCCTGATTCCCATTCCCAGCATCGATTCGTGCGCTTCGGAAATCATTCTTGCTTCTTCTCCCGCTTCAGCAAACAGAGCGGCGATCTGCGGATCAAACTGCGTTCCGGCACCTTCGGTTATAATAGACATAGCCTTTTCAAAGGGGAAGGGCTCCTTGTAGCTTCGCTTGGAAACAAGGGCGTCAAATACATCGGCCACCGCCATGATACGGGCTGACAGCGGAATCTCCTCACCGGCCTTTCCGCTGGGATATCCTGTTCCGTCCCATCTTTCGTGATGGTAAGTGGCAAGGTTTTTTGCCTCTTTCAGATATCCGCTGTCCGATACCAGCGACATCGCGCTTGCGATGATCTTATTACCTGCAGTGGTGTGGCTCTTCATAATGGCGAACTCTTCATCTGTAAGCCTGCCGGGCTTGTTGAGAATGGTATCCGATACCATTATCTTTCCTACGTCGTGAAGAGGCGCAGAGTTTATAACATCAGCCATATATTCGTCCGTCAGAATATCGGGATAGAGACCTTTTTCTCTCATCTTATTCATGATAAGACGCACATAAGCGGCTGTCTTTCTGACATGATCGCCGGTGTTTTTGTCTCGGCCTTCGACCAGATCCGCAAGCACGTAGATAAGGCCGTTCTGCATATGGGATATCTCTTCGCCCTTGGCCTCAACGTCCTCGAGGTATCCCACTGTTTCTGCGATGGTCTTTGAAAGAGATTCATACAGGTTTTCGATCTCGTCACCTGTCTGAATATCAAGATGCTGCAGTCTGTCAACGCTTATCTCAAGAGCCTCATCGCTGTCATAGGCAAACTTTCTGGCCGAAAGCGTCATTGCTACTATGGGGTATATCAGCTGATAATCCACAAGCCAGATGCAGAGCGCCAGGATGAATATATAAAATCCCATAAACAGTGAGAAAACCTTGGTCATGAAATTAAGCGCCGAAAGCCTGATCTCCTCGACCTGAATATCGGCAGCCGTATAGCAGACACATTCTCCTGATGCATCATAAACCGGTTCGAACACCGTAAGCAGTCTTCCGTACTTTGTATCATCCAGAATCGGTTCTACAACTTCGCCCCGGAGAAGCGCATCTCTGTAGGGTTCCAGATATTCCTCAAGCTCTATGAGGGTTCCGGGTTCCTGCCCCTCTACCTCCGGTGTATCAAGATCGAAAATAACCTTTACGCCTTCCGGAACGAATTTATACACATAGATATATTCTATGTCGGGATTTCCCTTCCTGATGCTCTCCAGGTTTTTCTCTATCCCGGCATAATCAGGCCCCGACCTTCCCAGCTCAAGGTACTCATCCACCTTGTCCGGATCTATCTGATTGGCAGTGAGAAGTGCTGCGCTTGTACAACTGTGGGTATACTGGTTCATCGCAAAATTGGAATAGATGATATAGCTTATGGCCGTCGTTACCACCGCCACGCAGAACATGATGGCGGAAATGATGGTGACGATCTTTCCCCGTAAAGAAAATGATCTTGTAATACTCTTTCTGGCATCGCGCAGAGCATTCTCGGAAAGAGGAGCCTGACGCCATCCCGTAAGCCATAAATATGGCTTATATTTATCCGGAATGAGCTTTATAATGATAAATACCAGAATAACCGTGATCCCTTTATCGATGAGATCGATAACGATATCCGATGTCATCTGCGCCCAGAAAACGCTCATCTGACCGTTTTCCAGAAGCCTTCTGGCAAAGGGTGCGCTGATGCCCTCTCCAAGGCCATACCCATAGAGGAAATACGTAAGAAGCGATCCCAGTGCCCCTCCTATAAATGCAAAAACGGGAATGGTCAGTATTGCCTTCCAGATTTTGTCAAACCAGCCTTTTCTGGCAAGGAATGTGCCGCTTGCCGCGATCATCGTAGATAGCACGACATAATAAGCATTCCCGGGATTTCCCTGCATGTTAATGATATTATTAAGATAGCCTATTGCGATTCCGGGCAGATATCCGCCAAGTATGGCGGCAAGAAGGGTTCCGACATTATCCAGATAAAGCGGTATATGTAGAGCGCCGGCCGCTCTGGGAAGTAAAAAATTTATGAGAATAGCGCCGGCAAAAAAAGCAATCTGAAAGGCAAGATGCTTTTTGCCTTCGGTTTTAGTCATTCTGTCGGGATCGTTATTTGCCGGGGACTTTTTATCCATAAAGATCACCTCTGCATTCAGACATTTTGATCAGATTCCATATACATGCTCATCATGACCGATGAGTTTTCCTTCATCATTATACACCAGTTTGACCGAAAAAAATGGCAATTTTTTCTCCATAAGGCGGAAAAAGATCTTATCCCCTTCCCAGATGGGGAGATCGCATACTCTGTTTATCTCAACCCACTCCAGGTCTCCCTCGTCGCATACGCGCATCGTGCCGGAAAAGTCATCCGATGTAAAAAGATGCATATATTCTGTTATATCCTTATAGACGAAAGTTACTATTCCGCGGTAATCCATCCTGCCGACGGTGAGCCCTGTTTCCTCGAATGTCTCGCGTCTGGCACATTCTTCCGGGGATTCCTGCGGCTCAAACTTTCCGCCTACTCCTATCCATTTATCCTTGTTGTAATCGCCCTCTTTTTTTGTGCGGTGAAGCATAAGATATCTGTCATCGCTGACAAGATGGACGAGCGTCGAATTAACAATCATTTCTTTTCCCGTATCAGATAAGCTTTTTTAATTCTCCGGCATTGAAATCCGGATTCTCCGTGTAAGATCTGAAAAGTTCCGAAACACCGTCAAAGTCTTTCGATTCGTTAAATATGGCAAATTCGCACATTTCACCCACAAAGCCGGGCTGGAACACGTCTCCGCCAAGTATGATACGCTTGACAAAACGGTTTGGCGGTACATTTTCCGATTGTGCCACAGGATCGCCGTTAATATAAACGTAGGCTTTTTCCGTCACGGCATTATATGAAATAACCACATGCCACCACATGCCCGGGAGAAGTGCACACACCGGCGTATCATGCCAGCCGTTTACTTCCCTGGAGTCGCGTATCCGAAATACCGCATTCCCCTCCCATGCCAGCGGCGAAAAGCTTGCAAATCCTGTCTCAAATTTGATATATACCGCAGAACTCCAGCTGCGTATCCTGTCCGGCTTTATCCAAAAGCTGACGGCCCAGCTGTCATTGCATATTGCCTTGGGAGATATCTCGATGATATTGGTCTCAACTTTTCCGCCGGGGAAAGACACCGCCTTTGAGCCCTTAAAGATACCGTCGGAGAATACAAGCGCAGCCCCGTTATAGTCTCCCCGGAGGCTTCCGTCCTTGGACATAAGCTCCTCATTATCCAAAGGAAAAACAAATGAATCAAGGATATTGTTCTTATGCTTCTGCGCGTATTCCTCAAACTCTTCAAGCGCGAGCGGTCTCGCATAATAAAAGCCCTGCGCTATCTGGCAGCTGCAGCCGGTGATGAAATCTATCTGCTCTTTGGTCTCGAGACCTTCCGTCACCACCTGTATCTTAAGATCCCTGCACATGGCTATAACACTTCGGATAACCTGGCGCCCCCTCGAACTGTCTGCGGAGCTCTGAAGAAATCCCTTGTCGAGCTTAACGATATCAACAGGGAGGTCCTGCAGCAGATTAAGAGCCGAGAAGCCCGATCCGAAATCATCCACCGACACAATGAAACCGCTTTTTCTGAGCCTTTCGGTCATCTCGATGAGCTCCCGTGTATCCTTTATGAATATGCTCTCTGTTATCTCAAGTTCCAGTTCATTGTGAGGGATCCCGTAGCTGTCGGCAATCCGGGACAGTTCTTCAGGAAAGCTTTGATTATACAGATGAAGTCTTGAAATATTCACAGATATGGGAATACTCTCGTAGCTTCTGCCCTTCCATCCGGCCTTGATCCGGCAGACTTCCTCAAACATATACATATCAAGCTTAGATATAAAGCCGTCTTTTTCGAAAATAGGGATAAAGACATCGGGCATGCGGATGCCTTCCGTAGGATGGACCCAACGGCACAAAGCCTCGGCGCCCACTATCTCGGATGAGATCATGTTCACCTTGGGCTGCAGATATGCCCTGAACTGGTGCTCTTCCAGTGCGTTATCCATCTCCATTTCGATGTTCCGGCTTACCTCGAAGTTTTTATCCTCACTGTTGTATATGGAATACTTGTTTTTTCCGTTGAATTTAGACTGATACATCGCGGAATCACAGCGCGCAAGAATATCATCCAGGCTCTGCCCGGCGCGCTGGTCCATAACGATGCCTATAGAAAGTGAAATAAGCGAGAGAATATCCGGCCTGAAATTGATCTCCCTGATCCCCTCGCGGATCGATTCCGCCACATCCTTAACGGCATCTTCGGCAGAATCTCCGTCCATAAGGATAACGAACTCGTCCCCGCCGACACGGGAAACAAAGCCTGCAGCATTGTCTCTTATAAGATCGGAAACGCATCTCAGAAGCAGATCTCCCATGCTGTGGCCGTAAATATCGTTAACCTTTTTGAAATTGTCGATGTCGACAAACATGGCGTGAATATGTTCTTCTTCGCCAAGATCATTGTAAAACCTGTACAGACCCCGCCTGTTCGGGAGGTCTGTCAGATAATCGACATCAGCCTGATCCACTCTGTAATCCGGATTCATTTTAAATCCCCAATAGTTTTATAAACTTCACATCAGATGTTCATTACTTCATCCTGGGTAAGGATCTTAAGGCCCTTTGCAACCAGCCTGGCCTCTGCGGCCTTAGTGTCGGCCACTCGGAATATCATACATGCCTTCTTGGTGGTCTTATGGCCGGAAACGGCGTACATATACTCGATATTAACATCCGCCTCAACAAAGATATTGATAAGCTTGTCGAGTCCGCCTGTCTCGTCCGGGATCTCAACCACAAGAACGGAATTGAGATTGGTGACAAAATCGGCTTCCTTAAGTGTGTTTACCGCCGATATCGGATCGTCTACCACAATTCTGGCAATACCAAAATCTCTGGTCTCAACCATCGAGATCGCTCTCATATCTATCTCGTGCTCAGCGAGCACTCCCGTCATTTTTTTCAGTGCACCGGGCTTATTTTCAAGAAAAACCGAAATCTGTTTTACTGACATATTCATACCCTCTCTTTCTTAGCTTTGCGCTGAGTGACCGCTATATCCGGCGGTCACCTTAGCTGTATTTGTGCATGCGTCAGATCTTTCTCTTATCGATAACTCTCACTGCCTTACCTTCGCTTCTGGCGATAGATTTGGGCGCAAGGAGAGAAACCTTGGCCTTGATACCGAGCATCGCCTTCAGATCGTCCGAAAGCTTTCTCTGGCGGCCTTCGATCTCGCCGATATTGTCGGTGAACATCTCAGGTGTCATCTCAACCTGCACATCAAAGGTGTCGGTATTGTTAACACGATCGACTATGATCTGATAGTTTGCAGCATATCCGTTGTTCATGAGCACAGTCTCGATCTGGCTCGGGAATACGTTTACGCCACGGATAATGAGCATGTCGTCACTTCTGCCCATGGGCTTGGCCATCTTGACATGGGTTCTGCCGCAGGAACATTTCTCTCTTGTGAGCTTGCAGATATCTCTTGTGCGATAGCGGATCATAGGGAATGCTTCCTTGTCGACCGCTGTAAATACAAGCTCACCGACAGATCCCTCGGGGAGAACTTCCTCGGTGTCGGGATCGATTATCTCGGCAATGAAGTGATCCTCATTGATATGCATTCCGCTCTGAGCCGAGCACTCAAAAGCCACTCCGGGGCCGGAAAGCTCTGTAAGTCCGTATATATCAAAGGCTTTGATACCGAGAGTCTTCTCGATATCCTTTCTCATTTCCTCGCTCCATGCCTCAGCGCCGAAGATGCCGGCCTTAAGAGGAATATCGTCGGGACCGTAGCCCAGCTCCTTCATCCTCTCGCCGAGATAAGCAGCGTAACTGGGTGTGCAGCAAAGGATGGTAGCCGAAAGGTCCATCGCAAACATTATCTGACGGTCGGTATTTCCCGAGCTGATGGGAATGGTGAGGGATCCAACCTTGTGCGATCCGCCGTGAAGACCCGCTCCTCCGGTGAAAAGTCCGTAGCCGTAAGAAACCTGTACAACATCCTCGTTTGTTGCGCCTGCTGCCGTAAGAGCTCTTGCACAGCAGTCCTCCCAAAGGTCTATATCGTGCTGGGTGTAATACGCCACCACTCTCTTTCCGGTGGTACCTGATGTAGAGTGGATACGCACGCACTCACTTAAAGGTCTTCCAAGGAGCCCGTATGGATAGGCATCACGAAGGTCTGCTTTCGAAAGGAACGGAAGCTTGTGCAGATCGTCCACCGACTTGATATCATCGGGAGTAACTCCCTTTGCTTCCATTTTTTTGCGATAATACGGGACATTATCCCATACACTTTTTACCTGTTTGACGAGCTTTTCGCTCTGAATCTCCCTTATCTTTTCATAAGGGGCGCACTCAATTTCTTCCTGATAGTAACGTTCCATGATGTCTTAGGTGCTCCTTTCGGTGATTTTTATCATTATACTGACTGTTTTCCCAGTTCAAATGCTTTCTTGTTCATCTCGAGAAATTTGGCGGGAACATTTGCTTCAAGAGAAGCCATCCACGCCTCTTCCGGAAGGTCAAAATAATGTGAGAGCCTTCCGAGCAATACGATGTTGACAGCCTTTGCACTGCCGGCCTGCTTAGCGAGCGACAGGCAGTCTATAGCGTCTATTTTTGCGCCGGCATTCTTTATCTTATCTGCCAGATCCTTAGGATATTCCTTTGCTCCTATAATGACGGGCATCGGGTCTATCTGCTGGATGTTGGTAACTATCTGACCGTCCTTTTTCAGGTAGGGAAGCCATCTTGCCGCCTCGAGCATCTCGAATGACACGATATAATCGGCCTGGCCTTCGTCGATCACGGGTGAATATACCTTATCGCCGTAGCGCACGTAAGTAACAACGCTTCCGCCCCTCTGGCTCATTCCGTGCACTTCCGAAACCTTCACATCATATCCCTGTGAAAGGAGAAGGTGTCCCAATATCTTGCTTGCGAGGAGCGAGCCCTGTCCGCCCACTCCCACTATCATTATACTTTTAGTCTCCATATTTATCCTCTTTCCTCTCTCAGCTTCCCCTTGATGGGAAGCAGTCCGGCAAAGCCTGACTGATGAGGTATTTTATTCACCACATAATGCTCCGAATTTGCACAGCTGGGTGCATACGCCGCAGCCCACGCAAAGCGTCTCATCTATTTCTACTTTGCCGTCCTTCATAGAGATGGCAGGGCATCCTATCCTCATGCAGGATTTGCATCCCACGCACTTTTCCCTGTCGCACTTGAGCGGTCCGTTGTGCTTAACATATTTAAGCAGAGCGCAGGGGCGTCTTGAGATGATGACCGAGGGAGCTTCTACTGCGAGCTCTTCCTTGATCACTCTGTCGCACTCTTCCAGATTGTAGGGATCTACCACCCTCACTCTCTCGATTCCCATAGCTTTGACAAGAGCCTCGAGATCGATCTTTCCTGCGGGATCTCCCTTGATGTTGTAGCCGGTAGTGGGGTTCTGCTGATGTCCCGTCATACCGGTTATGGAGTTGTCCAGGATGATCACGGTGGAATTGGTCTGGTTATATGCAATATTGGCAAGGCCGGTCATACCGGAATGCATGAATGTGGAATCACCGATAACGGCTACCGTTTTCTTTTCGGCTTCCGCTCCGCCCACTTTGTTAAAGCCGTGAAGCGCACTTATGGAAGCGCCCATGCAAAGGGTCATCTCAATGGTCGAAAGAGGCGGCACAGCTCCCAGCGTATAACATCCGATATCTCCGAGCACAGTGCACTTATTCTGCTTGAGCGTAAAGAAAAGACCTCTGTGAGGGCATCCCGCGCACATAACAGGGGGTCTGCCGGGAATCTCATCCTCCACTTTGTACCCCGTGGAAACTTCTTTTCCGAACGCCTTTGCGATAAGATTCTGAGAGAATTCATCGCAGATGGGAAGAAGGTCTTTACCCTGCACTTCTATTCCGAGAGATTTAACATGATTTTCTATGATGGGATCAAGCTCTTCCACAACATATAGCTTGTCAACCTTTGCCGCAAAGTCTTTTATAAGCTTTACGGGAAGCGGATTTACCATTCCCAGCTTAAGTACGCTGACCGAATCGCCGAACACTTCCTTCACATACTGGAAAGATGTGGAAGATGTGATGATACCGATCTCTTTTCCGCCCTCAAAAACCTTGTTTATAGGTGCGGTCTCGGCATACTCGCGAAGCTTCGCCGTTCTCTCTTCAACGAAGGGATGACGCTTTTTGGCATTGCCGGGCATCATGACATACTTTGCTATATCCTTTTCATATGCCTTTACGGGAACAACACGGTCTGAAACCGATACCGCCGACTGTGAATGAGCCACTCTTGTGCACATCTTTATAAGAACGGGAGTGTCGTACTTCTCGGAAATATCAAAAGCAAGCTTGGTATAATCCAATGCCTCCTCGGAATCCGAGGGCTCTAACATGGGCACCTTCGATGCGATGGCATGATATCTCGAATCCTGCTCATTCTGTGATGAGTGCATTCCGGGATCGTCCGCAACCAGCACCACCATTCCTGCATTCACTCCGGTGTATGACATGGTGTAGAGCGGATCGGCTGCCACGTTAAGTCCCACGTGCTTCTGTGCGCAGAAGGATCTTCTGCCCGCAAGGCTTGCGCCAAAGGCCGCCTCCATTGCCACTTTCTCGTTAGGAGCCCACTCACAGTAGATCTCATCATATTTTGCTGCTTCCTCGGTCACCTCTGTGCTGGGCGTTCCGGGATAACTGGAAATAAAGCATACTCCGGCCTCGTATAAGCCGCGCGCTATAGCCTTATTTCCGAGCATAAGCTGTTTTTCGTTTCCCATTACGGTAAAAACCTCCAACCTGCAATTTATCTGTTTTGCGATTTTACAATTTAACGCTTTACTGTCAAAAAGTACTATCTAATAATATATATGAAATCATCGGTAAAATCAATTGTCACATATTACATCTTTTTACATACTTGTTACATTTATACTCACCGGCTATTTCTTCCTGCCGGTAACATCCCTGCGTTTTTTATTTTCGGCAGCATCCATGCTTATGCCGATCACTATTCCCGCGAACATGGCCACCGCGAATCCGACCCAGATATGGCCAAGTGCGATACCGAGGATGATACCTCCCACCACTCCGATGAGAATGTACAGTCCCAGCCAGCTTGAGCGCTGCTTTGTGACGGAATAACGCTCCATGGCACCGGCCTTTACGGAGCTGCCTTCCCTGTACACAAACCCTGCTTTCTGAAGAGCGTGGATGAAATCGGTGTTATCATTGGGACATTCCGCGGATATCTCATAAATATTCCCGTGAAGAAATGCCCATTCGCGCATCATCTTAAGCACATTGGGGCCATGGCCGCGGTGCCTGTAGAGCGGGAGCAGTTCCATGGAGATGGGGATCGTGCCTTTTTCCTTCGGTCCTTCAAAAGAAACCCAGCCGATCCTGGTGTCATCTCCGCCTATTTTGAGATAGATATCCCATTTTGAATTCCAGATATCCTCTTCGTTGGTGGGTTTCACCATCATGTCACCCGATTTATATCCGAATTTACCTTTATCCATAGCGTTCCTCATTATGCGTTTGACAACCCCTGCTGTGCCTAAAACACCAAATAATATTATACTCCCAAATTGCCTTCGAGTATATAGGCGAAAATGATCTTCACTTTTCTCTTATTGGATTTAGTACGATGTACACAAGATAATAAAATGAGAGCCGCCACTGATTGATTGCATCAGTGACGGCAGTACTACAGAGCAGCATCGCTGTATTAAACCTTCACAATCTGCAGATCTCCGAAGGATACGGATCCGGTGATGATGCAGGTTACTCCGTCTTCCACACCGGGGATGGATGATGCTCTGTCATCGCAGTCGCCCATTGAAACGGCTACCTTATTGATCACCTTCCAGTCTCTGGGGATGTAAATGTTTATTTCGCCGAAGGCAACCTTTGCATTGATCTCAACCTGCTTTTCGGGCACTTCCGCCTTGTCAAGGTAAGCCGAGAGCTCGCCGAAATTGCAGTCAAGGTTTACGGATTTGAGGTTCTTTGAGTTGATGTATTTTGAGCCTGATCCGAATCTTATCGAATGATAGACATATTCACTGTCATCGGATGAGGAATTAACATATTCTCCCGATGAATGATGACGGCGGTTATCATCCTCATGAAATTCCACATTGATATTATCGTTTACAGCCTTTTTAAAATGCCTTTTGATCCAGTGGGACGGAAAAAGCTTTTCAAAGGCGATGGTAAGAAGAAGCGCTGCTATGAGCACGATCCAGGGTGTGATGGCTGTTATACCCAGCGCGTCATCAAATATGATACACAATATGGCAAGCGGGAAGAAAATGCCTCCGAAGGCCAGATCCAATATGCTGTGGAAAATGATCACTACCATGATGATCGCGATTATCATCTCCCAGATCTTTACTCCCTCAAAGATATCGGGGAGTGCGAATACATCGAGCCGCCACAGAACAAGGCATGTGGCAAGTATGATAAGAAGTACGCCTGATAGGATGTTTTTTACTCTGTTTCTCATTTTTTATCTCCTCATTTTATATGATTCCAAATGTTTCTATTGCGGTCTTAAACCGTCTTTAAGTGCTTTGTAATAGTTCCTTGAACAGTAAACGATCTTGTGGGTTCCCGAAAACTCGATCTTGCTTGCACCCGTAAGGTTCTTGGTGATGGAATAAACCTTGTGAGTATTAAGGATCGTGGATTTCGAGATCCTCATAAAGTATGCGGGCAGGAGCTCTTCCAGTTCGTAAAGCTTGTATCCTACTTCGAATTCGTCATTGGCGGTATGGGCCCAGATATGACCGCCGTCCGTCTCGAAGAAAAGTACATTGTTTACCGGGAAGAAGAATTCCGCATCATCTTTAAAGAAACTGATCTGTCCACGCATGCTCCCCGCCTCGGTGATAAGCTTTTGGATCCCGAGAACGGAGCTGTCGACTTCTGCGCATCTGATAGTGACTTCACAGTCTTTGATGTCCGGATCGATCTCAATTTTTACCTTTAAGCTGTTCATGAGTATATATAACCACAATCCCCGGGATAAATAAATACCTTTTAGCCAAGAGGTAAAAAATCGGTGGTAAGAAGTGGATTATCAGGGGGTGAAATGACAAAGCATGTCAAATACGAATCATTACTACTTGTAAATCAGTCCCCTTTATGCTATTCTTTAGACGAAGGAAAGCCGTGAGAGCGGCTGACCTCACATTTTGACTTTAATGCTACTTCGTAGCACTGCCGTCACTGTTGCAGTCAGTGGCGGCTCTCTTTTTTTCTTTGTGTAGATCGTACACAAATCTTATAAGAGATAAGAGAAACGTTAAAATCCTTACGATTAAAACTATCATCTCCATATGCCTCGCCTCCTTTCGATTGGATTTTTACCTCCTTTCGTCGGGTTACGAGGTCAGCCGCCTTGGTTCTCACGGTTTTCCATGTGCGATACTATATCAGAGATAAGTACATGATTCAATACATGTAAGCAAAAGTTTATAAAATCTTAATCAAGTCCGCAAGTGGCCATTTTCGGCCACTTGCGGACACTTTTATTCACAAAAAAAGCGCAGCTTCGGCTGCGCTTTTTCTAATCGTTTTAACTCTGATTTTGTCTCTCGACGAGCTTGCCTCCGCAGTACTTTTCGCGGAGCCTGGGCTTGTCGATCTTTCCGGTGGGGTTCCTTAATACTTCCGCAAAGATGTACTTCTTTGGTCTCTTGTATCTGGGAAGATCCACGCAGAACTCTTCCATCTCTTCTTCAGTAAGGGTCTGTCCTTCGCGGACCTGAATGATCGCAGCTGCGATCTCGCCGAGTCTGTCATCGGGAAGTCCGATAACGGCCGCATCATGCACCTTGGGGTTCTTCACCAGGAAGTTCTCGATCTGAACGGGATAGAGGTTCTCCCCACCGGATATGATAACGTCTTTCTTTCTGTCCACAAGGAAGATAAAACCGTCCTCATCTTCGCGGGCCATATCTCCGGTAAAGAGCCAGCCGTCCTTTAATATCTCATTCGTTGCCTCGGGGTTCTTGTAATACTCTACCATCACTCCGGGGCCCTTTACGCAAAGCTCACCGATCTCTCCCTGAGGAACCTTATTGCCCTCTTCGTCAACGATCTTTGTCTTCCATCCAAAGCCGGCCTTTCCGATAGCTCCGACCTTGTTAACATTCTCCATTCCAAGGTGTACGCAGCCGGGTCCTGTAGACTCCGACAGACCGTAGTTGGTGTCGTATTTGTGATGAGGGAAGTACTGCAGCCATCTCTTTATAAGACTGGGCGGAATGGGCTGAGCTCCGATGTGCATGAGTCTCCACTGGCTCAGCTTATAGTCTTCTATCTTGAGCTTTCCCGCATCAAGCGCTGCCAGAATATCCTGTGCCCAGGGAACCAGCAGCCATACTATGGTGCAGTGCTCCTCCGAAACAGCCTTAAATATCGCTTCCGGTGAATGCCCTTTTAAGAGCACCGCACGGCTTCCCGAAAAGAGTGATCCGAACCAGTGCATCTTGGCGCCTGTATGGTAAAGGGGAGGTATGCAGAGGAAGTTGTCGTCATGAGTCGTCTCATGGTGCATAGCCTCCATTTTTGCCGACTGCATTAGTGCGGTGTGGATATGAAGGATAGCCTTGGGAAATCCTGTTGTTCCTGATGAAAAATAGATCGCAGCATTATCGGTATCCTCAACAAGCACCCTGGGTGCGGTCGATGAAGCATTTGATACCTGACGGAAATAATCCTCCGCATAAGAAGGGCACTGATCTCCTACAAAATAAAGAAGCATGCTCTTCTTGATCTTTGAAGCGATATCCTCGATACGTCCGATAAATTCGGGACCATAAAAAAGAACGTCCGAATCCGAAGCCTTAAGGCAATAATCTATCTCATTTGCGTCAAAGCGGAAGTTTAGAGGAACCGCAACTGCGCCTGCTTTAAGGATACCGAAATAGATCGGAAGCCACTCAAGGCAGTTCATAAGAAGGATCGCACACTTCTGATTCTTCTTTATTCCCATATCTATAAGCATATTTGCAACACGGTTGGCTTTTTCGTCAAAAACCGACCATGTGATCTGACGTCTGTAATATGAAGGAGATGTGGGCTGGATGAGCTCGTATTCTTTCCATGTCACACGCTGCTCTTCCGTGATCTCGGGATTGATCTCTACAAGGGCAACTTCATCCCCGTATAATTTACTGTTTCTTTCAAGTAGATCCGTAATGGGCATTTACCTGTTTCCTCCTCTTTATATCATCGCTTTAAAGCACTAAACTAAAGGATACAGTTTTTCCGTGAAAATGTCAATATAAAGAGCTTTTCACAGAAAACCGCGGGAGATTCTACTCCCGCGGTGCTAAAATGACATGTCTACTCCGTTTTACAATCACTGTTTTATGGAATTAAGCTCAAGCACTTCAAATCCGTCTGCCTTACCTTTAAGCTTGATGGTGGCTCCGAGAGACGTGTAAGTTATTCTATCGCCGAGTGCATCAGCTACGGCTCTACTTATGTAAACCTTCCCGCCCGGCGCATTTGCTTCAAGCCTCGCTGCAGTGTTGACCGTATCACCGATCGCGGTGTAGTCCATATGCTTTTCGGCGCCCATATTTCCCACAACGGCAGGTCCGAAGTTTACTCCCACACCGACGCGTAGCTCCTCACCGATCTCGGCCTTGAGCTCATCAGATACTCTTTTTGCGCCTTCCACTATTCCCATAGCTGTCTTTACAGCGTTGTAAACAGCATCTTCCTGCGGGAGCGGAGCGCCCCAGAATGCCATCATGGCATCACCCACGAATTTATCGAGAGTTCCTTTGTTCTGCTCAACGCAGTCACTGGCCATCGTCAGATATTTGTTCAATATGAACACAACTTTCTCGGGATCGAGCCTCTCAGACATCGTGGTAAATCCGCGCACATCGACAAAAAGCACCGCTATATCGCAGGTCTTTCCCCCAAGAGAAAGGCTTTCCGTGCCCTCCTTAAGTATCTCCCTTACGATCTCGGGAGCAACATACCTTTCGAATGTTCTGGTGACGCGCTGCTTTTCAAGAGCCGACTTAACATAGTGGATAACGATCGATGCAATGTAAAGGATAAGCACTCCGGCCGGGATCCATAAGGGGTGAAGTACATGGCCTTCGGAGCCTATCTTCACATTGTATAAAAGGAACGATATTCCGATCCATGCCGCGATCAGTAAAGCAGCAACCGGTGCCGACTTTTTGATATCCAGCTTTTGAAAAATAAAGAAGGCAATAAAGCAGACAATAAACAGGATAATAGCCTGTGGAAGATTCCCCACTTCTTTCTTGTAGTCACCCGTAAGAAGCGCTTCAACCACATTTGCCTGATATTCCACACCGTACATCTGCGCAGCGCGTTCTATAGGGGTAAAATATGCATCCTGCAGACCCACCGCATATGGTCCTATAAAAACTATCTTTCCTGCATAATCCTCGGGATCCATCTTTCCGCTGACAAGGTCCGCAAAAGAATAACCATCATAGTATCCACCCGGAAGTGCCGAGTAGGATACGTAGAAAAAACCCCGAGAACCCGTCTTAGGAGGGATGAATGAACTACCGCTTGCTTCGCAGTACAACCTTGCCGTTTCATATGCCATGGAGTAAACGGTAGTTTCACTGTCCGGCTTTACAAAAAGCATGGCATGTCTCAAAATACCGTCCGCATCATACATGGAATTGATATGACCCTGCACGGTTGCCTTCTTAAGAGCTTCATAAGGCTCATCAGATGCCAGAACCGCATTATGGTCAAAATAGGTGTGGCCATTCTCTGTAACCACCTTTGACCCTATGTTGGCAAGTGATGCAACAACCACATTCCCCAGCTTATCAGCCGCTTCTGCCAGCCTTGCATCTGCCTCGGGATCCGATTCACCGGTATAAAGGGTATCGATAGCAACCACTGCAGGCTTTTTATCCGGATCCTCGGCGAGCTTCTCGAGAGCAGCTGCCATGACATTCCTGTCCCAGCTTCCGTAAGGGCCTATCTCCTCCAGCGCCTGTTCGTCGATCCCGATAACTATTATCTGACCGTCAAGCGCCCTTGGCGACTGATACCAGGCGTCCTGCATCCACAGGTCGAGCCGTGAGAGCACTCCCGCTGCGGCGATGAGAAGTGCCACCGCCGCAGATGCGAGAATTGAGATCAGTATTTGATTGATAGTTTTATTCTTGAAAAGCTTCATTTTGTTATGCTTGCATTTACCGAAGTTATTCCGGAAGAAGGATCATCCGCCTGTCGTTCCGCCGTTTGTACTACCTTCGTTTGTGGTCCCACCGTTCGTACTTCCGCCGTTCGTACTTCCGCCACTCGTACTTCCGCCGCTCGTATTCCCGTTACCGGTGCTTCCACCGTTGGTATTCCCGTTTTCGGTGCTTCCGCCGTTGGTATTCCCGTTGTCGGTGCTTCCGCCGTTGGTCTTTCCGTTGTCGGTGCTTCCGCCGTTGGTCTTTCCGTTTTCGGTGCTTCCTCCGTTGGTATTCCCGTTTTCGGTGCTTCCGCCGTTGGCATCTCCGTTGTCGGTGCTTCCGCCGTTGGTATTCCCGTTACCGGTGCTTCCGCCGTTGGTATTTCCGTTGTCGGTGCTTCCGCCGTTGGTATTCCCGTTGTCGGTGCTTCCGCCGTTGGTATTTCCGTTGTCGGTGCTTCCACCGTTGGTATTTCCGTTGTCGGTGCTTCCGCCGTTGGCATCTCCGTTGTCGGTACTTCCACCGTTGGCATCTCCGTTGTCGGTACTTCCACCGTTGGCATCTCCGTTGTCGGTACTTCCGCCGTTCGTATCTCCGTTGTCGGCTCCGTTTTCGCTATCCTTATCCGATCCATCATCCTGATCGTGGCTGTCATTGTGATCACTGTCCGAATCGTTATGATCATCCTCCGAGGATGTATCCGTATATCCCAAGAACCCGTTAGGTTTTCTTCCCTCTTTTTTACCGTAAGCAATGTAATGGGCCAGAAGCGCCTCGGGGGATGTTCCGTAGGCTGCGGCTATATCGGGGTATTCCGCAGCATAAAACGAAGGATCAAAGATCGTTCCGTCTTTCAGCGTAATGGTTCCATCCTGATTTGTCTGCGATATTTCCGCTTTGGCATTGTCTATCTGCTTCTGAAGCTCGTTCTTCGCGGGCTTTACAGCATTCTGTCCGTTATCGTTTTCCGCAGGATCGGTGTTTGTGTCAGCCTCATCCGTTTCAGCCGCATCATTCTCTTCTTCCGGCTTGTTATCATCGGTCGTATCATTCCCCTCCGCGGGATCGGCTGTGTTTTCTTCCGTATAAGACCGGGTATTGGCATCATCAGTTTCATCCGACCCTTCGTCCGAAAGTCCGAGTATCCAGGGCTTATCCCAGCCCGTTGCCTTGATCACTCTGTCAAGGAGTGCGGAATCCTCCCTCAGGATCCTGAGCACAAATTCAGGGAGTTCCCGCTCGGTGATGTCTTCAAGCTCAAACATTATACTGTCGACCTTGCGATCATTGTACAGATACACTCTCAGGCGCTGTCCCGCACTGACATCCGCTTCCTTTACCTCCCCCGTGACGGGATTTGTTCCCACCACATGTACATGCCCGTCCGTCAGGATCAGCTCTTCTATTCCCCCTTCCACACTCACATATCCGGAAGTGCCTCTTATTCCGACGACCATGGTTGATGTTCTGATCTCGAATGTCTCATCTTCCTCCAGCGGCTTGTCCACTTCAAAGAAAAGACTTCCCCTAGTGAGGTTCAGATCCAGATATTTACCCTTTTGAGTAAATTCCGCACGGCTGGTCTCATTCATGGTAACGACCTTTGCGTCGTCAAGCCCGATGGATGCCAGGCTTTTTACTTCTGTATTTAAGGCATTCCCGCTCTTTAATCTCAGGTTTTCCTTTATCGCCTTTTCTCTGCCGTTTTCCTCCATGGAAACAGTCCCCTCAAGCCTGAGGAGTCTCATGGTGGTAGCCCTGATCTTTCCTCTGAAAAGGAAAAAAGCTATCAGTCCCGCGATCAGTAAAAGAGCCGCGATAATGATTATGATAATGCCCTTTTTCCCTATCTTCTTTTTGCTTTCCGTATTCTCACTCATTGCTTTCAACTCTCCTTTTTCCAGGCGCCGCTTTCGCGGAATAACTCAAGCAACTGTCCGTCTATCTGACCGTCATCTCTCATGTTTTCCAATATCGAAAATGCTTTTTCCGGGGGCATGGGCGGCTTATAAGGCCTGTCCTCGGCTGTAAGCGCATCATATACATCAATTATGGTAAGAAGCCTTGATTCATTGGGAAGCATATCTGCACCGATATGATTCGGATATCCCTTCCCGTTCAGGAACTCGTGGTGGGATCCCGACCAGAACGGAACGTCCTTATAAATCCCTTTAAAGTTCATCTTTTCCAGCATTCTGGCGGTATATACCACATGGCTCTGCACCTGCTGCCTCTCCCCATCCGTGAGAGTTCCCTTCCGAACAGTTATGGCTTCAAGCTCCTTTTCGTCAAGAAGCGGTATTTCTCCACCATCTGCCATCTTGCAGCTCAGCTTTGCATATCCGCGCAGCTCTTCTATCTTTTCATCCGGCAAAAATCCCGCCGAATTGGCGTTTTCAATAGATTCCCAGGCTTTCTTAAGCTCATCTGTCCTTGCATAGCATACTTCCGCGCTCTCCGGTTTTTCCAGGGAATCTATCTTTTCCATGAGGCACGCTATCTCCATCCTGCTCTTAATCCCGTCTTTCAGGCTCCCCAGTCTGTCGGGTTTATCCAGCACCTCGAGGGGTACTATCAGCTTTCCTATATCGTGGAGCCATATGCTCATAAGGAAAGCATCCTTTGAATCGTCTGTAAATTGCCAGTCCGGCTTTTTGTCCGTATTCTCTCTCAGCCATTCGACAAATCTGTCAGCGTATTTAACCATGCTGCGGGTGTGATTGGCATTATAAGAACTTCTGGCATCTATCGCATCTACCATTACTTCCACGAAAGAATGCAGCATGTCGTTTACTTCCTGCGCAAGCTGATGGTTGTTCAGGCTGACGGCCGCAAGCGAAGCCAAGGCCGAAACCACCTGCTCATATGCAGGATCAAACGGTATGATCTTACCCTTTTCATCAAGGGCATTTATGAGCTGAAGTACACCTATTATCTCATCTTTTTCATCATCCATCGGAATGACCAGCATCGATCCCGTGCGATAATGGGTGATAGCGTCGTATTTCTGGGCTCCGGAAAAATCATATTCCTTTGACTCATACACATCCGCTATGTTTATCTTTTTATTGTCAAGTGCCGCGCAGGCGCACACATTTTTTCTTCCGAGAGGTACGGGAGGAAGATCTGCATTTCTGCTCTGGTCAGCCATCGGGATCCCCAGAGATCTCGTATAAACCGTGTGAAAATGAAGGAAATCATCCTGCAGCACGTATACGGTTCCGGCATCACAATGGCATATATCCATTGCCTCAAGGAGTATCTTCTGCATCAGATTATCAAAATCTTTTTCCGCGGAAAGATCCAGTGCGATCTTTATCATACGGTCAAGATTAAACCCTTCTGCCATTCCCGCGCTGCCACCCCTTTCCATTTTCTGCATTGTATCATCAATGTTCAAAGTATTATGACCTCTTCTTTTCTTGCAAACGCCACTGTTTTTATGCCGTCTCCACTGCCGTTTTCATCTGTTCCGTACAGTTCTGCAGCTTCGGCTTCCATCCTTCTGAGGAAATCATCCCTGTGCATCGGGTCGTGATGTACAAAACGGATCATCTTTGCCCCGCTTTCCTTCATAATGCGGATCCCGCTCTCCGGAGCGGAATGTCCGTATCCCCTCTTACCCTCCAGTTCATCCCGGGTGTACTGCCCATCCATCATAAGAAGGTCGGTTCCTCTCGCAAACTCCACAAGTTCGGAGGCTTTTGGGGGATCGTATTCATAATCGGTGGCATAAACAACCGATCTTTGGCTAAAAGTTACCCTGTACACGGTACCGCCTCCGGGATGATTGGATGCTATACCTTCGACCAAAACATCTCCCATTCTGACCGGAAGGGCCATGTCATGAAAAACGATATCGGCAGGATAGTCATCTGCGCGGCAGGGCCAGAGCGGAGGTGAAAGCACTTCACCTACCAGTTCTTTTGCGGAATGAGTACCCGATCTTTTAGCATAAAAATCTATTCTTTTGTTTTTTTGTTGTAAATATGGGAAAAAAGGCAGACCAAGGATATGGTCCAGATGGGGATGAGTAAGGAATATCGAAATCTGTTTGGTTCCCACGTCGGGCGCGTTCATTATACCGGTTCCGGCATCGAGAAAAACAGCCTGATCCCCGGCTTCGATAAGCACACACGAAGTACTCCCGCCGAATTCGATCATACCCTCTCCTTCAGTGGGGATCGAGCCCCTCGCGCCCAGTATAGTTATTCTCATTCTATCATCCATGGTGATCACACAGAAACAAAATTCAAACAACAGTTTCCGGAAAAACTTATTCTTTATGATAGCATATCAGAGGGATTGCTTCAAGTGTAAGACCCTGTCCTTCGCCTGTTTACATCCGGAGAGTTTCCGGGCGGAGTGATATCGAAGTATCATCAGATCACTTCAGGCCATTGTACGGGCGTGATCAGAAGAACTTCCACCTGCTGAGAAAATAGCCGGGGATAACGACTATGGCAAAGAAGGCCCAGCTTATCAGGGTGAATACCTTGATGAATTTCATACCCTTCCCGGGGTACTCACGCACATAAATGCGATAGTTGATAATAGATGCAAGGGAACCTATAAGCGAAACAAGCCCTGCAGTATCCGCCCCGTAGATCAGTCCGGCGAAGTTCTCGCTGAAGGGATATAACACTATCGAAGCGGGAACATTGGATATCACCTGACTCATGGCGATAACGACCCAGTACTCGTGTCCGGCCACGATCTTTCTCAGCGCTTCGGCAATACCTTCGTTTGCCGCTATCGATGATGAAAATACGAAAAAGCAGAAAAACGTGACGAGAAGTACATAGTCGACCTTAAGAAATATCTTTCTGTCCACTATGAGTATCGCAATGATAACACCTGCTACTGCAAAATACCACAGCGATGTTCTTGTTACTATTACCACGATTATCAGTGCAAAAAGTACAAGATAAACGATCCTTCTTGCTCTTCCTTCTTTTGAGAGAGGCTTTTTATCCTCAGGATGCATTATCTTTTCTTTCAGGTCCTTCCTGTAAAGAAACAGTATAAATATAATAAGCAGGATCGCCGACCCCGCCGCGAGGGGCGACATGTGCAGCATAAATCTCCATACACTGACATCTGCCCTACCGTACAGGAACAGATTCTGAGGGCTGCCGAAAGGGGTGAGCAAAGAGCCCCTGATCGCCGCAATATTCTCCATCGTGATAACCGGCAGGATGTATTTTTCTTTATTTCCCTCTCTGAAGATCAGTATGGTAAGGGGTACAAAGATTATAAGAGACACGTCATTTGTCACGAACATTGACGTGAAGAACACCCCAAACACCAGAAATAAGGTGAGGGGGACCATTGTTTTCAGCTTCGATGCCAAGCTTATGACCGGGTTAAGAACGCTCTCCTTTTTAAATCCTTCCAGCACGCAGAGCATCATAAGAAGCATACCCAGGGTATGCCAGTCTATCTTCCCCAAGAGTTCTTTTGTGGGAGGAGTTATAAAAAGTGACACTACTGCCGCAATCACGGCCAAGGTGAGCATCAGTTCTTTTTTCAAAAAAGCAAGTACTTTCTTCAATTCTTTCTCCTGACTGCCTGATCAATAATGCAAAGAATCGGTTTACAGGTCAATTCTATCATCATTCCGCGCCCACGGGAATATACGGATTGTCCTTTTCTCTGCTTTGAAACACTTTCTCGAGGATCGAAATAATCTCGTTCTTTTCATGCGGCTTATCCTTATGACTCATAAGAACATATCTGAAATCAAGATCTTTCAGCAGCTTTATCTCCTCCGAAAGGAGTGATACGTTGTATCCCTTCACATTGGAGTAGAAAGCATCACCGAGCATGAGATACTCATCATTTACCGTCACGCACAGTGAACCTTTCGCGTGGCTGTTAGGAATGGGAACAACTGTTATTTTTACTCCGTCATCAAACATCATCCTAAGATCCACCTCGGTTCCGCGGCCGATGTATTTCCTTGTGTAATTGCCGACCAGCAGATCTTCCTCGGGAATGTCAAGCCTTCTGATATTATCCGTATGATCCTCGTGGAAATGTGTCAGGATGATCCTTTTCTCCGGTATCTTCCTCACCGCCTCGAAAGCCGTATCATTGCTCCCCACATCTACGATGTAGATACGTGACTTTCCCTTTATGAAGTAAACATCAGCCGAAAGCGGCTCTTCGGAGGAAGGGAGCACCGATATATATTCATTTATTTCTCTGATCCGGTCGTTGTTCATACTCTGTTGTACCTGTCATGAATTATCGCCGATACATCCGCATCATATCGGCCCGGGATCACTGTCCCCAAAATCAAACAAGGTTCCTGCCTCGCAGGAACCTTGCAATGCGAGAAATGAGACTCGAACTCACAAGGGATTGCTCCCACACGGACCTGAACCGTGCGCGTCTACCAATTCCGCCATTCTCGCATACCTTCTTTGGAAATGCCACACAAGCAATTCGCTTGCGCAACAAACGAATAATACACTAATTGGGGTAAACTGTCAATATAATAAACCGATAAACGTCGAAAATATAAGAAAAATAATAGAAGAAGCATTTGTGTTATGACGTGCGTGTCACACCTATAAAGGGCTCAAAATATCGACGTCGTCGTCATTTTTCCTGTCATACGGACTTTTTGAGACTATTCACTGGCTCCCTCTTTTACCCGTTTGGATTACATAATCCGTAAACAGGCTGTTTATGTCAACAATCTTAACCGTTTGATCATTTGTCTTGACCACCTCGTTTGATCACTTGTCTAGACCACCTGGTACCCGGCTTTACTATTTTGAAAATATCTTTTAAATATATTACTAATCTTTGTTGAAATGTATTACAATAGTATTTGTAGAAACGAGTTGAACGGCTCCGGTCCTGTCGCCGATGCCGTTCCGGATCATATAACACAATTCATATCATAGAGGAGGTTGTTTGTCATGAAAATTTTTAAATGTGATGCATGCGGTACTATGGTTGATGAGCTCTATAAGGGCGGATGTCACCCTTCATGCTGTGGTAAGCCCATGACCGAGCTTATCCCCGGAACCAGCGACGGAGCTGCGGAAAAGCACGTACCTGTCGTTACCGTAGACGGCAATAAGGTATCGGTAGTTGTCGGAAGCGTTGAGCATCCCATGCTCGATGCTCATTATATCCAGTGGATAGCTATCGAGACCACAAACGGAGAGCAGAAAAAGAACCTTAAGCCCGGTGAGGCCCCCAAGGCAGAGTTCCTTCTCGCAGACGGAGAGGAATTTGTTGCAGCTTATGAGTACTGCAATCTCCACGGGCTCTGGAAGGCATAAATCGCCGAATATTAAAAGTAAGACAGTAAAAAAAATGATCGCTGTACTGTAAATGTATGATAAAGAAAAGCCCCACGCGTCAGAACGACTCGTGGGGTTCTATTTTATTTATGTGCTTTTAATAATATGCTTTTAATAATATGCTCTTAACGTATTTTTTCTGTATTTGTGTTAATTCCCGCACTCTTATTACAGCTGATCTCTGCCAAGGAAATCCTTATAGCTGAGCACCACATCTATGAATCCCATCGCATAAGGTCCCAGGGAGTAAGGTGCAAAGTATACATGCACGCCGTCTTCCATAAGCTTGATGGTAGTAGAATTAAAGCCTGCATATTCATAGGCCGTATCAAATACTTCATTCTCTTCGATATAGTATCTGTCCGGATTGTTGTTATAGTCCTCAACTACTGCGTTTGCCACCATGATCTTAAAGTCTTCCTCGGTCCCGGCGAACATATCTGCTGCATATACCTGATCTCCCGTATCCATATCGAATACATACTGATCAATACCCGGCATGCCGTGAGCTCCGCCCGCATACCAGTAATAATATGTGTCAACGGTGAGATACTTGCCGTTAAGGACATTAACGCCGTCTATGGTGATGTCCTCAGTTTCGCAGTACTGCTCATATTCATGCTCCTCACAGTCCGTCCGGTACTCCGGATCTTCATAGTGCTCCTTCTTTACAAGCACAGTGTCGAGGGTATTCTTGCTCAGAGTCTCATTAATCTTCTTATATCCGAGACAGATTCCGGGATCTACACTGAATGTCTCAAAATAGAATTTATAGATCGGCTTGTCACACTCGGGGCATTTTACTATTCCCGACGAGTAGTCGATGGTTCCGTAATCAAAGACGCCGATCTTTCTTACGGGGCAATAGATATCCGTGTATGAGGCGCCGGACTCGTCGTAGTTGACACGAAGCCACATGCTCTCACGCTTTTCCACGCCTACAATATATATCTGGCCGTTTATTATGGTAAAACCGTTTGTCCCTCTGTACTCGCGGGCACCGGGGGTTGAAACATACTCGTACTGCTCTATCCTGCGTCCGCCGTCGGGATCGTAAGCGTATATATGATTATCAATGATACCATAGGTGTCACTCTCATCATCGCAGTAGTACAAATACCCGCCGGAGCATATAAGAGATTCTACAGCACCGATCTCCTCATATCTGTCTGCGGAAAGATCATAGCAATACACAACGTATTCCCCCGCTTCCTCATCATATCGGCTGAAATATGCGTAGTTTGCGTCATAGGCATTTATGGTTACAAAACCGCCGTCTATGGGAAACTTAAGCTTATTTATCTCTCCGTCGGATTGGATCATGTAGATCTCATTATCCTTGGTGGCAAGCACAAACCAGCCTTCATCAAATATTCTGGTGATACACTTCTGGTTTGAATAAGAAGATCTGTATAAAAAAGGAAGCTGGATATTGTAATCACTTACCTTTGAAATAATCCCTGCGGAGGGTGAATCTGCTTCCTCATAATCAAGGGAATCGCCCTTACGGGTAAGCTCCGTTTCATAAAAACGCACGTTATCATAACTACTGTCATATTTATCTGTAACCACGTAAATATGGTCGTTGTAGAGGTCTACCGTGCATAAATACAGCCCCTTTGAATCCCAGATAAATTTACCTTCATGCCTCTCGGGATCATATGCTGCAACGCGATATGAGTCATTCCCGTTAACTGTGACATAAAAGATGCCATCCAGCATTCCGACCTCACTGAGGTATAAGTTTTCTTCCCCTTCTATGCCGAGGCTTCTTACAATTTCCTCTTTGGTTATCTCAGCCGTCTTGGTTCCGTTTTCGTCAACAATATAGTATGGAGCATTTCCGGAACCGTCATAAAGCAGATATCTTTCATCGGATACCTCGGGTTCGGGAAGAGGTTCGTTTTCCGTATCAGGTTCGTTTTCCGTATCAGGTTCCTGATCCGGAAGCTGTACCGGGAGTTCCGGAAGTGATTCCGTAGGGGCCGGCGCCGGCTCGGGTTCATCCTTTTCGGTTTTTTGATTTATCGGCCCGCTCATCTCGTTTCTTTTTCCAAGCGAGCATCCCGCAAGCGACGTGACTGCGATCACACCGCTCAGTATCATGGCGATTATCTTCTTTTTCATTATTTCCTAACCTCTTTACAGTATAAATTTACAAAAAACAATGGAGAGCCTTTAACAAAACTCTCCATTAATTTTATCGTTTTATTTGAATTAAATCAACCTTGTTAATCTTATAATGTCTTAAGATTATTTGGTAAGAAGAAGCATGATCTCGTTACTTCTGGCCACGAACTCAGTCATCTCCTCAGGGGAAAGCGGTGCCTGCTGGATCTTGGCAAGGTCGTAGAGCTGCTTGCAGATGGTAGCGGCGTTCTCACTGTCCTTGTTGGCAGTTACATATTCAACAAGTGGATGGCCCGCATTGAGGATAAGGGTCTCGCCCTCTGCTCCAAAATCTCCCATAGGCATTCCCTGTACCGCATACATCTTCATCATATCCTGCATACGGCGGGTCTGCTCCGAAAGCGTGAGCATGGAGGCAACTTTTTTATTCTTAAGCTTCTCGATCTTGACCGCAAGCTGGTCCTTTTTAAGAGCCTTCTTCATGATCTCGCCGATCTCTTTAGCCTGCTCCTCGTATTCCTTTTCAGCCTTCTTGGATGTCTTCGACTTCATTGCATCGCTGACATCCGCATCGATCCTCTGGAAGTGAATGCCTTCATTCTTGGATTCAAGCTGCTGGATGAAAGGCTGATCGATGTTATGTGTAAGGATGACCGCATCCATCTTGGCAGCCTTGAACATAGCGATGTATGAACCCTGCTGCTGTTCGTCGGTTACATAGTAGATGGTCTTTTCCTTCTTTTCCTTCTTTTCTTCCTTATCCTCGGAATCGGTATCCTTGGCAGCATCACCCTTGGAATCATCACCTTCCGAAACAACCTCAGCCTCTACCTTGTTGCCGTTCTCGTCAACTGCCGAAGCATCCTTCTTTTCTCCGTCCTCATCCTCGGTATCGGTGGGCTTAACCTCAAGGCACTCGGGAAGAGTGAGATACTTTCCGTCAAGATTCTTAAAGAGGATATAATCGTTCATCTTCTCACAGAACTTGTCATCCTTCAGGCAGCCATACTTAATGAAGGGAGCGATGTCATCCCAGTACTTGTCATATTCCTCTTTCTCGGTCTTGCACATACCGGAAAGCTTGTCAGCAACCTTTTTGCTGATATAATCGGAGATCTTGGTAACAAATCCGTCATTCTGCAGTGCGGATCTTGAAACGTTAAGAGGTATGTCGGGACAGTCGATAACTCCCTTAAGGAGCATAAGGAACTCGGGAATGACTTCCTTGATATTGTCCGCAACGAACACCTGGTTATTGTAAAGCTTGATGGTTCCCTCGATGGACTCGTACTCCATGTTGATCTTGGGGAAGTAAAGGATTCCCTTGAGATTGAAGGGATAGTCCATGTTGAGGTGTATCCAGAAAAGGGGCTCCTTGTAGTCGTGGAAAACCTTACGGTAAAAGTCAAGATACTCTTCTCTGGTGCAGTCGTTGGGAGACTTGGTCCAGAGAGGCTGCGTCTCGTTAAGAAGCTCGGGGCGTTTAACGATCTTCAGTTTCTCCTCACCTACGGTTTCCTCGGTTCCGTCATCCTTTTTCTTCTTCTCGGGATGGATCTCCTCAAGCACGATATCGGTATCAAGCTTCTCCTCGAGCTTGATTATCGAAGTCTCCTTGGTGTCCTTCTGTGAGAGATAGATCTCGAAGGGCATGAAGGAGCAGTATTTCTTCAGCACTTCCTGTGCCTTGTAATAATTACAGAACTCAAGGCAGTCCTCATTTATGAAGAGGGTGATCTTTGTTCCGACCTTATCATAATCGCCCTCACCCATTGAGTACTCTGTGCCGCCGTCGCACTCCCAGTGTACCGGCTTTGCATCCTTCTGATATGAGAGTGAATCAATATGAACCTCATCGGCTACCATAAATGCCGAGTAGAAGCCCAGTCCGAAATGCCCGATAATCTGATCGGCATTGCTCTTATCTTTGTATTTCTCGATGAAATCGGTAGCTCCCGAGAATGCAATCTGGTTGATATACTCGTCAACTTCGCTCTCTGTCATACCGAGTCCGTTATCTATGAAAGTAAGAGTCTTGCTCTCGGGATCGGTTATAACCTCGATCTTTCCCTTATATCCATCGGGAAGAGCATACTCTCCCATCATATCCAGCTTCTTTAATTTGGTTATCGCATCACAGCCGTTTGATATAAGCTCGCGATAGAAAATATCGTGGTCGGAATACAGCCACTTTTTGATCACGGGAAATATATTCTCGCTTGTAATTGATAAAGAACCGCTCTTTGCCATTATTATTGCCTTCTTTCCTGTAAATTACCGGCTATATGCTTTGCCGATTTATGTAAACCATTCTTGGTTTTATCATGTTTTATCATGTATTTTTCCCAGGCCATTCAGCCTACAAATGCTATTTTAATAATGGGTCAGATCAAAGTCAAGAGAAATTTAGCACTCATTTTGTGCGAGTGCTAACAAAAAAGTGAAAAACATCCCGCAAACCCTGATATTCTCAGCATTTGCGGGATTTCTTAAAGTTTTATAAACTGTACCACCTGCCGGATGCTCCGCAGGGAAGCACCAGTCCGTTTGAGCTGACCGGGAGCCCGATCTCCGAGCTCTCGACTTTTCCTCCGCGGACACTTCTGACTGCGCTCTCAAGCATGTATGTCAGCACCGCAGGCTGAAGGCCGGTAGTATAGCTGTTTATCAAAAAGAATGCGGCATCCTCCGACAGAAGCTGCGCTGCCAGCTGTACAAAGGGCCAGATGCTTTCTTCTATCTTCCAGATCTCTCCCTTAGGGCCTCTCCCGTAAGAGGGCGGATCCATTATGATACCGTCGTAGGTGTTTCCTCTTCTGATCTCCCTCTCCACAAACTTGGTGCAGTCGTCCACCAGCCATCTGATAGGAGCATCGGAAAGCCCGGATGATACGGCATTTTCCTTGGCCCATGCCACCATTCCCTTGGCAGCATCTACGTGAGTCACAGCTGCTCCGGCAGCAGCGGCGCTGATGGTAGCCCCGCCGGTGTATGCAAAAAGATTAAGCACTCTGAAGGGCTTACCCTCTGATGCGTCTTTCGAAGCGATCTCCCTTCTTCCGCTGTTTATGCCGGCCTTAATGATACTGCTCGTCCAGTCCCAGTTTACAGCCTGCTCGGGGAACACTCCGGTATGCTTGAACGCGAAGGGCTTTAAGTGAAATGTCAGCTCCCGTGATACCACACCGTTAGCCAGCGGATATTTAATCTCCCATTCCTCGGGGAGATTGAAAAACTCCCATTCTCCACCGCCCTTGCTGGAACGATGGTAATGTCCGTTTTTCTTTTTCCAGCGCTTTTCATCATGTCCTGTGCTCCAGATCACCTGAGGATCCGGCCTGACCAGTATGTATTCGCCCCATCTTTCGAGCTTTTCTCCGTCCGAAGTATCTATCACTTCGTAATCTTTCCAATTATCTGCTATCCACATATTTGATCCTGTTCCTGACTAACTGTCACTTGCCCGGTCACTTACCTTCGATAAAATATAACACAGCTTCCGGTATCATCCGGGCTGATAAAACTCGGGTATGAAACTCTCCTTGGCCACTTCCCCCTCCTGGATCAGCACGTTACCTATATCCCTGTCGGTGCAGTGCTTTATCAGCTTCTCATATTCCCGTTTGGTAACTCGGCGATGAAGCTCGGGATATGCCGAGAGCCTCTCTTTTTGCCTCTCCGTAAGCTTATCCGTGCCATAAAGCGGTGTGTACTGGCTCATAAGTGAGAGGCACAGCGCATCTCCGTAGGTATCATACAGATAATCAACCACCGATATGGCATTTCTTACAGCCAGCGGAAGCAGAAGATGTCTCACGATCACATTTTCACATCCCACCTGCCTTATCATCTCAGCTATGGCGGCCTTGGCCACATCGGGATAATCCGGGGCATTTGAATACTTTTGGGCAAGCTCCCGGTCCATATATTTAAAATCCGGGAGGTAAATATCTATGAGCCCCTCCAACATCCTTAGTGATTCCACGGAATCATAACCCGAAGAGTTGTATACAAAGGGCAGATTAAAACCTCTTTCTTTTGAAAGCAGGATGCTCTCTCTTATCTGAGGTATAAAATGTGTGGGCGTAACAAGATTTATATTCAGCGCCCCCCGGCTTTTCAAGTCAAAAAATATATCAGAGAGTTCCTCGATCGAAACTTCCCGTCCTCGTCCGTTTTCCGATATTTCGGCGTTCTGACAAAAGATGCACTTCAGGTTGCACCCCGTAAAAAACACGGCGCCGCTTCCCTCGGTTCCCGATATGCGCGGCTCCTCCCAGAAGTGCAGCGCCGCCCTTGAAATCCTGACCGTGCTTCCCTCTCCGCAAAAGCCGATACTTCCGTCTGAATGCGCATCTCTTTCTGTATTACATTTTCTCGGGCATAAATTGCACTCCGACATATCAGGCAATACCTGCAGTTTCATTTCCGGACAGAAGTACTACGGGCTCACTGCCAAGGATCGCTTTACAGTAGTCACGGCTGTCCGCAAGCTTTCTTCCGAATGCCAGCCCGCCATAGATAAGATGTACAGAATGAATGTCGGAGCCCGACGTTTCGGGGAAATCATGCTCTTTGGCGTAAGCTTTGGCCATAACATCCCACTCCGGGTTATTGTGCGATTTACTCAGTACGCAGGAATGAGTGGCATTTACAGTTTCCACAGCATCGATATAATCCGGGAAGAGACGGACTTCCGGGATGTAGGGTTCAACTCTGTATGGATGGCAGTGAACGATCATTCCGCCGTCTGCGTGAACCAGATCAAACTGCTCCTCTATAGTGCAGTCCCTGACCTCCGGATGCGCCAGCAGCCACTCTTTTGAAAGACCGTTAATAAGAAACTCTGTGGCGTTATAGCAGGCTTCCCATCCGAAGAATACCTGAAGTCCTATCTTATCCCCCTCTTTCTTGGCATCCTCATATCCCTTGCAGAACAGTTCCACCCATTCGGACCATGGCAGAGATCTGTCAACACAGGTATTTCCGTAGATAAAATGGTCCGTCACTATTATTCCCGTATATCCCGCCTCCTTGCAGGCCCTTGCCATCTCCGCTCCCGTACTTTTCGCACAGGCAGATGCCTGACAGGTATGCAGATGGGTTTCGTAAGCATAGGGAAAGCCTTCGGGAAGATTCAGTTTGAGTAAGTCTGACATTTTACACCTCTTTCGGCGCTTCGCGCCTCCTGTCTCACCTTCGGATCGATCCGCGCCGAACACGAGCCACTGACACGCAGCGCCCTCAACGGGAAAGTCTTAAATTATATGTTTTATAAAAAAGTCTGCCTGGGCTTTGTTTGCCTTTTCACCCTCATCAAGCCTCAGATTGCAGTGGAAAACATGTGCCACCTCTTTTGCGGCTTTAGAGCCGTATATATCGAATTTCACATCCAGGCCCTTTTCCTCAAGGAACCTTGCAAAGGGTTCGCACTCCGTAAAGAGGAAATCACAATATGATGAGAAAAGATAAGCTGCGGGATAATTCTCCGTGATATTGGAGTGCAGTTCCACACGTGGATCGCTGAGTAATGCCATATCTCCGAGATAATCATGCATTATCATATCATCTTTTTCAGAATGTGCTCTCTCCGGAAGCTTATACATCCCGCAGGCGAGCCCTATCGCACGCAGCTTAACACCTTCGGGTGCTTTGAGCCCGAAGAGATCCGCATAATCCTTATTTGTAAAAATGCAGGCAAACTGGCTTGTGATCTGCGCTCCCGCAGAATCTCCGACTATAAACACATTCTCTTTGTCGAGTCCGTATTCGGCGGCATTTTCGTCTATCCACTTCATCGCGCCCATGGCGTCCTCAAGAGGTGACGGAAAATGGAATTCCGGCGCCAGACGATAATTGATATTCACTACCGCAAATCCGAACTGCGCCAGCCTCATGCAATAGAATCTGTAAAGCTCCTTGTCCCCGTAAAAGTATCCGCCTCCGTGGATATTAAGGATCACGGGAAAGCTCTCGGCATCACTCTTGCCCGCTTTTATCTTGGCATTATTTTCCCTATCCGCAGGAACATACACATCCAGCAGATTCCACTTATCATACGGTCCATAGGAAATATCCCTGAATTTCTTAATATCTTCAGGTTCCGTCAATCCCTTGTCCCTCTTGGCGTCACTCATCGCCCACGCCTTACGCTGATTGAGTACTCTCTTCGGTGCCTTGTTAATTGTGTATTCCATACGGACCTCCTTATCTATAGTGTTTCTGCCTCCGTTATCCCCGATAGTAAGTTAAACTGCAAGAGAATACAGCAAGAGAATCAGGAGTATAGAATACTCCTGATTCTCGGTAAAAAGCAACAATTATCCAAGCACAACAACAACTTCATTCTTATCCTTAAGCTTCGAAGCCGGAATAAGATCTCCCTCAAGCACTTCCCCGTTAAGCGTAAGGGACTTGACTCCGCTTGCCACATGATCGGGATTCTCAACCTTGATCGAAATATGACTTCCGCGGAAATTCTTTTCCATCTTCATGCCGTCCCAGGTGTGAGGGATCGAAGGAGATACTCTGAGTCCTTCGGGGGTAGGTCTCATACCGCAGATACCCTCGACACATCCTACCATAACGGTAGAGCCGGTTCCTGTGAGCCAGTGAACATGAGCGCGGCCCGCAAAAGGCGAGCGTGTTGACTCTACGAACTGTCCGTGAACATAAGGCTCTATGCAACGGATCTCAGCCTTGTCGTTCATGGAAGCGGGTGAGCTCTCAAGGAAATACTCGAATGCTCTGTCACCGTCTCCCATAAGAGCCTCGGCCAGGATCAGCCATCCCTGCGACTGCGAGAAGATACCGCCGTTCTCCTTGGTATCCGGATTGAAGATGTGCATCAGAGCGCCGTCGAAATAATGATCGATGTAAGGAGGCTCGAGAAGCTTTACACCGTAAGGAGTGTTAAGGATCTCATGTACGCTGTCCATGGACTTCTTGGCCTGCTCATCGGATGCAAACTCCGAAATAACTGCCCAGCTCTGAGGATTGAGCCACATATTTGCCTCGGGATCCTTCTTGGCACCAACGATCACGCCGTTGTCACGGATACCGCGGATAAATCTGTCCTCATCCCAGCACTCTTCAAGAGACTTTCCGAGCTTAGCCTTGATATCTTCAAGATACTTGATGTACTCGGTATCGTTACGGTCTCCTGCGATCTCAAGCATCATGTTAAGTGCATAATAGAGCTGGAATGCAACAAATGTTGATTCGCCCTTCGCTCCGAGCCTTAAGCAGTCGTTCCAGTCTGCGTGGAGGCCTGCGGGCATGTTGTGATCTCCCATATGATTCATGGAGAAATCGATTGCCTTCTTGAGGTGATCATATACTGTGTCCTCGCCGCCGTTGGCATAGAGGATCTTCTCATCGAGGAATGCGATGTTTCCGCTCTCTGCGATGTACTTATATACTGTGGGGAAGAGCCAGAGCGCATCATCCGCACGATATGAGGGATGGCCTGTCATCTTTACCCACTCGGGATCGTCGGGTGTTCCGGAATTGCCGGGAACAAAGTCAAATACTACGAGAGGAAGTCCCGCGCCGTTATTGACCTGTGCAGAGATCATGAAGCGGATCTTCTCAAGCGCCATCTCGGGATCGAGGTGGATGATACCCTGAATATCCTGAACCGTATCACGATAGCCGTATCCGTTTCTCTCTCCGCAGTATATAAGAGAAGCTGCTCTGGACCATGTGAATGTGATGAAGCACTGATAAGCGTTCCATACATTTATCATGTTGTTGAACTCATCCGAAGGAGTCTCAACCGCGAAGTTGTCGAGCTTAGCATGCCAGTATGCCTTGAGCTCTTCAACTTCCTTTGCAACGACTGCACTGTCCTCGTACTTCTTAACAAGTACTTCCGCCTCGGCATTATTCTTCTGTCCGAAAAGATAAGTGAATACCTTTGTCTCACCGGGAGCAAGCTCTATGTCGGACTGAAGAGCACCGCAGCAGTTTGCATTGTAGTTGAGAGTTCCGTCACATTTTCCGGACTCAACGGCAATAGGATTTGCATAAGTTCTGTAAGCACCGATAAAGCTGTCGAGATTTCCGTTGTATGCGTCAACCTTCTGTCCCGCAAGGCCGAAGAAACGCTCCATGTGGTTTGAACCGGTCTCATCGCGCCCGGAATTCTCATTTATATGCTCTACGATCTTGTTGCCTTCAAAGGATGTGCGGGTAATAAAGAGTGTGTACTGAAGGTTAACCTGATCCTGGTTGTAGTTGCTCTCGTTGGTGAACTCGATGAATCCGTATACGGAAAGCTTGCGGGGTTTATCGGAAGTATTTGTGATCTTTGCACTCCATACTTCGTAGGTGGCATCCTTGGGTACGTAATATGTGGTCTCTGAATTAATGCCTGCGTAATCCGTTGTGATCACGGTGTATGCTGTGCCGTGACGGCAGACATTCTTGTACTGATCGAGAGGCTTGCCCACAGGCTGCCATGTAGCAGACCAGTAATCCTTGGTCTCATTGTCCCTGATATAGATAAAACGTCCGGGAAGTGACATCTTTGAATTGAAACGGAATCTGGATATACGTCCGTTGGCTCCGCTCTGAACAAAGCTGTACCCCTCAGCATTGTTTGAAATGATCGCACCGTATGCGGGTGATCCAAGGTAATTACACCAAGGTGCCGGCGTGTCGGGACGTGTGATCACGTACTCCTTTGCGGCAAGGTCGAAATGTCCGTACTGCATTAAAAAATCCTCCTCTGGTATGTTCTGTATAGTTTTTTTATGAACAGTAATTCGGGTACGCAATTTAGAGCGCGTACACAATTATTTTATAATCTAACCGGATTATTTACAAGGGGGATAGAGGCATATTTTTTTAAAACGAGACGCTGTTTTTTATCTGTTCCGCGCACTCGCATTACGCCACTTGCAAATACCCTGTTTATATGATATTTTCCAATCATAAATCAAAACTTGTTTCATAAAAAACTGTCCTGTCTCAGGATCAAAAGGAAGAATCAATAACACGATCATGCAAAACTCTAAGCCAGTATTTACCGAATGTGAAAATTATGATGAAAAGACGGTCGCCGCGGCGCTAAAAAGGATCCTCTCGGACTCCGGTCTTATGGATTTTGTGAAGCCCGGGATGAAGATCGGCATAAAACTGAATCTCTGTGCTGCCAGAAAGCCTGAAGCCGCAGCCACCACCCACCCCGTTCCCGTGGCGGAGCTTACGAAAATTTTAAAGGGGCTCGGTGCCGAGGTAGTGATAGGGGACAGCCCCGGAGAGCCTTTTACCAGGCCGGTACTCTCCCGCATCTACAACGTATGTGGTCTGAAAATATGTGAGGATGCAGGCGCTGAGCTTAACTACAATACCGATTTTACCAACACGGATGCGGGCGGAGTGATCCTTCACGAATTTGCCTACTGCAGCTGGCTCACAAAATGCGATGCGATTATCAATTTCTGCAAATTAAAATCCCACGGGCTCATGGGAATGACTGCTGCCGTCAAAAACCTCTACGGTGTGATCCCGGGTACCATCAAAAGTGAGTACCATTTCCTTCACCGCGATCCGGGTGATTTTTCAAATATGCTCGTGGATATAGATGAATTTGTACGCCCCGTGCTCCACATAGTTGATGCCGTGGATGTCATGGAGGGGAACGGGCCCACTCAGGGGCAGCCCAGGCACCTCGGACTTATGATGGCAGGTAAAAATCCGTATGAGATAGACAGACTCTGTGCATATATCCTCGGAGTGAGTGAAAATGAGATACCTTACCTCGGATGCGCCAAAAAGAGAGGACTTCTTGCAGAAAAGCCGGACACTGCCTATCTCGAAAGAGCAAGGAAATACGTCTTCAGCGATTTTACCAGGTCCGGAGCCACATCCAGCTGGTTTCTCTATGATCCCACAGATCCGCCTATCAAGGCTCTGCTCAAAAAAGCCCTTTATGTGGTCCTTCGATCCAAGCCCGTAGTCACCGAGGGCTGTACGGCATGCGGGCACTGCATTAAAGGATGTCCCGCAAATGCGATCATAATAAAAAAAGGGCGCGCGCACATCAAACGGAGCAAGTGCGTGCGGTGTTTTTGTTGTCAGGAATTTTGTCCCACCGGAGCCATGAAAGTAAAACGCTCCGCCATCGCAAGGATGGTGGAGCATTGACAGACTCACGGCCTTAAGAAAATAGGTCACTCGTTTATTCAACATTTTTCCTGTTATAAACAACTGTTTTGGCATCCTCGCCTATCACCTTATAATTACTGCCTCTGCACAGCTCATCCACCCGGCCGCCTTTAGGAGCCATAATGTAGCGGCACTTTATTGAGTCAAAGTTATCGTAGGCATAAGTCCCTTGGACTCCGCTAATGCCAAATCCCTTCGGCAGATAATAAAGAATCCGCCAATCGCTGGCAAAGCCGTCCGTATCATTTACGTCGTTTATAACCCACATAACCGTGTTGTCAAATGATGGGGCATCCTTTTTATTCAGTTCCATGGAACTGAAGCTTTCTGTCCAAAAAGCCTCCTTATTAACTGCTTCATCAGTCTTAAAGGGAACAGCCGACTCGTAATCGGCTATAGGCCTTATAAATACAGCAAGGATTAAAAGAGCGGAAATGATCACTTTGGAATAATCCCTTTCCAGATAAGCACTGAGCACTACAAACGAAGCCAGAATAAAAATCTGCAAATGTCTGGCTCCATCTTCCAGGCTATACATCAAGAGCAGCGCAAATAGCATTAATATAAAGCTGATGGTTATGCCTGCAAGCACCGGAAGGTGCTTTAACTCTTCCTCCTTTGGACGTCCGTCCCTTTTATTCCTTATGACATTGACCAATCCGGTTACCAGCTGCCAAATAAGGATAACTGTCAATCCGGAAAAAACTATAAAATAAGATCCCTGAGCCCTCCCTTCCGAGAAGAACACCCTGATCCAGTAAATATATTCCTTCGTCGCATTTCCCAGCAAAGAAAGGATTCCCTTTATCCCATATACCAATCCCCCGTTTTGGAAAGCCCGGAGCCATTCAATGGAGAATACCGGTTCCAGATAGGGAGAAAGCAGATAATGATTGATCAGGTAGTACCCGACTGATGTGACCGCCACTATCACAGCCGATACTATAGCCCCTACAGCTTTTCTTTTTTTGATCAAAAAGAATACCGGAAGGCCCATAAAAAGCACCATATACGGCCTCATAAGCATAGCGTAAGAAGCCAAGGCAAAAATAAAAATGAGCTTTACCGATTTTTCCTTCCTCTGATAGCTTATACCCAATGCCGTTATTAAGATTGCCATGCAGTGACATATTGTCTCCGGGACAAGCGACATTGCATACCTGGTAATAGGCCTGAATAATATAAACAGGACTGAAAATGCTACAAGCTGATTGACTTTGGGATTGGTAAGAATGACGTATACAGCCAGCGTCAATGAGAGAAAAACGATATTTGCTATAACCGGCGAATACACATTCCAGCCAAAGCAGAATCCCCACAATGCCCAGGGAAGATAAAGAGCGGGGCTCCATGAGGCAAATGAAAGCATTAAAGCATGCTCTTCATTATAGCCAAAAAAGCCACGAGGGAACCCGTAAGCTATCATGCCTTCTATCTGTTTATAATAATAGACCTCATCATTCCATTCTGATGCGGGAAGATAAACATTAAACAGACTTCCGCCACTTAAAAGGCAGTATAAAACACATGACAATACAGGTAATGTGGCTATTATTAGTGCTTTTATTAAAAGCGGGGTATTAACTTTCTTTATTCCGGTCAGTTTACTCATCACTAAGAACTTTCAATGCATATAAGCAAGTGGCTTCTTGGCAAATGAAGGATACATTTCCTGCCACTCGTATGATTCGCCTTCAGCAGCCCCCTTATATCCTCCACGGAAAGCCACTCGGTATTTCTACTTGATCCTTACCCGCTGTATTCGGTAAACTTCCAAATCTGATTGCTTTCGCCTGAGTAGGGTGCCATGAGCAAATTCCCTGTTTCCGGATCCATAGTCAATACATGATCAAATTCATCCCTTAGTATGTATTCGTTTTCCGATATGTAATCCAACAGCCATGATGCATCACCTCCGGCAGACACGATCAAACCGGAATTATCAGAGCAGTTATTCAGATAATATAACCCTTCCGGTAACGGTGAAAGTGCGCTCTTTCTGAATCTTTCCACATATGCCTGATAAGCACTGTTTCCGCTCTGTATGATTGATAATTCTTTTCCTGCTAAAAGTGTTATTAGTATTGCTAATACCGGGTCTGAATTTAAGAATCAAAAAGAAAAGTGCAATTACAAGAGCCAGCAAAACAATATTTATAACAGAATTATCTTTCAGATAATAGCTTTTTTCCAGGCGATCAACTGCCACGCTACTGAGAAAACTGAAAACCAGTAAGCTTGATAGCATGATAGATGAGACTATTAATATAATATTGGATAGAACTTTTGAAAACTTCGTTGTACTATTCATCGTGACTCTTCAACAATTGAAACCGATTTTACGCCTTCAACAGCATCCACAGCTTTCATAAGTGCATCCGGATCCTTGCATTTAACCTCTGCGACTATGCTTAAACTGGCAGATGAAAGGTTTCGGGACTGTATCCTGCAGTACGCACCTGCTTCCCCGACCACCTTTTTAATACTTTCAACATCCACTTCCTTATCGGCATGTATGGAAATGAAAAACGAGTTTTTGTTTTTTGTCTTGCGGAGTATCTTAAAGAGCACTAGTATTACTGTTATCACAATGCTTGACAGTACCACAAGTCCTATCATACCGGTTCCGGCTATGATTCCGCCGCTGATTGCCCAGAAAAGGAACGCGAGATCCAAAGGATCCTTGACTGCAGTTCTGAATCTTACGATTGACAACGCACCGACCATACCAAGGGATACAATTACGCTACTTTGAATGGTCAGGATAATTGATGCGGTTATTACCGTTGTGATGATCAGAGATATATTAAAATGCTCTGAATAAATGTCATCAGCCACGATCAGCCTATATACCGCATATATGTAGATTCCGACAAGTATGGCTACTACAATGGATACAATGATCGTTTTTATTGAGGGTGTTGAATATCCCAACCCTTCTAGAAAAGAATTCTTAATTACATCTTTTATACTCATTTCAAGTTTTCTCTACTTTCCATATATTTTAGATTTATAAACTATACTGAAGTGTTCCCAAAAACGCATCTCTACATAGGGCATATTTTGAATATGAACACGCCCGGAGCGAATCATCTTTCAAGAGATTTTTAATCGCCTTTGGCAAAAATCCCGTGTATTTCACTTCCAATATTGCTTTCCCTTCAGGCAGTATCGGTATTCCCGACTCATACGGTTCAAAAAAGCTCTCTACCGGCATAGCGGTGATCTCCCTGTCGAAAGTAATTCTCACATTTCCGGCAGGGTACACATAGGCCGTTCTGAGATATCCGACCACTATTACAGGCCTGTATCCGGTCACCAGTTTAGTTTCAAAATCTATCAGGGGTGCACTTTTATTGTCGCTCTTTAAAATTTCACCACACTTCAGCGCTTCGAGATCATCCTCCGACAAAAGAGCTGAGTCTTTTTTCTTTTTTCCATGCAGTCCCTTCTTACATTCCAGGCTTATTCTGTCTCTTGATTCATTGTATATGCGGATGCGGTACTTCTTCCTGTCATCCACTCCGCTCTTGCAGGCAAGATAGCATTCCGAATCGGCAGAGTCAAAATACATACTTCGTATTCTGTATCTGCCATCTCCATCAGCATGTACATCTTTTTCGCAAAGAAGCGATATCCTGTTTTCAAGAGGTATAAGCTGCTTCTCGGAACATAAAAACTTTAATTCCGTTCTGTACCCGCTCATTTACTTTCTCCATCTTTTTGAGCTTTTTCCACGGCTGTTACCAAAGCCTTTAACGCATCCAGGTCAACTTCGGAAAGATCCACTCCAGAAATAGTCTCTATGTTCTTTGAAAACAGATCTGCATCCAGCCATTCGGAATAAAAAGTTACATCTTAAAGAATCGGCATTCCTTCGACAAGTAGCCAGTCTCTGTCACCAAATCTCCACCCGGCAAAAACACCTCCATATGATACAACGTGAGGGATTCTCGTGATAGGTTCTCCATGTTTGATCTTATAACTTTCACAGATGTTGCCGGCGGAATCCAAAAATACTACCTCGTGGTATTCAACATTTTGGATCCAGACCTCGTCCAGGAAGTCTTTCCTGTTTGTGAGGAACCAGTAAATGTACTCCCAGTTAGCTTCTTCGGATGCATACCTCCCCTTTGCGCCCGGCCATCTTATGCTCTCAAGTGCCAAGGATGCCTTGATTGTATCAGAAACACTCCTGATTTTGGCATGAGCATGATCATCAACATAAACCGCAGCTGTTTCCGTAAAATATGATTCCATTTTTTCGTTTATATCTGCCCTGTTAAGCAGATATTCCGAATATACCAAGCCCTCTCCGGTTGTTGAATTGGGATAATCCAGATAAATATTATCATTTACCCATGTCTCTTCTCCGAGTGCAAGATCGAAATCCCACACAGGTCCGGCGAAAATGTGTTTATCTGTATTATCGGAAAACTTATAAAGAAAAATGCTTCTGTTAGAAACAGTCTTATCAGGGTCTGAAAACAATTCATCTATTACGAATGTCTCTGCCCACGATTCTATGTCTATATATTCCGAATAATGCTTTCCGGTGTCAGGGTTAACTCCATCCTCCGACGTAAAAGCCCTCTCTGCCTCATTCATGTAATCACGGATATATCTGACTTCCTCGATAGTTGCATTATCCGGATAAACCACCTCACAGAACACTCCCGACTCGGTTGTAAAGGAACACGGTACATCTGTCGGATCTTCGATTTCTATTATATAACCGCCGGTAATATCCGAGGGGCTGTTCAGTCCCGAATACCCTCTTATCTCTCCCTCCGAAGATGGAATCGCCAAACTCAGGGACCCTTTCGAATTGACCGCTTTATTCTCGGCCTTAAGGTCATCTGCTCCACTCATTCCGACTATCTCTTCTATGTTTTGGCAGACAAGATAGTTTCCCAGATACTCTCCGTTAATGTACAGATCGACATATTCACTATCGGGAGCAAGTACCACCGAATTATCTCTCACATAGTCATATGCAAGCTTGTTCTTTATCTTTGAATCATCATAGTGGTTTGCGATCAGCACCAGTTTTTCGTTTTTACCTTCACCAAAAAATGATACTTTCTTCGCAAACTTTATGGTATAACTCTTCTTATCACAGTACAGGAAGGAAGAAACTCCTCTGCATTTAATATAATCAAGATCTCCGTTATACTTTGTCTTTCCATCGAAGCCCACGACCAATGCCGAAGCCGGCTCCTTAACATTCTTATCAGCGTGGATGCTGTCAGTGCTGCCCGATTCGGTGTTAATAAACATAGCCCCGATATTTGCGGAGCAGAGAAAAGATACTTCCTCAGATGTGCCATTTTCAAAAGATATTGAATGCTTTTCGGAAAAAAGGTCCCTTCTAAGAGAAATATCCATTCCGGGTTTAATGGTTTCACCGTCTAGTTTAATCCCTGATTTAGGAAGATTAAGAAACTTAAGGCTTTGATCGGCGCTCCCGGTGGGTATGAAGAAATAATACTCACCATCTTCGTTTTCCCATATGCGAATTTCGGCTGTATTTCCGCTGTATTCTACACCCAACAATAACTCACTTACCGATGAGGCGGGCTCGTACTCACGCCCATATGAAAATACAGCAATACAGGCAAGTAGGCATAAGATTAAAATCGCAATTACTGAAATTATAACTACTTTCTTCTTTGGCATTTCACTTTCTATTTCTCAGTTTCATTTCTTTGGCCAACTTACTGATCATTATTTAATGATTATTCGTACAAATCCAAAATGTCAGATAACGATATTCACATACACAAGGGAGTGTAAAAAGCACTCAATACACTCCCATTAGAATTTGATAACTATTTTCTATAATCCATACCAAGCTATGCTCTCATATTTCCATCCCTGTGCCTCAAGTTTGTCCCGTTCGCGCGTACTGGTTGTATAATGGTGAGATCCTGCCCCTGTAGCATTTGGATTATAAAGCCTGTAAAGTGGTTTCCCCGTTTCTTTGGATTCTGAATACCATCCAATATCTTCATATTTCCACCCCTTATCCACGAGTCTATTCCCTTCTTTCCTGCTAGTGGTGTAGAAGTGCTCACCACTGTTTGGATTGTATAGACGGAAAAGCATATCATATCCTTCCGGAACATCCCTCTTGGCATCTTCCGGTATATATTCCTTATTAGAGAAGAACTGCCACTCATAATCCACTACTTCAATTAATTCAGAATTAATATAATATGCGTCTTTTACTATTTCTCCTGCCTCGTCATATACCGTTTCATATGTATCAAGACGATCGTCGCCAATCTTTTCCCATTCACTAATTCTTATCGGATATCCCTTTGCACTATAATCGATTGTGCGAACACGTGTACCATCTGAAATCGTATTCGTAACAGATATCAGAACCCCCTTCTCATCATATTCATACTTGAATTCTTGCTGAGAATAACCAGCATTCCACCAGGCCACTTCGTTCCCGCTCCTATCATATAGAACACTCCTGTTCGGGCCTTTTCCATCGTAGGTTGTTCCTCTCCAAAGAATTCCACTATCGGAATAATCATATATGAAATATAACTGCTCTCATATAAAAATCCTTCCCTTCATAATCATTTTTATCGATAGTTTTAATCAAGAGAGTTACATAAGGGATTATAAGGCGTTTTATGACTTGTGTCAATCGCGCGTCGCCATTCATACAGATTATATTATATGTCATGCGCGCACTTTCAATTTACTTACACCATTAGCCTTTTTTCTTTTTTCTTTTGGCCATATGAATGGCTTCCCGTCCGATAAAAAAATGCAAAAAAAGAATCCCAGCTATTAACTGAGATTCAGATATGCGCATTTTATTTACGGTATCTTGGTTGTATTAATTTAGTAGGATTTATTTGGTTGTATTTATTTGGCTGAATTAATAATAATCAACCCGTCCGGTATTATCAAATATGGGTGTATAGATATTATCCTTCGGGTCTATTCCCGCCATTTTGCACACCTCTTCATGGGTGCGTATGGTCAGATCCTTTTCCCTCTCTTTTATCGGAAGATCTTTATCCGGGAAAAGCGGCTCGCCTATGTGAAGAGTAAGCGTAGCGATCTGTCTGAAGATATGTTTTCTTATCCGGCCGGGCTCCCGATATGAAAAAGCAAGGGGAAGAACAGGCTTATCAGTCTCACATGCAAGGAATGATGCCCCTCGCTTAAAAGGGCGTATGGGTGCGTAGAATTCCCACATGCTTCCCTCGGAATATATATGGAGCCAGCCATGATCGTTCTTCAAAAGATCGCGGACGGTTTTCAGATATGTTTTCGTCGCCGCCATGTTTGATTCCGGGATCGGAATACCTCCCACAAGGCGCACCAGCGGGCCGTCCTTATCGTTCACATTTGCAGCCCAGGAAAGCAGATATGGCTTAAATGGTCTGATCGACCTCATCACAGCGATATAATCCCACATATGCACATGATTTGAAACAGATATCACGCCTTCATTAAGCACCTCACGGTGTTTTTTCAGATTCTGCCTTCCTTCGATCCTGAGGCCAAGGCGCAGTCTGCACATTGGAAACACGATGGTATTTAACAGGAAACGAACACATCCCTGCTTGAATAAAAAGAAGTGGGATCTGTCTATATACGGATACTTCCCATCAAATACGATCCCCCGATCCATAGTGATCTTGAGATAGTGCTTATCTGTCTGCTCCGGATATGGATATTTTTTCGTTTTGGGATCAAACATATTTCCTCTTTTTCTTTACTCTTTTTCCGTAAAAGAATAAAGAGCCGCTTGCGACTCTTTGCTTGCCGGCAGTGCTTGCACGGAGATATGACAAAATCGGGGTGGCGGGAATCGAACCCACTGCCTCCACATCCCAAATGTGGCAGTCTACCAATGACCTACACCCCGAAACGGCAAGTGATATTATTACATTTTTTTATGTGAAAGTCAACTAAAACACCTCATATCAGCTTTCGTATTTGAGTCCTACATATTCCCCATAAGAGTGTCCTTGATGACTCCTATGCACTCCCGCGTCATGTTGGTAAGAAGATATACGACATGCGAATCGGCCGCTATGCCCACTACATGCTTGCCGCCCTGCTTTTTTGCTATCGAGGTGCCGCGAAACACGTGGAAATTATTGGTTATTATTCCTATATGATCATTCTCGGGATCAAGAAATTCATAGCTGTACAGGATATTCTGGATGGTATTCTCAGCCTTATCTTCAGCTATTATTCTGTCGGGCTCTATTCCCTTTTTGACAAGATAATCCTTCATTGCACTGCCTTCCGGCTGCGGCTCGTTAGGTCCCTGCCCGCCGGTGCATATAGCGATGGTCCCGGGATTCTCCGATAGGTACTCATACGCCCTGTCAAGCCGGTATTTGAGCACCACGCTTGGTCCGCTGCTCCTTACCTGAGCACCCAGAACGATCACATAATCAAGGTCTTCTTCTCCCTTAGCGGCAAATCCGCTTATGATGAAACCCTCGATGAATAAGAATAAAGCTATCCCTGACGAGAAAAGAGAGATGACCGTTATCTTCATCCACTTGGGAAGTTTCTGCCAAAGCCTGATCCTTCTAAGCACTTCCATCAGGATGCATACAAATCCCAGAAATGCCCATACAAGATAGAAATTTGTTCCGCTCCCTGCACGCCGTGCCACAAGTGCATACACGAAAAAAAAGATACCCGCCGCGATCCAAATAATTGTGGGTATCAGATTTTTAACTATTCGCACTAAACCTTCTGTGCCATTCGTTTTCTTTGTGTTATTCTTACTTTTTCCGTTTTCCATTATCAGTTAAACATCTACATCGTTAAGCCTCATGTTACCGGCTTCTTTAAGATGGTGGTGTGGAAAGGATTCCTGCATACTCTGCCATATTCGGCTGCACCTTACAGATATGCTATCGTAAAGTGCACATCACCGAATCTGTCAGTCTCCATAAGCATATACGAAGGTCTTCTTCCCTCCTGGCGGGGATATGAAAGAGACCCGGGATTTACAGCGTAAACACCGCCTTCAAATCTAACCTCCGGCTTATGGGTGTGGCCGTAAATAACCACATCAAAGCCTCTGGCTCTCGCCTCATCCATTATAAGCTCCGGCCCCATGGAGACATGATATCTGTGGCCATGAGTGATAAGGCATTTATACTTTCCGATGGTCAATTCCACCTCTGACGGAAGCTCTGTAAAGAAATCGTTGTTTCCGCTCACCATATAAACAGGACACTGCGCTGCCTGTGAGATCGCCACTTCGCTGCCCTCGATATCGCCGCAGTGGATCACCATATCCGGTTTTACAAGCTCCAACACCTTGAAATAATTGGCATTGCTTCTGTGTGTATCGCTTACGATAAGTACTTTCATGCTTTCTTAAGCTCTTCCTTCATAAGTTTCAGGGCTTTTCCTCTGTGGCTGATCTTATTCTTCTCCGATTCGGGGATCTCCGCCGTGGTACACCCTAGCTCAGGGACATAGAATATAGGATCGAATCCGAACCCGTGCTCCCCTTTTTCCTCAAAACCGATCTGACCTTCTATGGTGGCCCTGACACATTTTTCCTTTCCGTCCGGAAAGACCGCTGCGATGGCACAGACGAATCTGGCGCTGCGTTCAGCCCCTTCTTTGCCTTCAAGGCGTCTGATTATATCGGCATTCTTCACACTGTATGGTGTTTCATGACCGAGATATCTTGCGGAGTATATTCCGGGCTCACCGCCGAGTGCATCCACTTCAAGTCCCGAATCATCAGCAAGGACAAGATCATCCGGAAGGAGTTTTGAAACCGCCCTGGCCTTTATCATAGCATTCTCTTCAAATGTTTTCCCGTCTTCTTCAATCTCGGGATCCACTCCCGCTTCCTTCATGGATACTATCTCATATCCCGAATCGGACATTATATCCCTGATCTCCCTCATTTTCCCCTGATTACCGGTTGCAAATACTAGTCTCAATTCTCACACACCTCTTCTATCGCATTTATAATGCCTTCCGCTATCTTTTTTCTGTATCTTTCATCCTTGAGGAATCCGTATTCCTTTTCGTTTGTCAGATATCCGATACTGATACGTGCCGAAGGTTTCTCGATCATCTTCAAAATATCGTCCGCCTGCGCTTCATCTATAACCGTAGCCTTATCGCTGGCCGAAATCGCAATATTCCGCAAAAAAGTTTCCGCTATCAGAGCATTGTTAACACCCGGAAGGAAAAACTCATCGTTATAAACCGCTCTCATTCCGTATTCCTGCGGATCAGTGCTCTCGGACAGCTCCAGAAATATCACCACATCCGCTTCACTGTCTCTGATAAATGCAAATATTTCGTCTTCCGTTCTTGCATTCCCCGGGGTTCTGGCGGAATAAATCCTTGCAACAGCCTTTTCCGAAGAAGTGCTTCCCCCTCCCGATAAAGGATCCTGTCCGGCAAGAGCTTCATTTTCAGCCAAAATACCGATGGCACTCTCCGCCACTTTTGCGGTAACATCATCCGCATCCCTCATATCGTATGCCGGCACAAGAAGTATCACTTTTTCGTACCTGTCATGAGCCTTGTACGGTGTGATCACAAGCTTTCCGCTTTCCTTTGAGATATCGTAATCCCACACGCCATCCATAAGAAGTGATATGTGAAGCTCACCTGAATATTCTCTGTAGGCCGCGCTTACTATATGATCTGTTGCACCCTCTATAACGGTATTTTCGAAATTACCGGCCATTGCCCCCTTTATCCTGATGAACAGAGTATGATCCTGATAATAGCTTTCGACGGAGATCCCGTTTGACATGGCAGTCATCGGAATGGGCACCGTAAAGCTTTCGCTTCCGGCAATGCTGTTTGTGTTCATGACCGTCCAATCGGTGGTCACTTCCTGATCAAAAGCTCCGGAATAGATATCTTTGGTGATCTCCTCGTCTATCACGACCGATTTGGTCATGGAACGATACGCTGTTCCGGCACAGATAAGCAAAAAAAGGCACAACAATAAAACGAATTCCACAGTGCTTTTATACCATGGTCTTTCGTAATCTTCTTCCTGTATTGTGCTTACTTCTTCTCCGTATCTTAAGGTCATATTGGTTCTTTATTTCCGGTCTTTTTTTATTGCCTGATTTCCTGCTTTGGGCGGCTTAGGCCCAAGGAACTGATAAAAATATGTCTTCATCATTCCATTGTATATCTTCCGGTTCTTGTCGGCCTTTCGTCCGATGTCCCTTTCGGCATTTTCGTATGAAGTGATAAGGAACATGCTCCATGAATCCAGAAGAGCGTATCTTTCACCGATCATACGATACAGAGCGGGCATCTCATCCTTATCGGAAAGCCTTTCGCCATAAGGCGGATTTGTTATGATAAATCCATACTTTTTGGGGTGGCTGAGCATGGCTGCATCTCTTTTCTGAAAATGTATCAGCTTTTCCACTCCGGCAAGACGCGCATTTTCTCTGGATATCTTTACCATCTCGTCATCAAGGTCGTATCCCTGTATATCCGTTTCGATATTGGTATCAACAAGTTCCTGAGCTTCGCTTACCGCATCATACCACAGTTTTTTCGGAATTACATGTGTCCATTTTTCGGCAGCAAAGCTGCGGTTCATCCCGGGCGCCATATTGGCGGCCATCATCGCGGCCTCGATGGGTATGGTCCCACTCCCGCAAAAAGGATCCACAAGTATCCTGTCTCCCCGCCATGGTGTAAGCATTATAAGGCCTGCTGCCAGATTCTCCGCTATGGGAGCCTTGGCTGTGAGCTTGCGGTAGCCCCTTTTATGGAGGGATTCACCCGTGGTATCAAGCCCTACCGTCACTTCGTCTTTCAGGATAAATACTCTGAGCGGGAAAGATTCTCCGCTTTCCTCAAACCAGCTTGTCCCATATACTTCTTTAAGTCTCTCGACCATGGCCTTTTTCATGATCGACTGGATATCCGAAGGTGAAAAAAGCTTTGATTTTACGCTGGCAGCCTTTGCCACCCAGAATTTCCCATCCTTCGGGATCCACTCTTCCCATGGAAGATTCTTAGTTCCCTGGAAGAGTTCCTCAAAACTCTCCGCGCGGAAAGTTCCTATGCTTATCAGTATTCTCTCCGCAGAGCGAAGGAATATGTTTGCACGGCACACCGCATCGTAATCTCCCGTGAAGGAGACTCTTCCGTCCGTTACCGAACTGACATCATATCCGAGGTCCGTTATTTCTCTTTTTAATACCGACTCCATGCCGAAATGGCAGGGTGCGATTATCTCAAATGTTTTCATAAATCCTATTCGTGAATGTAAAACGCCATCGCTCCGTGGGAAGGAATAGCAGCGGTAATGCTTTCGGTGAAATCTCCTGTCTGTCCGCTCCAGAGCTCGGTAGCCGGAACAGGGCCCGATATCTCAAGCTCATCCAGCGGAAGCTTTATCTCACCATCGGAATCCCCCGCATTGAATAATGCAACATACATTCCTCCTTCGCTTGATATGGCTGTCCACACGATAAACTCATTTCCGTCCACATCCGTGCGTAGCACCTGATGAGCATGACGTGAATCCCTGTGCATCCTGAGGATGCCCTCATTGGTGATAAGGCCCATGGTAAACTCGTCAAATCCGGTCATCTCCCCGCCTATCATAAGAGGTGAACGCATGATGCTCCACAGAGTCATCATTGTGATCTGCTCATCCTTGGTAAATTTGGTTCTGTTATTCTTATCGTAATCCTGCTTTAACGGTCCGATCGGAAGCATATCCGCGTCGGGATAGTGACCTGCCCCTGCATGGATGCTCCACTTCTCCGCTCTCTCAAACATCGCATACAGAAGATCCCACTCATCCCAGAAATCATCCGTTATGCGCCACATATTTGCGACCTTCTTATAAAGCTCGGACTTTTCAAGCAGAGCAGGGCCCGGCGAGAGTGAAAGCACCATATCTCTTCCGCAGTTCTGAAGGGCCTCGGAGAGCATGATCATCTCCTTTTCCTCATGAGGAAGCTCCCTGCAGATATCGTCACACTTGATAAAATCTACTCCCCACTCGGCATAAAGCTTAAATATGGAATCGTAATAAGCCCTGCCGTTCTCATCGGGAGTGGTCCCGTACATGTCGGGATTCCATACGCAGATGCTGTTAAATCTTGCCGCATCGCGGGCCGTTTTATCGGTACCGAGAATGGGAAGATTTTTATGTACCGCCTGACGCGGTATTCCCCTCATTATATGAATTCCGAATTTGAGCCCGAGAGAGTGAACATACTCGGCAAGAGGTGCAAAGCCTTTTCCGTCCGCCGCTGAGGGGAATCTGTTGGGCGCGGGCATAAGCCTTCCATACTCATCCATGCACAGATCCGCAAAGGGTCTGTATTCATGTGAAGTTGCTCCGGGCTCATACCACTGGATGTCCACAACGACATATTCCCAGCCGTATTCTTTAAGGTTTTCAGCCATAAACTCGGCATTTTGTCTTACTTCTTTTTCGGTAACAGCCGCCCCGTAACAATCCCAGCTGTTCCATCCCATAGGTGCGATCGCAGGTCTGTACATAAATATTCCTCCCAAGTAAAACGATGTAAATATATAGCCTTATTATTTTACTATAATTATTTATCCTTGTATAGAATCTCTCCGATATCTCCGCTCATAATTACCTGCGGCGCAAGTTTTTTGTCGGCCCCCTCGGCTTTGATTATCTCGCTTGTTATCTTTTTTATCTTCTGTGAAGACCAGTCCCATGTGTTCAAAAGGATACAGTCCATTCCGTTTCTGACCGCCACCCTGAAATCACTGTCCGGATCGTTTCCGACCATTACGCATTCGGATTTACCCAGCTTCTCCCCCTTAAGAAGTGCTTCCATGAATTCCTTTTGGGGTTTCATCATCTCAAGATCCGATGAAATATAGATCGCATCAAAATACGGAAGTATCCCGCTCTGCTCTATTTCGGGATATGTGAATATTCTCTGTGCATTAGAAAGAAGATATACTCCCTTACCTTCCTCTTTAAGCTTTTTTAAAGTTGAGATCGTGTTTTTATACGGACGCATGAGCTTCCTTGAATGGACCCGGAAAAGGTTCAGCATACAGAAAATAAACTCACTTTCCGCTACTATCTTCAAAGCCTTTTCTTTATCTTTTCCGGCATACATCCCTCGAAGCTCATCCACAGGGGTTCCTCCTATCATCGCGGCGGATCTGTGTGATACCGGAGTCTCAAAAAACAGCCTTGCAAACACATTCTCAAGCTTTATCTCGGGGTGTTCGATTTTCTTTTCTCTTCTGTACCTTTGCCTCTCCTCGAAATCTTCGCGCCAAAAAGCTTCAGATAACGCCTTTCCGGTCCATTTGCACCCATAGACGTTAAACTGCTCCGCAAGCAGCTTCCATAAAGAGGGCTTACGCTCATCCGTTGAGATATCAAGAAGTGTCCCGTATAAATCAAAAATATAGTTTTTGTATTCTTTCATAGCCGTTTCCTCAGAGAAAAATAGCAGAGTCTGTATGACCCTGCATATAAAAAACCGCCCCGCACGGAGCGAAGACCGAACATAAATATCCGCGTGCGCGGACCGTAGCGGAGCGAAGACCGAACATAAATATCCGTGTGCGCGAGAAGGCGCATGACGTCCGGGGGACGTCAGCCCTGCGCGGACCGTAGCGGAGCGAAGACCGAACTCTTCGGATATGAACCGGAGGTTCAAAAACCCGAGATAGGCTTCTGCCTGTCTCGGGTTTTTAGCGTGCGCGAGAAGATTCGAACTCCCGACCTTCTGATCCGTAGTCAGACGCTCTATCCAGCTGAGCTACGCGCACGAGCATGTTGCTACGCAACACGCCCGTGCGCGTAACAACAAAAGGTATTATATTCCACTATCTACTGGCTGTCAAGCACTTCTTTTATGGTTTCAAGCACCCTGTCAGAATCAAAAGGCTTTGTGAGGAAATCTTCCGCACCGCGCTTAAGCGCTTCAACCATCTTCTCCCTCTGACCCGCAGCGGTGATCATTATAACCTTGGCATTCTCATCCTCATGTCTGATAAGGCTGAGGCTCTCAATGCCGTCCATCTTGGGCATTGTTATGTCCATGGTGACAAGATCGGGGCGAAGCTCTTTATACATCTTGAATGCTTCCTCGCCGTTAAGTGCTTCACCTACTATTGTATATCCGTTATCCTCAAGGAGCTCCCTGAGCACCTTTCTGGATGTCTTTGAATCATCTACTATCAATATCCCTGCCATATGTGTGCTCCTCCTTTTAGCTCAACACGCCGATCAGAAAGTCCACTTTCTTCTCACCCGATCTGATCTCCGCACTGCAGAGCTGTTTGGGTTTGTAAGAAACATCAACATTTCCGTAATCCGGGGGTAACAATTCACATTGCGTCCCGTTCATGCTAAGATCAGCAGCGTATGAACCACTGATATAGTTGAGAAGCTCGCCCGCGGCATCAAGCGCATCCTCTTCGTCGATAGCTCTGAAATTCTCGCCCGCAAAATTGCCCGCCGCAAAGAGCAGACCACCGTTCTTTTCAAGAAGTGCACAGAGAATCTTCTTTTCTCCCTCTATGATCTGATTGGCTCCGTAACTGACCGGGAAAGTGTTGACAAGTTTAATATCCCCGACCTTGGCTGCCTCCCCGAGATACGGCTTAAGCGTTTTTACCGCTCCTTCAAGGATCTGCGCGTACCCCTCCATGCCTTTCGGCATCTGATACAATACATTGCTCATTTTCGGTCACCCCCTGACCACTATATTTTTTCTGCTTCCGCCTTAAGCTTTACAGCAGCGGAATTGATCGCTACTATATCCAGAGCCGCTACTGCCCCAAGTAGCGTCTGAACATCTTCTTTTCCGTCCCAGGGAAGGCTCGTACCCATTATCGCCTTTGCCTCCGGGTCCATTGTATCTACGTCGAGCATTTCAGAAGCATCCATAAGCTTGTCGAGATGCCCGATAAATACCTCCTTGTCAAATTCTGCCCCGCCCTGCTCATTTTCCTTTTCAAACAGCGGTGCCAGCTTTTCTTCATATGAATTCCAGTTCCTGATAAACACATCATGAAGTGCCCTGATGGTTTCAAGATCCCCTGCCGATGCCGCCTTTTCAAGAAGAAATGCAAGCCCGGAAAGCGGAATGATCCCAACCAGCGTAGCAGAGCTCTTCATACTGTGCACGAGTACCCTGTATTCGGACATCACATAATCTTCCGGCGACGCGGTGTTCATGTACTTGAACTCTTCGTAGAAAGCCTGCAGCCTGCCCGAATCGCGCCGTATCATCAGCCTGAAATTGTTTATCGTTTCAAGCATGGTGTCTTTATCGGTAAAGTGGATCTTGGCAAAATCCCAGTCAAGCCCCTCTATGGAGTGATCCTCGGGATTAAATCCCCCCTCCTTTTTCTGCTCCATGCTGTATCTTTCCACCAGATCTTCCGGAAGGAAATCCGCAAGCACCTGCTCCAGATGTGCAGGTTTTACCGGCTTTTTAAGAAAGCAGGAAAAGCCTTCCTTTGTGTAAAGCTCCCTGGCATCTGTATCCGGATTTGCCGTAAGTGCTATAACCGGAGCTGTCCTGTTTGGGCCATCCTGTGCGCGTATCTTCCTGAACGCCTCGATCCCGTCCATGCCCGGCATCATATGATCCATAAGGATCACATCAAACTTTTCGCTTCCGGTCCTTGAAAGAGCCTCCTGACCGCTGAAAGCTTCCGCAACTTCTATCCCCGTCTTTTTCAGAAGCGATTTAACAAGCTTGCAGTTCATGCTGTTGTCATCGACTACAAGGATCCTGGCTCCCGGCGCATATAGTCCTGATTCTGTTTTTGCGGAATTGATCCCGTCCATTGATAATCTCCTGCATAAAGCCGCGATCTGCAGCTATTACTGTGGCCTTTTATTTCCGGACATCCTTATCATTCTCCGAAGAATGATAAAACTTCCTGCATCAGTTCTTCGTTAAGGCCATATTTTCCGTTTTCGTCAAACATGATATCGGTATGGCCGCATTTTCCTTCTTCCGTCTTTAAAATAAAGCTTACACCGCTTCTTGTGATCGCTTCCCTATGGGAATAGACCGAGTACTTATCCGCGGGTGATCTTTTATCTTCGGATCCCTGCACGATAAGAACCGGTGTATCCTCCGACCCTATAATCCTATCCGCTCTCTGAAGTGTGAGATCCTTTCCGAAGAGCATCATCTGATAAAGCATCAGATTGAGGTAATTGGCGTAAGCCACCTTCCCCACATAAGTGGAGGAAAGCCCCATTACGGCTTCCATCGCACTGTTAAGCCCCGAAACAGAGCATACGGCTTTGATGTTTCTGCCCTCTTCGTCCGCACAGCATACCGAATATCCGCCTCTGCTGTGACCGAAAAGATAAATATCCTCTTCCGGGTAGTGTTCACTTACATAATCAAGACAAACATCAAGATCTACAGATTCCTGTGAGAACCCTTTCTGTGACTTTCCGCTGCTTCCGTCACATCCGTAGGGATCAAAGGCAAAAACATCATATCCTTCGTCATTAAAATACGCTGACATGGGTATGTACATATCCGCCCCGGAATTAAGGCCGGGAGCGATTAGGATAAGACCTTTTTCCTCCGGCACATCATAAAAATATGCCCTGATAGTCTCGTTTCCCTCGGCGATATCTATTGTCTCTCTTGACTCGGTGATCTCTTTAAAATCTTCTTTGTTAAAATCGTAGCTTTCTTTGTCGCTCCTGCCGAATATCATGTCATATATCGGTTTGGTAGCTATGGCATTTGAAACAAGCAAAAATGCCACAATAATGATTATTATCCTAAGGGCCTTTTTCCCCTTACTCTTTTCTGACTGTTTTTTCATTACCTGTTACAGATACAACTTCCCCTCATTATAAAAATTCTTCTATCATTCCCGCGATCACACCGATATTCACGAAAACAGATATTACCGAGAACACGATTCCCACTATAAGCCCTGCCTTACCGAGATTCTTTCCGGTCCTGACTTTGTCGGGAAGAGAACCGTATGTCCTGAGTATCTTGGCCGCCTGTGAAAGCGCGATCGCTCCGCACACGATTCCTCCTACAGAGAAGAAGAAACTGATCGCCAGACACAGCGCCACTATACCGAGAATAAGCACTGTCTTTGCCCCCGGAATATCCGCCGCAGGTGCGGGTGACACAAAAAAGGGCGCCTGCTGGTTATAGACAGGAGGCTGATATGCGGTCTGCCCCTGCATGCCGGGCTGTGCATATATGGGCTGCGCGTTGGGTATGGGCTGGCCGTTTGCATCCAGCGGAATATACATCGTCTGAACCTGCTGCGCCTGTACTTCAGATTGCGCGTAAACCGGCTGTGCCTGCGTATCGGGCTCTGCGTACACCTGCTGCGTATACACAGGCTGCTCTTGCTGTATAGGAGCAGCTGTAGGGATCTGTATTTCCGGGATCGGATCTACAGTAGGGATCGATGTTTCCTGAATTGGAGCTGCTGTAGGGATCGGCGTTTCCTGAATCGGCGCTGCCGTAGGGATCGGCGTTTCCTGAGGCTGAGGAGCCGCAGGTGCCTCGGGCTGCATTTCCGCTGCAGCATTCATAGCTGCCACTGATGTGCCGCAGGCAAAGCAAAATTTATCACCGGGTTTAAGCTCGGTTCCACAAACAGAACATACCATTTTAAAACCTCCCATTTACAGTCGTTTTGACTATAATCTCCTTGGTATCGCGAGTTGAATATCGAACTCCGTAAATTTGACCAAAAATTCAAAAAACTTAACAAATTTATTATATAATATTTTTCACGAACTTGCAAAAAAACTTTTCCGCTGCAAAAGCTTCAGGTTATCTGCCTTTAGCTTTGTTTTGCATTCTTTTTCTTTTTTATATTGACACTTACCACGATAAGTATCACCGCTGTAACAACGACCACCGCTGCGACTGCGATACCGATGACGAGAGCAACACTAAAGCCCGGTCCGGGTATGGGTTCTACGATTATCTCCGGCGGTGCGATCTCTCCGATATCTCCCGAAAAATTCTGCCCCTTCGGATACAATTCGTCAAAGGTTGCATCCGGTGCATCAATGCACACCCATCCATCGGAAATATAATAATATGATACATATCCCCATTTGTGTCCCTCGGGGTCGGTAAAGCACATGGTGTAATACGGATTGTCCGATTCCTTGTTGATCCTGTATCCTTCCTCTGCGCCCGGATATTCATAAAAATAGAGATCTTTATCATCAGGGATCTTTGAAATATCAGCTTCTCCGCTCTCCTGCTTTATCTCACCCGAATACTGTCTGTAAAACGCCTCACCGTCATAGACTTCTGCGAGATAATCCATGGGAGCCCATCCGTATTCATACAAAAGTCCCCACTCACGGCCCGCGGGATCCGTGTAGCTGTGTGAAATGCCGATGCGCTCACCTTTTTCCCTAGTGGCGATAACTTCGGTCGAATCGGGTGCCTTGTACACTTTCAGGGGTTCTCCCTCGGGAGGATTTGCCTCAAAGTTTCTTTCCACAACGCTGCACTGCGACGAATGTTGTCCGTAAAAATCGTCCTCCGGCTCCCAGATCACATCGGCATATGCCCTCGAAGATGCGAATAACAGGCATATGGTCAGGATCGTGCATGTAACCGTCGTGATAAATACATTCTTCATTTTTCTGCTCATAAACTCTCTCCTTCACTTTTTATGGTATCAGCAGATCTATAACGATCCCTGCCGTATATGAAAAGCCGTTAAGGATCAGGGCTGTTAAAAACGGTCTGCGGATTGAAAATATCTCATTGCGGTCAAGTACATAATAAACCGTTCCTTCAAATAAGACAACCGCCGCTTCTATGATCAGAACCCATGGCAGTTTTACATTTCCGAAATATGCAATGTACACTGCAACCGGATTTGAAATGATGTTGACCAGAATGACCGGAATAAGATCCAGTTTTCTGATCCTCATCAAAAACGCAAGACCGGTTTCAAGTACTAAAGTCAGCCCGAGGGATATTCCAAACATCTTAACGTAAAACATTATCTCACCCTCTTTGCTTCAGGTATAAGAGCGATCAGCAGAAGAAGCAGCGAAATAATACCCGCCAACACTCCTGTCAGACTGTCTCCGAAAGGAAGTTGTAACTTCCCGTAAACAGGGAGAAAACCGATAAACAGTCCGAAAGTCAGAAGTCCGAATGAAAAACCCGGAAGAGCCGGCATCTTCTCTATCAGCAAAAAGAGCGTGATGGGCATCGTCATATTGAAGAAAAACAATGCAAATAACCCGGGTATCTCAAATGCGGAAAATGCAAAACAGATTATGGCGGGGATCAATGTGATAAGCACGCATTTTAACTGACCGATCCGTGCGGAAAGGATGCCGCTGGCGGCTTTTCCGAGTGCTACCGCAAAGGTGGCTGTCAGTCCCGCAAGAACACCGTTTTTCCATGGCATCTCCACTCCGAATGCAATGTACGATCTTATTATAACTACCGCAAGACAACATATCAATGTCAAAGGAATTGCGGAAATTCCGTTTTTTACAGTCTCTTCCTTCCTGTCAGCTTCCCGGAAAAGTTCCTCGTGTCTCTTCTCCCGCAAAAGAATGAATAAACCTGTTAGGATCAAAATGATCGCTGCGGTGATCCAAAAGAGTCTGATATAGACGGATATCCCCCTAAAAGATGAGAGGAATCTTCCCGCGAAAAGACCGAGCGCTCCCGGAGATACAAATATTCCCAGTTCCGCACCTTTCTTATGCTTATCGCGATCATCAAGGATAGTCCTTAATCCGCCGCCCACATGGAACATGGCATTTCCGGTTCCGAGAACAATGCATCCGGTAAACATTCCGGTAACGGTAAGTATGATCCCGAAGATCGTTATCAGCTGATAAAATATTTTTTTCTTCTGCGGATCAGCTCCGAACAGTTTTATACAGGTAAGATCTGCCAGTGCGCCGAAGGGCATCTGAAGCGCAAACGCGCAGAAATTATAGAAGAGGTATGCAGAGGCATCATTTGCCCCGTATACCCCAAACATCATGTATGCACAGATACCGTCAATAATAAAATGTAAAATCGAATTAATGATCAACATGTTGATATCGAATACCTTTATGATACAATTGCGATGCTGCCAACACTCTTACAGTATTCCAATCTCTTCCCCCAGTCAAGTAGTGCCAAGGATGAGCTTATATGATCTCCCGAACCTGCAATAAAGTTTTCCACTAAAAAAGCTGCAGGTTATTTTCCTGCAGCTTTTTTAAGATCGGTCCATACATTATCGGGTATATAAAGGCTTCCGTAGCCCGTGCCCATATCAAGGCCGGGCTTGTTTTCTCCGTGGAAATCACTTCCTCCGCTTATCGCCAGGCCATGCTTTGATGCCAGCGAGCGAATATATCTCTCATCGGAAAGAGTGTGAGTACAGTAAAGAGCTTCGATCCCTATGAGTCCGACTTCTTTCATTTCGCATATCAGCCTTTCAAGCTCATCATTTTCAAACTCATAGCTGACAGGATGGGCCAGCACCGGTATTCCGTCCGCCGAAAGAGCCATCTCCACCGCCTGTACGGGGGTGATCTTTTCTCTCGGAACATATCCGGGACATCCGGGGCTTAAGTATCTGTCGAAGGCCTCTTTTGTTGTCTTAACATATCCGTATTCGATCAGGTATTTTGCAAAATGAGCCCTGGTAAGCACGCAGTCGGGGAACATTTCAAGCATTCCCGCATAGGTTATTCCTATTCCCAGAGAAGCCAGCTTTTGGCACATCTTCTCATTCCTTCCGTCGCGCGAATCTATGAAATCCTTCAGCTTCGAGAGAAATGAAGGCTTTTTATGATCGATGGAAAGAGCCACCACGTGTACGTCCCGTCCGCCCCACTCCGTTGAGAATTCAATCCCCGGGATCACTTCGGGAACAACAGGGGAATCACTCCCTTCCGCCGAGGCGGCTGTTTTGGGAAAAGGCACAGCCCCGCTTTTCATGCTCGACGCATAAGCCAGAGCCTCGTCGATTCCGTCAATCGTATCATGGTCGGTCAGGGCAAATGCCGACAGCCCTTTTTCCATTGCATGAACCACCAGTTCGGAGGGTGTCAGCGTGCCATCGGATTTGGTTGAATGATTATGAAGATCGATCATCCTTATTGCTCCTTATCAGTACTTCTCAGTTCTCATCTTCTTCAATGTTGGCAGTAAATACCATACGCTTTCTTGCCATCTCATCGCTGGCGAGATACTCGTCATAAGTAGTGATCTTGTCGATCATCTGACCTCCGGGAAGGATCTCGATTATGCGGTTTGCGGTGGTCTCCACAAACTGGTGATCACGACAGGCAAAAAGTGCCACGCCGGGGAACTTGATCAGGCCATTGTTAAGAGCGGTGATGGATTCCATGTCGAGATGGTTGGTGGGCTCATCGAGGATGAGGCAGTTAGCCTGCTGGATCATCATCTTTGAAAGAAGACAGCGCACCTTTTCTCCTCCCGAAAGAACCTTGACCTTTTTCACTCCGTCCTCACCCGGGAAGAGCATACGGCCGAGGAATCCGCGGACATATGTAACATCCTTGACGGGTGAATAACCGGTGAGCCACTCGGTTATGTTCATATCGTTATCGAATTCAGCGGTGTAATCCTTGGGGAAATATGCCTGTGAGGTGGTAACACCCCATTTATATGTTCCCTCGTCGGGCTCAAGTTCTCCTGCAAGGATCTGGAAGAGAGTAGTTTTTGCAAACTCGTTTCCGCCGACGAATGCTATCTTATCCTCATGTCCCATAACGAATGAGATATTGTCGAGAACCTTTTCTCCGTTGATAGTCTTGGAGATTCCGTCAACCATAAGCACTTCATTACCGATCTCACGCTCGGGCTTAAAGTCGATGTAAGGATACTTTCTGCTTGAAGGGCGCATTTCATCGAGCTGGATCTTTTCGAGTGCACGCTTACGCGATGTAGCCTGCTTTGATTTTGAAGCGTTTGCCGAGAAACGTGAGATGAACTCCTGGAGTTCTTTTATCTGCTCTTCCTTTTTCTTGTTCGCTTCCTTCATCTGACGGATCATCAGCTGGCTGGATTCGTACCAGAAATCGTAGTTACCAGCGTAGAGCTGGATCTTTCCGTAGTCGATATCCGCGATATGTGTGCAGACTCTGTTGAGGAAGTATCTGTCGTGGCTGACCACGATAACCGTATTCTCAAAGTCGATAAGGAAATCCTCAAGCCATCCGATCGCATCAAGATCAAGGTGGTTGGTGGGCTCGTCGAGAAGCAGAATATCGGGGTTACCGAAAAGCGCCTTTGCAAGCAGCACTTTAACCTTAAGCGAACCTTCGAGTTCAGACATCTGACTGTAATGATACTCGGTACCTATTCCCAGACCGTTTAAAAGCATTGCGGCATTACTCTCGGCTTCCCAGCCGTCCATCTCGGCGAATTCTCCCTCGAGCTCGCTTGCACGGATACCGTCTTCCTCTGAAAAATCTTCCTTTGCATAGATTGCATCTTTCTCTTTCATCACCTGATAGAGACGCTCATTTCCCATGATGACCGTATCCATTACGTTGTATGAATCATATTTGAAGTGATCCTGTTCGAGAACGGAAAGTCTCTGGCCCGGGGTGATCGCAATCTCGCCGCTCGAAGTATCGAGAGCGCCGGAAAGGATCTTGAGGAAAGTGGATTTCCCCGCTCCGTTGGCACCGATAAGACCATAGCAGTTTCCTTCGGTAAACTTAATGTTTACATCTTCAAAAAGGGCCTTTTTGCCCACACGGTATGTTACGTTGTTTGCACTGATCATTTTTTCAAAACCTCTTAAAATATTACTGTAAAAAAACTATAAATCCCTTTGGGGGCATAACAAATTAATTATATATGTTTTATGCCCCTCTTCGCAAGCAAAATCCGTTTTTATATGCAATAAACAAAAAACACACCATCGAATTGTTGAATATGCTGTATACCATCGAATTGTTGAATATGCCATCTGTACTTTCTCCTCTTTCAGTGGTATCATTCAATCATTCTTCCTGCGAGATTACTGTAGGAATAATATTTCTAAGGACTTCGAACATTTGAGGGCGTATCGCCCGCAGTAATCATTTCATGGAGGAGGTCGCGGATTGTATGTATACAGCTAATATCATAGATCAGGAAAAAACCTATCTCGAAGCTCATCAGCGCTTCCTTGATCAGAAGCGTGGTGCCTATAATGCAGGATATGACTCAGGGTACGATACTGGATACGACAGTGGACATAAAGAAGGCGAGGTAAGATTCCTGATCTCCACCATCTGTGAAAATATAAAGCAAGGAAGAAAACTTGATGAATTTGCGCCATTTCTCAACAGTGATCTGGATATGGTTTCAAGAATATATAATATCGCAGTAAAATATTCACCGAGCTTTGACAGTGACAAAATATTCGAAGAATTGAAATCTTTGCAGAAAAGCTGAATATGGATCTTACCGTCAGAAAACCCAGGGTGGTAGCCCTGGGTTTCTTGTTGTATATAGATATTTTTTGAATTCTATTTTGATTCAGGTAAGCCGTACCAGCCGGTACCTTCATCCTTCCAGCCCTGCTGTACAAGCTTATCTCGCTCGCGGGCACTGGTGGTGTAATGATGTGAACCGGTTGTAGCGTTAGGATTATAGAGTCTGTAAAGGGGAGTACTCTTGTTATCGTCAGAATACCAGCCTATACCTTCGTCCTTCCAACCCTGCTTAATCAGATTGTCTCTTTCCCTCTTGCTGGGAGTGTAATGATGGTCGCCGGCATTTTCATTGTAAAGCCTGTAAACAGGAGTGTTCGACCACTTCGGAGCTTCCCATGCTTTTCCTTCAAAGTTCCAGCCCTGCTTTACAAGAGCGTTCTTCTCTCTTTCACTGGAGGTATAGAAATGTTCTCCGGTGTTGGGGTTATAGAGACGGAGCATGGTGATGCGCTCTTCGGATTTGCTCTGATCCTTATTCTGATCCTGGTTTTGATCTCCGCCCTCTGAATTGTTATTATTGTCTTCATTTCCGCCCGATGAGACTCTGTATATCCAAGTACATGGAGGGGCATCCTTCAAATCCTGGAACTTCTCAGTACCACTTTCTGTAGTAAATGATGCTGGTAGCCAAAAAGGGCTATTTTCCTCATTCCATGGCACAGATTTTGGGGTTTTTATTTTATTTAATGAATTACAGGAAAGAATAAAAAAAGTAGAAGTATTTTGACAAATGTCAAAAGAACTAATATCAAGGCTCGCCAAACTACTGCAGTCTTTAAACATAACATCCATGTCCGTAACATTACTGGTGTTGAAACTGCTCAGATCTAGGCTTGTCAAACCGCTACAGCCATAAAACATCCAGCTCATACCCGTAACATTACTGGTGTTGAAACTGCTCAGATCTAGGCTTGTCAAACCGCTACAGCCGGAAAACATACCGCACATATCCGTAACATTACTGGTGTTGAAACTACTCAAATCCAGACTGGTCAAACCGCTGCAGCCGGAAAACATATTATGTATTTCCCTAACATTGCTAGTGTCAAATTTGCTCAGATCTAGGCTCATTAAACCGCTGCATCCAAAAAACATACCGCTCATATAAGTAACATTACTGGTGTTGAAACTGTTTAGATCCAGGCTTGTCAAACTACTGCAGTCTTGAAACACACCTCCCATACCCGTAACATTACTGGTATTGAAACTGCTTAGATCCAGGCTTGCCAAACTACTGCAGTCTTGAAACATACCATCTAAGTCCGTAACATTACTGGTATCGAAACTGTTCAGGTCCAGGCTAGTAAGGCTACTGCAGCCTAAAAACATACAACTCATATCCGTAACATTATTGGTGTTGAAACTATTCAGGTCTAGGCTTCTTAAACCACTACATTCACAAAACATATTTTTCATTTCCGTAACCTTACTGGTGTCAAATTTGCTCAGATCCAGGCTTGTCAAACCACTGCATGTGTAAAACATACCGGTCATATCCGTAACATTACCAGTGTTGAAACTGCTCAGATCCAGACTTGTCAAACTACTACAGTCTTGAAACATCCTATACATATCCGTAACATTACTGGTATCGAAACTGTTCAGGTCCAGGCTAGTAAGGCTACTGCAGCCTAAAAACATACAACTCATATCCGTAACATTACTGGTGTTGAAGCTGCTAAGATCCATGCTTGTCAAGCTTCTGCATCCCCAAAACATATCATTCATATCCGTAACATTACTGGTATCAAGACCGCTCAGATCTAGGCTTGTCAAATCGCTGCATTCCCAAAACATAGCATACATATCCGTAACATTACTGGTATCTAAACCACTTAAATCCACAGTAGTAAGATTTGAGCAATTATAAAAAAATGAACTCATCAAGTTGCCTGTCTTTACCCCCGGTTCCACGGAAAAAGACACAACACTTTCGGCATTTTCAAAAAAACAGCTACCACCCATTAATTCGGTACTATAATTCCTGCCTCCTATTCTAGCTATAGCAGGGACTGTTATATCAGTTTCTTCTCCCTCATACTCAAATAATGAAATTATCCCATTTAATTCATCTGGATAATAATCATAATCTTCCTGCCAAGTGGTATCTTCTACTGCATATGCTTTCGAATTACAAAAGCAAAATGCCAGCATGGCAAACGCAATCAGCGTAATCCCTCTCAAAAAAATACTCTTTCTTTCAGCCTTCACTTTATTTACCTCCATACTTCGTTTTTTGTTATGCCATTGAAATATTGTTTTTGAATTCTACTTGGATTCAGGTAATCCGTACCAGCCGATATTTTCATCCTGCCAGCCCTGCTGTACAAGCTTATCGCGCTCGCGGGCACTGGTGGTGTAATGATGTGAGCCGGTCGTTGCGTTAGGATTGTATAGTCTGTAAAGAGGTGTGCTCTTGTTATCATCGGAATACCAGCCGATGCCTTCATCTTTCCAACCCTGCTTTATCAGATTGTCTCTTTCCCTCTTGCTGGGAGTGTAATGATGGTCGCCGGCATTTTCATTGTAAAGTCTGTAAACAGGGGTGTTCGACCACTTCGGAGCTTCCCATGCTTTTCCTTCGTATGTCCAACCCGCTTTTTCCAGAGCCCTCTTTTCACGTTCATTGGCAGTGTAGAAGTGCTCGCCGGTGTTGGGATTGTAGAGACGTAACATGGTGACATGCTCTTCAGATTTATTCTGATCTGTATTCTGATCCCGGTTTTGATCTCCCCCTTCATTATCTTCAGAACCGCCTAAATCATCTTCCCAATCTTCACTGTAATTGCTCCCTCCCCAGTAATCTTCATGTTTTAGAACATGCAGTTCAATAGAATCACTTTTGTCCTGAACTTTTATACTTATCGTGGTGATCCCGGGTTTGATTCCCGTAACTTTTCCATCCGCATCTACTGTGGCTACAGATTCATCAGAACTGCTCCATGTCGCGGTGGTATTACCACTTGCATCGTAGGGTGTTATGTAGTAATTCAAACTGCGACTATAACCCTCCTCAAGTTCTATGAATTCAGGGTCTTCTGTCTGATCCCACCTTTTGAATCTCCAAAGATCTATATCGACTCTTTCGAGCGGGGCTGTTACATTTACCCTGAATGAGGTAGATAGTTTCCCATCGGGAGTAGAAATCGTTATTTCTGCAGAACCGGTTTTACCAATCTGTAAAGCATTCTCATACCTGCCCCATATAGAATAATTGTTTCCTTCATCATCGGACCATGAATAACCAGCATTAATGGCTGTACTCTCAAAAACCTTTACTACTTCCGAATCTGAACTGGTCCATACAAGCCTAGAGGAATAGAAAAAATCTTCCGGACATAGCGAAACTTTCACTATTATGTCTTTTCCGTCACGTTTTCTGTCAATGTTGATCTCTTCTTCATCCGCTTTCAGCCTAGGAACAAATACAGGAAACCACTCCTGATGGGTCCCACTGAATGCTTTGATATATGCCATTCCATATCCTACAGCTCTGATATTACCATTACTGTCTACAGTTGCAACGGAGGTATTCGAGCTGACCCAACTATCAATAGAAGTTCCGACTTCAGAAACAGTAGCATTAAGCTTTATACTATCACCAATACGATAAAAAACCTGATACTGCTTATCAAATGAAATCCTGAAATCATCAAGATAATCACTGATATCAATACTTCTTTCTTCATCTATTGATTGACCTTGATTATTTATATAGTGTTCTTTAAATAAAAGCAGTTTATTCTCTTCGTCTACGGAAAAATCTTCAAACATTCCTTGATCATTTACATGTGTCACATGATCTGCCTGGATTAGTTCATTGGTTTCATATACATATCTGTAGAGGGCTTTATCATCATATGAAAAAAACAAAGTGTCCCCTACTGTGATACTTGTCCAAATATAATTCAAAGGCTTAAGTAAAGTGCTTTGTTTAAGATCGGAAGAGCATCTGTAAACACCTCCGGTTTGGTCATTTATGGTTTCGCTAACATAATAACATCCATCCGGTCGAGGGATTAATCTAATCTTCCACTGTTGAGGATCACTCCACGGGACATCATCATATTCTTTATCATTGTATTTTCCTTTTATATCCTCTATATCTGATACTCCTACATTCCAATAACTATCTATATAAATATGCTCGGATAAATGCCCGGTAGCGCAAAAAGCATCTTCACTTTTCAGAAAATTTCTGTATAATACGCTGTCATCTTCAAATTCATAATCATCCCATGTACAGTCCACATAATAATGTTTTCCTCCGATCTCAACCATATTCCAGGCATGATCAAGCTCTCCGCTGCTGATCTGAAATGTGTTTATTCCCGCTCTGTTGGCAAGATCATAAAATGCCCTTGCATATCCGTCACATACCGATTTGTGCTGTACCAGATTTGCATATGCTGAAACATATCGCCGATCAGGTTCATGATCATCATTATATGCATATTCCGAATTCAGACAAATATAATCATGAAGGTAGAGAAGCTTCTCAGCATCAGACCATGATGGATTAATCCCTGCAAGAATATGAGCCACAACACTTTCATATTCGAGGCGCATACTTCTTCTCTCTTCATCATTATTGGCATAATAATGTGTATATTCACTGTCAGGCAACGCACCCACAATGATCGGGTCGTTATCTTGATTTCCGGTAAGCGGAGTGCAGTCGAGCGGGTCAAAGTACTGCTGGCCCTCGTATGTATACTCGGTCACGGATTCCCACTCAAGATTTTGAGTTTCTTCCTCTTCCCCGGCATAAACGGTTGATGCCGGGAGAATAGGCGATAATATCAAATTAGCGATCAGATATAAATTAATAAATCCATTAATGATTCTTTTTTTCATAGTTATATGCTCATCTCCTAAAAAAAACTGTAACATCAATCCACCAATCCGTACCAGGCGATGTCTTCGTAATTCCATCCCTGTTTTATCAGCTTGTCACGTTCGTGAGAGCTCGTTGTATAGTGGTGTGAGCCTGCTCCGGTAGCATTCGGATTGTAAAGTCTGTAAAGAGGCTTGCCCGTATCCTTGGACTCGGAATACCAGCCTATTCCTTCATCCGTCCAGCCTGCACTGATCAGTTTATCTCTTTCTTTTTTGCTGGTTGTGTAATGATGATCGCCTGCGTTCTTGTTATAAAGTCTGTATACGGGATCTCCTTCTGTCGGAGCAGTCCATCCTTCTCCCTCATAATTCCAACCAAGATCAATAAGCTTATCTCCTTCTTTCTTGCTTGTGGTATAGAAGTGCTCTCCGCTGTTGGGATTGTAGAGTCGGAAGAGCATCTCGTATCCGACAGGAACATCTTTGTTTGCATCCTCGGGGATGTGCTTATCTTCTTTTGTTGTCTCTCTTCCTTTTACAACATAGTAGCTGCAGTGGTCTATCTCGAATACGATCTCGTTGTTTTCATTTATCGATACACCGGATGCTATGGAAACAAGTTTATTATTCTCGCTATCCCAGTAATACACATCAAGCCCTGTGGTGCCAAGATATTCTTTAAGAGCCCCATCAGCATTTACACGGATCTTTGCCTTTCCGGGAAGTTTTCCGTTTTCAGCAAACTTAAGGACGAGTGCATTGCTCTCTTTTCCGAGAAGATTCTCAATAGCACCTACAGTATTGGGATCCTGCTGGCTGATCTTTGTTATAGTCGTTGAGAGATTGATCTTCTTTGCTGCGGATGCATCGATATCGGATCCGCTGAACTCCCATGAGATTCCCTCGGATGTGAAAGTCACTTCTTTTTTGGTTCCTGCAATGGCCGAAAATACATCTGCGGATACTTCAGAGTTTTCTGAACAGTCAACGGTTACTGCCTCTTCGTCGGGAAGCGCGCTGATCATTTCGGAGAGTTCACTGTCTTTTGTTGAATAAGAAGTTTGAATCCATTCCCAGTCATATTCTTCGACATACCATGGATCATCTGTCGCAGTATCTGCCTGTAATGCATAAAATGATATAATCTGTTTTACCTTTTTTCCGGACTCATCATACTCGTATTTACAGGTTCTTTGTCCTCCACCTCCCATGGAATTATGGAATGATGCATAAATCTCGTTTCCTTTATCATCGTAGACATATTCGGCTCCATCCGGAGTTCCCCCGTTCTCGCCGGCCTCTTTGACAAGCTTCCCTTTATTATCATACTCTAACTCTGTGTAGGCCAATACTTCCCCATCGGGATTGTAGAAAACACATTTTGAAAGACTGCCATCCGGATTACACTCGCATACATGATACCGGGTTGTATTCCCATCAGCATCATATACATACATAATGTAATTACCGTCAGCGTCATATTCATACTCTTGGGTTTGGACGCCATACTGATTGGTCAATACAGTTTTTACAATTCTGTTATTATCATATTCATTTATGGTTTGTGAATATAATGAACCATCTGCATTATAATAGGCATACTCTATCTGATTGTCCTCAGAGTCATATCTGATCACGCGAGAATAGTATATGGAACCATCTGCAAAAAATCCTGTTTCCTTTTTCTCCTTTTCTGCGGCATCATACTCATCGATATTATATTGTCTAACCGATCCGCTGGCGTCATACATTACGAAATATGTCAACTTGCCATTCTCGTTATAAGTATATTCATAATGTTTAAAAGGAACTGCTTCATTTCCCTCACCGTAAACCTTTTTTAAGACCCATAATCCGTTTTCATTTAACGGGCCCGGTGTGATCCCAAATTCCAGAACATTATACATAAAGCTGTTAGCACTATGTAAATTCGGATAGTCTGCTGCCTTTACATGCATTTCAGGTACAAATGTTGCCATAAGTACTGCGGCAAAAGCACCTGCAAGAATCTTTTTTAAAATACCTTTTCTCATCTTATGACTCCCTTGGAAAAAATTAATTCGCATTCCACTTCAGCGGCATGCTTAGTTTCTATCATAACTCTCCCGGATTGCTTTATCAATCCTCTTATACTGCTAATGTGTAGACACAATAAACAAAAAATCGTACCCCTGAATTGTTGATTCTGCCATCTATACTTTCTCCTCTTTCAGTGGTATCATTCAATCATTCTTCCTGCGAGATTACTGTGGGAATCACATTTCTAAGAACTTCGAACATTTGAGGGCGTATCGCCCGCAGGACTAAATACCTTATGGAGGTAAAGATCATGTGCCTGACAGAATATGATGAAGCTGAAACCATGAACATGTTCAAGGAAGAGGGTAGACAGGAAGGGCTTAAGGAAGGGCTTAAGGAAGGGCTTCAACAAGGTCTTCAAGAAGGTATTCTGTAAAAAAGAAAGGGACAGTCTGATCTCAATCGGCTGGCGTGATGAGGGAATCGGCTGGTACGGGCTGTGATAAACACGCAATGTCATGTGTTAAAAAGCTTATCTTGCGATAAGCTTTTTTAATTCCTGATATAATCTCCCGATCGGGAGGCCGACGACATTATTGTAATCGCCCCTGATCCCTCTGATGTATCTTGCACAGAAGCCCTGGATCCCGTAGGCTCCTGCTTTATCAAGAGGATCACCCGTAGCAACGTACTCTTCAATCTCTTTATCCGACATCTCAAAGAATTCAACTTCCGTTTGCTCGTGGAAAGTGTTTATATCATCTTCCCGAATAACACTCACGCCCGTATAAACATCATGAGTATTTCCGCTTAAGGCTTTGAGCATTTTTACTGCATCATCCTTGTCGGCGGGCTTTCCGAGAATCTTACCTTTAAGGGCAACTACGGTATCCGCTCCGATAACAATAAAGTCTTTCTCGCCTGATGCTTTAAGCTTTTCCGCTACGGCAAGGGCTTTTCTTTTTGAGAGTTCCTCCACCAGTCCTGCAGGATCCGTAATATCGCAATCCTCATCGGCCTCGCTTACAAGCACTTCGTATTCTATTCCTATCTGCGTCAGCAGTTCACGCCTCCGGGGCGATCCCGAAGCAAGATATGTTTTCATTGAAACACCTCTTATATATGCAAGCATAATTCGCATTTTTGACTTTTGACCCTTGTATCATTCACATTATAAATCTCTGGAATCTTGCTATCAAGCTAAAATTGGGGTATCATAGTTCTAACTACGCTAAAGCATTAAGATGTGAGGTATCTGCAGAAATGGATTTGCTTGAATTAAGAAATAAACTCGACGAGGTCGACGAGGAGATAGTTAAGCTCTATGAAAAGAGGATGGAGCTTTGCTCTCAAGTGGCGGAATATAAGATTCAGACCGGTAAAAAGGTCTTTGACAAACAGCGCGAACAGGAAAAGCTTTTAAAGGTCTCCTCCCTCGCATCAAACGATTTTAATGCTCACGGAGTGAAGGAACTGTTCGTCCAGTTAATGTCGATGAGCAGAAAGCTCCAGTACCGTATCCTCTCCGAACACGGAAGCCTGGGACGGCTTTCGTTTATCGAGGTGGATAATCTCCTTGAAGATAAGATCCGCGTGGTTTTCCAGGGCGCGGAAGGAGCTTATTCCCAGATAGCGATGCAGACATTTTTCGGTGACGATGTGAGCTCTTTTCACGTTGATTCATTCCGTGACGCCATGTGTGCCATCGACGAAGGAAGCGCCGACTTTGCAGTGCTTCCCATCGAGAATTCCACCGCAGGCATCGTCAGCGAGATATATGATCTGCTTGCGGAATTTGAAAACTTCATCGTGGGCGAACAGATCATCAAGATAGAGCACTGCCTTATGGGATTGCCAGGTGCGAAGGAAACCGATATCAAAACGGTCTATTCCCATCCGCAGTCACTCATGCAATCATCGAGATTCCTGGGAGACCATCCCTGGCAACAGATAAGCATGCAGAATAATGCTTTTGCTGCAAAGCATGTGGCTGAAGAAAAGGATATCACCAAAGCCGCCATAGCCAGCGAACTTGCGGCAAAGCTCTACGGCCTTGATATCATCAAAAAAGGCATAAACAATACGGGCGAAAATTCCACCAGATTCATAATAGTTACAAACAGAAAGATATTCAGAAAAGACGCAGGAAAGATCAGCATCTGCTTTGAGGTTCCACATGAGAGCGGTTCCCTTTACGATATGCTGGGTCACTTTATCTACAACGATATCAACATGACCAAGATAGAGAGCCGTCCCATAGAAGGAAGAGACTGGGAATACAGATTCTTCATAGACTTTGACGGAAACCTCGCGCAGCCCTCGGTTAAAAATGCATTGAGAGGCCTCAGGGATGATGCGCGCAATCTGCGGATACTCGGAAACTACTGACAATACTCTGATCGTTAGGTTGAGGTGAGCTTATGCGAGTTAAAGAACTAATCGTTTACAGAGATTTTGAAGACGGAAAATTACTCGAGGATATGGCTGCGCTTATGTCCGGATATGATGACCCGGAAAGAGATATTTCGGAGCTCAAGATCCTTTTCTACGACTGCCTGCACAGGCTCATAGAGGAGGCGGGGAGCTATGGCTTCCACGGTAACCTCTGGCATACCTATCTGGCAAATCTGCTGGTTAATAACGAAAACAGCTACAGCTGCGGATGCGAGATAAAAGGTGAGATCACCGGTACCATCAACCGCGCTGCGCTCCACGATATCGAGATATTCAAAGAGCTCTTCGACTTCGATTTCCATCCTGTAATGGAAAAGCTTGACGTGCCGGATTTTGCGCTTGCTCTTGATTACGAGGCAAGCACCCGTGAGAGTAAAGTGTACAATACCCGTATCTGCGGAAGAATATGCGAGCTTGCGGAGGATCTGGCCAAAGCCGAAGATCCTGAGGCGATGAAAGCCGTGCTCACGCAATTCTATAAAGATTATGGTGTGGGCAAATTCGGTCTGCACAAATCCTTCCGCGTAATGCACGACGATGCGGGGGTGCATATCGTTCCCATCCTTAATATCGCTCATGTAAAGCTGGACGATCTGGTGGGTTACGAAACTGCCAAAAGGAAATTAAAGAATAATACAGAATCTTTTGTGATGGGGTTAAAGGCCAACAACTGCCTGCTGTACGGCGATGCCGGAACGGGTAAATCTTCCTGCATCAAAGCCATCGCAAACGAGTATTACGAAAGGGGTCTTCGCGTGATCGAGATCTACAAGCATCAGTTCCAGGATCTCAATGATGTTATCGCCCAGATAAAAAAGAGAAATTATAAATTTATAATCTATATGGATGATCTTTCATTCGAGGACTTTGAGATCGAATATAAATATCTCAAAGCCGTGATAGAAGGCGGCCTTGAAAAGCGTCCCAAAAACGTGCTTATCTATGCCACTTCAAACAGACGCCATCTGATAAGGGAAACCACTGCCGATAAGGAAGAAATAAGAGAAGATCTGCATACAGGAGACACAGTACAGGAAAAGCTGTCTCTTGCATACAGATTCGGTGTTACCATATATTTCGGATCCCCGGACAAAAAGCAGTTCGAGGAGATCGTCAGATCCCTTGCTTCCAGAAACGGAATACTGCTGCCCGAAGAAGATCTTCTTGCCGAGGCAAACAAGTGGGAACTCACCCATGGCGGCTTAAGCGGCAGGACCGCCCAGCAGTTCATCGATTACCTCCTCGGCGCACATGTAAATCTATAGCAATCATCGCCTCGTACTTTGAGGCGATGAGCGACGGCTTAATGATCTAATAAGCCTATTTTACCCCATCTCTGGCCGCCGTAAACAGGTCATAGCTTCCTGAGCCGGGTACCGTATGGTATATGGTACCCTCCTCGAAATAATCTCTGAAATACACATATCTTGATGTGATATTTATATCTTTATATTCCCCTCCAGAGAGCAGGAATGCTCCGCTCCCGTCAAGATTCATGCAGCACAGACCTGCATTTGTTCCCATACGCTGATAATAGATAAATCCGTCTCCCACATTAAAGAATTCCACTTTATCCTTTGTGAGGATCTCTATCGTTCCGTCGTAAAGGTTGTATCTTCTCAGCTGATAATCATTTGCAGGATCCATGTAATATACATATCCGTTATAGTAAGCAGGTTCCCATACGTTTTCCTCAAGGAGCACTGTTGAATATCCGCTTGAAGTATCAAGTCGGTTGAGATAATGATTACCCACGGTCGAGTTGTAATAAATGTATCCTGCGTCAGCCGATGCCGGTTTTATTATAAAATCCGCAAGCTTCTCATAATTCTCTCCATCCGTACCGATCTTGAAAAAGTAAGGGCCTTCATCCCCTGCTCCCAGCAGATAAAGCGTATTATCCACAAGCTGTCCGGAAGTGATGACTTCTCTTATCAGCGAAGTAGCCTTGCTTCCGTCGGTGTGACAGCGGTTGAACGCATGAGGCGCACGTATCCCTCCCAGGCCGGTTTCTCCCGACTCTCCGCGCTGGAAATAGTAAAGATAATTACCTCCGACAAGAAGATTACTCACAACTGCCGAAGATATCTTGTGAACATCCGTCTCGTCGGAATTCATACAATACAGTGTATCGTTGTCAAATGCGTTCGCAAAATAAACCTTTCCCTCGCTCTCAGCAAAGAGTCCGCCGTTATTCAGATTGCCCGCACTGTTACCCACAGTCCCCGCAGGATTTGGCGCAACCTTCTCGGAGCGGTTGGAAAAGATGACCACGGCAGCCACCACAGCAAGGATCGCAATGATCACTGCCACCGCTATGATTATTGTCTTAGTATTGCTCTTTTTCACGCTTTATTTCTTCTTTCTCTTCTTTGCCGGTTTGATGATATCCTCTTCCACCGGTGAATGAGTTACAGGCACAAACCGTCTGCTGTTCTCCTGCCTTTGAGGAAAGGCATTCTCGTATTTTTCAACTGCCTCCCGGGCAAATATCTCCTGGGAATTGATCGTCTTTTTACCGCGTCTGTCCTGCTTTAAATACTGGGAGCTGTTAGGCTGAAGTATTGAAGCTCCAAGATTATCCATAAGCTCGGTATCGAGGATGTGGCGCAGCTCTGCCTGATGCTGCTTATTCTTTATCGGAAATACTATCTCGACACGTCTCTCGAGGTTTCTGGGCATCCAGTCGGCACTTCCGCAGTAATACTCCGGGTTTCCGCCGTTTTCAAAATAGAATATTCTGCTGTGCTCCAGAAATGCTCCCACTATGGAGCGCACGGATATATTCTCGCTCACGCCGGGGATACCGACTTTAAGCGAGCATATGCCTCTTACTATAAGGTCTATCTTTACTCCCGCTCTGCTGGCCGCATAAAGAGCGGCAATTATATCGGGGTCGCAGAGTGAATTCATCTTTGCGATAATGCAGGCTTTCTTTCCCGCCTTTGCGTTCACTGCTTCACGTGATATCAGTTCAAGGAATCTGTCCTTTAACCAAAGTGGTGCCAAAATAAGGTCATTCCATTTTTCAGGCTCGGAATATCCCGAAAGCATGTTGAATACCGCAGTGGCATCTTCGCCTATCTTTTCATCGCAGGTAAAAAGACCTATGTCGGTATAAAGCTTTGCTGTCGCATCATTGTAGTTACCCGTTCCCAGATGCACGTATCTCCGTATGCCGTCCTCTTCCATACGCACCACAAGGGTTATCTTGCTGTGAGTCTTGAGTCCCACAAGTCCGTAGATTACATGCACTCCGGCTTTCTCAAGCTGGCGGGCCCACTCTATATTATTTTCCTCGTCAAAACGCGCCTTAAGCTCAACCAGCACCGTAACCTGCTTGTCATTCTGTGCTGCCTGCTCAAGGGCTGCTATGATGGGAGAATTACCGCTTACCCTGTAAAGTGTCTGTTTGATGGCCAGAACCTTCGGATCTGCCGCTGCCTGACGTATAAAGTCCACCACAGGGGTAAAGCTCTGATAAGGGTGGTGTATCATAACATCCCCGGCTCTTATTACCGAGAAGATGTCATCCCCTTTTTCGAACTCGGGAACAAGGGCGGGTACATGCTTTTCCTCCCGGAATTCATCATATCCCGGAAGCGCATATAGCTTCATGCACACTGTAAGATCAAGAGGTCCGTCGATCTTAAAAACCTCGTTGTCCTCTATCTTGAGTTCCTTTTTGAGGAATTTGAGGAGCCTTTTATCCATCTCATCCTCGACGCCAAGCCTTATGGCTTCGCCTCTCTGACGCTTCTTTACCTGTTTTTCTATCTCTTTTAAAAGATCCTCCGCATCATCTTCCTGTATGGTAAGGTCACCGTTTCTGGTGATACGGTAAGGATGCGCGCATACCACGTCATAGTGGAGAAAGAGCTTTGATATATTGCGCTCTATCACTTCCTCGAGAAAGATCACTCTCTGCCCCGGGCCCTTTTTGGGCAGAAGCACTATTCTGTCCAGCACGGCAGGGACCTGTACGGTGGCGTATTCGATCTCTCCCGCTCCTCCCTTTTTCATGAGCAGAGCGGCGATGTTTAATGTCTTGTTTCTGATAAGCGGGAAGGGTCTTGAGGAGTCCACTGCCATGGGAGTGAGCACGGGATAGACCGTCTCCGAGAAATAAGAATCCACAAAGAGCATTTCCTCTTTCGAGAGGTCCTCGTGATGCCTTACTATCTCAAGCCCGGCCTTCTCGCGAAGAGCAGGAACCAAAGATCTGTTGAAAGCATTGTACTGCTCGGTGGAAAGCAGATGTATTTCCTCAAGAAGTGCCTCCAGCTGCTTCTTGGGCTTCATTCCGGCAATATCTTTTTTGTCATAATCCGCATGGATCATATCGATGAGAGATGCCACGCGCACCATAAAGAATTCATCCATATTGGATGATACGATGCTCATGAATTTCAATCTCTCGAAAAGAGGGACTCTTTTATTTTTTGCCTCATTCAGAACACGGTGATCGAACTGTACCCAGCTGATCTCGCGGTTCACATAGTATTTGGGATCATAAAGGTTATTTTTCATAATGATCATTCCTCAATATGTTCAATACCCGTATTTAAAATGGTTACTATATGTGAGTCGGCAGGTGAATAAAATATTGTTTTCCCTTCGCGGCGGTTCTTAACAAGATCCATCTGCTTAAGAACGCGCAGCTGATGCGACACTGCCGATTCGCTCATTCCTATCACATCGGCGATATCCTGAACGCACAGCTCCGAGCAGAGAAGCGCATTAAGTATCTTAAGCCTCGTGGGATCTCCGAACACCTTAAACAGGTCCGCAAGCTCAAAAAGCTCCTCATCCGGCGGAAGCTTGTCATTTATCTGTTTTTTAAGATCATCATTCAACTTTTTGCCCTCCCTGTCAGGTATATTCCGCGCGGTGATCAATCCACCGGCGTATCCTCATTGTCTTTCAGATAATCAAGCAGCTCCGAAACCGTCTCGTTAAAGATGGGATGCCTGTAATAGCCCGCGATCTTGGCAAGAGGCTCCAGCACAAAGAGCCTGTTCTGCATGTCCACATGAGGTATGGTAAGAGTCGAGTCGCTCATCACAAGGTCATCATAGAAGATGATATCGATGTCGAGGGTCCTCGGTCCCCAGTGGATCGTTCTCTCCCTGCCCTCCTCCTTCTCGATGGTATGCAGAAAGTCCAGCAGATCATGAGGTGAAAGGATCGTCTCCACTATCACGGCGCTGTTAATGAAATTATCCTGCTGTGTGAACCCGTAGGGCTCTGTCACAAGCCTTTCCGATTCGCAGATAAGCCTTGTGTGATCCTTGGAATCAAGCGCTGCAAGCGCTCTGTCGAAATGCTCCTGCTTGTCTCCCATGTTGGAACCGATGGAGAGATAAGCGGTATGGCGCGACAACTTTCGTACCACCGAGATGGACTCAAAAGGAAGATCTATGGGAGCTTCCGGCTTTCTGACCTCGATCTCCACGCTTTTAAGCATAGTGAATCTGATCAGCAGCTCGCGACACAGCATCTCGGTTATCCGCTCCAGTAGCTTGCAGGTGTTTTCCTGCATAAACTCTGTCAGAAAAACGCAGATATCCGCATAGTTCACGGTGTCCTTGATCTCGTCCGAAAGGACATCACCTTTGTCCGTTTCCAGTTCCAGTTCGGCGTTTATATAGAATTTCTGACCGTTCTCGGTTTCTTCCGAATAAACACCGTGGTGTGCAAATACTTCGAGTTCGCGGATGCGTATCACCCTGTAATCACTGTTTTTCATAGGCCTCCATTATCGCATTGTAAAAATCAGGATACGTTACCCGTATCATCATCGGTTTACCTTCACGAGTCAAAAAGCAGTGTTCCGAATGACCTTCAAAAACATTTACTCCGTTCTGATCGGTCATCTCATATATGAGTTTAAGCTTTACACCTTTGAATTCCTGTATCTTTACGTCTATGTTGACAACATCCCCGAAGGTTGTGCTTTTTTTGTATTTTCCGTCAACCGATATCACCGGAGAGATGATACCCAGTTCCTCAAGTTTAAGATACGACCAGCCGATCTTATCGAGAAAGTCTACCCTTGCTTCCTCCATCCACCTTATATAATTTGAGTGGTGCGTTACGAGCATTTTGTCTGTTTCGTAGTACTGAATCCTGTGCTGATACATTAAAGCATTCTCCTCATCAGCGCATCCCCGTTTGTCTTAAGCCACTTATCCCATTTTTTGTAATCGGGGAATACACTGTATATTTTATCATAGAATCTCTTCGAGTGGTTCATTTCAAGCCTGTGGCACAGCTCGTGCACCACCACACTGTCAAGCACCTCGGGAGGAGCAAGCATAAGAAGGCAGTTAAAATTCAAATTGCCGTCTCTTGTGCAGCTTCCCCATCTGGTAGTCTGATTACGTATGGTGATCCTTCCGTAGGTGACTCCCAAAAGCCCGGCGTAATACGCACATCTTTGAGGGATCACTATCATGGCCTCATCTGCGAGAGCATTTATCTCCTCGTTGGTAAGTGGATCCGAGGGAAGATTTTCCTCCGCTTCCTTCATCTTTTTAAGATGCTTTATGAGCCACGTTTCATGCTCATTAACAAACCTCTGTATTTCTGCATCCGGGCATCTTAGTGGTGCTCTCACTATCACTCTTCCGCCCGGCTTTATCTCAAGCCCCAGAGTGCGTCTCGAGCTTCTTATTATCTCTATAGGTATATCTATCAGAAAAGCTCCTTCCTTGCTCTTTCCATCACGCGTTTTGTGAAGGGTACATTATGGCTCGTAAGCCTTTCGCATTCACAGATAAGTCCGGAAAGGTCATTCATATTCAGGTCGTTACCCATCTGAGTATGAGTGATGATGAACATCCTCAGGATCTCCGCACTTACCATGGCCATAAGCACGGGTTCTATAATATAATAATCAATACCCGCTCCGGGGTAATTCATCTGCAGCTTGTATGATAAATAGCTTTTATATTTCTCTTCAAGCCATTCATATCTTCCTGTAATTTCTTTCCACTTTTCCATGAAGAATGCATCCGCATCCTTCTCATACAGCTTTCCGTATTTCTTTTTGAATGCATTGATCAGTTTCAGTGCACTCCGGTGATACAGGATCAGATATCCCTCTTCAAACTCGGAATAAATGATATTATTTATAAATCCCGAAGGGATAAACATCTCGCCGTTGTATACTTCTTTTGATCTCTCCTTAAGCAGATAGGGGATCTCTCCCGGGTGGTTCTTTTCAAGAAGATCATAAGAAAATCCCGGTTTTCCTACGCCCTCCGTCTCGCCCCGCACCAGTTCCAGATGTTCGATATAAATGTGGGTAAAGATCCTTCTTTCTTTTTCTTCAAGCGAAGTTCCGTCCTCGTTCCAAAGCTCATCCAGAACAAGCTCAAGGTCGGTAAGAAGCAGCTCTTCAAAGGAATCGTCCGCCTCATCCGCTCTCCAGTATATCTCCGGCTCCCCGTCTGCAGGGACAAATGAAAACCTGCCTTCCTGTTCCAGGAAGAGCCTTGCGGCCTCCCTGCATGCAAGATCGATCATGCCCGTCACGATGTTTCCGTAGGATACGGTGTATCTGGGAAAAAGCCTGCACACTTTAGGCATCAGGCATTCTTCGCCTTTGCACTGAAAGGAGCACAGATTATCCCTCGTAAGGTGTGGACATTTTCCAAAGGGCATGCGCAGAAGCCTGCCGCCCTTTCCGTCCTTCTTGACACTGAGCCTGAGCTTCAATCCCTCGGTACCCTTTTTTTCGAGGTATCTTTCGTAGGTCTCCTCGTCCACTGCAAGATCCCATGATCTGCAGCAATTGTCGTTACATTTTTCCGCCGTACATTTAAATTTATAAAAAAAAGATATTACATTCGCTTTCATATTTGGTATACTCTTGTTATGAGTACCGTGACAAAGAAAAAATCAAATACCGATCCCTCAACGCAAAAGCTCATTAAACGCAGGGTCTTTATTCTCGCTCTTATCATAGATATCATCGCGATCATTTGCATTGCCTGTATATTTATCATCCGCCCTGTCCTGTCACGCAGTAAGCAGAAAAGTCTCTCAGAAAACAGCACTCGCTACGCTGTGATCTACCAGAACGGCCGTGAAATGATGCGTATCGATCTGGACAATGCGAGGGATAACAGCTTTGTTATCGCCGGTAACAAGGGAGCTTCCAACACCATAACTATCAAGGATCATGATATATTCTTTTCCGATGCAAGCTGTCCTCATAAGCTCTGCGTCAAACAGGGGTCGGCTTCAAAATCGCCTGTTCCGGTCATCTGCCTCCCCAACAAGCTGATGATCATAGTCGAAAACAGTGCGGAAGGAGGCGAATACGATGCAATCGCGTACTAAAAGACTTGCCATCCTTGCGGTTTTTGCTGCGCTCGCTCTCGGAATCTATGGGCTTGAGAGCCTTATTCCCAACCCTTTTCCCATCCCCGGTATAAAGCTGGGACTTGCCAATATCGTCACTCTGGTGGTACTGAAAAGATTCGGGATCCGTGAAGCGGCTCTGGTGCTGACCGTGCGTATACTTCTCTCCTCTCTTCTTTTCGGAAACGGTGTCACTTTGCTTTATTCTGCTGCAGGCGGACTGCTCTGCCTTGCCATCGAATTTGCGATAAACAGCTTTCTTAAGGGGAAGGCTCTGTTTGTGACTGCAGTGTTCGGCGCCCTGTTTCATAATGCCGGGCAGCTTATCGTTGCGCTTTTCCTTACAAAAGTGATAAATGTTATGGTCTATGCTCCTTATCTCGGTATCTCTGCCATACTGACCGGTCTTTTCACAGGTCTGTGTGCATATTACACACTCAAGCTTCTTCCGAGAATAATACGTGAGGACTGATATACATCCTTTTAGATCACGGCCGGCTCGTCCGGCCTTTTTATTTGCCCCGGTTCATGATCGCCTCTGTCATCTTGAGGGCTCTCAGATTCTCCATTACATCATGTACTCTGAAAAACCTCGCACCGCGCATTCTTCCTATTACCGTGGTAGCAATCGTTCCCTCCACTCTCTCATCTTCCTGCAGATCAAGTGTAAGGCCGATCACGGACTTCCTGCTGCTTCCAAGAAGAACGGGATAATCGAGCTTGCACAATTCGTCCAGTCTATCCATGATCTCAAGATTCTGCTCATAGCTCTTGGCGAATCCAATGCCGGGATCTATGATTATCTTATCCCTTGAAATACCCGCCTTTTCGGCGATATCAAGCGTTTCCTTAAGGTCAGATATCACGTCTTCGACAAAATCGTTGTAATCTATCTTTTCGCGGTTGTGCATGAGCACACATGGAACACCGCTCTCGGCTATGATCTTAGCCATTCTCTCGTCATATTTAAGTCCCCAGATGTCATTTATCATATCTATTCCGGCTTCGATACCGGCCTTTGCCACCTCGGGCTTGTATGTGTCAAGAGAAAGAGGAATATCAAAATTAGCCTTAATGTCCTCTATGATGGGAACTACCCTTTCTATCTCCCTGGCGTATGAGACCATCTGATATCCGGGCCTGGTGGACTCTCCGCCTATGTCGATGATATCTGCTCCCTCATAGATCATTCTCTCAACATGATCAAGGGCCGCTTCACGGTTGATGTAATACCGGTCCTCTGTCTGTCTGGTGCCGGTGGGATCTGCCGAAAGGAGCCTTCCGCCGGTCCTTTTGCTGTAAAAGCGGCCTCCATCAGAGAAAGAATCGGGTGTTACGTTCAGCACGCCCATAATAAAGCTTTTATTTTCGGTATCAAACTCTTTTCCGCCGATTATCATGTCCAAAACCTCCGGATTAGTATTTTACAAAACCAAATAATGCCGGTGATGCAGCGTCAGCCCATTTTAAGGAGTGAATAGAACTGCTCCCGCAGATCATCCCTTACCGCAAAAGCTCCTCTTGTCGCAACAGTGACTGTCTTGGAGCCCGGCTTTTTGACACCACGCATTGTCATGCAGGTGTGCTCAGCCTCCAGAACGACCATCACGCCCTCGGGGGAGAGATTATCCATAATAGCGTCCGCTATCTGTCCGCACATGCGCTCCTGCACCTGAAGCCTCTTGGCAAACACCTCAACCGTGCGCGCCAGCTTACTGATCCCAACCACTTTTCCTTTGGGGATATAAGCTATATGAGCCTTTCCGAAAAAAGGCATCATATGGTGTTCACAGAGGGAGTAAAATGTAATATCCTTTTCCACCACCATCTCGCTGTCCGGAACGGTGAATACTCTTGAAAGGATCTGCGCAGGGTCCTGATCATAACCGCTGCATATCTCTTCATACATCCGTGCGATCCTCTCGGGAGTGTCCTTAAGGCCCTCTCTGGATGCATCTTCTCCTATTCCTTCGAGCAAAAGCTCTATTGCCTGTTTAATCTTTTCCTGATCCATTTTGCTGCTCCGAAATTAATACTTTTTATTCTTTCCGGCGATCACCTTGCTGATCTCTCCCAGGAACGAAAGAGATCCGAATATGATGATCACTCCGTCTTTACCCGCCATAAGCAAGGCGAGCTCGCACGCTTCCTGAAGCGAATCGGCGGCGGTAACATTCGGGTTAAATCTTCCCGCTGTCTGCGCCAGCTCTATTGCCGACATGGCTCTGGGGTTATGCGGTGTGACTGTAAATATGCATTCTGCTTTTCCGGCAGTGTGCATGCACACTTTTTCAACTTCCTTATCCCCCAGCATCCCCATGATATATATTATCCGTCTCCCGGAAAAATACCTGTCTATCGACTCAGCGAGCCTTTCGGCCGCCTCCTCGTTATGAGCTCCGTCAAGGATCGCGCAGGGCTTTTGTGAGATGACCTGAAACCTTGCAAATATCTGCATTTTCTCAAGTCCCTCGTAAACAGCACTGTCTTTTATTGCGAAGCCTCTTTTTCTTAAAGTTTTTACCGCCTCTATAGCCAGTGCGGCATTTTTAAGCTGATATTTTCCGGTGACGGAGAGCTTTAATCTCTTGTATCCGCCGTAATTAAAGGTCTGCGTAAAGCTGTGGGCAGAGGACTTGTCCTCTATCATATCCTCTTTTACAACGGTAAGCTCGCTTCCCTTTTTGGCTGCTGTTTTTACTATTACCCCGGCAGCTTCGGGATGTTGAAGCGCCGATACCACTGGGCAGCCTTCCTTGATGATCCCTGCCTTCTGATATGCTATCTTTTCCAGCGTGTCCCCAAGAAAGGACATATGATCAAAGCTTACGGATGCGATGACCGAAAGCTCGGGGGCCTCGATCACATTCGTCGCATCAAGGAGGCCTCCCATGCCGGTCTCAATAACGGCAAAATCACATTTTTTCTCTTTAAAAAACCAAAAGGCAAGCGCGGTTTCGGCTTCAAAAGCGGAAGGGAGTTCCTTTTTTTCATTTTCCATGAGGGAGATCTTCTCCCTGATAAGAGCCACGCCCCCGATAAGGTCTTTTTCGGAGATCTTTCTGTCTCCGACTGCAAACCTTTCCCGGTATTCGAGCACCGCCGGTGATGTATACCTGCCGACGCGATAACCCGCCGATTTAAGTATCTCCGCGATAAAAGAAAGGGTGGACCCTTTGCCGTTGGTCCCTGCGACATGGATCATCCGGACGGCGTTCTGTGGGTTTCCCATCGCCTCAAGGAGGGATGTTATCCTCTCGAGCCCCGGCGTGATCTTACCTCCCTTGAGGGACGTAATGTATTCAATTGCCTCCCTGCACTGAGCCTGCGACATTTATTTGCGAAGCCTGCTTCCTTCATAGCGCTCCCTTATAAGAAGCGACTTTTTGAGAGATTCGTACTTGGTGTTAACATCCCCTTCGGGAAGAGAAATATCAACGGCAAAAGCCATGGTGGTAACTTTCTCCTCGGTGAGCCTCGGCTTCATGTCAATGAGGATCTTGAGCTTTTCTTCGTAGGTGGTGCTGTCAAGGAACGCATCAACTTCCGGATCGAGCACAAACTCGTCCTTTACAAGCTCAAAGCGCATGCTCTGCTCCGCATCGGGATACTTCTCCCTGTCGACTGTGCTCATAAACATATCAAGAGGCCTGGCATATATTTTGCTCTCATCATCCACCGACTGGTAGATAACCAGCTTTTCGCCCGTCTCGGTGTGCTCTGCTATGTTGAGAATGCGGTACATATTCCCTTTAAAATGTCTGTATATTTCCTGCGCCTTAGGAATGTCCATACTTTTCCTTCCCTACCCGGATGCGTCATTTCCGGCCTGTTCGAACCGGCTCTTGCAAAAAAGGGTACATTAAAGACAGTATAACTCAAATCTGCGTTTTTTTCCATTATTTAACTCAAAAATGTCCCACCCGAAGATGAGACATTTTCAATGATTTTTCAATCATAAACAACGCACACTTCACAGCCTGTCAAGTCACGTCCCAGCATTTCCAGGCTCTCGGAAAATGTATCCTTCTCGGCATCCGAAAGCGATGCGAACCTTCTGTGGTGGATCAGCGCGGTGTAGGTCCTCTCTCCGTCTTTTAAAGAGACATAAGTTAGTGTTATTCCGGCATTTTCATAGCCTTTCTCTTCGAGATAATCCCTCAGAGAAGCCTTATACTCACCGGCCATCTCACGGAAAGCCTCGTCCTCAAGCTTCTCGTTCCTGCTCTCTCCCGCCCTGCATACCGCAGGCACTGCCGCTATGATGATGCAGATCACCAGAAATGTGCTCAGTATCCCGCAGATGATCGCTGTGATGTTTGATGTTTTTTTCATATCCGTGATCCTCCCTTGATTACTTTTTATAAGTCAAGTATATCAATTTTGAGGGATATATTTTCCCCTTAAAGAAGAATCACGTTTTTTATAGTTTTTTATAGTTTTTTATATTTTTTTACTTTTTACTTTCGGTGGTCCGAGAGTGTACATAGGATATTTTCAGCTTTCCGGCCACTTGCTTTGAAGCAGTTCTTTCGCCCTCTTCAGCCTGTATCCGGGATATTTTTCCTTAAAGTGTTTGTTTTCCGAGATGGCATCCGTATAGTATCTCAGCGCCAGCTCAAAACATATCTTGTCGAATGCTCCCGGAACAAGATCCGTTATATTTTCATCCGTGCGAGAAGCGCTTATGTATCCTTCTATAAGCGCTTTTGCCCGTGGGATGTCGAGCTTTCCGGCCGCAATGCATGCAGATCTTATACAGTCTGCGATCTCCTCGGAAACGGAGCCTTCCATCACGGTATCCCAGTCAAGGAATCCAGCCACTTTTCCTTCTCTGAAGATCATGTTAGAGATCTTGGCATCACCGTGAACAACCGACTTTGATCCCGTATCAAAAGACGATATTTCCGCCATTTTTCTGCGGATCTTTTCTTCAACATCCGCATCCCTGCTGCCATCGCAAAGACCGTCTCCCCTGATGGTGTTTACATACTGTTCGTAATAATATCCCAGATCATGCAAGTGAGGATATACAGGTTTCGGAGCTTCCGGCAGCTTTTTCAGCGCTGCATGGATCTTTCCCAGCCCTTCCCCACAGGCATGGCACTGCGCTTCTGACAGCGGAGCGCTCAGGATCTCCCCTTCAATATACGGATACATTCTCCAGCTGTTCCCATCAGAGTCCGAAACGAAAGATTTACCTCCCCTGTCTCTGATCCATATCGGGAAAAGCATGTTTTCCCGTTCACAGATTTTTGAATAGAGTCCGTAATTGTATTCCAGCTTCGCAGGATCCATCTTTTTCTGAAGCCGCTGAAGCACGTATTTTCCGGAACCTGTTTCAACAATAAAAGTATCGTTGATATTGCCCAGCCCAAGGGAAACTACAGACCTGACGTCTTCCTCCGTAAACCGACCGGATATTTCTTTTGCGGATACCATAGGTTTTTCCATTTCTCTTACCAATTTTTCAATCTCTCTTTGTTCGACATTATTATACAATATTTCGTATTCATTCCAAAATCCGGAGTTAATGTGTAAATCCTAATGCTTGACTGAGTTTTCGGGTGGGGTATTAAGAAAAGAGCCCGATTGCGTGTCGGGAGCGCTTATGTCGAACACGCGGAGCAGCCGGAAGCTTTAAATAACGTGTCGCTCGCCCAGGCGGCAGACACGCGGAGCAGCAAAAAAA
>CAMUYA010000013.1 GCA_947164865.1 uncultured Lachnospiraceae bacterium
TAATGTAAAAAAATACAGCTATAAGCAGGATGAGTATGACACCCAGCAAAATCAAAACAATCTTCATGACCTTTTTCATGCCGCCCTCCTTGACAACTCGATGAAACAAGTGTATCATAAATCTATTGATGATACAAGTGTTTCAGCAAAATGATACATATCCGGGAGGTTTGTTTCATCGCATGAACAATGAACAAAAAAATACATATGTCAAAAAGCAGATCCTAACTGCGCTTCTTGATCTTCTGAAGGAGAAGCCTCTCTCCGATATTTCTGTTAGCGAACTAACAAGCAAAGCCGAAATCGGACGCGTCTCTTTTTACCGCAACTACCAGAACAAAGAGGATATTCTGAAAGAAGAGTCGGACCGGCTCATTAAGGAATGGGGAAGGCTATATGAGTCTAACCCCGAATCAACGCCGGAGAGTTTGTTCCCCTCATTATTCGATTTTTACCGTGATCATAGAGAGTTTTATACCATTCTCTATAATGCAGGTATGTCCTCCATCATGATGGAAACCATAATTAGCACCATTCAGATAATGCCTGAAATGCCCAACCTTGAAGCATACATGAAATCTTTTTGGGCATATGGCATTTACGGATGGATGCTGGAATGGATCAAACGCGGTATGCATGAAAGCGGCGATGAATTAAAGGCTCTCTTTGCACTTGCTCACCAAGGGAACGAAAACAAAGGTGATGCTTCTTAACATAGCCGTTTTCTATTTTTTCAATGATAGTTCGCATCTTTTGACATTCCCCGGAAGGTTTGTTTACTCACACCTACCTTTCAAATTTTTTGTACTTGTTCAATTTAATTATGTCAACATTTTTGTTTGTGTTCAATTTTATTGAAAATACCAGATGTTGTATCTCTGTTATTCTTCAAAATCATCTACCCTATTCTACATTTTTTACCAACCTATTACATTGGTAAAAAAGTTGGTAAATCATTTCTCCAAATAACAAACCCTCCCTGGTCTGTCAAAGAGCAGAATGATTTTCTCATCTTTTGACATTCCCCGGAGGGTTTGTTTAATGGTAATATCAGAGTAATGGTTACCTGCATGTAATTTCACCCTGAATCATATTTTTGAGTTTGATCTGCTGTTCCGGCTTATCTCATATTCTTGATACTGATGCCGTCGATCTCATTATTCTTAAGTATCTTAAATGTTTTCCTGTAAAGATCATTCCTTCTTTCCGTCAGAAGATACTCAACATCCTGTTTTACTCCGGGATCGTTGAACAGCTCCGTAAGGAAGGGCGCATATCTCGTTCCGCTTCCTTCGATGACCTCTTTTTTGTAATCGTCAAAATTCTTGCCCTTGTTGTAGCTCCGCCCGACGCTGTCAGTTGCCGCATCAAGACAGTCCGCCGCCATAACGATATCTATTATTGTCTTGTAAGGACTCTTAAAGGTATCAAATTCCTCCGGATAGCCTCTTGAGCAGTCATACCAGAGATGATGTCCCTTTATCACATCGACATATTCCTTTGTTGAGTTGTTCTTTGCTGCGATCTGCGCCCCGATGACCGGGTGTTTTTTTATAAGCGCGAATTCCTCATCAAGAAGGCTTCTGCCGTACATCGTTATGACATCAAGTATAAAAAGCTTACCCAGGTCGTGGCACAGGGCGGCATGGTATGCAAAATCCGTTATTCTCTCACGGTTTGCGATAACACTCTCAACCGAATCGCACCCCGGGAAGCCCGTAAATCTCTCAGGTGCGATGTCAAACAGATGTCTTACAAGGCTTTCCGTTATATCCGCTACCATATTGATGTGGATATATGTGGGCGGATGCATGGCCGCGAACATTTTAAGACAGAACTCCTCCATCGTCATCGCCCCCGGTACCTCCCGGAAATAATTCGGGAAATTGGTCACAAGAGTAACGCATTTCAGATAGGTTGAGCTTGTCTTCGGTATATGGAGCAAATAGTCTATCACTGATCTTTCGATCGTATAATACCGCTCCGCGTCCTTTTCGCCGAGCTCCATCTTCTCGGTTATCCGGAAGAAGGATGCGGGTGTATCAAGATTTTTATTAATTCCGGTTAGCGTATAATCCTCCCGGTCCCTGTTCTCGTATGTAAGATAGAAGGCATCGGCGGCCTCGCGCTCCGAAATATATCCGGCCTGTATCGAGGCGAGAAACTTAAGATCCTCTTCCTGCTCGATATTTACAAAGGAATGTATATCATCCCTCCCTCTGTTTTTAAGGAAGTCCACAGCCTTCTCTGCATACTCATAGGCCTTTTTCGCCGTCCCAACAGACAGTCTCGAATAAGCCAGAAAGCTTCCGTAATAATAAATCCTGAATTCATATTTTCCCCAGTCAAACTCCGGGAGCATCTCATGATAGTAGGGATCCTCAAGTATCCTGACTCCCTCCTCAAGGACTTTAAAGGGCTTCTCCCAGTACTCCTCGGGCTGTTCCTCCTCGGTGCTTTCAAACAAAAGCGTTGCCATTATGGAAAAATGGAGCGCTGAGGATCTTGCATCTTCACTGAGAGTGGCGAACCTGTCCTTCTCAATGTATCCCATAAGCTCTTTGTAGTTCTCATAAGCGGCTTTTCTTATCTCCTCCGCCTTTTTTGTCCTGAATCTCGTAAGTCCCGAGATTATGATATAATCCCTTTGAACCTTTTTCGCGATAGAGATAACATACCCGTTAGTATCCCCCGAATCCGCGGAGCGTATGTCATCTTCCATCAATCTGTTGGTTATGAGATCCGAAAGATTGATATCCACCTCCCCGAAGGTTTTTTCATCAAACAGAAGGTCGGAAAATTCCTCCAGTCTCTCCCTGACTTCGTCTGTCAGAACCACATCCGCCGAAAGATTCGGCTTTACAAGCTCCTCTATAACTTTTCTGTTTTCTCCGGCCATCTTTCCGATCATGGAGAAGTTGTCAAGAAGTATCCTGCTGTATTCTCCTGCGTCTTCTACCTTTTCAAGATCCGGCGTGGACAATCGCCTTATCTGCTTCATTCTGTCCACATATTCCTCAAGATCCCGGGTTTCAATACTCATCACTTACACCTTCAAATACTCATTATATTATTTACAACAGTTAAAATAATACTACCATTAAACATTAAGAATCTCAAGGAAATGAGATCCCTGACTGTGGTAATCCTCGTTTCATATATGGTATAATTCCATTTGATAACATCTGTGGATTTGATGCACGAATTTTCCGTTTGCGTGTATAAAGCGTATAAGAGAGGGAAAATATGGACGAAAATAATACTAAGATCTATCAGGTATCTACTCTTCAGGCTCTTGCTATGGGATATACAAAGCATGTGGTTACTGTTAAAGAATTACTTGAGCATGGAGATACCGGTCTCGGAACCTTTGAAAATGTGGATGGAGAGATGATAGTTGCAGATGGTCACTGCTACAGGGCGCTAGAAGACGGTCGTGTTACCGAGGCCCCGGATGAGCTTGGCGTCCCCTTTTCATCCGTCACCATGCTGAAGGGGCAAAGAGAATTTGATATAAACGATATTGACAGTATAAGCGATCTGAAGATCCTGCTCAACAACAAGGTGGAGGAGGGATTCGGATTAAACAGTATGCATGTGGTAAGGATCGACGGGCATTTTTCGAAGCTGTACGCAAGATCGGAGGCAGGATATGAATCCCGTTTTTTGTCTCTTAAAAATATTCTTTCCAAAACCCAGAAGGACTTTCATTTTGAGGATATAGACGGAACACTGGTATGCATCTATTATCCCGATTTTATGGATGGTATAAATGCTGCCGGGTGGCATTTGCACTTTATTTCCGCAGATAGGCAAAAAGGTGGGCATGTGTTTGAATTGGAGCTTAAAACCGCTAAGGCAAGGCTCGACAAGATAAGCCGGATCGAGATCCAGCTTCCCACTGATATTGAATTTGATATCTATTCTTTAAAAGAAGCCTCTAACGATGAGATAAAGCAGGTTGAGCAGGGAAAATGATCCGGCTTCCCTGCTTTAACCTGCACAGGTACGTGGTCACGCATTACTCTCTCAGGACTAATCAAGTATCCTGTCTTTCTTTGCTTTGTATACCTCCTCCTCATTAAAGGCTGTCTCCGTGCCCTCATCCTTCATCAGCGTCTCATAGCGGTCAAACAGTGCCGCTGCATCAAAGCTCTTTAGATCACTTGCTCAGAAAGCTCTTTAAATCCTTGGCCAGCTGCCGGGCACGGAGCTCGGCCCCCGCGCTGTTAAGGTGAACATCCGAATCATAGAAATAATCATAATCAAACATATAATCGGTAAATTCACTGATGACCGGACAGTCAAGCTTTTCTTCCAGTTCTTTTTGAAACTTCTCAAATTCCGCAGCTTCCGCGGTATTAAAACCTTTTCCTATGGGATAGCCCGCCACTACAAGAGTCGCTCCCCTTTCGGTCAGGTATTTGTTGAGCTCATTTATCCTGTTTACCGATTCATCGCTTATCCTGCCCGGTTGAACGGGTTCGTCAAAGGTATACTCTCTCTCCCCCCGGAATCTGACGATATCTCCCCTCTCCGAGACGGAATCCCTTGAGTAAACGCTGTCGTAATACCGGTTTCCTTCACCGGATGCGTGCAGCGCAAGGCTTCTTTTAAGATATACCGGAAAGAACTCCGCCATCCTGGGAATATTCTTCCATCCGATAAGCCTCCAGATGCTTACATGATCCTCCACAGTGGCCCATGCCGCAATGGGATCATGCAACTTCTCATCGTCATCATAATCATTATGGCAAATTACATAGATATCACCGGGAACCACATTCAGCTTACTCATTTCCTCATGAAAATAGTTGCCGATCTCAGCATTGAGTCCCATGTTCACAACCGGCATCCCAAGCTCTTTTTCGAGAAGCTCTGAGTCCATTCCGAATGAGAGGTTCGAATTCCCGAGAAGCACGATCTTGGGTTCTTTTACCGATCTGAGCCTTCTTACCTTATCTATGACGGATGCATTGTAGGTTCCCGCATACTGAGGAAGGATCAAAAACACATACGAAACCATAAGAGCGCAGAAAATGATCAGCTTGATCACAAATACAATATTCTTTTTAGAATTGGAAGTAGATAAACTGTGTATGCTCATATCCTTTTCCGTAAAATCCCCAATAAATTATAAACAGCGCCATGCATATATATATGATCCAGCGCAGCACTATCTGTCTGTCAAAAACAAGGGACGTAAGATCTTTCCCTTTAGCCTTGAAAATATCAAGTATCACCATGATACCAAGAGGCACCAGCACTCCGAGCATTGCCTGAGGATCCGCAAAAAGCTTTGCGAATTCGAAATTGATAAACCATGCGGGTCTGAAATCCCCAAATATGGCCGCTATAAGTTTTACAGCCTGGGGAAGGCTCCCCGCACGGAAGAATATCCAGGTGAGTGTAACGATGAAAAATGTGATAAACCGTCTTACCCACATATAAAAAGGATCGTCCGTCCTTATATTCAATCCGGTGTCAGCCTTCACCTTAAGAGGTTTTAGCAGATCCTCCGCGATCAGGAGGATCCCGTTTATTAATCCCCACGCAACAAAATGCCATGCGGCTCCATGCCAAAGGCCCGACAGCAGGAATACGATGATCGTATTTATGTACTTTCTGACCTTTCCCTTTCTGTTCCCGCCAAGTGGGATATACAGATAATCCCTGAACCATGAAGTGAGGGAAATATGCCATCTTCTCCAGAAATCCCCCACTGAAAGCCCCATATAAGGAGTGTCGAAATTGGGGGTCAGTCTGATCCCCAGCACTCTTGCAGAGCCTATCGCTATCTGGGTATATCCGTTGAAATCAAAATATATCCTGAAAGAAAACAGGATCGACGCAAACAGGATCATCATTCCTGAATAATCCCCCGGAGAAGCGAATACAGGGTCGATAACAGCGGCAATGCTGTCAGCCGCCACCATTTTCATGAATATTCCGTAGGCCATGGTAAGAAGGCCTTTCCTTGCATTTTCGGCATCAAAATCTCTCTCCTCGCGCAGCTGCGCGAGAAGATTCTTCGATCTCTCGATAGGGCCTGCAACAAGCTGGGGAAAGAAGGATACAAAGAGAGCATATCGGAAAGGATTCCTCTCGGCTCTTACTTCCCCCCTGTATACATCGATCGTATAACCCAGTGCCTGAAAAATATAGAAAGATATGCCGACCGGGAGAAGCACATCCGTAGCGGGTATGTTTAGCGACAATCCCGTCGCCGACAGGACCTTATTTATACTCTCCACAGTGAATCCTATATATTTGAAGTAAAAAAGAAGTCCGAGATTAAGCACTATCGCAAGCGAAAGAAAAAGGCGTTTACCGCCTGTCGGATTTTTCGCATCTTTTTCTTCTGCCGTACGAAAGTGATCGATCCCGAGAGCACAAAGATATGTTACAGCCGTGGATGCAAAGAGCAGAAGTCCATACTTTGCATTCCACGACATATAAAAATAATAGCCGGCCACCAGCAGCCAGTACATTCTGACCTTTTGGGGCAGCACATAATAAAGCAGTACTACCGCCGGAAAAAAGATCAGATAATTGATTGAAATAAACGACATTTATCAAGCTCCCCCTGCCTGCAGGAACATACTCATGACAAGCTGTTTCAGTCTGCTGTCATTTTCCTTGAGGCAGCGTATGCATTCCGATGCTTTATCTTTATATTGACCGCCGGAAGCGGATCCGATACCGGGGATTATATACAGATTCCCCAACTGTTCTATAAAGCTGATCCAGAATCTCTCAGGGTCAGCACCTTCCATCACACCGCCCATGATAGCGATAATGGTTCCAAGCTTTTCGGTACCTTTTTCTTTTTCAAGTGCCTTGCATAAGCACTCCGACAACAGCCCCGCATTTGTCTCGTGACTGTCTCCCGCAAAGATATCATCCGCCTCTGCATTTATATCTCCGAAGGCCTCGATATATTCTGCGGCGCGTTTTGCCTCAGCAGGTTTTGCCTCAGCAGGTTTGGCCTCAGCAGGTTTGGCTTTTGCTCTTCTCTTATGTCTGTCCACAGCTGATTTGGAACGGGGCCTCCCGGCTTTCTTTTCTCTCTGCTTTGCCTTTTCCGCCTCCTCTTTATCCGCTATTTCCTTGACCACATCGGTCGGGAGCTTGAGTCCCTCACGAATGATCTTTTCCTCGACTTCTACATCCTGGATCACTATCTCTTCACCGTCCTCGTCCTCGAATACCTGAGGCTCGGCTTCCTCTTTGATCTCTGCTGTGATATCTTCGCCGAGGGATTCTTTGGACTTCGCCGCAAAGGTCTTATACATAAGACCGGGTTCGGATATATCTATTCCGTCCATCATTCCATCAATGCCGCTTGACTCATCGATCACCTCAAACATAGTCTTCTTACCGGTCGGTACCATATACGCGATCAGGGCAAGGCGGAGCATTAAGAGTTCCTCCTTCGATGCTCCCATCATATTATAAGCCCACAGGATGTTTCTTGCGGACTTTTCCTTTGCTGCTTTCGCGATGGATTCTTCGGTGAGCTCCTGAGTCTTAAGCTCTCCCTTATCGCCGGAAATGGTGCGAAGGAATCCTTCTTTGCTTACGGCTTCCGCTGCGAGAGTATCCTTTGTGCCAAGTGTTTCATCCAGCTTTTTGCTGGTATCTTCGGCGTTTGCGGTTACAGGCTGTGCTTTCTGCTTGGGCGGAAGCTCTAACTTATGAGTGTCCTTCTCCGGATCATCAAGATCAATACCATAAAGCAGAAAGAACTCTCTTGCCTCCTTGCTGACTTCATCCCTGTCGACAGAGGCGTTAGCATGGCCTTTACGCCTTGAAAAGATCGATCCGGCCTGACCGAAAAACCTTCCCACACCGCTTTGGGCAGCTCCGAATCTTCCTGGTTTGACCATAAGCTTTTCCGCATCAGTCAGCTTCTTACGTGTTGCTTTCTCCCCGAATTCACCTTCCTGACGAAGCTTTGCTTCCTCCGACTGGCCTCTTTCCTTCGCAACTCTCCGTATCGATCTCTTGCTCTTCTCGTCTCCCAAAAATTGTGAGAAATCTCCGTTTTTTTTCATCTTTCCGATGAGATCGGTATTGACACTCAGATCGGGACCCGATCCCATATTCATCTTTTTGACATCATCCTCAGTCATCTCGGTAAGCATACGCCTTAAGGAGATGCCGGGTGTTTCGTTTCTGTCGGCGATACCCCCGGTATTTACCGCATTATCGAGAAGTGACATCTGATCGAACAGAGTTCCTTTATCTCCGGATACTTCCTCGATGTAATCCGCACCTTTGCGGTAATCCGCGTACCCTCCCTCAGTAATGGTATATCCTCTTGCTCCTTCGGCTCCGCCTCCAAGCATCAAGGATGAACGGATGGTTCCTTCCTTATCCGCCACATCAGGATCGAGTTCCGTCTCAAGAGACTCCGTCACTATCCTTTCCGCTTTCTTCCTGATAGCTTGCTGTTTTTCTTTGTATCTTGCTTCAATCTTGGCGCGCTCAGCCTTTAGTCTGGCAACTTCCTTATCCCGCTCCTCCTGGGCTTCTATCTTTTGCGCCTCGGCCATCTCTTCATCATTGGCTTTCACGTCCGAGTCATAAGATCTCTTCGATCTTAACTCGTCACGTCTGACAGCACTCGAAGACACAGTCTCTATCTGCTTTAATCTGTTATACCTTACAAGAAGGGTGCTCACCTTTGAGAGCGCGGTCTTGCCCGCAGTTCTTACAAGCTCCGAATCGTAGAGCCTGCGCGCAAACTCCTGCTCGAATTTAGAGGATTCCGCTGCCCACTCGGGTCGTTTGTATTCTCTTTCGTATATAGGTTTTTTTACTTCTTCTCCGTCTGCCATACCCGTTCCTCTCAATTTAAAAGGGCGTTTTTATATCATCTACCGCAGCGATCTGAATACGTCTTCACTGGTCTGCCACAGCTTTCCTTTCTTCTTGGCGTAATATTCTCTTGCATTTTCATACGCCTGCTTCATTTCTTCCGCAGTTTCGACTATGAGTATCTCCCCGCTTTCCACCATCCTGATCAGGTTTTCCCTTACGCCTCTGATCCTGTCTTTCATGGATTCTATCTCTTCCTTGGAGCGAAGCTCAAAATGGTCATACTCTATCATCTCATCATCATAGGTCATTATGCCCTCAAACATTCCTTTTGAAACGCAGAATATGTCCTGATTCTTATCCTGGGTGTAAAATCCGCCCAAATGGTTTGTTTTATTTTTTTCGATTCGTTCAAAAGTCATGATACCGAATGCCAGATCGTTGTCAATTCCCTTGACAGAATCGACATAATACACTCCGTTCTCCTCATGACTGGTGACAAAGAAATTATTATCATGTCTGTCGATCTGGCCGGCGATCATATCCATCAGCCTGAGATCAAAATACTGTGTAAGGGCCTGGGGAGTAAAGGATACAGTCTTATTCTCCTCCTTAGCTTTTTTACCCAGCTCCATAAAAGACATCCCCTCGGCTTTTTCCATTGAATTGGCCCTTATGGCATTTCCGAATTCATCTTCTATAAGAACCGTTTCCGACTTTGCAACAAGGTCTCCCTTTCCCAGCCTCTCAGCCAGAATAGAAGTCGAAACATTTCGGTCCGATATAGTACTTCCCTGCACTATACCGGCACCTGCGTTCATGCTTGTCCCGTTTTCGGCCTCGGTATACTTCTGACGGATAAATTTAATTAGTGCCATCATCTGTCTGATGCTCTTTTGATTCCCGGCAATACCGTTCCACACTGCCTCTCCGATCTTTGATTTCACACAGGCATCCCTGAGTTTTTGAATGCTGCTTTCCTCCTCCAGTCTCTTTATCTGTTCCTTGGTTTTACCTTCCTTAACCTTCGGAGGAACAGATCCTTTTTCCACTGACTTCAAAGACTCGTAGAAATCCGCCATGAAAAGCTTTTCACCGTTATCGTGTTCCGCTGTGGGATCCACCGAATCATCGAGAGCTTTTGCACCAAATTCCTCGATCATGTTTATAAAAGCAGCGCTGCCGGGTGATACCGCTCTGAATTTACCAACGGCATCCAGATAATCAATGTTGAAGTTGCCTATCCTTCCGGGGTTTAGTCTTGTGATGCTCTCTTCTGCCTTGACAAATCTGACTTTTCCATCATCGCCTGTAACTTTATATACTCTCGATGATCCGTCACCGAGGACCTGAACTTTACTTGGGTCCGAAAGATCCAGCTTCGTGGCTCTGGTATTGTAAAGAGCATCCTTCCATGTGAAGGTTTCTCCCTCTTGTGAATTTGCAAAGAGGGACTTTGCTGCCGTAACGATCAGTCTTCTTTCGCTTACCAGCTTTTCCAGTATCTGCCTTACGATCGAAAGCCTGGTCTTGGCGGAGTCACGCCTGCCTTTGGTCCTTGAGCCGGTTATCCTTTTAACGTAGGCTTCACCGCTGGTAATGGCTTTGCGATAGAGCTGGATCAGGAGCTCCGATGTACGGGAAAAAGAGGCCTCGTCCTTAGGAATATCTCCATCCAGCAGATCCGTCAGAAGCGAAAGATTGCTTTTAAACTCTGCCATCTGTGTACTGTCCGATGAATTCATCCCGAGGATATTCTTCTTTTTGCTCTGCATCAGAAGATCTATCTGCATCTCCATCTCTGAATGCTTTGCGCCCGTATCCCAGCCTTCTTTCCTCTGGCGGAGCAGATTACTCCTGGCGGATAAGGGAGCATCACTGACGTCAAAGGTACTTCCCTGAACCTTATACTCCATCTGCTCTACCAGCTCTTCTTTCGCCTCCGGGATGATCTCGGCATCCACCATTTCCACTTCTTCTTCAATTTCTTCTTCTAAAACATCACCCATGATTATTACCTTATTCTCTCAATTCCATCACTGTGATAACATATAACTCCGGGCCGGTTTTTCTGCGTGACCTTGGTCAGCCTGAATACATCATCTGCAAAATATCATTCTTAACACCCATCTTACCTGTCTTCATACACTCAAGATCCGCAGCTTCGGCAATATCCGTCATGGTGATGCTTCTGCCCTCTGCCGCTGCCATATAAGCAGCCGCGATAGCGGAAGATTTTATGTTGCTTCCGGACATTTCCGCAGCCTTGGCAAGCACATCGAAATCCACATCCGCGCCGAGAGGAGCCTGTGGCGGAAACGACTGCTGCCAGAGCACCTTTCTGGTCTCCTCGTCGGGTATGCCCACCGGTATAAGATATGTCATACGCCTCTTAAATGCAGCATCAAAATTCTGCATATTGTTGGTGGCAAGAATGCTCATTCCCGAATACTCTTCTATCTTTTGAAGCAGATACGCCGTCTCGGCATTTGCATGCTTATCGTTTGAAGTGGATACATCTGTTCTTTTTGAAAAAAGCGAATCCGCTTCGTCAAAGAAAAGTATGGCGTTGGAATTGCGGGCCGCATCAAATACCGCACCCAGATTCTTTTCCGTTTCGCCTATATATTTACTGCTTATCTGAGAAAGGTCTATCCTGTATATATCAAGCCCCAGCTCTTTGGCAAGCACCTGGGCCGCCATGGTCTTTCCGGTTCCGGGAGGCCCGTACAGCACAACCGACACTCCCCTTCCGTAGGGAAGCTTTTTACCGAATCCGTAATCATCATTTACCCGGTTCTTAAAGCGTATCCTGTCACATACTCTTTTCAGAAGCTTTTCGCTCTCCGGTTCGATGATAAGATCTTCCCATACAAACGGACTCTTGATCCTTTTTGCATTCTCTCCGAAACTGACGGAGCATATCCTTCTAATCTGCTCCTCAAGCGCTTCCTGCCTTATAAGGAACCCTCCCTCGGCTATGTCCGCCAGCATCAGAGTGTTCTTTACGGCTTCGAAGATACGTCCCGGATTCATCGTATATTTAGATACTATCTCGCCGAGGGAGAGTGACTCATCATATATGCATCCTGCTCTTTCGGCGGCTTCTTCCCATATTCTCAGCTGCGCTTTATTATCTGCTTCGGGTATTTCCACCCTGTATATATTTCCCTTAAGCCCTTCGGCAAACCTGTCAGAAAGCGGCTTTGTGGTACCTATGGCAAATATCCTGATATGAGCCTGCAGGCCGGAAAAGATCCTTCTTATGGAGCTTTCCTCTCCCTGGTCGGAGGGAATATCGTAAATATATATCAGATTATTCTCAAGCACAGCTTTGAGAAGAATATCCGCGATTATCTCCTTCTGTCTGTCCGGGGTAAGATTCGCAAGAGCCCTGAAGCTTACACATAAGAGGCGCTGTGAAAATGTCCCGGCTACAAGGCTCAGCAAAAACCTTCTTCCGGAGCCCGGCTCGCCGGTCAGTTCTATTATCCCCGTCTCATTTATCTCCGTCATGCAGCCGTACACATTCTGAAGCTCATAGAGTACGTCTTCATGACATATATATTCCGGATCATCCTCGTCACGGTACTGTGCGCACAGTGACAGATCCCCCAGTGAGTCTCTTTTCTCGTGAAAATAGGCAAATGCCAGCTTCTTGAAAAGAAGCTGTCTTGACATCTCCGATCCGCTTCTTCTGGTGTCCGATGACTCCAGCACCACAAGATTCAAAAAAGAATCCTCATCCGTAAGCAGGGACACATCGTTTTCTTCATCCGTAAGGAAGAATCTTCCCAGATCGTGACAAAGCCCCACAGTCGGGCGGAGCACTCCGTTCTTTTCCTCCTGAAGGATGGAAAAGACTCTCTCGTACTTTCTGTTAACGGATGCCGCAAGGGTTATGATCACCGCAAGAGCCTCTATCTCAAGAAGCTCCCCGCTTGAAAACATTCTTGAAAGCGGTACGCTCTTTCCTTCCGCAAGGGCATTTTTCCCCTTCTGCAGAAGCATGGCAAAAATATATCTCACTCTCCCTAATGCTGAAAACGGCTTTACCTCGTGAGGTTCCAGCGCCATCATAAGGTCGGCATCGTTAAGGAGCGTTCCCACACGGTCAAGTGCTTCCTCGGGAAGATTCTCGTTCTGATAAATACTGATCAGGCACAGCATATCCAGGAATCTGAAGTAATGATCTCTCTCGTCCTTTGCATCCTTGAAAGCCTCTGCACTAAGATCGGTAAAATATGCCCCTATAAAGCCGTATTCCGGTATATTATTAACTTTATCCTCTTTTTTCGTTTCAGGCATTTGTCTTTCCCTTGTAGAGGAAACTCAGCATAGTGATATCGTCAAACTGTTCCTTGGATCCGGCAAATTCTCTTATTGCCTTCATCATCTCCGATACCGTATCCTGCGGAGAAGCTTTTTTGTTGCGATTGAGTACGGCTTCTATACGCTCGAACTCAAAGAGCTCATCCTTTTCGTTATGTGCCTCCGGCACACCGTCGGTGTAGACAAAGAGCCTGCCGCCCTTGGGAATGCTGAATTCGTAGTCCTGATATATCATTCCTTCCATTCCGCCGCAGACGAAACCGTGAGGATCCTTAAAGAGTTTATACTCTCCGTCTTCACCCGCTATAACGGGGAATTCGTGTCCCGCACTGGATGCAATGACATTTCCGGTTCCGAGGTCTATGATACCAAGCCATATGGTAACAAACATCTCGTTCGGATTGCTGAGGCAGAGCTGGTCGTTAACATATTCAAGTATCTCCGCCGGAGTTCCGCCCTGCTGGGTGCGGCTCTTTATAAGCACCATGCTCATCATCATAAATAGCGCGGCGGGAACACCCTTTCCGGATACATCGGCTATAACGAGTGCAAGATGGTCGTCATCTATATTAAAGAAGTCGTAGAAGTCTCCTCCCACCTCCTTTGCGGGAGTCATCAGTGCATAAAGCTCATATTCCTCCTTCCCGACAAAGTTGGGGAAAATAGTGGGAAGCATTCCGGACTGTATCTGAGTGGCAATGGAGAGTTCTGTGCTGATACGCTCTTTCTCCGCACTTATACGCTTTACTTCGTCATTATATCTTTCAATTCGGTGAGTCATCTCCTCAAAAGAAACCGCCATAAAGCGAAGCTCATCATCGTGGGTAAACGGCTTCATATTGAGATTCATCTCACCGTGCTCGTAGGACGATACCTCATTTGTAAGTGCATTTATCGGCTTCACCAGACTCACATAGAGGTAAATATAGAGAAGAATGATAGCTACCAGTATGCATGCGAGAATGATCAGTATAATACGTATAACGTAATTGTTGAGTTCCCCGAAGATCTGCGGAAGACGGTAATCGGCCTCAACCATTGCCCTCATCTCTCCGGACGAATCAAACACAGGTGCCCATACTTCCAGTCCCGGGCTGTCCGTATTCTCATTCATCAGATGTATCTCTGTGGATTCCTTTTTGGCTTTAATATCCGGGACAAGCATCTTATACTCATCTTCACCGTATGGATACTCATCACCCCATTTGGAAATCATATCAAGATCATCTCCCGGCTTAACGGCTTCAAGGACATAAGTAAAACTCCTTTCTCCCGGTACAAAAAGATAGAGATAATCTATACCCGTGCTGTTGGTCTTCACATCATTGTAAAGGCTCTGAAGAGTGCGCGAATACTCATCTTCCACACCCGTTTCGGCATAACCGCTCAGCTTGTCCCACTCGGTTTCGTTTGCCAGGATACGCACTATATCCTGAGCTTTATCGTAATAGAACCTGAGGTAGGTTCCCCGAAATGCAAAATAACTTACCAGAATGATTATTGAAGCCATAACACTGATAAGAACAGTCTGGACAATAGTTATCCTCATTCCAAGTTTATTTCTTTTCATCTTCAGTTCCTTTCCCCGCATCCAGTCTGATCAGACTTATGAGCGCACCGCATTTGCAATCTTCTCCGCAGATCGGGCATGTGAGTCCGTATTTTTTGTTATCTTTATAAAACATTGGCACTATCTTCTCATATTCATATTCACCGTATATTTTAGAAGGTGAATGTGCCGGTATCGTACCGTCCGGATAGATCCACATTTCTCCGAGAAAATAATAGCCTCCGTGATCGATCATGATATCACGTGCCATTGCTGTCAGTTTCCCGCCAAGCCCGCATTTTCTATACTTCGGGTTGACGTAAATGGCGTCACCGGTAAATACTTTTCTTCCTTTAGCTTCCTTTATGACTTCACTTCTCAGTTCATCATGAGGATACGTGAAATCTATTCCTTCCTTAAAAGTCAGATAACCGGCCAGCTCCCCATCCTCTGTTGCTTTTACTCCGTAGTATTTCCCTGAAGCGAACTGCTTTCTCATACAGTTTTCCACATATGCTCCGTCTGTAAGATGCTCTAACGTGAGAGCGATGATCCGGTCTTCATCTTCTTCAGTAACACTCGAAAATTCCATCTGTGCCTCCAAATGCTTTTATTGTTTGAAAATACCCGCCGTCTTTCTTCCAAAAAGAGTAAACGGTATCAAAAGAGCCAATAATACTACTCCCGCTATGAGAATTCCTCTTCTGTATCCGAGCCCCAGAAGAGCACCGTATGCAATGGGACCTACCGTCTGTCCGGTACTTTCAAATACAGAATATATACTCATCGCATTGCCTTCTCCATAAGATGTACATTCGGGAATATACTCAAAATATGAATACTGACAAGTATATGCAAAGCTTACCATAAGAGCTATTATCACAAGACCTGCTATTACCACTCCAAGGCTTGGTCTGATAACATAAAGGATCATACATGTTCCGAGTCCCACCGAAGCCAGAACAACACTCCAGAAAGACCCGATCTTTTTAAGGAGCCAGCTCGACAAAACAGGACCTATGTAAAGTGAAAGGACACCGCATGCAAGATAAAGCTGACTGATCCTGACTTCATCAAAGCCGTTTTCTTCAGCGATAAGAGGGAAGAAACATTCTCTGAATGCCAGTCCCATCATAAAGGGCAGGAGAAGACATATAAAGAATGGCAACACTCTCCTGTTGAACAGGAATTTGATAAGAGAGATATCTTTTGTTGCACTGATATCCTCCTCCTTTTTTCCGGGATACAGATCCCCGGATGTGATAGCCATAATAACGCCAAATCCCAATATTACCGCACCAACTATATAGCTGAGTCTCCATCCGCCCATTTCCAGCACCATGGACGAAAGTCCGGATCCTATGGTGAGTCCCGATAAGGTACCGGCGGCCACGGCCGCAAATGCCTCTCCGTCTTTTGAAGCAGTCTGTCCCATAGAAGCCGCTGCGTTGCAGCTGACATATATTATTCCCATTCCGGCACCGATAAGCATTTTACCAAAAAGAATGCCGTAGAAGTTTCCGGTTGCGAAGCACACCACAAATCCTGTGAGCTGAATCAGCATACCGCCGGTCAAAAGCTTTCTGGATCCGAACTTCTGGATAAAGCGTCCGATAAATGCCGATACAACCGCCATCATAAGCAGCTGTGCCGAGATAGGTATCGTGACTGCGACACTGTCCGATACCGGTAATCCGCCGTTATACAGATTCTTACACAGGAGCAGGATGAAAGGATCCTGCATCGAATCAACAAGGTAAGAAAGGAACATAAGAGTACGGAAAGGGATCGTATCCGTCGGATCCAGTTCCTCCTTGGGAGTGTTCCTTCTCTTCTCCAGATACTTAAGGAAGAATACGATCTCCAAAAGCAGCATAACAACCACGACCGTACAAACAGCCACACTTATGATAAGATTCCTTATCATGGCCGCCTGTTCACGATTCAGATAGTCGAGGTTTTGTCCCACTTCCAAAACACCGAAGATTTCCCCGTTACTATGTCTTATCGGTGTCAGAACAAATGTCCATGCACCGTATGCACTGTTCTCGGAGTATGAAATTGTCTCGCCTGTATCAAGAACCTGAGTATAAGGTTCATCGCCGTATGCAAAGGCAGGATAATAACAAGGTGTCGTATCTTCAAAATCCATTACTCCGGATATATTCTCCCCATCCAAAACGTAGATAATATAATAGTAATAATCACCTTTTTCATAGCTTTCCCATGCACACTTATCGAGATCGTTTTTCAATCTGATATAGGCATCATTCCGGTAATCGGATGAGCCTGTTATTGCTTCAAGACTGTTTTCATCCAGTTCTTCCATAAGGATCTTTGAAAAAAGATCAGTCTTGTCCGCACTGGAAGTAGTATTGATCTCAAGATTTCTTCTCACAAGCGTATATGAGATCATGAAAGCAACGGTGATACACGCAAGTATTATAAGCGTGACTCTCATCGCCTGCTCGTTTCTCATAATATACTTTATGTAGAATGAAAGAAATACCACGAGAAGATATAATAATGCCGCAGATCCGATGACAAGCGAATTCCAGGCAAGAATCTCACGCCATACAAAAGATACTCTGACATCGGCAAAGTATTCGGGCTCACCCTTCAGAATGCCCTCACTCATATCCAGGGCCAGATATCCTGTGTAATCCGTGGTAAGCAGTTCCCCGCGCCTGCTTGAATAATCAAGCTTAAACAGAGGATATTCACTCTCGATCAGAGTGTCAATGGTTTCCGGATCACTCTCGTCAAACCCGCATATAGTCTGATTGACCAAATCGGTGTAGAATACCTTTCCGTTCTCGGCGCATATATCTAGAGGCATCTGTTCTCCGACGAGCGAAGCGGTCTTGGAAGATCCGTCCGGCATTATAAGTGCTATCTCTCCCACCCTGTAGGATACGGCGAGGGTATCGGTACTGATGTCATATGATGCATCCTGAAGCTTTGAACTCGTCGGGAAAACTCTTACAGTCTCACTCTCGTCCGTGGTTTCGTCTATTCTGCAGACCCTGGCTGATCCGGATTCCTCGAGAACATAATACAGGAATCCGTCATATTCTCTCATTTCAAGGATCCTTCCGTTCTGAAGAGGTGTGTCTTCGAAAGCCTCCTCGGTGTAATCCTTCTCGTAGACGACCTTCTTTGAGAGACCTTTTATTTTAGTGATCCTTTCCTTATCGAGAAGATTTCCCCTGTCCCCATAGATAACGTCGGCTATATAAATGCTTCCGTCCCGGCCTTCCGCAACATGGCACGCATAGTAGAAGGGCGTATTCTTACTTCCCCCTTCTATCATCTTGAGCAGATTCTTATTTTCGTCAACAAGCAGAACGGTCTTTTTACCATTGTCTATCAGAAGATTGTGCCCTTCCCTGCCGGCTGCCATCTCACTGACGGATGTGTACTCGTAATTGGCTTTTAGTGACAACATGCGCATATTCGGGATAAATATCGCTACACAGATAAAAACCGCCACCGCCGCTATTATCCTAAGCCTCGTCCTTAAATACTTCCTGTCCTTCCAGATACGTGCAAACATCACTTTTTCTTCTTTCATTTCAAATAATCTCTCAATCTATATTTGATCTTCGCATATCCTGTATTATCGATGCGAAGTCTTTACAGCAGGCGGAATCAATTAATCCCGGTGCTGTGATCAAAACTGGCTCGATTCCTCTCCGAATATCATGTCCGCATAAGGTTCGAAGTCCGCACGGGTAAATACACGTCCAACCTTTACAAACTCGTATTGAATGGCCTTGAGGTAATGGCGCATGCAGACCTTGCCATCTGCGGTAGGATCCTCCGCAGCAAGAAAGGCTGCGTTCAATACGCAGTTTTTGATATTACCTCCTGCAAACTCAAACTTCTCGGCGATGAATCTGAAATCCACATCCTCATCAAGGGGAGTAGTCTTGGGGACTGTAGTCTTCCAGAGCATCTCTCTCGTATCCTCGTTGGGGAACTGGAACTCTACGATGTATTTCATTCTTCGGAAGAAAGCGGGGTCAATGTTGTGCTTGTAGTTTGTGGCCAGCACGCACACACCGTCATAAGCTTCCATTTCCTGCAGCAGCAGCGCTGTCTTGTTATTTGCGGAGGCCTGATTGGAGCCGCCGTCGTCGGCACGCTTGGCAAATATTGTATCGCACTCGTCAAAGAACAGAACGACATTACACTTTTTCGCTTCCCTGAAGATCATGGAAAGTGATTTCTCGGTTTCACCGACGTATTTATCTACAACCTTTGAAATATCGACTCTGTACAGCTCAAGATTCAGCTCATGTGCAAGCACCTGCGCCATCATTGATTTACCGGTACCGGGAGCACCGTAAAGCAGGACGGTAAGGCCTCGGCCGTAAGGATATTTCTTCATGTAGTTCCAATCCTCATAGACCTGCTTTTTATTGTTCATCTGTTCGATGGCATGTCCGATCTGCTCACGCTGATCCTTGTTCATAACGATATCATCAAAGCCGAACTTTGCCTCGACTCTCGTGGCCTTCTGTGAAAGCTCGGAGGACATCTGCGCATTGCAGCTCTTAAAAAGAAGAGCTCTGCTGATCTCGGTTTTCTGATCCATAACGGCAAGAGTCTTTCCGTAATGAACCGCATCCTTTATCTTACCGGGAGTGAACAGGAACTTGGTGGCCATCTCGAAGAAATCCACATCTTCCCCAAAGTCGAAGCCCTTGGAATAGTAATTCCAGCAGGCAACACGCTCGTCGATATTGGGAGCGGGGAGTTCCAAAAGAGTGATGGTTTCCTTCGTGATCTCCTTGAATTTGATATCCTCCTTTGAATTGGCAAACACCGTGATCCCCTTTTCGGTGAGCTTGGTAAAGAACAGATCCATGTATCCAAAGAATTTTTCTTTTTCTTCTTCTCTGTACTGAAGCTCTTCAAGGACACAGCAGGCCTGTGTGAGGATACACTCTCTCGTCACGGCCCATATCGCCTTTTCAACATAGGCATAATCATATACAAAAAGCTTTTTACAGTTGACCGTTATGGCCCTCATATTTCTTTCCTGACAGAACTTACGGATAAAGAACTTGCGGCCGCTTCCCTCGTCTCCGTGATATGAAAAGAGTCTGCTTCCGTCCGAATATGCGATCTTCATCGCCTCAAGGACATTCTTATTGCAGAGAATATCATCCAGCTCTTCACCGTCTTTGGTGAGCATTTTCATAAACCGGATGTAATTCTCGTCGATCTTCATTCTGTCCCGTCCGAACAGGAAATCTATTATTCTTTTATCCGGGGAAACTGCCGTGGAAAACGGCATGGATGGTATGACATGCAGATCCAGCACCGGAAGGAGCTGTTCAAGGCACACCGACATATCACCGTATGCACCGGTGATGGAATAGCTGTTACCGTAATAAAGCCTGCCCGCAGATTCCACTGTGGGTGAGGAAAGGTTTCCGTTTTCGTTTACTATCTGGAAAATACCCGCGTAGTCCGTCTGCGTGGACGAAAGGATTCCGCAGGCAAAACAGAATATGGTGAAGGGGTCAAAAGCCATCTTTTTGCACAGGTCGAAAAACGGCATCTCTATCCCTGAATCCACAGTGATCTGTGCCCTGTCCTGAATGCGTACTATTCTCTCCGAGACGGCTTCGCTCCCCCCGGCGTTTGAGAGGTTTTCGTCATCGGTTTTTTCTTCTTTGTCTTCCTTTTCTTTCGTTTCGGATTCGGCTCCGAAAAGCCCCAGCAGATCTGCGAGTTCATCATCTATCTCGGCATCGGCCTTGCTGTCCCCCGCAATTTCTGCGGGTTCGGCCGTATGTTCTTTGGTATCTCTTTCGAATTTCATCACCTGTTCGAGAGCCGCATCGCTGGCTATCTCAAGGTCCGGATAGAGTACATTCTTATAACCCCCTTTTCCGTTTGAAAAGGTGGCTTTCATGGTTTCAAGATATGAATTCAAGCACCGGTTAACGCAATCGAATATATTCTTCATATATTCGTCGTAGCTCTTAAAAGGTGCCGGTTGATCGTTTTTCTTAGTAGCCAAGGTCTATAGCCTCCCATTTTAACGTTCTACCGTAAAAATCGCTGTCCTGTCAAATACGCTCTTGGCGGTGTTGATGGATGTCTGATCTTCCCGGTCAAACACGCTCTCACCGCTGTTGATATATTTACTTGCCGGTCTTGGCATATACATCATACCGGTCTCGTCCTCTTCCTGATATCTCGCCGCCTGTATCTTTTTATTTGCCTTTTTTTCAAGCTCTCTGTTCTCGCGGAGCATTCTGTCTGTCAGCTGCATTTTTCCACCGCCCTTTATAAGGAATATCTTTGACGTTATGTTTAAAAGATGATATATTCTATTCGTGTGAAAACAAACACGGGTATTTCAAAGGAGTCACCATGAAGAGATTCAGCAACATACAAAAAACCGCAATCATCTGCGCTGCCATATCATTTACGGTTGCCGTTGTCACTTTTTTTGTCTTTGACAAGTATATCTCATTTGCCTTTTTTATCCTCTGCACGGTATTTGTGACATTTATTGCTTTTTCGGGTTTCAGAAGCTCTAATACCGAATTGACCGAACGCATTGATGCCATACGCTCCAACTGGAGAGAGGAATCCGAAAGCCTAAAAAAACGCATTGCGGAATGTGATGATAACATAAGCTCTCTCACCGAGCAGAACAACTCGCTCCGTGAAGCCAACGCTCATCTCGGAGACGAGATAAAACGTCTTGAAGACGAAGCATCCAGGCGCCAGGCCGAAATGCTCACTTCCGAGGAACTCAGCTACATTTCCATCCTGCCCAAGCTGCCCGAAACCGGTGAGGATATTCCTGCGATCAACCTGATCTCTGTCGCAAAGAGCGTGGCCCGGGAGCTTAAAAAAGATGCCGATAAAGTCGGTCTTACGATCAATGTTTCCTCATCGGAAAACCAGATACCATACAAGGCCGACCGTGAACTGATAAGAGTGCTCTTCCGAAACATTATGGACAATTCCATCAAGTACATGAATCGTCAGGGAGTCCTTATTATCACTGTCTCCGTCATCGGCGATGATGTATTCATCATATTCAAGGACACCGGTGAAGGTCTTGCCGACCCTGAGACAGAGCACATTTTCGAGCTCAATTACCAGGGTTCCAACAGGATCAGCGGAAACGGACTCGGGCTGTTTCAGGCGAAGGCCATCGTAAACTATTACGGCGGCACAATATATGCCAAGAGCCACTCCGGAAGCGGCATGGGTATCTACATACAGCTTCCCATCGTTGAATGATCAGAGCTTTTTTATCATCGTAAAGATGTTTTGTCCGTCCGTGTATTTATAATCAACCTTGTCCATCATGGTCTTTACCATAAAAACTCCGAGGCCTCCTATCTGCCTTTCATCCGCAGACAGGGTGGTGTCGGGGTCTTCTTTTTCCAGAGGATTGTATTGCATCCCTCTGTCATAAAAAACAACTTTGCATGTCTTCGGATCCCCACCAACCTCAATCTGTACTTTGGCCTCTCCGGCTTTTCCGCCGTAGGCATAATGTGCGATATTAACATAGATCTCTTCGGCAGAAATGAGGATCTGCGTCTGCACATCCCCGGGGCACCCGTTTTTATTTAGCTCGTCTTTTATAGCATCGAGTACAGTGTATAAAGTTTCATCACTAGCGGCAAGCAGCAGTTCTTTCATGCTCTACCCTCCGTAATTGCACCATTATTCCTGAACGCATCCTCGCGGAGCGTTATTACTTCATGGAAAAAAGCGGAGCAGGTTCCTATGAAGTAAAGATATTCCTTACCGACTCACTTTCCGAGATGATCGGATCCTGCGTGGCGATAAGGATCGTGGTTCCCATGTGGTGAACCACTTCAAAAAGCTTCATCATTTCTTTTGAATACTTGGGATCCAGATTGGATGTCGGCTCATCCGCCAGAAGGACCGGCGGATTGTTGATGAGAGCCCTGGCAAGACAGACCTTCTGGCACTCCCCTCCCGATATCTCTTTAGGATATTTTTTCAGTATCTCGGTTATTCTCAGAAGCTTTGCCACATTCCACACTTTTGTCGACGAATCAGCGAGAGGTGCTCCCGTGGCGATCATGGCTATCTTAATGTTCTCGAGAACAGTCCGGTCGGCGATAAGGCGGTAATCCTGAAATACCACCCCGAAATTGCGTCTGTAGATCGGGATATCCTTGGCCTTTACGCTCGATATGTCTTTTCCCTTGAACAGTATCTTTCCGTCATCGGGTTCTATGTCCTTCAAAAGCAGCTTAAGAAGGGTTGTCTTTCCGCTGCCGCTTTCCCCCGTCAGAACGGCAAATTCTCCTCTTTCCACCCTTGCGGAAAATCCCCGGAAAACCTGCGTTCCCGTATCCTGATAGCATTTTGATATCCTGTCAAATTCTATCATTCCGGCGGCTCCTTACTTGATAGTGAGCACCCTTGAAAAGCCGGACATTTCAAACACCTGCATGACAGTGTTCTGCACTCCCGTAAGGGCCATTGAACCGCCCTTGCTCGTGGCAGTCTTCTGTCCGATAAGCAATGCTCTGAGCCCTGCGGATGACATATACGGAACCCCAGCCATATCAATAACAAGGTCCTTGGATTTCTGAAAAGCCGTAAGTATAGCTTTCTGCAACTCCGGTGAAGTGACCGTATCGACCGATCCCGACACTGCCAGGACTATCTGTCCCTCATTCTTTTTCTCTGTGATTTCCATTTATTAATTGTTTCCTCCTGCATCTGCGGTCTGTCTTATGTATGGCGAAGATCAAACGCCATACGATGAATTCCTTTATTTTATCATATTGGGAATATTTTCGCCACTTTTTGAATCATTTGTTTACTCCATGATGATATCATCAGTCAGTTCCATATCATCATCCATGACTCCATATGTATCTCCTGCGATAACAGCGTTCATATCCATATATACCTCATCATCCAGAGTCGGTGTATCCCGAAGCTGAATAAGATGCAGTCTGCTCCTTAAAGGCTTAAACTGATTGAGAAGATAGATCATCTGCTGTCTGTCTGTATCCGAAAGCGTCTTCTGAATAAGGATATTGACATCATAAATGCCTCCGGCTATAAGCTCCGATTCGGACATCTCACCCTTCTCAAGATACTCTTTGATCGTGTTGTTTTCGAGAATGACGGGTTTTTCCCCTGTGACGATCTCGATGACTCTTGCAAGACAGGCTTTTGTACCCTTGGTACGGTTTAGCATATAGCCTTCCTTTACAAACAGTCTCTCCGCCTCCTCCGACAGGAAATCACCCGAGAGATCTATTCCCAGCCATCCCGCATAAACTCTCAGGCATTCTCTGGGACATTTGTCCACATCGAGCAGCTCCGGAAGCTTCTCGATCTCGTATCCCACATCATTATAAACACTTGAGAAAACCGAAAGGAATCTGTGAAAGAAGCTGTCTCTTCGGCGATATACGGAAGGGAAAGCCTCCATGAAGTTGTCCCCTCTCCTGTCCACCTTAAGTCTGTCGATATATCCTTCTCCCGCACCCAGAACCTCTATGGCAAGGTACAGATATCTTCCGGTCAGACTGTAGAGCAGAATGTCGTTTTTCCCGATAAATCTCGCTCCGTCGTTGTTTTCGGAAAAGAATCTCTTTTTCTCTTCATCCGGTATATCATCCGACCTCAGGGCGTCCATTATCGAAAAGGTTTCACCGTTCTCATCGTACCAGGTGTCATATTCCGTGGCAACAGCGTAAGCATAGAGTGACATATTTTCAGTCATCTGTGCTTTAAAGGAAAACCGTCCCCACTCACAGCCCGAAGTCGCGGAATCGATGACCTGCACATAAAGCCTGTGTATTCCCGTATCACTCGAAAAATACAGCCTTCCCGTCTCATCATCCTGATCAAAGCCGGAAAGATACGATTTTTCGATCCTGTTCTTTTTTATCGAGTAAGTTATACCCGCCATAATATCAGTCCTCTCCTTCGAGCGTAAGCGCATCTATCCTGATATTTCCCGGATAGAGCAGGCAATTGAGCTCCGGAACCACATCCGCATCCCTCATGGTGGCCCCGGCGGGTGACTGCGGCCGCAGTGAAAGCTCATAAACGTATTCCACGCATTCCAGCGATTCCACCGCATGGAATACATCGTCAAATTTAAGAACCTCTCCGAAGTTTTTGTCGGAATTCAGATAGTCGATCTTTCTTCTTATCGCATCCTCTATAGCCTCGGAGGCCCCTTCATAATGGTTTTTTACATAGACCACCGCATTTACGTTGACCGGCATGTATATGGGATCCAGAAGCTCGATCCTTGTGGTGAGAAGTCTTCTTTCCTCGAGCCTTTCACGTATTATCTTTCGATATATGCCGGAAAACTTCGGGAAGTCCTCATCAGTGCCCTGTTTTACGGCAATACGCACAAGGTTTCTGCTCTCGTCCATCTCCGCATGTGCCTTGTGTATGCACAGTCCCGGGGTGCTCAGCACTATCTTTTCGTAATCCTTGCCCGTGACCGCGGTGTAGGAGCTGTCCATATCCATGATAAACCGTCTGCGTACACTCTCTATCTTTTCGCGATATGCACCTCCGGTACCGGCACCCGGGTTGAAAAATACCATATCCCGGGGCAGCTCCGGATTGGATGTATCCGAAACCAGATAATTGCCTTCACGGATATTTCCCTCAGGCCCGGAATTAAGCTCCACCGAAGCAAGATACAGCTCGCTTCCGATAAATCTTCCCGCGTCCTCTATCAGTATCTTTCCGTCATTTTCCAGAAGATGGTAATAAAGCGCGCCCTCTTCATTCTTATCAGGTCTTACAAAGTCAAATATCTCACTTCCGTCATCATCATACCTTTTTGCGATGATGCAGAAGCTCCTGGGCACGATGTGATCATAGGGAAGCTCTATCTCCTGATTATCATAACCGAGAACCTTTCCGAGAGAATACTTTCTCATGACATCCTCGGTGTAGACCACGATCTTCACGCAGTCCCTTCCCTTTTCCGCACCATAGCCGCGGTTTCTCTTATCAAATTTAATGATCCTTCTGCCAAAGCCTGTCTTCTCGGAATCGTAGTACCTGCCCTTTGCGTGCCTGTCGGGATTATACTCGTATTTTCTGTAGGATTCGCCCTTTCCTTCCCTGCAGAAAACATCGATATATGCCTCGTCGGAGATCTCGCTGAAAAGCTCTATCTCTCCGGTTCTGTTCTCGCTGTGGCACTCACATATCGTATCCTTTTGCCACACTTCAAACAAAAAAGCGTCAAATGCCACGATCCTGGGCCTTACATCATATTCACTCCGCACAAGTCTGGCCCGGAGCGCATATCCGCTCACGGGTGCCCCTTCAAATACTGCTGCCGTTTCATCAGGCATCCAGAACCTTATCTCACCGCTCTGAAGAAAGGCATAGGTATTGTCCCTTACATCCAGCTTTTGCCATCCGTCCTCGCAGAATACCTCCCATTCGATATCGGCAAAGAGCCTACTGGTACGCCCGTCAAAGGGGTTTCTGTTGTATCTTTCCTTAAGAGAGACAAAGAATGTGAATTCTTTTCCCGGATCCGGCAGACTGTTTGCTATCACGTAAAGACAATCCCCCTGCTGGGGTTTATCTCCGAAGATATAAGCGGGAACTTTCGTCTCCCGGTTTAAGATCTCGTAAAAATCCTCAAATTTCGAATCTTCGGGGGCCTTCTTTCCGTAAATCCCAAGCAGCTTTCTGTCGCTGAGCTCTGTCTCGCGGTTGGTCTCAAATACAAGCTCGCCTATCCTGAACTTATGATTTGCGGGGATCAGGACATTTTCCTTAACGTTTGAAGCGGTAAGAAGAAGCCTTGCGCATCTTCCCTTACGTATTTCAAATCCAACCAGCTTAAGAAGATTCTGTCTCACCTTGAATGGTATCTCATCCATACTCTCCTGCTGCAGAGTTCCAAAACCCAGCAGAGTCTCGAGGATGGTCATTCCCGGGTCAGATGGGTTAAAGTTGGTCCATTCGTCGGTATATAGAGGGATCTCTGTAATGGCATCCGCCATTCTCTCCTCAAATGTTTTTCTGTTGCCGTCTGTATATGTCAGCATTGTTATCCCTCTCAGTAAACAATATGCACTTCATGATGTCCGCTTCTGGGTATCATGAAAGGAGTGGGCTTCAGCAGTGTCAGATCAGTCTCATGCTCACCGTTTGAATCGATGTAGTGTGCCGTCATCACCGATCTTCTCACGATTGCCCTGCTCTTTAATACATCAAGCCTCATAAGGATCTGCGGCTTTTTGGGTACGGTGCCTATCTTCCATCCCATGCCGCTGTCATAGCCTATGGGGTTGAGATATTCCTCAAGAGTGTTTCTTAAAAGCCCCTGGATCTCGAAGCTGTCATCCATTGAAACGACCTCCGCCCAGATGCTCACGGAAATATCCACATAAATAGGCTCGGCCAGGACCAGCTTGTCGGAAGTCAGTGTAAGCTCGCACCTTTGCAGAAGCTCATCCTTAAGCCCTCCTATTATCCGGTGAAACGCAAAGGAGCCCTCCATGAAGTCCTTCATCAGGAGGATAAATGTGATCTTTGATGGATCATCATCTCCTTCAAGGGTTGTTCCGACTATACATGCCACCTGATCGATCAGATCGGAATAGGACAGTATAGCCCTCTTGAAATCTCCTACGGATACAAGTCTGTTTCTGGAGGAGAGGATAGCAGCGCCTCTCTCCAGAGCATTTTCAAGAGTCTCGATGTTGCTTCCCCCATATGCCTTCACGGGATTTGTCACTTCGCCGATATACTCAAGTCTGGCATCAGCCTCGGTGATCTGTCCTGCATCAACGTTTCCGCTTCTTCCGGAGCAGCATCTCACTGAAAATCTGAGTGCCACATCATCCAGCACTCTCGGAATGTATGTGTGCACTCCGTCACCGAATATAAGCTCGTTTGTCAGCCTGTCAAGAGCGTAAGACCTGGGATCTTCCGCGGTCTCAAGCCTTTCTGTCTCCTTCCATCTGACATAGAATGATGTGATCTGTCCCATGGAATCATACTCTATCCTCACGTCGTCGGGGGAATCCGCTTCCATCCTCAGCATGATATCTCTGGAGTATTTGCCCATCTCGTTTACCCACACTTCGGCATCCAGCACGTTCTCCGCACCCAGCGCAAACCTTGTGTTCGGAACCACCTCGTCTATATACACGGGCACTTCCTGTCTGGTATCTATATTGGATACGGACACCGCATTCAAAGTGATGCCGGATATTCTGGGAAGCGCGGTGATATCATCCTCTTCGTTCTCCTGCTTCTTCATCCTCAGCACTCTGATATAGTAACGTTCATTGCCTTCAAGCTCTGTAAGCTTCATGTCCGATGGCGGCATGAACATCACCGCTCCGGATCGGGTAAAGGAATTGGTATAGTCTATGACTTTCATGGGACGCCATCCGTCATAGCCTCTGTATTCAAATCTGATCTTCAGCCCCGAAAAACGAAGCCCGTCTTCAAGCCGGAAAAAGATTGATGCCGGCCCGCTCTCCACTTTTTTGGAAAGGCCTATATAGAGAGCATCATCCTCATAGGGATTGCCCACAAATACAGGATAAGGAGCATCTCCTTTAAGACTTGAAGTAATATCTTTCATGTTGGTGCCATACCACATCTTTGCGCTTAAGGCATCAACATATTTTTCCTCATAGCTGTAAGAGATCTTAAGATCTCTTATCATGGGATAATGATGTGTGGCAGGACGCAGATAACAGTTGTCCGACTTAAGAAGCTGCAGTCTGATAGCCCTTCCCATGTAGGATCCGGAAGTGACCTCCTCCCAGTCATCCGGACAGATGAAGGAAAACCTCACGAAGCGGCCTTTCTGAGTGGCGAAAAGCTCTCTCATACTGTTCTCCAAAGGCAGGCTTTTCCATCCTGTTCCGTTGAAATACTCTATCGCAGTTTCCTGAGCGTAGCATTCGGCATATACCTCCTGCCTTGCCAAGTTCTTTTTTCTTTTTATGATCCTTAGATCATTGTCTTCCTCTATCCTTGAAAGCGATATCCTGTGTTCCTCGGTGAGCAGTTCGAATTCTATCTCTATCCGGGAACCGGCTTTCGAGAAATATCTGTCATGACCTATATAGCACTCGTCATACACGGAAAGCGTGTCAGTAAAGGGCAGGAATCTTGATACGTCAAGATCGTTTGCCCCCGTGTTTACAGCCTCGGGCGGCTCAGCCTCGCCTCTCGAAGAAAAACATATCCTCCCCACTTCATAAGTGGAAAGCGGAGGCTTCTTTGAGCGGATGACAAGTGTATCGAGCTTTCCCTCTTCCTCCTCGCTGTTTCTGCGCAGCACAAAAGTCCCCTCTTCCGGGGCTCTCTTAACATCTTTAAAAGGGATCATCCCTTCCTCTTCATCAGGAAAGGCAAACTCAAAATCACCGTTTTCGATTCCCTTAACAAGCTTGTCGTTTCCTTCTATCCTGACAAAAATATCTTCTTTGTCTGCATCGAATACGGAAGGGTGGGTAAATGCCACAGCATTTTTCTGTATCCCGTTTTCCTCCGCAAAAAGGATAAAGGGACGCATTTCCTCAAGCACTGTAGTCTCGGGCTCCTCCTCATGCGGATAGGGAGGGCTCTGGAAAGTGCCAAGCAGGGGTACTATCTCTCCCCTTTCACCGTCTGTCATAAATACCGTATTTACCCTGCTTCCGGTAACATAAAGACTGTGATCCGTCTCAAACACATAGGGCTCTTCGCCTCCGGTGAGGAGCCTTGTCCCTTTGGGTATGGCGGTTCCGGGAACGGTATCGGAGATCATATCCATCACGACAACAGAGCTTGCGGGCTTTGCGGGAAGAAGCGAAATATCCAGCATATTGACAAATTCCGTGTGGTAACGGTCAAGCACTTCATTTATCCTGCCGATATTCTCTTCCATGCATTTTGCATAAAGCTTTGCTATGGTAGTTCCGATATCGGGCTTGTCATAATCCGGTACCCATCCCGTTTCATACTGGGAGGCCAGCTCGCTTATGAGCATCTCGATGTCTTCGGCTTTTCTCGTATCAATTTCCAATTTCTTCGATTGCTTCCGGCTCATAGATTTCCGGTTCTCCTTCTTCTTCCTCTTCCTCGGTTACATTCAGATAAAACGGGAATACGAGATTATCTTTGGTGTTGGTGGCTGCAATAGTGTAATCTATATTGAATATCAGCACACCGCTTCTCTCACCCATGTCAATGCCTACCTGAACATCGCTTATCCTGGGCTCCTGAGAGACTATCTGCTCCCTGATGGTCCTTGATACCATATTGAGCTTTCCGATATTCTTGTCCATAAATGTGTAGGACATTATATTGGATCCGAATTCAGGTCTGAGCGGACGCTCAGTCACCTGAGTCATAAGTATGAGATATATCGACTGCTTTACGCTCTCTTCCTCGGAGGCTGTCACAAATCTGCCCGTAGCGGGGTTGATCTGGGGCGGGAATTTCATTCCCGTTCCGAGAAATGATCTGTCTGTATCTGCCATGATCTTTCCTCTCTTACAATTCCTAACCGATCTTGATGGGGGTTCCCTGAAGCTGGGCCACACCCGAAGCCTTTAACTGCAGCATGCCCTGGGACTCCGCTGTCACTGTAGCTCCCGAAAGCGCCATCTTCTGGGTTGCTTTCATCTCGACCTTTCCGGTTGAATCTATGGTGAGATTTGAACAATTGATCGTCACCTTTCCGCTGTCGGAAGCGCCGTTAAGGACGATGGTGATATTATCCCCGGCCTTGATGGTAAGCTTTCTTGCGGCTTTGATAAGCATATCTCCGTTTTCGGTCTTCATCTGTATCTGAGCGTTATTGTCCTTGTCGTGGATCTCGATAAGTTTTTTTTCGTTATCGAGAGTGATGGCATGAGCATTTCCGGGAGTATAGATATTTATTTTATCCTTGGTCCCGTCCCCGGTTCCCCCCTGCGGATCCGGCACGTCCTCAAATTCTATGACGCTTCCCTGTCTGGTGACGATACGCTTGTGCTGATTGTCTTTATCCTTTGATTTGGACAGGAACTTGTCGGAATTCTTGTGGACCGTTCCTATCACATAAGGCCTGTCTATTATTCCTTCCTCAAAAGCGACCAGCACCTGGTCCCCGATCTCGGGATGGAAATAAAAGCCCCAGCCGCTTCCGCCGTAAGGCATGGCCACCCTTGCCCACTGAAGAACATTGGCTTCATCATCACGGGTATGGACCTTAACGCACACTCTTCCGGGGTAATTGTCATTGTGGTTATCCACAACCTCTCCCACCACTATGCCAAAGATCCTTGCGTCTCCCGTGTCGGTCTTAAGCACCGACTTTTCACTTACTTCTTCAAAAATATCAAAAATAGCCATTTAGAATAAGCCCCCTGAAATCTGCCTGTCGGTTTTTCCGACTATATGTGTGAGGAAAGCGCCTTCGGCGTTGAATGTGTGCCGTACCGACTGAACGTAAAAATCATTGGATGCGGCTGTTCCTATATCCGAAAGCTTGAGATACTTTCCGGGGAGTATATCGGGTATGCCCGCGATATCGAGCTCCAGGGTTCCGTATCTGTAGCTGATATTCTCATATAGGTAATTTGCTCTGTACCCGGCCTCGGAATTATCCGAAACAGTGGGATCTATGTAGACAAATTTCGATCCCGAAATAAGCGCTTTTGCCTTGTTTCCCTGAGAGAGCTTGTTGGAATTCTTTTTCTTTCCGGAGACCTGTTTTGCCTTTCCGACATCCAGTCCTCTTACTTCAACCTGCTCGACAAGCCCCGTCATGTCATATTCCACGGAAAGCTTCTTGATATTGGCATCCGGGGTGATGGTTATCTGACTGGTAAGATCACTCTTTGCAGGCCTGAAGTATACCTTTCCCGCCACAGCAAAGAAATCATAATTGAACTTCTTTGCGATCTTTACCACAAACTCATAATCACTCTCGCCCACCATCTCGATGGTCTTATCGATATCTTTTTTTGCGGGCGGGTTCATCGGCGCTGCGGATTTGTCCGGAGTCGAATCGATGGACAATCCGTTGAAGGCGCCCTTTTCCTGCAACGACTGGTAAATATTCTGGTTGAATATCTCCTTTACGGCATCTGAATATGCTGTGGACTGAAGCCTTTTGTTGTAGCGGTTCGACATCATAACCGATTTGATATCCATGGCCGTCACCTGAATGCTTGCCACATCATCCTCTTCAACATAAAATCCGACCTTTGTAATGACTCCCTCAAACACTTCCGTCACGGTCACATCATACCCCGCGTAGATCTTTACGGGTGATCCCAGCAGTACGAAATTCTTGACCGTGTCAAAGTTAAAAGTCGCGTTGTCGTAATCATAAACATTGTACAGATGAAAGACTGCCTGAGATGCCTCAAAACCTGCGGTGAGATCGATGGTGACATTCGATACGCCGATCGCTTTTTTTCGTTTGTCCCCCGCCGTAAGGCTCACTCCCCCTATCATTATCTCGATGATGGGATGGCGAAAGTATCCGTATTTACTTCTTATGCTCTCATAATCCAATTTATATTTCCCTTATCACTTTGCGACAGGTTTCTTGGCAAGCTTTGTCATTGCCTCCGCCGCAGGATTTCCCTTTATAAATGCGTCATAGTAAGCCTTATACCAATACCGGTTTGAATAATCCTTGAGTCCGTCCTCGGTGGATTCCAGCAGATAAAGCAGCAGTCCCACGTTGGCCCTTACGGGATTTCCGAGTATATCAAACATGGTATATTCCGTGTTTACGGTTCTGAGCATTCCCTCATACATCATCTCTCCCCACTCAAAGCAGACCATTCTCGTCTTATCGCTTCTTAAAGCGGCGATAAAGGCCTCCACTATCACCTGCACGGACTGTGTCTTGCTTCCGAAAATCATGTTCCCTGCGATATTGGCAACAGAACTGATAGCCCTTGAGGATGAAAGGGTAAGCATATCCTGCTGGAATGCCGCAGTGTTGGATATCTGATCAAATACAAGGTTCAACGACATCTCTATCTGAAGATTCATTGCGCCTCGGCCGATTCCTCGTCCGTCCTGCGTAAAGTTGGTGATCTGAACGTCATCATCTCCGGCATGGCCCGACAGTCTGAGGCTTGTGGGGTTGAACTGCACCGGAATGGAGCGGTTATAGCCTCCCTTTTTCAGCCTATCGATCTTTTTTGACGTAAGATCGAGTCCCACTGCTGATTTGATCGCATTCGTGACGCCATCAAGTACCGAAGGTGTATAACTCGTAAGCGAACTGGCCGCTCCAAGCATGCCGAGACCTTTGGAGGACACGTAGCCCTTCGCGCCTTCCTTCTTTATTCCTTTCTTCAATAACTCTCTCTCGTCCCTTATCCAGATCGTGGCCTTTTCAACGGATCCGGTAGCGGTCATTACAGAGTTAAGTATTGCACTTCCTGCCATTTTTTTCCTCTTTAACCGAGCAAAGCATCCGACAGATCTTCAAGCATCGACGACTTATCGAATGCTTTCTCGAATACTTCGTTCCAGTACTCAAGATCGGATGCGAAGGTTGCATTTGCATTACTCTGCTGTATCTGCAGATCAACCGTTCCCTTAATGGGATTTCCCATTTTGTTGAACATCGTGTAATTTATATCCACAGACAGAAGCTCCCCATGGAAGAACATATTGTTCCAGACAAATATGACCTGTCTTGTACGCTTCATCATAAGCAGTGACATGAGGCCTTCCGTCTTTCTCCTTATGGAGTAACCTTCCGTGAACATATTTGTCGCCACACTCATTCCCACTTCGGCTACATTCGAAGCATTTACGGTAGCGTCGGAGAAGGTACTTTTTCCAAATGCGTCGGCATTATTTATATCTTCAAACACAAGCTGCACCGACAGATAGGTCGATGTTTCCTTATCGGTGTTCTGAATGGAGTTGGGAGTCTCGTTTCCGACGGCGGTATACTTTGTAATACGACCGCCCATGGTATTCATTCTGAGGGATGCCGGATTATACTGCACCATTATGGGAAGGAAACCATTGGTCAGCATACCTGCAGCCACCTCTGCCTCACTCATCTTAGCCTTGACCGAATCGGTGGCGAGCTTCGTCTGTTTGACCATCTGTCCCGCCCGCTGGGCAATCTTTTCGGACATCTTGAGCTTCTGCTTTCGAAGGGTTCTCAGGGCTTTGACATCCTGACCGGTGGAGGCACCGGTGGTATCGATGCTGCCCATTCCAAGCATGCGCACATACAGCATGGCCTTTGACGTCATCATTTCGAGGCCCTTGCCCACCGCGGCGGTGCCTATGGCCGCAGCGGTATAACCCGCTATCTTTGCGGCTTCCTCAGCGACATGAGCTGCATTCGAAGACGACCCGTCTTCCGAATAATCTTCATTTACATTTTTATCGTTATCTGCCATTGCTCACCTTTACAGACCACGTCTTCTCTGCTCATTCTTAAGCTGTTTTTCGATCCTGTTGTACACCTTGTCCGATATCGAATCAAGCTGCGTCCTGAGCTGTTTGTTAACAAGGGTTTCTATCTGCCTTGTATTGTTCTCTATGGTCTCGTTCGTGATATTGTTTACTATCGTTCTGTTCTCTGTTTCGTTCGTCTCAAAGCTTGTTACGGTCTTTCTGCCGGTTTCCTCGATCCGCTTCATCTCTTCGCGCAGATTCTCAATCGTTTCCTCTGAAATCGTATTTTCCATGCTGCGGTGGACGATGGAAACGGAACGGTCCTCATAGGTTTCCTCGACCGCTCCTGCAGATCCGGTTCCCCTGCGGAGTTCCCCGGCCCTTTTAGTGGCTTCGCTTATCCTTCCTTCCGCCCCCTCCGGCATATTGAGGTAATACTCTTTAGCCTCGGTCACCGGAAAAATATACTCAACTTCGGTGTTATTTAACACGTTTGAGTAGGTGGGTCCTCCGTTTTCAATACTTACATTTGTCTCATTTTCGTTAAAGGTCAGATTTGTATCGCCCACAGGAAAAATTGCTTTAGGTTCTTCCCCTGAAGGAGCATTTTCTGCGGAAGATGCGGCAGAAGGAGTGATGCCTGCCCGCTCATTCCGTTCCTGTTCTTCGGCCTGCTTTATGTCATAGAGAAGCAGCCCCATATTGTTAACAGACATCCTGTCGGAATGAGTAAACCTTTCAGGCGCTCTCAGGTATTCGCGGATAAGCTCGTGAGTCACTCTCTCTATAGGTGAAAAGAGCTTTTCCGTTTCCGTCCGAATGATCTCTGTCCTCTGCGCTTCAAGCCTTTCGGCTTCCTCATATTGAGCCCTGAACTCCTCGGGATGCTCAAGTGCAAGGAAACTGTCCCTCATGGTACGTTCCGCACTCGTCCCCTCCTGTCTGGCAGGGGGATTCTCCCTCAGGATCGTCCTCAGGCTCTGCATGTAGCGCTCATTCCGGGCGATATTCTGCTGATAAGTCTGATAAAGCTTCTGCTCCGTTTCTCTTCTGATCTCTTCGGGCGTTTTCTTTTCGCCTTCGCTATCGGTTTGGGGATAAGAACTCTCCGCGCTGCTTCCTGTGGAAGTCTCGGGATAGGTACTCTCGGGAGCTTCTTCCTCTCTTTCGGTCAGATACTCCCTTATAGTCTCCCCGTTTTCGGATATATTAATGGTGTCCGTGCGGAACAGATCAATGTTGGAATTACGGCTAATGGACAGAAGCTGCTTTATGGTGTCCGACTCATTCCTGTAAAATGACTGTGAACTTTCATTCTTTGTGAACTCTTCGTGGAGATACTGGAGGTATGCCGTATTATTCTCTATCCTGAAAAGAGTATTGTCGGCGGCTCCGTAAAACACATCTTCCACAGAGAGCCAGTTCTTTATATCATGGTTTAATCTTTCGTATGTGTTTTCGTATATGTTTTCAACAAGACTGAGGAGCACCGCGGATGTTATCCTTTCGCTTACCTCGGTCACATTTGTCACTTCCTCCCCTTCTACATCTCCCTCATAGATATTTTCGTTTCTGTATACAAGAGGCTCTGCTTCTTCCTTTACGGTCTCACGCAGCCTGTTAAGCACCATATGTCTTGTGAGCCTCTCCTGCTCGGTTATCCTGTATTCCGTGGATGTAACCGTGCGGGGCTGCGATGTATTCTCATAGAAATTCTGAAGTATCCGGTAAATGGCTGCGGTATTCAGCCTTCTGTTTATCTCCTCATGGAGATGAAGAACATTTGAATTAAGGATCTCGGAATCATTTCTGACCCGTATATCCTCACTTATCCGGTATTCGCGGATCATGTTCCTGATATCGTTTAGATTTTCCCAATAGAGCTTAAGTGTTTCGTTCTGCTCCTTGTACTCATCGGTAATGCGATAAACCTGCTTCATGAACTTTCTCTCGTCCTTTACACCCAGACGATGCAGGATATTGGTTATAAATACCTTATCCTGATAAGAAAGCTCACTGTCTGCCGAAACAGTGATCCTGTTCAGCAGGTTGTTTATGATATTGACTTTACGTATCTGATTGTTTTCGGTATTTGCATTGGTGATAATGCTGGTCATTCCGCCCTCGGCTATAAAGACCTCCGGCGGGCTGGTCACCAGATGCAAAAGATCTGTCTCATCCACAAATCCCCCGATCTGCATATAATTCCCTTTTATGCGCTCGCAGAACGCTTCCTGCGACGATAAAAGATCCGGCTTTAATGAAGTTTTTATCGGAGAACGAAGCTTGAGCATTTCTTAATATCTTACCCCATCAGAAAATCGGCTATATTCTGTCCGTCAGCCTTCTTGCCTTTCGCACTTTTGATAAAATCAGCCTTGGGCAATTCCCGGATCTTGCCTGTATTGCGGCTGCCCTCGCCGTTTCCGGCTTTTTCAAGTCCGTTGAATTCCCAGAGTTTGGACTTGCTTACAAATTCACCCTTCTCAGGCTTTGTCACCTTGCCAAACTCACTTTTTACCGCACGCTCTTCGAAAGCACTGCGAGACTGCTCTTCCTTCCCGATTCCGGAGCTGCTGCCGTCGGGGCTTCCTCCCCTTGGATTCGGAATATTGTTTTGGGAGCTCTGTTTTCCGTTTCCGGCTTTATCTTTATTTTTAAACTCCCACTTGACACTCTTTTCCGCAAGAGCCTTTTCATCGGGCTGGTTCTCGGCCGGATGCCTTCTGGATGAAAGCTTTCCGTTTCCGGTGTACTCTTCTGCGGTAGTGAATTCGAAGCGCTGTGCCTTTGCTTCAAGCTCGGCCTGAGTAAGCTCCTTTATTCCTACGCCTTCACCTAAGGTCTTGTCGCTGAAAAGAGAATTCTGCGCGGATCTGGTTGATTTCTTAATGCCCTTGAATTTATCGTTGTTCTCAGCGGCAAAATTATAATACCTGCGCTTGTTTACCATCTCTCCCTGTGAGATTTCCTTTATCGGGTGCTGCTGGGAGCTATCGCCCTTACCGTCTTTGAACTTCTCGTCAAACTCCCACTTTCTCGCCCTTTGCTTAAATGTCCTCTCATTGTCTGAGTTCTGCAGGGGATCCATTGGATAATTTTTGGAATACAGACGCTTTGTATTGCCGAGGGGATTTCCGTTGTCATCAAAGGATGTGTCATCGGCAAACTTCCACTCCGGCTTGGATGTGGCATCCTCAGGATTTGTCACACAGAACATCTGATTATAACCGATGGTCACGGTTTCGGTGAGAAGGCCTCCCCTTTCTGCGTCCAGACCACCGTATTCCTTACTCATAACAACAGCTCCGGTAAAGAAATAGTATCTTCCGAAGTCTATCGAGCCGCCTGTATTCTTGCCGACAAAAAGCATCAGGGGCAATAACAGCTCAGTGCCGTTTGAGAGAGGATCGTTGAAATCTGTGGCAACATATCTCTCAACCTGAAGCGTGAAGGGTTTGCTTATGGGCTTTCTGCGCATGTAAACGTAATCGTTCATGCCGCCTTCCTGTATATAATCATATTCGTTTTCTCTTGAGAAAGCGCGAACACTCTTGAGCGGAACATCAAAGGCCCCGTCAACCCTGAGCATAAATCTGAAATTGGTAAGAAAATTATATTCTTCCGTCATGTATATATCTCACTGTATGACAATTAAGCATACCTTACGACATCTTCCGTTATCTCATTCCTGTCGGAAGCATCTCTAGTATACTCTTTTCTCGTTTGCTGTCTGAGGGATTAAGGTTTTTGTTTATGGAGCTTATCTCCTTACACCATCGCCTTCGCATCACATGATCCATTGAAAGGACTTCCGCCTCGCTCCAGTGGAAGTAGTAGGAAATGAACGCCATCTCCTTAAAAAGCTCATCCTGAGGGTAGAGCTTTATCCCTCTCTGGTAAAATTTAGCGGAATATCATGCTCCTTCCCGCAATCCGGGCATACAAAATGCATTGTAGGAGGCTCGATATCATTGATACGCTGATACATATCCTGCAAAAAAGCAAGATCTGCGGTAAACAGCCTTTCCACGATATTGGGTGCTATCGTCGCAACGCCTTCAATCTCGGTTATGACTTCTGCAAGCAACACTATCGTAAGATATGAAGGGTTCGAGAGCACTCTGGGATCACGCTGTGCGCGCATCTCATCACCTGCCGTGGCAAGTCTCATACGTCCGTTTCTGTGAATCTCGCCATTGCCGTCAACGTATCCTTTAGGCAGTGTAAATTCAAATTCTGTCTCCATGATCCTTGTTCTCCTGATTTACTTCACGCAATACAGATGCTCCGCTCCCCGGGAGCTTATGCAATTCTGCCGACATTCGCAAATCGCAGAATTGCCCTGTAAGGGCAATCCCGCTTTTTGCTCATGTTCTTGCGTTAGTTAGGTATTACCAACTCTTCGTAAGCAAGTTCTACAGACTCGATAGCAACATCGGAGGTCTTTGCGTCAAGCTCGGGTCCGGTGTACTTTGCTACCCATGCATTGGTAAGAAGCCATACTCTGGTTCCGGTAATGCTGGTTGCGATAGTCTGGGGAGAACCGCCGTTGATATCGATAAGCTCGATCTGAACTTCGTTTCTGGGAATCTCTCCACGAACCTCGGATACACATTCCTGAATCCATGTCTTGAATGCGGAATCAAGAGTGTAGCCGAAACGAAGGGTGATATTTCCGTGCTTAACAAGGCCCGGAATCTTTACGGGTGCCAGGGAGTTTGCATTGCCCTGGCGGAACTCGATCACATCCACCGAAGCATCGATTCCCGTTACCTGTGAAAATGCGGCAGTACCTTCCACATTCGCCACACGTACAAGGAAATTCATTTTTGTAAGGGGATATGATAAGCCTTTACTGTTTTCATAAGGACTAGCCATTAATTATTTCTCCTTTTCTTGTTTTAGTGAACGAACAATCCGTTAATCAGTTCCCTATTATTCCTCTCCGCCTTCACTGCCGCCGGTCTCGGAGGTGTGCTGTGTGAGACGGAAGATCACGAACTCAGCGGGACGGCTGGGAGCGATACCGATATTGCAGATAAGTCTGCCGTTTCTGATATCGTCTGCGCTCATGGTGGAAGGTCCTATCTCTACGAAATAAGCCTCTCCGGGTGAACCGCCTGTCAGCATGCCCGTTCTCCAGAGTCCATCGAGGAAGGAAGTGATGGTAAGTGATACTCTCTGCCACAATGTGTTGTCGTTGGGCTCGAATACAACCCAGTTGGTAGATGCCTTGATGCTCTCCATAACATAGATGAAGAGACGTCTGATGTTGACATACTTGAATGCGCTGTTCTGAGAAGCTGTTCTCGCACCCCAGATACGGATTCCTTCACCGGGTATCGCACGGATAAGGTTAACTCCTTCGGGGTTAAGGATATCCTGCTCATCCTTGGTGTAATTAACCTTTACGCCTGTGCAGAAGATTGCCTCGTTTGCAGGTGCCTTGTGTACTCCGCGGGTGATGTCGGTACGTGAATATACGCCCATAACAGCTCCTGAAGGAGGAACAAAGTCGGACTTGTTTGAACCTCTGTCAAATACCTGGATCCAGGGATGATACATAGCAGCGTAGGTGCTGTCGATAAGTCCGCGATACTTAACGAGCTCGTCGGTCTTATACATATCCTTGGGCATATCGATAACCGCGAAACGGCTCTTTGTGTTCTCGCAGTGAGCTACGAGAGCAACGATAACCTCGGGGATGGTCACTCCGGGAACTGCAAGGATGTTGACATTGTCATTCTCAAGGAAGCTCTGGATACCTGTACGTCCCTCAGGGCCGTCATCGGTTCCGATAAATGTAAGAGCGTTAACCTTTGCGATGCTGCCGTCAGCTCCGCCTTCAAGAGTGAAGCTTCCTTCGGTGATACCCTTGCCGAGGATATTCTCTACAGGGTTTCCGATCTCCTTGATGGGAGTGTCGTCCTTAGCGCCGTCAGCGGGCTTGGAAACAGCTTCTTTAACTGTCTTAGCCTCAATAGTGATAAGCTTGCTTCCTGCAAGTTTGGAGCTGATGTAGGAAGGAGAAGAAGCATTGAGGGTAAGGTCGAAGAAATTCTCCTGTGCCTCGTTATAACGTACTGACATGTCAAAAGTAACAAGTTTAACAACGTTCTTGGGGATCATGTCCGCATCAACGGGATCTGCCTTGAACTTGTTCTCAAAGGTGATCTGCTCGTCATAGATCATTGCAATACGGTTGTATTCGCCGTTGAACTCAACGATATCGCCTTCTCTGAAGCCTTCTGCGCTCTTTGCCTTGTAGACATTCTTGCCTACTGCCTCAAGAAGCTGCATCTTCTTCTTGGTAACTGTCTTTAATGAAACCTGAATGCGGTTTCCCCACTTACCTTCATTTGCTGCGGTAACCTTAAGGATACCCATCTTCTTGGATGCGCAAACCGCATCTTCGGGTGCAACACGTGATACATAGCAACGTGTACCGCCGTTTACAAAGAACTGCTCAACTGCATTTGCGAGGAAACGGTAATCTCCGTGTGTGTACTCGCTAAGGAAGCCGCCAAACTGCTGCTTGAAGCTCTTAAAACTTGTTACAAGAAGGGGAGCTCCCTTGGTGGGGCCTTTCTCTGCAAGACCGATAAAGCCGCCTGTGCTTGTTCCTACCCCTTCTACGCTCCGTGGAGAATTGTCATATTCTTCGACGTATACTCCGGGACTAAAATATTCAGCCATAAACTGATTTTCTCCTTTCGTTTTTTTATGAACGTTCAATTAATCATTACTTTGGTCTGACCGGGATTCACAATACTTATCGATCCCGCAAAACTGCACATGCACTTTGAATCAAGCGTAAGGCAGGGTTTTCCGCCGACAAGTGTCTTTGCTCCTCCCATCCAGGTGCCTGCCACAGTCGGCATACAGGGCTGCGGAGTAAGGACTCCCAGAGCGGCGGCGGTTGCAGCCGACACAGCAGGATTGGCAAGTGATGTACACATGGCAAACGGCGAAATATTTGCTCCTCCGGCGATGTCCGTCATCAGACAGATCGGTTTCCCGTCCGCCAGCACTGTAAAATTATTTGTCGAATTAAGTGTACCCGGTGCCGTTCCAAAGCTGCATACACAGCTTGCACCGTTAACCACGGCAACTGACATTTACTGATCCTTCCTCAGTCAAGACCGGTGATCTCGCTCTCCGCGAAATCAACTTTTTTGTATCTGATCTGACCGTTCACAACATATTTGATAAGGTACCTGAGGTTTTTCCCGTCATCACGTATCCTGAAAAGGTACGTTCCATCCTCCCAGATCTGACCGTAAATAATACGGCATATCTGTGAATTCGGGAGTATTTCCTCGTCCGGATTCTTTCGTATCCGGAATTTCTTTTCAGAGAGTTCCTCTTCGATCTCAATGACTTCAAAGGTTGTCTTCTCTGCGTTGAACACTCCGTAACGTCCGTCAGTGAGGTTTACTCTTCTGTTTGGCGCAAACACTGTCATGATGCGCTTCTTCTGATCAAGCTCCCTGATGGTCGTAACGGCTCTGCCGGGATGGATGGCTTCTAATCTCTCAAGTCCGGAAAGGCGACCCTTAAGTGTGATAAGAGCTTCTCCTTTGGATGTATTCTCTGACGGTATCAGGAATACGTCTATCGAGGGAAGTATGCTGTCCAGCTCCTCATAGTCAACTTTTAAGGTTTGGGGTTCGTATCCATATACTATTACCTGCATAAGACAATTTTCTCTGCCGATGTTGATGAATACGTAGCTTCCCTCGCCGCGTGGACTGGCGGTGATCGACTCACCGTCTCTGATAAAGCGGACATTTCTCTCATCCACCGCAAACCCTGTTGTTGAATCCTTTAACATGATCAGCAGATCAAGTTTTGCGCGGATAACTGCCTTCTCCATTTCCGGTTTCCTCCTTTCCGGCCGGCAGGTTTATCTCTGCCTCTTGGTGGTGGTCGTCTGTTAATCTTTATCCACCCCCTCACCTGTTACATTCAGCGAGAACTGTGCATCAACAACACGAGGAGTATTGATGACGAGTTCGCTGGATACATATACGGGTGCCGCCTTATAAAAGAGCGATATCTGATAAGGCTTGTTTATCGCACTCCACACCCTTACTTTCTCCTCAAGACTGATCTTCGCCTGTGTGAGAACAATCGGAGGTTCCTGAGTATCCAGCCAGTTCTGAAGCTGGTTCGGAAGTACTGAATTGTTATCCGAAACAATCTGTGCGCACTTTCCGATGATCTTTTGGAAGTCCTGGTCCTTAAGACCTGCCTGGCCTCCCGAATTTATAAACACCATATAGTAAAGACTATACGGCTTTGGCGGCGGCTGAAGCTGGTATTTGCCCCGTCTTACCGTCGGCGGCGGAGCAACCGTGTCATCCTCTTTGATATCATACAGATACAGCCCGAGGATATAGTCAACATCCTGCGATGCTGGTGATGAAACCTCTATATTGTTGGGCGAGGGTATCGGCTCCGGACACATCTTTTTTCTGAGGACATTGATTATGTAGTTACTTACATCTGAGATTATTGTATAATCTGCCATCTGTTTATTCCTTTTTTGCGTTTTCACCGAGTATCCCGGCTATTTCCGTAATGATCTGATCCATTCCCGGAGTTATGAGTATCGCCCAGTCGGTATTATCAACATAAGCACACCCGCATCCCATATATTTCCGTGCAAAATCTTCCGTGATGTAACAGTATTTCTCATTGCTTCCCCTGCGCAGATATTCATCTGTCTGCTCTCCGGCCGCTTTATCCATGTTGTCGGTATCGGAGCTATTCTTGGCAACAAGCGTTTTACCCACCGTGAATGTATAGCTTGCGGATCCGTTATTGATCTGGCTCATGGTTATGTCCGCGCTGCCGTCTTTACGCACGTATCTGAAACCGGTATACATTCTGCAGTTATCCACAGCGGCAAGTGATACATATTCGGTTGATCTGTCATCCAGATACTGCCTGTAAATACATGCGCTTCCGTTCCTGATAAGCTCGTCCAAAAGATTTCGCATGTAGTCATAAAGCCCGCTGTCGGTGTCACCGTAAGTAATATCCGCAAGATAAGCCACTATGGCCGCCTTCTGGGCATCATTACTGTTATCGAAAGTATCGCCTATAAGATCATCGGCCTCACCGGTTGTAAGATCCCTGTAAATATCAAGTCCTTTTCCGCTGTCAGACATCTGTCTTCCCTCGGGGACTGCAGTCTTATCTTTTGCTCTGTCGGCATATTCCACCGCGTCGTCTCCGAACTGCTTCAGAACATCTTCCGCATCTCCGAGATCAGCCGCCACCGTAACGAGCCTGTCGATGTCTCCCTTTACATCATACCCCTCTGTATCCTTTGAATCAAGCATTGCTGCGAGTATCTCCGACTCGGCATCGGGTCTGCCGGAAACTGCATGCGTTTCGTCAAGATCGGGATTAACCGTGTCTCTTCCCGCTTCACCGCCGGTCTCTGCAGCCTGTGCATCGGCGAGCATCTTCAGCAGAGCCTCTATCTTCTTTGCTCTGACAAGGTCATCCTCCTCAATCGCCCGTTCCAGTTCCTCTTCCAGATCGCTTTGCAGCCCATCGTCATCATCCTCCTCTTCATCCGTATCAGCCCTCTCTTTAAGAGCCCTCAGAAGGTTCTCAAGCCAGTCTATGTGGCTTTCTATAACTGCTCCGTCACCGGTGGTAAGGAAACTGTTTCTTATGCCGTAAGCATATTCGAGCCTGCCTTCCACATATATTATCGCATCCTGTACGCTTTCCCTGTCGGACAGTGCTTTAATATAAAACTGATAATCATGACAGCTTTCTTCGGTCCTGTTTTTTCTGAAATCCGACATTGAAAACGGGAGTAACCATCCGTAGAGAAGATCGATCTCACGATCTTCGTGTACCTTCTCGTCCTTATTGATGTTGACCAGATCGGTCAGCATCTGAAGGTAGGGCATGCAGGAATCTATGTCGGGGGCATTTGCTGCCACTGCCCTTGAGAGAAGATATTTCGCATAATCGGAAGCTGTCTCTCCTCTCCTGATGCTCTTTTTTTCGTATTCGGTACGTGCCGCAAGACATTCTTTTATCGCATCTTCTATTAACTGCGTAAGGTCGGGATCCTCGTCAAACGAATAACCCGAGTAAGCATTCATGTATTTGAACTGCCTTCCGTAGGCGGGAGTCCCGGTTGCGGCTGCATTCCTGAGGAAATACAGAGTAGGTGCAAAGCTTAATTTGTCTGCCTTCAGATATGTTAAGGATTTCTCCTGATAATCCTTAAGCGCGGCTTCGATCTTGGGAAGCCTCTCCTCAAGAGAAGGTGTTGTCGACAATACTTCTTCGGCAACTTCGGTGCTTATGGTCCTTACCCTGTTTATATCTTTAAGCTCTCCCGAAAGGATTTTTTTCTCATCTTTGCTGACATCCTCTCCGTCCTGCATCTGGGAAGTATTCTCGGCCTCGGCCTTGATAAACTCCGCTTTCAGCACTCCAAGAGCTTTCTCTATGCTGTCATTAGCGGCGAGCTGACTCTTTATGCTCGCTTCTTCAATGTTCAAAAGATTGATGGAGTGGGTGTATGGAGTATCCCCTTCCTCATCTTCGTATATTTCGATCTTGCTTATCTCATCGGCGATTATGTCCGCCTTCTTGTTAAGCTCTTCAAGATAAGCTTTTGCCACTCTAATACAGTTGTTTTTTCCTTCAATTCTCTTTTCGTTTTTCTCTTTTTTATCCTTTAACGCAGCAAGTTTATCTTCGTGCTTCTTCTCGGCTTTGAGAAGTTCATCCAGCTCTGCGTTCTTTGTTTCAACAGCTTCTTTCTTTTCCCTGTAGCTTTCCTCGATGCCCGAAACTTCGTCGAAGGCCTTCTTCAGATCCGAAAGCATGCTGTTCCCGCTTTCGTCCTGAGCAAGCATCGATCCCTGTTTTTCATCTATACCGGCATCTATCCGGGCCAGCTCATCTTCAAGGGACTGTTTCCCGTTGCCGGTGAGCTCGTTATACTCGTCCAGAAGTGCATTTATCTCATCCTCAAGAGCAAGATCGGCTTCCAGAGAAGCAATGGTTTCTCCGAGGGAATTCAGTTTTCTGCGAGCCGCATCCAGCAGCGGTTTTAAGTCTTCCACGACATCGGTCTGTTTTTCCACACGCCGGTCCGCTTCTGTCTTTTTGTCGGGATCGTATGTTTTTGAGCTGTCAACAGTCGCGGTAAATCTGCTCTTTGTATAACTGTCGGCATCCCACTTGTATTCCTCGAGGCGCACAGATTCATTTAATAAAGACTCCTGCACATATTCGGAATATGACTTAACCTCTTCATATTCCCGTCTCGAATCTTCAAGCAGCTTTTCTTTTCCTTTTGCGGCATCATACCTGTCGGTAAGCTCCTGTATCCGGGCTTCAAGCTCTGCTTTTCTGCTCTGATACGCTTCAAGCTTATCTTCTTTTTCTTTTTTGAGTGCGGCCACTTCCCCGGTTATCTCATCCGTCTCGGAAAGTATGTTGTCTATCTTTGAATTGAGTTCTTCATACTGCTGCTTTACCGGAGCGAAATCCCCGCTTAGGGAGTCCAGTTCATCCGAAAGCTCCGCTTTGCGGTTTTCCGTATCGAGTGCATCAAAGCTTTCGTTCTCCGCACTTATCTGACTGTCTATCTCCGCATTCGCGTTTTCAAGAGAATCCACCGTCACGGTAAGGTCTGTTATCGCTGACTGTTCTTTATCTATCTGAGTGTTGAGTAAGGCAAGCTGTGCATTGACCTGGGTCTTTCTGAGGGCCACCTCATCCTCAAATTCCTGTTTTTCTACATCCGAGCCGCCGGCCAGCTTATCATTTGAAGTCAGATTGTAATAGACTTCCGCGCGCCTTGCGGCATCGACCTGTCTCTCCACAAGGAGTGCACTGTCTGCCTCTTCTTCCATTCCCCGGTCAAAAAGCTCCAGGAACATCTGATGGATATTATCCATCTCTTCGTCGGACTTTATGGTAACGGCATCCTGAATGTTCGGCCAGTTGCGCATCAGGGTCATGATATCCCTGTATTCTTCAGGATAGACCAATGGGGATTTTGAATATGCTTCGTCCCATCTTTGCTCTAAAAGGCCTTTGTCCGCGGAAAGGGCCGCGTATTGCTGTTTCAGCTTTGCTGTATCAAGAGACTCCCTGTCAAAGTCCAGAGTGTCATTCTCGAAGAAAAAGTACAGGGTGCGGTACAGATAGTTTTTACTCCCTTTATCCTGCCAGGAAACCGCTCCGCTGTTGTAATACTCTTCTATGGCATCCAGCTCGGGGATGTTCTCCATATCATAAATGGAGATCATTTTAAAAATATCTATGCTGTCTCCGGTGAGCGGATCCCTGGGTATTCCGTCTTCTCCCACCACTGCTGTGATAAGGTAAGGGAAAAGCTCCGTTTCCTCTACATCTTCGGATGAGGGAAGTATCAGGTCGATGGATGAGGCATCCTTAATATTCTTCCATTTGGCCCCGTCCAGTTCCGATCTGTAATAAGCAATGGGCTGATTGTATGTATCCCGGCTCTCGAGAGCGCTCTGGTATACCTGCGCGGTGACCGCTTTGGCACACATGAGATATGTTCCCACAAAAAGCCATGATGCGGGAACCACATTCTTCAGCTCCTGAGTGTAATACTCGTAAGTGATCGCATTCGATGATGCAGGCCGGGATGAGGTAACTCTGCCCTCTGTATCATCCGCCGTAACGGTCAGAGATGAGGAAAAAGCGATAACAGGCGCAAGAATAAACGCCATAGCTCTTGCCCTAATATACATTTTCCTTTCCCTGAAATCATTAATCATATCAACCCTGCCCGACTCTTTAGCTTATTGTCCGTCAGCCTTCAGATCAAAGGCATCAAGTATAGCAGCGATCCTCTTGTCTGTCTGTGGTGTTATGAGCACTGCCCATTCCGTTCCCGGGATGTAGACACATGTGCAGTACAAAAGTGCTCCGGAAGCGCTCTCCACGATATAAGGATACTCTTCTCCGCTTATATGTCTGATGGAGTAATCACTCTGACGAACGGTAGGTTTATCCATGCTCATCTCATCACCGTTGTTCTTACGGACAGTTTTTAATCCATCCGAGAACCTGTAGCTGGCGGAACCTATAATGTATTGCTGCATGGATGCGGTATTTTCGGAAGAGACGAAAGCAGTCGTATCATCCACAAATCTGAATCCTGTATATCTTCTGCAGTTGTCGACCGCCGCAAGCGACACGTACTCCGTCGAAAGATCCGACACATACTGCCTGTAGATGAAGGGATTGCCCTCGCTTATCAGCCTGTCTAACAGATCAAGTGCGTAATCGTAGGAATTCTTATCGTTACGGGCATCCGCAAAATTGATAAGTGCCGCAACCACCGCCGCCTGTTCTGCTGTACCGAAGTCGTAAGGCTCCTCTCCGTAGCTTTCTCTTATGGCGTCATCAAAATCATCTTCATCAAGAGCTAACGAATCTCCGTAATCCTTTGCAGGAAGACCGTCTCCGTGTCCTCCGCCGTTTCCGCCGGTGCCTGTCTGGCCTTCTCCTTCGTTTCCGTCGGAACCGTCTCCTCCGCCTTCTCCGGTATCTGCGCCGTTTCCGCTGTCGTCGGTTTCCGTCCCGGTTCCTTCACCGTCACCGGAGATATCTCCCAGTGCTGCGATACCGTCTTCCACAAGGTTTATGAGAGCCTTCGATCCGCCGTGGAGCTCTAATGCGTCAAGGACCTCCTGAAGCCTCGGAGATTCAAGTGCTATAAGTGCATTTATACCGGGCTCGAGATTGTCAAAATCATTGTCTGCGATCTTTGCCAAAAGCTCATCTGCGATCTTATCCGCCGCTGCCTGCTGAGTTCCGATCTCCTGCGCCTCCACCTTTTCGGCGGCCGATGCGTCCGGATCATTCTTAACGGCTGCTCTCTTGGCATTGATATCATCTATCTGCTTCTGAATCTCGGTTATTTCGTTTTTGATCCTGTCGCCGGTTTCGTTATCATTATTGTCGTAAGCGTTGAGCATTTCCTGCTCGAGAGTGGCCTTTTTGGCATTTAAATCATCGAGCTCATCCGTGATCTCTCCGCCTTCCTTCACGGTGTTCAGAAGGTCGTTAAGCCATTTTATGTGATCGTTGAGAGCTTCCTCGGCATAGGGTCCGAATGCATCGCCGGAGATGCCGGTTCTCTGGGCTTCCGCCCAGTTGATCCTCTCCCTGACAAAATTCAGGGCATCATTTGTCGGAAGTCTCATTGCTCTCGCTTTGATAAAACTCTGAAGCTCGGTTGCCACGGAAGCAACACCCGCTTTCTGATCACTCAGTATCTCTTCAAGCGTTTTATCCGAGGTAAGCGGATCGGCCACAGCCTTCAGATATGTCTCTCCCGCAGATGAATGAACACTTTCGCTGAATTTTGCATCCCCTACTTCGAGAAGCTTGTTGATGAGCGTCAGTTCCCTGCTCTTGTGTGCAATAACATTGTTTTTAACATTTCCCAGGTCTACGAGGTCTCTCAGGTTTGTGCTCACGGCGGCGCTTCCCTGTGCCGCATTGTTGATCACATTATTTGAAAGATCATATTCCATCCGGGAGACTATCGTGGTTCCCGGAGACAATGAAAGCGAACTGTATTTTATGTAGCTCTTATTACACTCTGTGATCGCATTTTCCACGGCTTCAGTGATGGATGACACTTCGGCGAAATCCTCATCCGTGTACATAATAAGATTAAAATTTCTGCCGATCTGAGTCTCGCCGTATGCAACCTGCTGATACAGAAGGTTGAGAGAAGGTCCCACAAAATAATTGTTTTCTTCGTTCTCAACCAGGTTTTCATAAACCCTTGCTCTTCTCCCCGCATCAAGCCTTTCCAAAAGAAGAAGTGCCATATCCGCTACTTCTTTGTCATCGCCCGTGCCGCTGGCTCTGAGCTGACCGTACAGATTTCCCATTCCTTTCATCTTCCGGTCATAATCATCGGTCACTTCATCCTGAACACATGAAAAATGTCTCCATACTTCCTGGAAATTGTATATCCTGTTTCTTAATGTTTCTATTCCTCCGGCGGCATTTATCTCGTTTCTCCATGCCACCTCGTTTCTCCATGCCACGGGACCTCTGATGAGGGCAACGCGTGTATCGGATGTATTCCAATCGTAATTCAGTCTGGCTGTCGTGCTTTCGGCCGCGGTTTCTATACTTTCGAGAAATCCTCTTCCGCTCTCCTCTATACGTCTGGATCCGATAAACATTCCGAAGCGGTAATCTCCGGCGTAAAAAGCTATACCTGTACGGGCCGACACTCCCAGGATATACTTGCAGTCTTCTGCCATTGAGGCATCTCTTACAAGATATGAGTCGGAATTGAAAAATTTTGTCAGTCTGTCGTAAATATAATATTTTGAACCCGTGTCGGTGGCAGAAACGATATCTGCATCATATTGTATCTTTAATGCCCTTAACTCGGGGATCTGCTCCATCTCATACGGATTTGAAAGGTTGAATATGTCAACCGCGGCACCGGTCTTTGCATTTACGGGCATTCCGTCGCTTCCCACAACCACCGATACCAGATATTCCGCCAGGCTTGCCTCTTCGATATTTTCAGCTATCGGAAGGATATCCTCGAGCCCGGAAGCTCCGTATATATCACGCCAGTTGTTTCCGGCGAGCTCGGATTTATACAGCATCAGCTGCTGATTGTATGTGCTCATGGAAGCGAGTGCCGCTCTGTAGAAGGTCTCATTCAGACACTGTGCATCTATCAGCCATGTCCCTATGAACAGAGTTCCGCCGGGCACCGGTCCCTGCCCTTTTCCCGCTCTGTTAAGAATGTATTGTCCGTATGTTACGAGATTCGAGGTATCAATATACTCATAAGTGTTCTGTTCCGCAAACCCTCCTATGCTTACACTGGACACCTCGCCGATAAGTGCACTCTTTAAGCTCTCCTCCGAGATAAACGGATCGGAATCTTCATCCGTTCCGGCAAGCCTGTCATAGACTGCGATTATCTGTGCGTCGGTAAGCAGGGCCGCAACAGTGATCTCGTTCTTGGCATAGGATGCGACCAGATTACCCATGGTATATCCGGTATTCATCGGATCACCGAGAAAATCTTTTCCGGGGCTGTAAGGGGATCCCGGAGAGTCGGCTGATTCATCGCTCCAGGGGTTAAGTTCCGCGACAGTTACCGTCGAAACAACTCCTGTTTCCGGATCGGTCACATCCTGGGTGTACTTGTCCTTTATGAGATCTCCCAGAGCTTTCATGAATGAAGGGATATTAACAGTACTCCAATTAGTCTCATTCGTATGAAGGCTGTAAAAAGTGTTTTTTATGACTTCATCCGTCAACTCATCATATCTTGCGGCATTTGACATGTTCTCGCTCACCAGCGCCGATATGATAGTTTCGTAAATAGTCTCGCCTTCGGCATATGCTGTTGTACTCTCTGTCATAAACAGATTCGGAAAAGAAACTGCAAGAATAAGTGCCGAGAAAAAGACACATAAAGCACGTCTTAAACAGCTTTTGATGCTATAACGTTTTCCTTTCCTCATCTTATTTCTCATTCATTTTCCCTTTTGTACACTAAATATAGCATTTCCCCTGCAACAAAACCGCAACACCCATGATATCAATAATAAGATGCTATAACCGTTTCGATCTCATTCAGCTGATTGTTGAGCAGTTTTTTCTGCGTCTTGTACGATTCTTTATCGGTCTTCGATCCTTCCCATTCTTCTGTCCGGGTCTCAACGGCGGTTTCCTTATTTGCTATACTTGTTTCGGTATCGCTGATAAGAGTATTCATCTTTACGGTAAAAGCTTCCAGCTCCATTCTCAGTCTTTCAAGCTTGGCGGTAGAGCTCTCGGCTCCGTCGGGAAGCGTTCCTTCAAAATAAAACCTTCCGTATGCTTCCTGTGCTTCTTTAAGCTCCTTCTCGTATTTCTCGATTCTTCTTTTGCTAGAGTCGGAAATAATCAAAAACAAGGATGATTGCCCCAGTACTCTTTCAAGCTCTTTCAGCTTGCTCTTCTCTTCCTCGAGCTTTCTGATGCATTCATCCCTTTGGGCCGTGATCTGTTCGCCGTTTCTTTCCAGAGTACTTATCTCGTTATTCGTTTTTTGAGTAGTCACTTCGAGTTCCGTCTTGTAACTGTTAAGGACCACTTTCAGGACATTGATCTCGGCATTGATGTCAGCAAGGTAGTTGGCAAGATTGGGATACCTGACACACACAAGCTCATCGATCGCTTTGTCTACATTTTCGATCTGACTCCGCAGGTCGTCTCTCTGCTTCTTCAGATCGGCCAGTCTCACTTCCTTGGCAGGATCGGTCTTTCTGAGCACGGATTCCATGTTGAGGATTTCTTTTCCGTATGCATCCGCAATATTATCAAGCTGATCCGCCAGCGAAATATCCGCGGTAGTACCTCCTTTGCGGATCTGTTCTGCTTTCCTTCTGGCCGCCTCCATACCGGTTGTGAGAGTTTTCATTCTCTCGACGGCTTTCTCATAATCATCTATGGAATCCGCCATCTTAACAACCGCCCGGACGTTTTCCTCACTGGCCTCAAATCCTTCCTGCTCGAGATATGCCACGGCCCACTGTCCGACCTCACTCCCGTACAGCATGGGCATGGACAACCTGTCCGCAGCATTGGCATATATATCATCGCCTTTGCTTTCAAGTGCATCCAGTATCTCTTTCTCACTTGCCGTTACACTGTTTTTGTTCAGGCTTGAAAGCTTGTTTTTATCGGCTTCTATTTCCTGCATCAGAGCAAGAAGCTCTGCGGAAATCCGGTCTTTTTCCTTTTTGTCTTTTGCGGTCTCAAGCTGACGCATCAGTGCAAGCTTTCGCGATTCTTTATCCAGCAGAGACTGATTTATCTGATCCTTGAGAGCCTCTAACTTCTTTTCCTTTACATAATCCTCTGCGGCGGCTTTGAGTATCTCTTTTTTTGCTTCCCCCTCGTCCTGCGCATCGCTCTCTTCTCCCCCACCGAAAAGCCCGGATGCTGCCCCGGATTCGTTTATTCTTCTCTCGATCTCCTCCGCGTTCTCGGTAAGTGACCGGTTGATCTCTTCCTGAGTCACGTTGTTGTTGATATCCGACAGCTTTTTGTCTATCTCTGTCAGACGTTCTTTGTAATGAGTGACGGTGGGGGACTCGGCTTCGCCGGTATCAACACTCTGCGCTGCCGCAAGAAGGCTCTCTACTCTTTCCTTCTCGGCGAGAAGCTCCTCCGACTTCTTCTCCACCACTATCTGCCTCGCCAGAGCCTCCTGGACATCCGCAAGTGTCACATCCTCATCGGCATAGAGCTTTTTATCGTTCGTATTGATGCTTGCTCCGCCGATATAACTTCCGTCCTGAGCAAACATCCTCACGGTCAGTTTTCCTATGTCATTTTTGATAAATGACATATAGGTAAACGGATCATCAGACTTTACGAAATCGTTTGAGAACAGATACAGGTTTTTCTGTGCGCTTATATTATAAAAAGCCACCTCCTGATCCGTTTTGTAATTCTTGGTAACCTGCGCCTTATCGAAAGTAAAGCGCAGCTTTATCATCTCGGTATTATCATCTTCCTCAAGGGTATACGATCCTACGTATTTTTCCGCTTCGGGATCGATCTTCTCATATCCCACCGTGATATTTAACGGTCCGTATGTGACATAGGGATCGATAGAGCATTTGTCTATGAATTCCTCCCCGTTATAGAGAGCAATAGCCACGGAGTCCACATCCTCAACGGTAAGTGTGAGGTGTTTTATGGCATCACCTTTCGCTGTTCGTTCACCTATCTGTCTTCCGTCCGACCAGAGTTCGAAATGCGTGATATTGTATTCGAAATCCTCCGGAATATCGATATACAGCATAAACTCTTCCGACTCCACGATGGAACGTATGCTGTAAGTGGCACCCTTTTTGATGACAGACTGCATTGAAGCGAGCGCATCCTCCACCGCATCGCCGTCTTCGGGGGGAGTGCCGAGCCCTGCATGTCCTACCTGTGTTGTCAGGGATTCCTGCACGAAATACCTGGAGGCGGCCCCGCATGTAGTTTTATCGAATTCAAAGAGCGTTTTTGAATAAAGAGACAGAGCGTCCTTTAATGCGCTCCTGGCGCTTTCATATTCCCCCAGTTCCGTATCGTATTCTTCGAGTGAAAGCTGACCGAGTGCATTCAGCGCTTCATCATAGATAAGCTGTTCCTTCAGGGTGTTAAGGTCGCTTATGGCTGTCAGATACGCCTTTCTGGTCTCCATCAGGTTGTCATAGCCGTCGGCTATGGCGCTGTCCAGCTCATTACAGGTATTTTTGTATTCCTTTAATGCACTCTCATACTCGAGAGCGGATGTATAAAGCACGTACGGATCATCCTCAACATAACGTATACCGTCCGTATCTCCCTTCCACCATTCCTTGGGGAACTTGAAAAAGAGTATCCTCTTTTTCCCCACCCATGGTTCATCTATCTTCTGGAGGAAAGTGTTGTAGTCTTTCTTGAATGCCCTCTTATCGATGGAGGTTCCGTCCATGGCCTGCTGCACATATCCGTCTATCAGCCCCATATCTTTGCCGTACTGGGAGCTCATAAGACTGTGATTGGTTTTTAAGGCAAGCTTTGCCAGCTCTTCCTCCTGCTTGGCCTCAAAGACGGTATGGTCATTTTGCCGGGCATACAGCTGAAGGCTTTCGACACTCTGTCTGTCAATGTTTGTAACCACGAAAGCATCCTCAAAGATGTATTTGTCCGTGATCTCAAACCCCACTTCTTTGCTGAGTTTATCCTTCGATCTTGTGAGTTTGGTCTGCTCCGACGACAGGCTCTTCTTATATCCTTCAAGTCTTTTTTCCTGTTGCTTTATCTGAGCCTCCGTGGCAAGTCCCAGAGCAAGTCTTGCTCTGTTCTTGAGCAGTGTCTTTTCAAGATTACTGATCCTCTGCTTGAGAAAAGTGATCTCGGCGGATGAAGTGATGATATCTATATAGATACCGCTCACCTTTTCACTCTCCTGAAGCTTAAGATCGTTTATCTTATGCTTTAATGTGTCTATGTCATACTGAAGCTGCTTCGGCTTATAGGCAAACTCAAAGGCTTCGGCTTCATTGGGTGTGGTGGGAAAAGTGAAGTTCAGAAGCGGCGACCATCTAAAGGTCTTCATGCTCCTCTCCTTTTCCTTCAAAGAACGTATTGCGGATTCCTTGGCTGCCTGCTTAGCCTCGATCTGCAGCTCGATGGCCTCGATCTTCTCGGAATTGGCGATGGCCACTGTCTTACAGGTGGCAAGCGAAAGCACTTTCTGGGTTGCGACAGCTTCTGCTTCTTCCGGAAAAATAATAAGACATGACGAAAATGCCACAGCGGCAGTGAGTATTCCCGCTATGATACGTTTTGCGCCGCAGATAACTCTATTTGATTTTTCTTTTTTTTCGGCGTTTCTTTTCATCCGTTTTTCCGTTTAAGTTTCAAGCCGTACATATATATCTCGTACTATTCAACATCCGCAAGGTTCTCGGTCATTACATAATAGAAACTGAAGGTGTCCACACCGGGATCGGTCACAAATGTATAGAGCAGTCCGTCCTTATGGTAGGTGTGTAGATAAACCTTATAGTCTCTGTCGTATTCCTTTATCTCATTGTATTCCGTAAACACGGAGCTTATCGTGATATCGGCAGGTCCGTTTATCACTATTCCCTTTGATCTCTCGTTCAGTTTATTCACGGCAAGTATCTCGGGAAGTGTTGCATAGGAAGTTCCTACATATATGGGTTCTCCGAGATAGTCCACCAGTTCGGTGAAGGTGGAAATCCTTCCGGCAGCGGTGGGAAAGCTGTCCTTCAGCACATACACCACTTCCACATTCGCTTCCGCATCGACCGAATTATCATCGATATATTCGACGCTCATAGCGTTTATGTCGGGCATATATCTTACCCTCTCGCCGGAGGATTCATAAATGCTTCTCTCACCGTTATAGGCAGAAGCCACATCCGATGCAGATTTTCCGATAAGGTCGCTGTATTTGATATCGTCAAAGGAGAACATTCCGGTAAATACGGGATTATGTCCCATATCATAAAGGATTCCCTCTCCTTCTTTCATATCCAGTGCAAACTCTCCCTCATATTCCAGGCTTCCGTTGGTCCGGTATATTTTTCCCGTTCCGCTGTGAAGATTCTCGTGGAATGTTCCCTGATAGAAAAGAGTTCCGTCCTGGTAATACTGGGTTCCGTTGTTCTCGTACATGCTGTTGGCAAAATTACCCTGATACACAACGAATCCTGCGGGATTCATAAGAGTACCCTGCCCGTTGCACGCCCCCTTGGACACCTGTCCCTCATAAGCCAGATAACCGGACTTTCCTTTGATCCTTACGGTTCCTTTGGCAAATTTGAGCATGACATTATTGTATCCGTAGGTCTTTATACCCTGGTTCTGTCTGCCCGGGAACAGTCCGCTCCATGAGCTGACGAGGAACGCTATCGAGAGTACACCTATGACGATCACAACGGCAAAGGCAAGACGCCTGCTTACCAGCCACCGGCCGACGGAATAATAATCATCCTTGTGACGCGGCCTGACATTCAGAGTCTTGGTAAAGAAATTCCTGAGCAGCTCCGTTGCCCTTGCAAGAAGGAAACTCGGCTTGGTGTAGAGTTTAAACTTCGTAACAAAGGGCGTTAACTTAGCTTTTATCGATTGTAATAATGTTTTTAACGGGTTCACTTTTTACTAATTCTCTCCTCGAACATCCAGGTGAAGCTCGCCGCGGAAGTCATCCGAAACCGCTCCGTCAAGATATCGCTCACATTCAAAAAGGTACCACTTAGACAATTCGTCATCCGGGGACTCGCGCAAAATCTCCGAGAACATTCCCCGTGCCATATAGAAATCACGTGCATAGAACAGCCCCAGTGCGTCGGCAAAATGCTTTTTCTGACGGAATTTCCTGCTCCTTACGGGTGATGCTTCAGCATCCAGCGCTTCATAGAGCTTTATCCTTCTTTCGGGGTTGTTCTCATCCGGAATGATGAATCCGATGTATCTGAAATCACCCGCACAGTTTTCATGTTCGATAAGCTGCTCCGTAAGTACAAGAGCAAGTCTCATTTGTCTGAACCATTCCGCGTACTCTGCAAGAATGTCAGCTTCGGCAGATGCGATATACACGCAGGCCTGCTTTTCGTTTCCCGCTACTCCGTAAATGTAGGGTGCGTAATGAAGGATCATAGATGAGCCCGCAAGGCCCAGAGCCTTTTCCTCTTGAAGCTTGAGCATCAGGTCGGTACCGAATCCCGAAGAATTCCTGTTATCGTCGGTGAAAAGGTACTTAAGCTCTGTTAACGCGTCATTTTCAGACACCAGAATGCCGTCATATTCTTCCCTGCATTTTTCCGCTATGGTAAGAAGATTGCTCTTCTTCTCTATCTCGGAGTGGGTCATCTTGTTCTCTGTTCTTGTCGGAACAGTCAGAAGAGCTATCGCGCCGCGAAGTGAGATCGCATCAGTGCATTTCACCTCGGTAATGGACTGTTTCTTCAGTATCCTTTCAATGCTCTTCGGAGCAAACCTGAAATATGCCTCATAGGTAAGGTATTTAATGCGGTTATTGCTCACAATACTCTTTTTGATCTCAACAAGACTGTTCCAGAGATAGTTCATATCCTTGCCGACAACCTCGGGTTTTTCTATGTCTTCCCCTGTTGTCGCCACTGTTTTGAGCGCAGCTCCGAGAAGTCTCAGATCCCGGTTTTGAAGCAGTATGAATATCACTCCCGCAAGACTTGCCAGCACAAATACCGATAAAACCGTGATAAACAGTCCTTTATACTGACGCATAATACCCGGTACCGACATATTGTCATCGGCTATCATCACCGCGCTGTATCCGCTGTATCCGGAGGATGAAAGTCCCGTTTCAAGCACGAACTTTCTCTGTCCCTTCAAGAATATATTGCCGTAGGCGTAAGCGTTCCCTCCGCTGATATCCGCAAGCATACTTTCCGCTTCGTCTCCGTAGACATGACCCAGATTGTCCAGATTGTTTCCCGAGATGCTCATGACCACTCTGCCTGTCAGATTGTCCACCACAAGCAGGTCTTCGATCTTCATCCCGTATTCCGATGAATCCTCTCTTCTCCCCAGTCTGTCAAAGATAATCTCGTATTCCTCGGAATCATAGATATCTTTGGATGAAAGATCCATGAGCCCATATCCGTCAAAGATCCCAACCGCGTCGGATGACGCGAAACCGGTATACTCGGAGATCATGGCTTTTTTGATCCCGGCTACCACAAGGACAAGCGCAACCACACATCCGACCGCCATAAGCATCTCATACCAGAAGATAAGATATACCGCTCTTCTCCTGTTCTGAAGAAGAATAAACGCGGCGGCGATCACCATCGATCCCAGCAGGGCGACTATTACAAACACAGCCGGAGAAACACCGACGGCTCTCACATATTGACCGGGGGTCATTTTCTTCTGCTTGAAAAGGTTCGATACGGTTTCATCCACCCCGAAGGAACCGGGCTCGGAATTATCATATCTGACCGCAAATACTTCATCCCCGTATTGCGCATCAGTGTAATATCTGGGCCAGACTGTCTCGCTGTAAGCGATATCTTTCAGTGAACACTCAGCCTCTTCCCATTTTTCCCTGTCCTCGGCGGAAGGCTCGGTTATGCTCATAAGAGCACCTGCATTAAGCTGGTAAGCATATGCCTGCTGCCCGTTATCGGATAATGCGGTGATGAAAAAGTTTTCCTCACTTCCGTCAAATCCGCTAAAACGGGACTCCATCGGGATCCTGAAAGCAGGTGATATAAAGTTCATCTGCAGGTCGGTATTGAATTCCGCAACAACATAGCGGGTTATCATTCTCCCGTTGTCGTTAACCCTCTTGTAAAACACCGCACAGATATTCTCACCGGCTAAATCGGTCTGCGCAATATTCCACCCCTTAAGGAATGTATCCGTCCCTGTGGAATAAAGCTTAAGTACCTTTCCCTTGTAATCCATTCTCCATATAAGCCCGTTATCCCGGTAATTATCCGACACATACAGATTCTCATCAAGATCTACGTATGAGTTTGATGTTGTGTAATCCGTTCCGGGCTTGTTTATAATGTAAAACAGCACAGCAACCGCCACGACAGCGGTTATCCATATTACGATTGATGCTATCAGTCCTCTGATTCTTCTCATCTGTGAATACTCCACCTTTTATTGCAAAAGCGATTCAAGTCCAATGCGTTCGAAACTTCTTATAAACAGACGGAGCCATGGCGCATCTCCGAAAAACAGGTTTGTGAGGAATGTAACTATCACAAACACTGCCAGGATCAGGCTCACCCACAAAAATATCCTGAAAAATATCGGCCTGTTCCTGTTAAACCATGCCTTTACGGTAGCGATGATCCCTCGTTTTCTCTCGGGTTCCGCCGCTATCTCCACGTCCTTATAAAGCTCTTTAAAACTTGAATAGCTGCTTTTTTCGGTCTTCTTCTGAAGGAGCACATAGCTGTTGGCTTTGCTCCTTGATTTGGGCTCAAGGAGTCCTATAAGTATCCTCGCGCACTCAAGAGCGCACTCCGCCTCTCCTATGAGCGGGTCCAGATCCGTAAGGTCTATCCGATAACTGAGCGTGACAGATCCGTCTCTGGCGAGTTGGATCTCTCTCTGCTTCAGCACCAGATATAAAACCGGCCACGGAAGATTACTTGTCATGCACGCAATTATCAGATTGACGCAGATTTCCTCACATTCGTGCAGGGTGAGGGCTTCACCCATGTAGAAATCTTCGAGTGCTCTCTCCTGAACATACGGATAAACGATGAAGAACCTTCCATCGTCCGTAAACATGTTCAAAACCGTATTCTGTTCTATGTAATCCGCTTTGTCATAAACTTCGATAAAGCGGCGCATCGTGTAATGATCGTCGATCGCGAGGACGGTGACCGATCCGCCGGTCGCACTCTCCGCGTCTTCGCATATCGTTACTTCATTAACGCTGCTCCGCTTAACCTTATGTAGGGTTTTATACCGAAGCTGCCTTGTTTGCTCGCTCATCCGTATCTCCGTATCCGGCCTTTTCGACTATTGCATATGCATATGTGCATATTACCGGCATATCCGTGCAGTATATCCTGATCTCGTAAACACCGGGCTTGGCAGGTGCTGTATATATACCGTCCGAGGTGATGCTTCCCGATCCGGACTCCGTAAGCTCGTATGTTACGCTGCACTTGTCCATATTGTTGTAACGGACTCCGAAGTAGTGATTCTCTTTGGTGCCCATTCTGACGGTAGGTGTCTCGGGTGCAATGCTCTTTCCGGTATAGTCCTCGGTAAGTCCCAGATCGTTTCCTGCGGGGAACTTGATAGCCACCCACCTGTAAGTGAGAACCAGATAATCAACATTGTTGAGCAGCCTTGCTCCCACCACAAAGCTTCCCTTGTCGTTAAGTACTCTTACCGCCGTTTCGGCATTGACTACCGTACGCTGATCCTGTGCAAAAATATCCGGATTTCCGTAGATAGTGCTCTTTGCATTGACTCCTATGGATTCATCTTCCTTCACATACTCGTATCCGACATCCACGTAAACGTTTCCTTTTCCGAGGCCGTGTACGATCTCTCCGGAATAATGAACGGTACCGCGGCGGGCGTTTTCTCCAATGGGGATCTCAAGCACTCCCGTTGCTATCTCGGGAAGGAAAGCATTGTTATCGGATCCAGCATCCTCTCCCTGATTTCCTGAAAAGACCACTTTGCCGTCCGCACCGATGGGAGCTTCTTTTACAAAGTATTCAAGATAATCGCCCCTTGTCATCTCCTGCGCTGGAGCAGTAATATAACTCTTTACTTCACTCTCGCTTACATCGCCGATGATGTACGCACTGTCGGTCCTGACAAGCTTGAGATCCGCAAGCCGTATAAAATCGCCCTGTCCGCCGACATTTCGAAGCTCAAGGTTCATTCTTCCTATTTCCCGGCTTACTATCTCTCTGGGCTGCAGATTTGAAAGCAGCACCTTGAGCGCAAAATTGGCCGGAACCTGTACGGCAACATCATTCTCATAGCCCGAAGCAGTGCCGGTCTTCAATATGATATTGGATTCAAATGACGGAGTGTCGAGAGTCATCAGCCAGTAATCATATACCACGCTCTCGCCGCGTCCTATATCGAGATCCTGTATCTCTATAGATATTTCGTTGGAGCCGTCAGCTCCTACAAATGCGGGTGTCTGAAGGACAGAAGAATAAGAAAGTTTGGTTCCGCCCTCTCCGAGGCCGGTAACCTTTACTCTTGCCCTGACCGCTTTCGCTTTGGAAACGGTGGCGGGCATAATAAACTCTATAAGATAATTATCGCTGGAAAGAAGCGTTCCCTTGGTAAGGAATTCGGATTCCATCTCAAATTTTTCCGGAATATCATCCTTATCCATAAGGAACAGCTCGTAGCTTTCCTTTACCCTGTTGTACTGGTATTCCTTGTCGGGATCCGTCTGGTCGATGGCATATACCTTATGAACCGGCTCTTCACGGTATCTCAGGCACAGGCTCACCTCGTTCGTCTTGAGAGAATCAAATCCCTCTATCGATGAGAGCTTCTTAACGTCCGATGTCTCAACAACGATCTCTCTTCCCATCCCGTCTATTGCAACGCCACTCTCTACAAGCAGAGACAGATCGTCAAGGCTGAACACTCCAAGGCCGCATACTATCCCCGAACCATACATAAGTCCGTTAAGGAATCTGCGCTTATTGTTAAAATAGTCCTGTTCTGCCTGATAATCGGCACTTGACAGCCTTTTCTTCGGGTAATACCGATTGCGTTCAAACGGGTAAATCTGAGTGTTGTTCATGTCTTCTTCTCCTTTATCACATCGCTTCAATGTCCGCCGTTTTTTTCCATATCAAGCTCGTGTATCCTCATCTCAGCCCACGAGTATTGTTTCATATACTCCCCCATGTATTCATTCACCGCATTCGGATCGGATTCGAGAAATCTGTAAAAGTCACAGTCAAACATCTCCGGTTTTATCGCCACTGAGTTGTATTCTCTGACCAGTACCTCATCGACCCCCGCTTCCTTGAAAGTCTTCCGGATATCCGCTATGAACATCCTCAGCTGTGAATTGCGGGAATCGGAATTCTCTCCGTCTTCCCACAGAACGGATATCAGTTCCCCCATGCTGACTCTGCCGCCCGCGCTGTCTATCAGGTATGCCAGAAGTTCCTTGCTCTTGGATCTTTTGAAATTCATCGGTGTCCCGTCGATAAACACCTCAAAATTACCAAAACATCTGACATGTACCCTCCCGTGCTTTCTCTCGATCGGATGTCTCAGGTTGTCAAGAACATTCCTGACATCCTCCGTTCCTGCGGGCTTTATAAGATAACCGCTGGCAAAGACTTTATGCGCATCATAGGCATATTCTATATGGCCTGTCACAAATACTATATTGATATCCGGCTGCCGGTCTTTCAGCTCCTTTGCCAGCAGAAGGCCGTTCATGTCTGGCATCTCTATATCAAGAAATGCCACATCCAGCCTGTGTGAATCCGCAAAAAGCAGTGCCTCATGCGAGGAAATAAGCCCTGCGTGGTTGCCTCCGGGATCAATCTCTCTCAGATTATCAAGCATAGCATTGACGGCAAGCTGCCTGTCATCCACCGTAATTGTGTTCAATATCCCTCTCCTTGTTTTATCACTTTAAGTGCAACAAAAGTGCAACAATCCCCCTAATATCCCCCTTCGTAAGCAAACACGAGTCCCTCTCCGGCATTGTCCGTAGCATCATACCAGACAAGGTTGTCTCCTTCAAATTCCACTCTTCCTCTTCCCCTCTCATACACTGTCTCCTCGGAGATCTGTCCGTTACTGCCGTAGACCGCATCAATCCTCTCGCAGTCGGTATATTCGAGCTTACCTTCCTGCGCGGGTGCGGTGAAAGACCAGTAAGAGACCTTTGTTTCATCGGTCTTGACACATGCAAGAGCGTGAAAGATCCCGTCTTCGCTCTTCCATATATCAAGCATTGCTCCTGTGGTCTGATCGGTCCACGCTCCCGCAAAATCATCACGGTAGCTTTCCGTCACCTCCACGGTTTCAACCGGTTCCGACAGATCCGCAGGCTCCTTATCCCCGTCATTTTTATTCTTACATCCGGATATCATTGACGCAAACACCAAAACCGTCATGAACACAACCGGAATCAGTCTGTTTTTCATTCAGTATCACCTCCGGGCTCACATGGTACGGTTATTCTCACTATCGTTCCGTTCCCGGTATTCACAATGGAAAGCTCTCCGCCACAGATAAGTGAGAGTCTGTCCCTGACATTCTGGATTCCTATACTCCTGTGTCTGGCCTGTTGAACGGTTTCCGATCCAAAGCCCGAACCGTTATCCTCAACAGTGACCACTGCCTTATCTCCCTCCCTGAAAGTGCGGATCGTAACGATCCCTCCGCTCTTTTTGGATGCCACTCCGTGTCTTATGGCATTCTCCACCATGGGTTCCACCGAGAGAAGCGGGACCTTGAAGTCTTCAAATCCGATATCATAATTCACTGAAAACCTTCCTGAAGGATCTGCCTGTTCCAGGGCCACATATTCCTTTATACACTCGATCTCCCTGGATATCGGAACGGGCTTTTCGTCCGTCAGTGACTCGAGATTGGCCCTCAGAAAAGTTGAAAAGTGCTGAAGTGCTTCCGCGGCTTTCCTGGGTTCTTCCAGGCAAAGCTGCTTGATCGCGAGGAGGGAATTGAAAATAAAATGCGGCCTTATCTGGCTTTGCATTATTCTTGCGCGCTGCTCAGTGATCGCAGCATCCTTCCTGGCGATGGTCTCTTCCTTTATCCTGACATCCCTGAGACAATCCGTTATACATCCCGAAAAAAACACAATACTTGATGTTAATGCCGCAAATAAAGGAAACGGGATGTCCTTGTAAAAAACATTCAAAAGTATCGCAAGCATCACAGAGACATAGGAATACACAACACAGAAAACACTCCCCTGTCTTAAGTGCCTGAAAAACTGTATCGAAAGAACGAAGAAATACGTCGCGGAGACCGCGGGAATAAGCTCCATCACGAAAGCAGGCGCAAGCCTTATGTACCTATTGTCGGTGTCAAAATAATAAAAAATGTCAAAAAACTGTGACAGTATCAGCAGGAATGCTCCCAGGGCACATATTCCGAGAGAAATATACACTCCGTAGCCTATCCTGTCACGAAGGGAAGATGATTCCTTATTGTCGGCGAGAGAACTGATAGCTCCCCTTATAAGCTCCCTTATGTAAAAAGCCATAAGTGCCGTCCATACAAAATCGGAAAGCCATGCAAGGAAGAAGCTTATACGTACTATGTAATATCCGGAGAGGGTATCATCGCCCTCAAAAGTCCCGGCCAGTGCAGATATAAAACACCATGCACTGCAGGCTGAAAAGAGCGCAATAAGCCACTGTGCGCGTCCTTTATCATAGCCGCGCATCACCATGAGCATAGCTATACATATAAGCCCAAAAATTCCTCCGCTTATCTCAAGGCTGACCTGAAGGCTCATCGGCCGAGTCCTCCTGCTTTTCGAATAAGAATCCCAGGCCGGCGTTATTCACATCGTCCACCCATATTACAGCACCGTCGTAATAGTATAATGCACCGGTTCCGTCCTCGTAACGCTGTGTATCCATTACCCCTTCCTCTCCCTCGGTATTGGATATCAGATACTGTGTATGTACGCCACCGGTGTAGGAAAGTCCCACTCCGTCGGATGCCGTTCCTGCCACAAATTCATAACTGTCTATATAGGACATATCTTCGGAAGGAATGCCTATGGAACATATATAATCATCTCCGTTTCTGGTTATCGTAAGCACAGCCAGTGCATCTATGCTGTCGATATAGCTTCCTTCCCATGTCTCACCATCCGGAAGCGCAAATTCGGACATATCTATTTCCGACTTGCCCACCGTCTTCTTTTTCATCGTCACATAAACAAGCACTCCCGCAAGGATGATCCCCAGCACAACAAGCGCACAGAGTGCCGTTATAACTTTCTTTTTCATTTCAGTAAAACCTCCTGATCAGCAAAGGGCAGAATATATAAACTCTGACACCCACCGGCCCGATATCGGTGAGTGCGCACTCACGGCATCACTCGATAAGGCAGACTCCCTGTCTGAAACCGTTCCCGGACACTCCCTGATAATTTCTTTGAAGATAATCACTCATTTCGGGATTGTTTCCGGTAAACAGATACCCGTTAACCTTAAAAAAGCCTTCACAGGTGTCACTCTTTGAAAGAAACACCATACATTTATCAATCCCGCTTTTTTTGAGGATCGAATGTACCCTCGACAGCATTTTGGTGGCTACACCTTTCCCTTGGTGATCGCTTTCAACGAAAACATACCTTATATCTCCGCAGCTTTCACCTTTTTCCGTGATGCCGACATAAAACTGGGTCAGTCCCATCAGTTTTCCGTCTTTATCGGCACCGGCTACGGTGAAATAACCTTCTTCCCCGCATTTTTCGATCACTTCCTCCGGGATTTTTCCCTTAAATGCATCCATATTGTTTCGGTTAAGGGTGTACATTACTACTCGCATTTTGTCTCCTTATCCGGTTTTATACGACACCTGCCCTTTTATTCCGGTTCAGTTTACAGCCTTAAAAAATAATTGCCTGATATCTTCTTCAGAGCTTCTGACGTAATAGTTGTAGGTAAGCTTTATTGCCTCATCATCCGTGAACTTTTCATCGTGCTTATTTACAGCATGCTGTACAAGGTCGGCCAGAAACCTGATCTCCTCTTCCCTGTCGGTTTCCGTGAAGAAGAGATATCTCTTTTCATCATAGTGGATTATCACGCTGTCTTGGGGAAGCTCACCTTTTATGATCTCCTCCAGCTTATCTGTCCGTCCGGCCGCCTTAAAAGCCACCACTCCGAGGTAATCATTACCCTTTTCTTCAAGATATGAAAGGAAATTCTTGTTGAAAAATCCCGACTTTTTGTCGTCGAAACGCCACGCATGTGCCAGAGAAAAATACATAAATACAAGACCCACCGCAAGCCCCAGCGCACCGGCGGAATAGTTTGTGGTAAGGTCCACTACCGTTCCGAGAATGACCGGTACCAGTACCGGTGTGATGCTGAAGAATCTCCTCTTTCCGCCTCTTGCAAGGTAGACTGCCATCGAAACGATGGAGAATATCAGATACAGGAATTCTAAGGATATAAGTATATAGTAAACGAAGGTAGGCTTAAGTACGGCTTCATCGGTCATGCTGAAGATAAAGCCTGTGGCGCAGTTCACCATGAGCATAAGTGCCATGATCCCTATGGGGATGAAAAAAAACCTGTATTTTCTCTTCAGATGATCCCTGCTTCCATAGAGCTTATAATCAACATAAAGCATCCACTGATATACGGTGAAAAGAAGTGCCAGCTCTGCCACAGTCTGAGCCGCTAAAGCGACGGGAACTACCCACGCGTATGACTGCCCTTCCATGGCTGCCCTCACGGCATTACCGAAGGCTATCAGAACCACTCCGAGACACATGCTGCCAAAGATCCCGGTGGCCGGATCCCTCTTATCTCCTTCCCTCGATATGACAACAAGGCCTACCAGCAGCAGAACCGCCATGACATCGGAATATATCGTTACCATCGACTGAGGTGCAATACTCATCCTTCCACCTCCTTATAATAGTTCTCGTTCATTTCCTGAATATGGAAGAACACTAAAAGGATCGCTATGATAAAGGGTGTTGACGATACATCCCTCAATACGTTTCGCAGCAGTATCCTGCAACCTATCGCAAGCAGGAAAATAATGAATGTCCTCTTGTCCTTCTTGAAAATCTGAACAAGCATGATCCCGACATAAATAACCACTGCAACATAGATCAGGTCATACCACCTGGCGTACACGTAGCTGCCTGATACTTTGTCAAAATAGAAAAGATAACCACCAAAAAGATTCCCCAGTATCATGATGATCGCGAGCACGCAAGGCCATACGGCGATCTTTACAAATCTTACAGTATGCTTCTTGTCTTCCCTTAACCGGTAATCCCAGAAGAGCACCATCATAAACATGATGACCTCAAATGCGATCGAAAAGACCGTATCTCCCGCAGTTATAAGTGCTCCTTTGGACGAAAGCGGACTCTCCAGGAAAAAGTAATTCAATCCGTCGGTCAATGCAGCCACGATATCGGCTATGATCATATAGAAGTATATCCTGTCGCTGACAAACCCTCTTTTTCTATACAGTGAAGTAAAGACTATCATCCCTGTCAGAAGAAATATAGTAGTTATATCCAGAATGATCGTTCCGGTACTGGTCTCTGATAACCACATGATCATTTACCTGCCTTTCTGATCTTTTCGGGGAAGAGCTTTGAAATGAGCTTTTCGGTTGCCTCATTATGAGGTCTTAGAATAACTCCCGCATCTTCCGGATAGTTATCGCAAAAAGCACGTATCGAAAAAATCATAAGCTTAAGCAGATCAGACTGTGCCTCCGGTCCGGAGGAAAACAGCAGATCAACCATTAATAACCCTTCACTTTCTACATGCGTCAAAAGAAAACCGCTTATGCGCGAATCCGTGATAATGCAGCTTGATACTTCGCCATCGAAATCATCCTTTGAGATATTCATAGGATCATCGATGAGCCCCATTCTCTTTTGGAGTATGCAGTTGCCTATACCCCTCTTAAACTGGCGCTCCGATACATCATCAAGACTCATGATATAATCAGGAGTGCTTCTCTTTGCAAAAGGAAGCTCCGACAGTTCCCCGGCAGAAACAATTACATCCGCAGGATCCGCATCATAACTGCTTCTCATCTCCCGTTCCCAAAGTTCATTCTCTTTATCCCGGGTTTTATCCGTTTTTTTGACCGCGGTTTTATCTTTTTCGTCTTTGCCGGGTTTATCCGCGGAAGCAGCCGCTTCGGACTTGCTGTCTCCTTTATGCTGTGCTTCCTTTTCTTTTTCCTCATGTCTTCTGTGCCATGCAGCCTTCCAGCAGATGTTTGACTGCATCGGGACATTTTTGACCTCCCGGATCCATTCAAGCATCTGATCGTCGGGATCTTCCTCGATGTCTATCGACTTCAGGTCATAATCTTCGGATGAGATCTCTTTTCTCACATAAACGCTTTTTCCCAGAACATCGGTTTTGATCCCGATATTGGCAAGCGCTTTTTCTATATTTCCCTGCACACAGAAGGCTGTCACGCAGGGATACTTTGCCTCTCCGCCGTCCGCTATGGCCTCAAGCAGAACGCCCTGAAGCGCGGCAATGGCGTATTCCCGGTTTTCTCCCTGGGAGGAACCGATAAAATCTATATGTAATCCGCTCTCCCTGAGGGAGCACAGTATTATAGCCTGCGCCTCCGATTCCCTGTCATAGACAAGTCCGCTGAGATTCTGCGAGAATCTCCCCAGTTCGTTCTTCGTCAGCCTGACGGAGAATTTCGTAAAGAGGGCACTGACCTCTTCCCACTGCATGAGAAAGAGCTCTTCGAGGGAAGCAAACCTGAGGCCTTTTAGATTTCTCTGCAAAATCTTTTTTATGGCCTCATTCTCAATGATATCCTTCATCTGGATCGACAATATCGGATACCCCGGCTCTTTCTTGTATCCGTTCTTCTTAAAGAAGTCCGTCACATCGGGAAGGACATCGGTATAATCTGCCTCGATAAGACGTATTCCCCTTGAAGCGCAGACCGTCTCCGCCGCATGCAAAAGACCGGTGCCGCAGCCCTCTCCTCTCTCGTCTTCATCCACAAAAACAGAGAGAATACCGGCCACGCCCTCATTCAGATATAGCGTGATGGCATTTTCGGACTCATCCGTTATTCTTAAATATTTATCTTCATCTATGGTAATGAAAAACTGCATTCAACGCTGCCCTTTCAGAAAAAAGCGTACAATACGGCTCATTTTAGCTTACTATTATTTAGGATATCACAACTCGGAACATTTTACCAACAAAATCACTCCTGTTTTTTAATTGACAAATCTCCCACAAAATCTTATATTTTCTATTAGTAAAGGAGTAAAAAATGAAACTGTTTCAGATTGACAGTCCGCTGATGAGATTCTTAAGCAAAATGGCGGACCTTATTATTATAAACCTGTTCACACTGGCGCTGTGCGTACCCGTCATAACTGCGGGCGCGGCATTTACCGCCATGCACTACTGTGCTCTCAAGATAGCCCGCGATCAGGAAGTGAGCATAGTACGGCAGTATTTCCATTCCTTCAAGGATAATTTCAGACAGGCCACCATAATATGGCTGATCTTCCTGGCGCTGGCCGGGGTGGTCATATTTGACTACTTCCTGATGGGTGCCAATCCCACAAAGATCTCCGCATTCGTCTTCGGCGGGCTTCTGGCAGTCTCTATCGTAGTCCTTTTTGTGGGCTGCGCAGTATACCCCATCCTCGCCAGGTTTTCCAACACCGTTCCGGGGACGATAAAGTCGGCCTTTGCTTACTCTTTCAGGTATTTTCCCCGCACACTTGCGGTTATGGTCGCGAAGGCTACTCCCGTGCTGTTTATTATCTTTCTTACCAATTTTGCCATCTATATCTTCCCTGTAATAGTATGCTTCTGCTTTTCGGCTCCCGCACTTCTGGCTGCGGTTCTCAACAACAAGCCTTTCAAGAAGGCGGAGGACGCCTATCTTGCCGAGCATCCCCAGGAAGACCCTTCGGCTGAAGACGAGCATATTTTCAGCGATACGCCCGTTATTGAAGAAAAATAGTCTTTTTCCGGTTTAGATATAGCTTCTTATCATAAAAACAGTTGTATAAAGGTCAAAAACCGATAGACATCAAAAGATTTTTAGGATATATTTTGTATAGGAACAGATTACATTCTGCACAGAAAGGTTAAGGCGTTACCATGAACAGATTACTTGACCAGCACGAGATAGACACACTCGTAGAAGCATTACATTCACTAAAGAATTACGGCGATGAAGCCAGCATTTCAACAGATCTTTTGAGGGCTCAGGTGGTCCTTACGCAGAGCCAGATAGACCATCTTATCGAATCTCTCGAGACTGCCAAGGACAGCAGCGAGCTGCGTCCCGATGTAAACGTTGCTCTCTCTCAGCCCGAGATCGATTCCCTTATTGATGCACTCAACACCATCAAGGAATATGACGATCTTTCGGGGCTCACTCATGAGATTGACAGCAATCAGGCTATCCTTTCACAGAAAGAGATCGATGTTATCATCGATAAGCTTCTTTCCATGAAAAAAGACTGACCGGGCTCTTTATAAGCACCACTCAGCCTTTTACACGCTTCGGGCCGGAGTAAGGACACAGTACCTTCCTTCTTCGTCTTCGAAGCGTTTTATTTTATATCCGAATACGTCTTCTATCGCATCCGCGGTCTCAATGCTCCACGGGGCTGCCTTTGAGACGATCTTCCGCTCATTCATCACGATTATCTCATCCGATATCTCCAAGGCGCTTTCTATATCATGAAGCACCAGCACCACAGTCTTTCCCTCGTCTCTGAGGCCGGAATATATTCCCAGTATCTTTCTCCTGCTCGGAGCATCAAGATATGTGGTCGGCTCGTCCGCCACTATACATTCGCAATCCTGAGCTATCTGAAGGGCTATAAATGCCCTCTGCCTCACTCCCCCCGAAAGGATATCGGCGCTTTTATCGGCGTAGGCTTCAATTTCTGCCCTCCTCATCGCGTTTTGAACCACTTCTCTGTCATGATCCGTCATCCTGCGGTAGAAGCCAAGATACGGAAATCTCCCGTGGGATACAAGAGTTTTGACACTGAGTGTGGGGATGGTCTGCCTTACCTGTGGGAGGAAAGACAGCAGTCTGGCGCGCTTTCCGGGGCTGAGAGCCAGGTAGTCCGCCCCGTTATACGTAATGCTGCCCTCCGTCACTTTACTGATGCCGTTAAGCGCCTGGATAAGAGTAGTCTTTCCGCATCCGTTAGGTCCGATGATCGTAGTCAGCTTACCCTTTTTAAAGGTGGCATTTATATTTTCAAGAAGCAGTGTTCCCCCGCAGGAGAGACTTACATTTCTGTAATCAAGCATTTATCCTGCGTCCCCCTTTCCGCCTAAGCAGCAGATACATAAAGAACGGGCCGCCCACAAAGGCCATGATTATTCCCGTGGGAAGCTCATAAGGTGCGAACAGCACTCTGCCAAGCAGATCGCAGAGCATGACAAAGCTCCCTCCGAGAAGTGCGCTGCATGGGATAAGTATCCTTGCATCATTCCCAAAAAGCTTCCTTCCGATGTGGGGAACGATCAACCCGGCGAAGCTTAATAGCCCGGCATAGCTGACCACGCATCCTGCCAATACGCTCGATATTACAAGTAACAGGAATCTCACCGCTCCGACCCTGAGGCCCAGCGATCTTGCCACATCCTCACCAAGTCCAAGCATATTTAAAGCCCTTGCCATAAAAAGCGCCGCTATAAATGCAATGACTATACCCGCCTCCGGCAGACGGGTGGAGCTAAAGCTTGCCCCTGCCAGAGATCCCATCAGGAAGGAATTGATATTTATGGCTATGTCGGTATTTAATGTCTTAAGCAGATTGATCCCTGCCGAAAGAAAGCTTGATACCGTTACGCCCGCCAGGATGATCGTCATTCTTGATGTGTCGGCAAAATAAGCCAGCGCAAAAATAAGAAGTGTGGCGATAAGTGCGCCTGCAAAGGCAAAGACAGGCTGAAGCCATATCTTCGCCGGAAAGATCACCATAGAAAGCATCACAAAAAAACCTGCCCCCGATCCCACACCGATGGTGTTGGGGCTTGCAAGCGCATTATTCATCACTCCCTGAAGTATCACACCGGCAACAGAGAGCCCGATCCCTGCAAAAATGCCCGCTGTCACTCTGGGGAGCCTGACACTCCGTATAACGATCGAGGCTGTTGATGTCTTGTCGCCTCCGGATAGTGCCTTAATGATATCCGAAACCGGAAGTGAGACACTTCCGAAAGCAAGGCCTGCCATAAAAACTGCCACAAGGATCACAAAAAGCAATATGATAAGGTAAACCTTTCTGTCACCCTTCCGGGTAGATGATGTCGATGAGCTGTTCATATGCCTCTCCCCATCTTGCATTAGGTTTTGAATTGTAGAGCGATTTGTCTATCTCATAATAATTCCCGCTTTGTACCGCGCTCAGTGACGCCCATGCGGGGTTGCTCTTAAGGAGCTCTTCCACGTTGGCGAGTGCTGCCTCGGTGTCATCACCTTGGGTGGTGACAAATATATACTCCGGGTCGGCAGCGATAATCGCTTCCATGCTGAGATTCTCAAGAAGGGATCCGTCCGAATCGGCTATATTGATGCATCCTATATCAGCCAGTATCTCTCCGCCTACAGTTCCCTCACTTCCCTTTGCTTTTACAGAGCTTGCGGCAGCCCTTATAAAAAGCACCGTGGGATGCGAATCTCCCACTCTCTTTTTTGCTTCTTCTATCTGTGCGGCAACATCTGTCCCGTACTTTTCATAATTTTCCCTTTTGCCTGTTATCTGAGTGCAGATATCCAGCATGGCAAGATAATCATCAAAGCTCTGTACATCAAAATATGCCGTGGTGATCCCGGTGGATTCCAGAGTATCGAGCATCTCTTTCTGCGCATCATTACCCGCGCTTGCTATCACAAAGTCGGGTTCTGAGGCTATCAGCTGCTCTAGATCGGGCTCCAGAAAGCTTCCAACATTGACAGTATTCTCCGGCAGATCAAGGTCAAAGGATGTCCATGCATCCTTAACGGTGGCAACCGCCTCCCCGCCGGCGAGATACCACACATCGCAGAAGCTTCCAAGGAGCACTGCCACTCTCATGGGATCGCTTACCGTCACTTCCCTTCCCAGTGCATCTGTGAAAGTAACCTCCACGGGTGCCTGTTCCTGCTGCGGCTCTTCCTGTCCTTCCTCCGGCAGTGCTTCATCTTCGTTAATTGTATCAGTGGCCAAAGCCTCCGCGCCATTTTCCGCCACTTCGCTGTCAGCTTCGGTCACGACAGTGTCCTTTTCGGATGCAGAAGGTTCGGCGCACCCCACAACCCCTGCGGCAAGAGCCGCTGTTAATAATCCTGTTATGATTCTTTTTGTTATTCTTTTTGTTATTCTTCTCATTATTTTCATAATTCTTTTTTTAATTTATATTTATACAGTCCGGTAGCTTTATGCGGCAATGCCGTTATAAAGCGATACCTTGATCATCCTTTTTAAGCTCATTATCGATTATCTCTTCGAGCTCTTCCTCCCTCAGGGGGCGCCCGAGCTCGAGCGCAGCATCCGCGGCTTTCTTAAATATGCGATGCCTTTTTCCTGCATCGCGAACCAGCGATTTTACCTCTTCCCTGATACCCTCAAGATAGTCAAGGATGTCCTCGATATTTTCCGGGATGATCTCCTCAAATCTCTTCCTGACGGAAACCGCCACCTGAGGGCTTGCTCCGGAGCTTGTAACGGATGCAACAAGCTTTCCCCTCCGGATCACCGAAGGGAAAATAAAATCACATTTATCCTTATCATCCACCACATTTATGGGTATGTGCTTTTCCCTGCAGAGAGCAAAAAGCCGGGCATTCAGCTCTTCATCATCCATGGCGGCGATCAGATAATCGGCTCCCGAAACATCATCCGGTGCGAACTCCTTCACGATCGTCCTTACGTTTTTGTATTCGGTTATTTCCGGCAGGATCCGGGGAGCGATGACCGTTAGCTCCGCTCCGAAGGGAGCCAGCCTTGAGACCTTTTCAAGGGCCACCTTCCCTCCGCCTATGATCACGCCATTCTTTCCTTCCAGTTCGAAATAAAAAGGGAAATATGCCATTACAAAACCTCTAAAAATAATACTTTTCCGAATAGATCCTTAGATCTTCCTTGCTCACTTCCCCGTTCTCAACATGGAAAGAGTTGAGCACCGGATTATCCGCCATCAGAGAAAGTATCATATAACTCGCATTCGGATCGTAGGAAAGCCTGATATCTTCTTCCGAAGGTCTGGAGGGGGATTCGGGATGAGAATGCCAGTTGCCCAGCGGCCTTAGTCCGTTTGCCCTCATATCCTTAACCGCAGCAAGCTGTTCCTTGGGATCAAGGGTGAAATGATCATCGGAATGATCCGTGTTTGTTAGATAATAAACTTTTTTTACCAGCCTTCCTTCCTCATTTTCTTCCCCCGCTATAAGTCCGCAGACTTCCTCGGGAAGGTGCTCTTTTGCATACTTTACCATCTCGTCATATAGATTATATTCAAGTCTTATTATTCCCATTTTCTACCTCTTAAAGACCGGCACCGGATTTGACTCCGGTGCCGACTAAAAAACGCTGTTTTTTTATGCCTTTCCATGATGACTGATCACAGCGGTTTTTTCTTTTATTCTTCATGTTTCTGTCCCGGTTTGAATTCGCACTCTGCCTGCTCATAATCTATGGGCTCGAGTATAGTCGGATTATCTCCGCATACAGGGCAGCTGTGAGTATCCCTGGGGAGCTTTATCTTGTGAAACTCCATCGTAAGCGCGTCATAAGTGAGCAGATAACCTGTGAGAAGATCTCCCACTCCGATGATATATTTGACGGCTTCCATGGCCTGCAGGCTTCCTATCACGCCGCCCATTGCACCGATAACTCCCGCCTGCTTACAGGTGGGCACCGCATCCTTTGGCGGAGGATTCTTGAACACGCAGCGGTAGCAGGGGCCCTGCCCCGGAACATAGGTCATAAGCTGACCCTTGAATCTGATGATCCCCGCGTGTGAAAAGGGCTTTTTCTCTATAACGCAGGCATCGTTTATAAGAAATTTGGCGGGAAAATTGTCGGTTCCGTCAATGATAAAATCATATTCCCTTATTAGCTCCCTGATATTGGTGGAGTCCACAAACATTCTGTATGTCTTAACTTCCACATCGGGGTTCATGGCGTTCATCGTCTCTTTGGCGGACTGAACCTTTGCCTTCCCCACATCAGCGGTTCCGTGAATTATCTGGCGCTGAAGGTTTGAAAGGTCAACAGCATCCGCATCCACTATTCCTATGGTTCCCACGCCTGCTGCCGCCAGATACATCGCTGCTGGTGCGCCGAGGCCACCGGCACCTATTATGAGCACCTTGGCATTGAGGAGCTTTTTCTGGCCCTTTGCGCCCACTTCTTTTAATATGATATGTCTCGAATATCTCTCGAGCTGTTCATCGGTAAGTGCCATCAGCATCCACCTCCCATGAAGTAGAGAAACTCCACATTATCCCCGTCCTTAAGTACGGTCGTCTGCTTCTTTTCGGGCTCTACAAATTCTTCATTGATCGAAACCGTTACATACTCCGGCATCTCCACATTTTCCGCTTCCAAAAGCTCGGGAAGGGTAAGTCCGTCCTTATATTCTTTCTTTTCTCCTGCAACTGTGATGGTCATTTTTTCATTCCTTTCCTGTGTCTGATTCTTTAGTCTCCTACTTTTTTTACAAAAAGGGTGTAGGTCCCGTCCTCGTTGTCCGCAAGCTTAAGTATCTGATGTCCCTCATCCTTGATGGAGCGGGGAACATTCTGCACGGGTTCTCCGTCATTCATCCTGATGGCGATGATCTGCCCTTCATCAAGCTCGTCTATAGCCACTTTTGCTTTTACAAAGGTAAGGGGGCACACCTTATCGGTGATATCCACTTCCTCATCAAATGCTATTTCTGCCATTTTTTCATCCTCCTGTATTATCCCTGTTTATCCTTCATATGCTTTCTGTATAGCCCTGCGGAACTCTTCTTCTCCGACCCTCTGGATGGTCTTTCTGAACCTCTCACCGGGGTTTGCGTTCCTGTCAAAGAAATCTATTGCCGCATCCGCCACTCTGAAAAGTGTCTCCTTATCCTTAATGATCGGTACTATCTGCTCGCCCTTGTAGATCTGATTTCCGAACAGACCTCCGAATGATACGATGTATCCGGGCTCATGATCCCATGCGTCCGTGGGACAGCTCTTTACGCAGCGCCCGCAGTTGTTGCATTTGGATGCATCCAGCACCACTTTACCGTCCACCAGTGAGAGTGCTCCCTCACGGCATGCCTTTATGCACACCCCGCAGGAAATACAGGCATCCGGTTTATACTCAATAACATATCCTCCCTTTACCCCCAGGTCGTTTTCCTCGCTTTTTAAGCAGTTGTTCATACAGCCCGTAACACCGAATTTGAATTTATGCGGAAGCTCTCTTCCGAAATATCTTTCGTCAAATTCCTTGGCAAGCCCGTATGAATCGATACAGCCGCTGGGACAGATCTCGGAGCCCTGACAGGCCGTGACGGTTCTTACTCTCGGCCCGCATACGCCGGGGCGAACGCCGCCCTCTGCCAGCTTTGCGCGCACTTCCTCTATGTCATTAAAATTTATGAACGGTATCTCAACGCCCTGCCTGGAAGTCATATGCACATAGCCGTGACCGTACTTTTCCGCCACCTCGGCAATGGTCTTTATATTCTCAGCTGTGAGATTTCCACCCACCACGGCAAGCCTTAATGAAAAGTAACCTTTCTGCTTCTGCCGCATGAATCCGCCTTTTTTAAGTGATGAGTAATCAATCTGTTCTGCCATTTTTCATCCTCCTGATGTATTAATCCAAGACTGCTTTCTGTCCTTATGCCTGATCCAGCTTAGCAAATGCTTTATCGAAATCTTCCTTCAGGTCCTCAACATCTTCTATCCCCACGCTTATACGTATCAGATCGTCAAACACACCTGCGTCCTCTTTCTGCTTCTGCGTTGAATGAAGGCTGATGGTGGATGCGGGGTGGAGCACCAGAGTTTTGGTATCACCTATATTCGACAGCCTGTAGGCCAGCTCAAGTTCATTCAGAAGGTTAAACGCTCTTTCCTTGGTTCCCACTCGTATGGTAACTATGGCTCCGTAGCCGTTCTTTAATTCCTTTTCTCCTATATCATGCCATCGGCTTGATCTGAGCCCCGGATAATTGACCGTTATATCAGGATACTTTTTCTGAAGGTATTCGGCCAGTTCCAGGGCGTTGGTACATTGGCGCTCCATACGCAGTCCCAATGTCTCGAGCCCTATCTGATTGAGAAAAGCCGTCTGCGGCGCCATACAGGCACCCGCATTTCTGTAGAGCCCCGCGCGGAGCCTTGACAGATAGGCAAAAGGTCCGAACTTAACGTAATCCTTCAGCATGGGATACCTGTTTGCATCCCATTTGAATTTACCGCTGTCCGTAAGCGCTCCGCCAATGGCATTGCTGCTTCCGTTTATATACTTTGACGTTGAATTTATAACTATGTCCGCTCCGTGCTCAAGCACTCTTATGAGATAAGCGGTCGCAACCGTATTGTCGATAAAAACCGGAAGCCCGTGAGCATGAGCGATCTCCGAAAGCCTGTCCACATCCGTCACATCAAGACAGGGATTTCCGATAGTCTCGGCAAAGATCAGCCTCGTATTTTCATTTATGGCATTTTCTATCTGCTCCCAGTTGTTGTTTTCAACATAATTCGTCCTGATCCCGAAAGCTTCAAGATCCCTGAACAGATCTATGGTACCGCCGTACAGGCTTGCGCTTGATACTATCTCGTCACCGCTCTTAAGAATATTTGTCAATGCGCTGAAGATGGCGGCCATTCCCGATGCTGTGGCAACAGTTCCGATCCCGCCCTCAAGCTTTGTTATCCTGCTTTCAAAATTGGTTATGGTCGGATTTGCCACTCTGGTATAACAGAAGCCGGGCGCCTTGTTTGAAAAGATCCCGGCCAGATCCTCGGCGCTCTGCTGATAAAAAGCGCTGGTCTGGTATATGGGGCTCAAGGTCGATCCGAACTTTTCTTTTTTATCTACTCCGGCATGGAGAAGTGCAGTATTAAAATTCATTTTCCCTTTTCCTTATAATGCTTGATCACATCTGCTATAGATAGTATAGCCAATACCTATTACTTAGAAAAATACCTAAAACAAAGAGCCGGCAATAGGTTTTATCTATCACCGGCTTTTTATGGTTATACTCTTGTCCTATAATATGCTCTTACAGCGTATTCTTATACACTTCAGCGTCCTTCATGATAAGCTTGAGGTTGGCTCTGTCGGAGAGCACCGAAAGCTTATTCAAAGGGTCACCTTCAACGATAAGAAGATCCGCAAACGAGCCCTCTTCCAGCACCCCTATCTTTCCTTCGGGATATGGATTCTGATAAGTTGTGAGTTTTATCAGGTCGTTGGCTGCTCCCGTAGCCGAAAAGAGGCCTCTCTGACTTCCGAATCTCTTCTCGTATACCGCAAGATCCCTTATCTGCGCATTGGGATTGGAATCGGCGATAAACTCCACATAATCCGTTCCAAATACCAGGTTGAGATCATATTTGACGATCAGCTCGGTCTGAAGGTCCTCGTTATCGAGGATCTCCTGAGCGCCCGGCTTTCTCTTTTTGGGCGCATGTCCCAGGCTTCTCTCGTATTCCTCATCGGCTTTGGGCTGCGGGCACACGCACAGGAAAATGTCCTTATCCTTAACAATCTTAGCCAGTTCTTCATCCAGCATCTGACCATGCTCAAAGCTCCTTATACCGGCTCTTGCTGCTCTGTGCATGGACTCCTTTGTGTAAAGATGTGCCATTACATAGGTGCCGTAGTCGGAAGCCGCCTCCACGGCAGCACGCATCTCCTGCTCGGTGTATTGAATGGTCTGAATGGGATCATACTTGGATGACATTCCTCCGCCTGCCATGATCTTGATCTGGGATGCACCCAGAAAGAGCTGCTCCCTTGCGGCTCTCAGCACCTCATCATATCCGTCGGCGATCACAGTGCCGCCTGCTCTAAGTTCCGGAGAGGTATACTGTCCGTCGCCAAGCCTTACATGAGCGCGGCTCTCTCTTTTGTCACCGTGTCCGCAGGTCTGGGAAATATAGCCGTGCGAAGGGAACACTCTGGGACCTTTGATCCTTCCCTCATCTATACCGGCCTTTATACCGTAAACGATACCTCCGGCATCCCTGACAGTAGTAAAGCCGTTAAGAAGCATCCTTTCGGCATGGGCCACTCCGTGCACTACGGTCTCGTCCCATCTCTGATCCTTCTGCTGTCCCCCCAGGTGGACATGACTGTCCACCAGACCGGGAACCACAACTCTTCCTCCGGCGTTGATAACCTCATCGAAATTTTCTTCGCTTACCGGGTTCTGAGTGATCTCTCTTACCAGATTGCCCTCTATCACGATCTGAGAGTGATCTTTGTATTCAAAATTTCTGCCGTCAAAAAGCCTGGCGTTTTTTATCAGTTTTTTCATTTTGGACTACCCTCTTTTTCCAAATAAGATGATGCCGGGGTCAAAAGGTATTTTGCCCCGGCATTATACGCACCTTACTTTTGTGCCATCACTCAAATGCCTCGTAAGGTACCAGATCCTCACCGATGTATTTCTCGGAGATCTTTCCTACTGTGCCGTCCTTGATAAGCTCGGTAAGCACGGTATTGAAGTCCTCAAGGAGCTGCTCCTCACCCTTTGCGGCTATGAAGTATGAGTATGCCTGTCCGCGTCCGTAATCAAGAGCTGCGTAGTTGAGGTCGAATCCGAACTCTTTCTGATAAGCTCCGAAATACATTGCCTTCTGTGTTGAGAAAAGCTCGTATTTTCCGTCCTGTACGTTCTGAAGGATTACAGGAACCTGCTCCTCGGTGTAATTGATCTCGATCGGATTGTCGGGATGAGCTTCGTTATACTTCTCAACCTCGGTGGTATGTGAGCTGCCGGGCTCAAGTGTGTATACCCACTGGGTCACGTCATCAAGTGTGTATGTATCCTTGTCAAAATCAATGGTGGATGAGAGAAGGATCTCTTCTGATTTAACCTTGGGTACGGAATAGAGATATTTAGCCTGTCTTTCCTCGGTGAGCGCTATATTGTTGGCACCCATCTGATAGTATCCTGCGTCGAGACCTGTGAATATTGAAGAGAACTCGACAACATCAAACACTAATTCATACTGAGGCAGTCTGCTGAATACCTCCTCCACGATCTCAATGTCATATCCTACCAGGTTTTCATTTTCGTCCACAAATGTCCAGGGCTTGGTATGACCGCCTGTTGCCACGTGGATCTCTCTTACTTCTACCGGCTCTGCCTCTGCAACTGTCTCTTCAACCGTTTCCTCGGCCTTTACTTCCTCCTCTTTTGTTTCGGCTACAACCTCTTTTTCAACAGCGGGTTCCTGCGCAGGCTTGGTGTCCTTCTGCGCGCATCCCGCAAGTGCTCCTGCCGATGCAAACACTCCTGCAAGTAAAAATGTTAAAACTCTCTTTTTCATAATGCTACTCCTCTCTTTTATGTAAAAACTTGATAGTTTTTAATTTATGTTGTTTATGTTTTTCGATTCTGTCCTGTTTTGTCTTTAAATTATTTTTTCAATTCTCTGTACTTATCCCAAGCTTCCTTGAGATATGATTCATCAAGCCACTCGTCCAGATCAAAATCCTTTTCGATGATCTTCTTCTCCAGAAGGAAATCCTTCTGGCTCCTTAGCGCACTGACCAGACCTTCGTCAAAGGACGGTTTAAGCTTTTTGTACCATGTCTTTTCTCTTGTGGCCTTTTGCTGCTCGGAAGTGGCACCGTACTGGCCTGCCGCGCAGAGGTCTTCGTAGCTGTCGTGATCGGCCTCCGCTTTATCTGCCATAAGCAGCAGCTGCAGCAGATATTCGACCACTATATCCCTGTTTTCTTCTGCGAATTTCTCATCCACAGTGATCACAGTCGGATATATATTATTGACCTGTGGAAGATCCGTATCAGCTATGTCGATAAGCACCCTTCCGAGGCCTTTGTCCACGATCTGTCTTATAAGTGACCTGTGTGAGAAAAACGCGTCTATCTTTCCCTCCTTAAGAAGCCTTATTTCCTCAACATGATGCTGCACAAAGCTTTCCCTGGTGGCTCCCTCGGTGTTTCCCAGCAGGTTTCCGTGGGCATCAACAGGACAGCTGTTAGCCTTTTTATCACATTTTGTATCTACAAATTTTACTTCCGAAGGATCAATACCGTATGCCTTCAGCACCGTATCGTATCCGCGAAGCACCATCGCCCTCATGGGATCGATCACGCTTCCTCCGAAATCGGGAACAGAAAGTGTTTTTCCTTTCAGATCCTCCGGTGACTTTATATCCGAATCTGGAGCTACTATGATAGCGTGGGACTGGATTATACCGTTCATTCCTATCACCCTGGTGGGGGTTCCTTTGGAATGGCTCCAGATGGGCGGTACATTTCCACCGTCTCTGAATGCCAGAGGTGCTTCCTGTGTCAGATGCTTTACATGCTCCTCGAACGGAAGTGTCTGCAGCATGACTATCTTTGCTCCAAGGCTTTCGAATGCCTTATCGATAGTTCCGGTCTCAAAAAGAAGCTCCGTGTTCCCTCCTAAGGGGCATCTTGTCATAATCACTTCACGACTGCTCATCCCTGCACCTCCCCCACTTTGTATACATCAAACAGATCTATGACATCCTCCGAAATCTCCTGACCTATTCCCGGTAACTCAGGCACATCAAGGTATCCGTCCTTTGCCTCATATTTGTATTTGCCATACTTGAAATTGTATTTATTAATCGTATGTACATGATGCTCGTGGGAATGGAAGTTGTGTATAACCGCTCCCAGCTGTATGGATGCTGCCTGATTTACAGGGCCTCCGCAGGTGTGGCTCGATATTCCCACGCCGAAGCTCTCTGCCAGGTCTGCGACCTTTTTGAACTCCGTAATGCCTCCCGTATTGCTTACATCCGGCATCCATATCCTTACCGATGCATTTTTGAGGAAAGGAAGAAGTCCTGCTCTTGTAGGTGCTCTCTCTCCTGTAGCGATCGCGAAGTTTGTCTTTTCCTCCACGTACTTCATCTGATCAATATGCTCGGGACTGATGGGTTCTTCAAAGAATGAGATATTACATCCCTTTGCCGCCTCAGCGATCCGTACCGCATCTTCCGGTCCTGTAAGGGCATTGTTCTCGATGATGATCTCTCCGTCGGGTCCAAGTCCTTCCTGGATTGCTCTCATCCTCTCTCCGATAAGCTTTATGAAATCAGGCGAAAATGCTCTGTATCTGTCTATGGGATTGATATTTCCCTTATCGTCATTCTTGATAAAGCTTGCTTTAACTATCCTGTATCCGTCGCTTCTTGCCTTCTTTGCCACTTCTCCGAATTCTTCTGCGGTAAAAGGCGGCTTATCCGTATCGGGGTATCCGAACTCTATATGGCTGAGATATACAGGAACCTTATCCCTTACTTTGCCTCCCAGAAGCTTATACACCGGCACTCCGAGGGCTTTTCCCTTTATATCCCAGAGCGCTATATCTATAGCACTTAAAGCTGAGACTGTAACGGGGCCTCCGAGGGTCTCCCAGCCGTTATGAAGTCTGTGCCATATTTTTTCGGTGTTGAAGGGATCCTCACCTATGATCACTTTCGAGAGTTCCTTGAGGTATTCCGCCACTGCCGGAACGCCCAGTCCGTATACGATCGGTTCTCCCAGTCCGTATATTCCCTCATCGGTATAAACCTTGAGGAATACCATATGATGCTTTCCGACAAAGAAAGGTCCGTTATTATCAATAAGTATTTCTGTTCCGATGATCTTCATATTACATACTCGCTTCCGTCTAATTGTTTTACTTTGATGAGGAACTGCTTAAGTCTTTCATCCCTGGGGTTTTCAAATACTTCCTTGGCTGTTCCGTTTGCCACTATCTTTCCGTTTTCCAGAAATACCACTCTGTCGGCAACGCCTTTAACAAAGTCCATCTCATGGGTCACAAGGAGTATGGTGTTTCCTTCCTGCGCGATCTTTTTTATGATCATCAGCACCTCTCCCACAAGCTCGGGATCCAGCGCTGATGTTGGCTCATCCATCAGAAGAAGCTGCGGATCCATCGCAAGAGCTCTTGCTATCGCCACTCTTTGCTGCTGGCCTCCCGAAAGGTGCCTGGGATAATGTGTCAGTCTGTCGATCATACCTACTTTTCCAAGCTCCCTGTAGGCTATCTGCTCAGCCTCATCACGGCTTATCTTTTTTACTGTCTTTAATCCTTCGATCACATTTTTGAGTACATTTTTGTTCTTCAAAAGATTAAACTGCTGGAACACCATCTCGGTGTGCTGTCTGAGCTCTCTTTTTGACTTTGATTTTTTAGTGGTCAGATCGTATTTTTTCCCTTCAAAGGAAACCGTTCCGCTCTCGGGATTTTCCAGCCTGTTAAGGCATCTGAGCAGAGTGGATTTACCTGTTCCCGAAGGGCCTATAAGTGCAACTACCTCTCCCCTGTTAATATCGAGGTCAACATTGTCAAGCACAACATTGTCTCTGAACTTTTTTGACAGATTGCGTATCTCTATATATGCCATGCCATTTACCTCAATTCCAAACGCTGTTTTATTCTTTCGAGCTGAGCCGGTTTCATTGCGGGAGCTTCCTCCGGTACTCTTATCTTCTTTTCAACAAGCTTGATGATCCTCTCAAGAAGTATCGTCAGTATCCAGTAAATTATTCCCAGCGATACATACACCTCAAAATATCTGTAGTTCCTTCCGGCAAGGATCTTTCCCTCTGCTGCCATCTCGACCACTCCGCAGGAAAAGGCAAGTGATGTACCTTTTATAAGGGAGATTACAGAGTTACCGAGAGGAAGCAGTGCCACCTCCGCAGCCTGTGGGAATTTGATCCTCCAGAAGACCTGCCATTCGCTCATTCCCATCGAACGTCCCGCTTCAAGCTGACCATTGTCTACCGAAAGGATCGCCGATCTTATGATCTCGGAATCAAATGCGGAGCTGTTTAATCCAAGGGCGATCACCGCAAACACTATTCCCGGGATCTTGGTGATGTTCCAGTCTGTCCCGTTGTAATAATTGATGTATCGTAACAGGATCGGGATACCGAAGTATGAAGTATACAGCTGAACGATGATAGGCGTTCCCCGCATCAGCGAAACAAAGAATACTGCCAGCTGCGAGAGCACCGGTATCTTTGATATTCTGATCACCGCAAGTATGGCACCCAGGGCAAAGCCTATCAGTAGCGCAAAAGCCACCATCTCGAGAGTTACCGGCAGCGCCTTTAGAATATCCGGTATCTGTGTAAATACAAGCTTTATGTCAAACAGATCAGGCATCTTTGAGATCCTCCTTTGAAACCAAATCTCTGTCCATATGGCCTAAAATACCCCACTCATTTCTCTCCCTTTGACGGAGCACTTCGTAATTGTTTTCAATGATCCCGGAAGGCTCTATCACATATATCGAAACAAGATCATTTTCAAAATCCTCATCGTTGAGTTCCCTGTATTTCTTTTCGAAGAACGGTCCTGCTACGATGTTTCTTACGGGTACTCCCTTCACCGTAAACTCTGTGCCTTCTCCATCCGAGAAACTGATAAGAACATCTTTCTCAAACCATAATGCGTATGTAAGGTTTTTGTTCGTCCTGGTGGTTTCGATGAGCTGATATATAAGCAAGTTCCCGTTCTCATCAACTCCCGTGTACCTGTATGTTGTCAGCTGCAGCTCCCCGTCACGGCTTATCGTTGCCACCGACTTGTATGACTTTCTGCCCTCGATCACCGCTTTTTGTTTATCCGTAATCTTTACAGACATTTCTAATCTCCTCTGTTTATCATTTATATCCTGGCCAGATCGGTTGAAGGCTGGTTTCCGCTCCTTTGATAATCTGCAAAGTAAGCAGATAAACCGTAGCTTTCTCTTATCTCGTTTATCCCCTTGGCCATTCTGATGTAATAATCCAAAGAGGGGGATTTCTGATTTTTGAAGATCGTATTTTCTCCGACTCTCCACACGAAATCAAGAACGATGACACCATGTTTTGCCAGTTCCTCCGTTTCCCTCAGATTAGCCGCTATAGCTTCATCTTCCGTCCTGAACCCTTTCGGCGTTGCCAGCTCTGTTCCGAGCACTGCATCCGTGCTCACATGGCCTTTTCCAAACACATCAACCGCATCGTAAAGCCTTTTCTTCCATCCGTCATAGCCGATCACCTTAGCTTTTCCCGGGCATATCCATTCGAATTTTTCTTTATCCAGGACCTCTATATCAGAGGTGTAATAGGTTACTCCGCCTTCGTCCCTAAGGCGCTCCAGCTGTCTTACATTCATCGCTGTAGTGTTTATCGTCGCCTTGAGACCGTTTTCCTTAAACAGTGTTTTTATTCTGCTGAAGGTGGCAAGGTAAACTTCCAGTTCTTCATCAAGAAGCTCTTTCCCTCCGAGCAGTGATCCCTGCGTTGCTCTGAACTGAAGGTATCTTCCTCTTTGTTTAAGTGCTTCCCTGAGCGTCTCATATACATCTTCAGGATCTACTCTGAGGTTATGACCGCACTTCTTTTCGTTCATTCCGTACACCCCTATTCCGCAGTATTTACATCCGCCTCCCGGGATGTCCCAGAACTCACAGTACTGATTCAGATCCGCATCTAGTCTGTGGCCTCTTGCATTTAACACCTTCCACATCGGTGTTCCCTTGGATGTGAATTTGTCGTAATAATCAGGTTTATACCAGAATTCCGCTTCCTCGTAGATTCTTCCCTGATCGGTAATAACAAGCTTGCCGTCTATATAATCTACAATGTATGGATCTCTGACGACCACATCATCTTCCGTTACACATCCGTTACATACCGCTGTACCGTCCCGAAGGTAAAGCCCCTCCACCGTAGTGTCATCAGTTTCTCCGGAAAGATGTATTCCTTTTCCGTGATGGATTTCGGGATTAAACTGTTCCTTGGCTCTTTCAGAAAGAATATATCCTCTTCTGTGAAGATCCGTTTTAAGGATCACAAACCTTGGTATGTCCGGATATTTTTCGAACAGCTTATCAATTGATTCTTCTTTGCTGCGCCAATCGCTGTATCTTACTTCCACGTCTTTCCTCTTCTCTCTGCTCAATTCTGGGTTGGTCTGCTTCTTTGTTTTTCTGAAAGAAAGGTTAACACACCTGCTTGATATGCGCTAATACTGTATAGCTATGGTTTGTTATAAGTTTTGCGTATAACAAAAAAATATATAAAAAAACGGCACCAGCTTTTTGATATGTACCCTCTTTACTGTACAAACCAGTAAGGAGGGTATTTTTATGCGTTATGGTTATGAATACAAAAGAAAGGCAGTTGAATTATTTCGTCAAGGGCTTTGGCCGGATACTCCGGATGGTACAAGTACAGCGCATTTTCATGATTTGATCAAGAAATGGGTTCAGATTGAAGATTCTTGTGGTCCTGATGCATTAAATCACAAATATAGAAATTGGACTCCGGAGGAACGTTATGAATTAGTTGCTCGCGTCTTAGCAGGAGAATCAAATAGGTCTGTTGCTTTTTCAGTAGGGATTAATGATGGACAACTTTCTAATTGGGTTCGCAAATATAAAATTTATGGTTATAATGGCCTTATATCAAATAAGAAAGGTCGCAAATCAAGGAATCCAGATATGAAAAAAGTAGGAACAAGAAAACCACCAAAGCCTAATGAATCTGAATACGAAGAATTAATCAGATTAAGAGCTGAAAATGAATTAATGAGGGCTGAAATTGAAGTAATAAAAAAAGAGATCGCCTTGAGAGAAGAAAAGGAAGCTGCGCGACTCAAGGCGAAAAAGCAGCAATCATCAAAGAACTCCGAGAAGAAGGACACCAATTAAAGTACCTTCTTAAAGCTATGCATTTGTCAAAGTCCACATACTACTTTGAAATAAGCAAAACCGATGTTGTCGCAGAGAGAAATGCCGAATT
>CAMUYA010000014.1 GCA_947164865.1 uncultured Lachnospiraceae bacterium
AGACCGATTTTGCCCTTAGCAAAGTGTTTCGAGCTTAGCAGCAGAGCCCATGAGACAAACTACAACTCATATTGTCCATGCCGTCACTAAGTAATAACGAGTTACTGTTGGTCCATTAAACTGCAATATATCAGAGTAAAGAAGGACAAGGAAAAATGATTAATCAGTTTGAAGTTATAGAAACGAATAAGATGGTCGAAGAGGAGAATCTTGATGTAAGAACCATCACGATGGGAATAAGTCTTCTCGACTGCATAGATTCGGATCTTGATAAATGCTGCAGAAAGATTCATGACAAGATTTTCGAATCTGCTAAAGACCTGGTAAAGACCGGAGAGAAGATAGCAAAAGAATATGGTGTCCCTATTGTCAACAAGCGTATTTCCGTAACTCCAATAGCTCTGGTGGGTGGAGCGTGCTGCGACGATCCTGATGACTTTGTAAAGATCGCTAAAACACTCGACAATGTTGCCAGGGAAGTCGGAGTCAATTTTCTTGGAGGATATTCTGCGCTTGTAAGTAAGGGCATGACACATGCGGATGAACTCCTCATGAGATCTATACCCAAGGCACTTGCTTCAACAGAATTTGTGTGCAGTTCGATCAATCTCGGCTCGACCAAGACAGGTATAAATATGGACGCTGTTCGCCTTATGGGAGAGATAATTAAAGAGACTGCGGAACTTACGAAAGATAAAGATTCATTAGGATGTGCCAAACTTGTTGTGTTTTGCAACGCACCTGATGATAATCCCTTTATGGCAGGAGCTTTTCATGGCGTGACCGAAGCCGACAGGATCATAAATGTAGGAGTAAGCGGCCCCGGAGTGGTAAAGAAAGCTCTGGAAAGCGTAAGGGGAGAAAGCTTTGAAGTGCTCTGCGAGACTATTAAAAAGACAGCATTTAAGGTGACCAGAGTAGGACAGCTGGTAGCTAAAGAGGCATCGAGGATTCTCGGAGTTCCTTTCGGAATTGTTGACCTGAGCCTTGCTCCCACACCTGCCATAGGTGATTCCGTGGCGGATATTCTCTGCGAGATAGGACTTGAATATGCAGGAGCTCCGGGAACAACAGCTGCACTTGCTCTTTTGAACGATCAGGTAAAGAAAGGCGGAGTGATGGCTTCTTCATATGTTGGAGGCCTTAGCGGAGCATTTATTCCTGTGAGTGAAGATCAGGGAATGATCAATGCTGTTGAAGCAGGGGCACTCACACTTGAGAAGCTGGAAGCTATGACTTGTGTCTGCTCCGTAGGACTTGATATGATCGCTGTTCCCGGTGATACAAAGGCTACAACGATATCAGGAATAATTGCAGATGAGCTGGCTATCGGCATGGTCAATCAGAAAACAACTGCTGTAAGGCTCATACCCGTAATTGGCAAGGGAGTGGGTGAAACAGTGGAGTTCGGCGGACTTCTCGGACACGCACCGATAATGCCTGTCAACGGGTTTTCGTGCGATGCCTTCGTGAACCGTACAGGAAGAATACCCGCACCGATCCATTCATTTAAGAACTAGATTTAAATGATAACAAGAGGTGTGGAGAATTCGTTTCTTGCGGGAGAAACGGTCTTTATTGCAAGAGCGGAATAGTAGATCTCGTTGGCCCTGATCTCGTTTCTGAACATTTTCCACGGCTCGGCGAAAAGCATACCGGAAGCGTCGGCAACCTTCGTGATAACAGGTATGGAAGATTTGTATTTTATCTCGGTGAGAAGCGGCTCTGCATCCCTTCTGAACCCGAGTACTCTTGCGTATGGAATGTAATCGACGAGCTCATAACTTTTAACATCAATGCCCGTGATGTCAAGCAGTATGTGCATCAGGCACCTTGAGATACGCGTATATGTGCGATCTCTGGTTTTGACTTCTTCGATGAAATTCTTGAATGAGGTAAATTCGGGAAGAAGCTTGACTATACGGTCGGAAAGTGTTTTGCTCACATCGAAATATGAAGCATAACCGATCTTTTTCTCCTGAAGAAGTTTATAATACATAACTGCGGAAAAATCATCAAGATCCATGATCCTGCCGTTCTCAATCTCATCAAAAAGAGCCATATACGCGGATTCGGGCATGGCAGTGCTGAAATCTCCTCCCTCGGGAATGGCTTCACGGATAGCTGTGGCAGATGCCCCGTTTGCTTCGGGAGACATATAACGGTCGTGATAATTTGATCCCGCACGGGGTATGGTGATGGGCACTATTGATGAATTGCGTTTGGTAAGTGCTCTGATATATTCTATTGCGAGTATATTGTTGGGGGATTCCATGACCCTGGTCGCATCATAAAGAGATGCCTCATACTGCATAAGGGCATTGTTTCTGGCTATGGGATATGTATATCCGTCGTGGAGATATCTACCGAGAAGCTCAGCATATTCAGGGGGTTCCTCGGTAAGAATGCTTGCGATCCGTTTAAGCGATTCGATATTTCCGTTTTCGCTTCCGAAGGAGAGGTAGTTGACCACTCCGAGTTTGTCAAGCAGAGTGACTCCCGCTGTGGCAAAATACTCGGCGCTTGCAGTGCTATAGCAGGATGGGATCTCGAGAACAAGATCCACACCGTTTTCAAGAGCCATCCTTGTTCTGACAAATTTATCAACAACTGCAGGAGCTCCGCGTTGAACAAAATTGCCGCTCATCACTACGATCGTATAATCGGCGTGTGTCATAGCTTTTGAACTCATTATGTGGTTTAAATGGCCGTTATGAAACGGATTATATTCTGCTATGATGCCGTTAACCGTCATTGATATGTGAACCTCTGGAAACTAAAAAAATAAATAGTGTGGAATACATTCGAGAACTGAGATTGTAAAGAAACTATGTATATTTGTTCCTCTTTTATATATAATAATATAAATTAATAATAAAAGAAAGCAAATAAATAAATGTAAGGGCTTTCATTTTTCGTTTCTTTGTGATAATATTTAATAAAGCCGTTTATCAAAACGGAATATGTTAATTTGGCATATAAAAAGAGAGGTAAAAGGGAAATGGCATTTATTGACGGAATCAAAGAAAAAGCAAAGCAGGACAAAAAGACGATTGTTCTTCCCGAGTCTAACGATAAGAGAACGCTTATCGCTGCATCGGAGATACTCAAAGAAGGTATCGCAAACCTGATCATGATCGGAAATAAAGAGAAGATCATGGATGGTGCCACATGGCTGGAGATAGAGCTTGACGGACTTGAGATACTTGATCCCAATGATACTCCGAAGCTTGACGAATATACGGACCTTCTTTATGAATGCAGGAAGGCCAAAGGAATGACTCCCGAAAAGGCAAGAGAGACTCTTCTTAACGACTGGCTCACTTTCGGTATCATGATGGTTAAGAATAATGATGCAGACGGAATGGTTGCCGGTGCATGTCATTCTACTGCAGATACGCTTCGCCCTGCGCTTCAGATACTTAAGACGGCACCCGGAGTAAAGCTTGTCAGCGCATTCTTTATCGTTGATACTATAAAGAAGGATATGGGAGAAAATGGTGCATTCCTCTTTGCGGATTGTGGACTTAATCAGGATCCCACCGCAGAGGAACTGGCTGTAATAGCTGATTCTTCCGCAAGATCCTTCAAGCAGCTCATAGGTCCCAAGCCTCAGATCGCTATGCTCAGCCATTCAACAATGGGTTCTGCAAAGCATGAGCTGGTTACAAAGATGGTTAATGCCACAAATATTGCGAAGCGGGAATATCCTCATCTCGTCATAGACGGAGAGCTTCAGCTTGATGCCGCTCTGGTTCCTCATGTAGCCAAAACAAAGGCTCCGGGAAGCCCTGTTGCAGGTCATGCAAATGTACTTATCTTCCCTAATCTTGATGCGGGAAATATAGGATATAAGCTTGTTCAGAGGCTCGGAAATGCAGAAGCATACGGGCCGATGCTTCAGGGTATAGCAAAGCCTGTTAACGATCTTTCGCGCGGATGCTCTTGGCAGGATATCGTGGGCGTTGTGGCACTCACGGCTGTTCAGGCACAGTTGGTATAGAATATGTCATTGCAGTGATGCGGGTCGGTACAAACTCGCTGTTACATGATCTTGCGTAAAAAAATATAATTTGTATAAATATAAAGGAGCAGAAAGATGAAAATTCTTGTTATAAATTGTGGTTCATCATCGCTTAAGTTTCAGCTTATAGACAGCGAGACCGAGCAGTGGCTTGCAAAGGGACTTTGTGAGAGGATAGGGATCGACGGAAGCCGGATAGTATATCAGAAGGCCGGCGGAGATAAGGAGACGACAGTTTCCCCGATGCCTGACCACACTGAGGCTATAAGGCTGGTACTTGAAGCTCTTACCAATGAAAAGACTGGTGCAATAAAGAGCCTTTCGGAAATAGATGCTGTTGGACACAGAGTCGTTCACGGCGGTGAAAAGTTTGCCTCAAGCACCCTGATCACCCCGGAAGTTATCGAAGCGATCAAAGAGTGTAACGATCTTGCTCCTCTTCATAATCCCGCAAATCTTATAGGAATTGATGCATGTCAGAAGCTGATGCCTGGCGTGCCCATGGTGGCTGTATTCGATACCGCATTCCATCAGACCATGCCGCCTGAGGCCTATATGTATGGTCTTCCCTATTCATACTACGAGAAGTATAAGATCCGTCGCTACGGATTCCACGGAACAAGTCATTCATATGTATCAAAGAAGCTTGCCGAGGATCTCGGAAAAAAGCCCGAAGATCTTAAGGTTATAGTTTGCCACCTCGGAAACGGTGCTTCCGTGTCGGCGGTTAAATACGGAAAGTGCGTAGACACTTCAATGGGACTCACACCTCTTCAGGGCCTTATCATGGGAACCAGAAGCGGAGATATCGATCCTGCTATAATTGAGTTTATCGCACATAAAGAGAATAAGAATATAGATGAGGTCATGACCATCCTTAACAAGAAGTCAGGCGTTTACGGCTTATCGGGTGATCTTTCATCAGATTTCAGAGATCTTGAGGATGCTTATAACAAGGGTGATGAGAAGGCTAAGATCGCAGTCAAGACCTTCTGCTACAATGTAGCAAAGTACATCGGTGCTTATACCGCAGCGATGAATGGAGTGGATGCTATCGCATTTACCGCAGGCGTAGGAGAGAATGCGGCATTTGTGAGAAAGCTTATCTGTGAGTATCTTGGCTTCCTTGGGATCACGATCGATGATGCGGCAAACAATACCAGAGGTGATGATACGGTTATTTCCACCAAAGAAAGCAAGGTAACCGTTATGTTTATTCCTACCAACGAGGAACTGGCCATAGCGAGAGAGACTCTGGCACTGATTTAAGAATTCATTATGTAAGACGGAGACGAATGATCCTGATATCATCGTTTCCGTCTTATTTTTTTACGCTTCCAAAAGGAACTTCGATATCAGAATAGGGGTAACATGTCTTTACCTTTACCTAAGAATAACCGAAATACAATAAATTGTTTACATCTGGTCAAATATATAGTATAATTTGAAAGTCGGCACCGATATACATGTATACAATTCATAAAGATCGGTAGCCAACCATTATCTATTTGAAGGAGGGCACTGATTTGGCAGATATTTATTCAGTACACGAAAAAAATGAAATGCTCGATTTTGACGAGATGGAAAGCCTCAGGCATGAGCTTGATGTGCTCCAGGATGTACTTGAACATAACCATCATATAGATAAAAACCTTTACCTTGAATTTGATGTTAAAAGAGGTTTGAGAGATGCGGCCGGAAAGGGCGTGCTTACAGGCTTGACCGAGATTTCCGATGTTGTTGCATATGATCTGATAGACGGAAATCTTGTTCCATGTGACGGCAGGCTTTATTATCAGGGCGTCAATGTCGTTGATTTTATAAAGGGACTCGGCGACAGACGCTATGGCTTTGAGGAAGCGACTTATCTGCTTATTTTCGGAAGTCTGCCAACCCAAAAACAGCTGGATGATTTTATTGCTGCGAATACCGAATTTCAGACTCTCGGTGCACGTTTTACCAGAGACGTTGTCATGAAGGCATCAAATGCCAATATCATGAATGCTCTGCAGAGATGTGTGCTCACTCTTTATACTTATGACAAGAATCCCGATGATATTTCCGTAAGGAATGTTCTGAGACAGTCCATAGAGCTGATCAATAAGCTTCCTCTTCTGGCTGTATATTCCTATATGGCATATTGTCATTTCAGAAAAGACGAGGCTCTTGTTATAAGGAATCCCAAGAAGGATCTTTCGGTATCCGAGAATATTCTTCAGATGATGAGGCCTGACGGAAAGTATACGGAACTTGAGGCAAAAGTTCTTGATGTTGCACTCATCCTTCATGCCGATCACGGCGGAGGAAACAACTCAACCTTTACAACGCACGTTGTTACATCATCGGGAACAGATACATATTCTTCGATCGCCGCATCCATCGGTTCCCTTAAGGGTTTCCGTCACGGTGGCGCAAACCTTAAGGTTGAGAATATGTTTAAGGATCTGTACGAGCATATCAAAAACCGCGAAGATGATGCAGAGGTAGAGGAGTATCTTGCCAAGATCCTCAGCAAAAAGGCATTTGATAAGCAGGGACTTATTTACGGTATGGGACATGCGGTATATACCTTATCCGATCCCAGAGAGGTCGTCCTGAAAGAATATGCGCGCAAGCTTGCCATAGAGAAAGATCGTCTTAAAGATTTTGAATTCTATGAGAGAGTAGAAAGAATTGCGGGCAGACTGATCATGGAGCAGAAGAATGTTCACAAGGAAGTCTGTGCGAATGTCGATTTCTACAGCGGCCTTGTTTACAGTATGCTTGGAATTCCTGAGGAACTGTTTACTCCCATCTTTGCGATCGCGCGTATTTCCGGATGGTGCGCTCATCGTCTTGAGGAGATAATCAATACCGGAAAGATCATAAGGCCGGCTTATAAATATGTGGGACATCACGTCCCTTATGTGAGCATAGAAAAGAGAGAAGCGGTTCCCAAGAAAAAAAAGGCGCGTTCAAAAAAAGACCTGCAGGTATAGCTTAAAGAAACATTCTCTTAATACGAATTTTTTTGCAAAACCACTTGACATAATCCCAATGTATTTTTATAATATCATGGTGTGCGATTTTGCACGTGATTCTGTACAAAGGGCTTAACATGCTGATAAACCTTTCGGATGTTTTTAATACCGTTGGAAAGACTCTGGAGACTGAAATACCGGTTTCCGGCTATTCCTTCGAAGGCAGTCTCGGAAGCTACAGGCTCCTTAAGGGAGATGCTTTCAGAATAAAGGCCGAGGGCATAGGAAAGGGAAGAGCAAAGGTTAGCGGCACCGCACATCTGTACTTTGCCGGTACCTGCGACAGATGCCTTAAAGAGGCTCCTGTGGAGATCAGCATTTCCTTCGAGAGAGAGTTCGCCTCCCCTGATTTTAAATCGGATGATGAGGACGAAAACGAAGAGATCCATGAGTTTATGGATGGATTCAAGCTGGATAGCGATGCTCTTTTGTATGATGAAATTACTGTAAACTGGCCTGTTAAAATCCTGTGCCGTGAGGATTGCAGAGGGCTGTGCCCTGTTTGCGGACATGATTTGAACGAGGGAGATTGCGGATGCGATACCTTTGTGCCGGACCCTCGCATGGCTGTATTGTCGGACATTTTTCATAGGGATTGATATATGAGAATGCTCCGGTACATATTTCGAGACACTAAGGAGGTGTGAATCATGTCTATCTGCCCCAAGAACAAATCTTCCAAAGGAAGAAGAGATCAGAGAAGAGCTAACTGGAAGATGTCAGCTCCCACTTTGGTAAAGTGCAGCAAGTGCGGCGCTCTTATGATGCCTCACAGAGTATGCAAAAAGTGTGGCTCTTACGACAAGAAGCAGGTTATCGATGTTGAATAATATTGTATCTGCCTGAAGATAAGAGATTACAAAGAAGCTGCCTGTGCGGCTTCTTTTTTTGTGATTTTTTTTATGAGATTTTTTATTGCTTTTTGACGACTGCTCTTGTATAGTATTTTTAGACTATACGAATAAGGATAACGGAGTAAATGGAAAATATCGTTAAAGTCGCTGTTGATGCCATGGGCGGAGACAATGCCCCCGTTGAGATCGTAAAGGGTGCTGTTGAGGCTTCCAACGCCGAGTCGAGAGTTAAGATATATCTGTGCGGAAAAGAGCAGCTTATCCGCGAAGAGCTTGCAAAATATACCTATGACCCGGATAAGATCGAGATCGTTCACTGCAGCGAGGTTATTGAGACGGCCGAGCCGCCTGTAAATGCCGTTAGAAGGAAGAAGGATTCCTCTCTGGTGAGAGCGATGTATCTCGTGAAAGAAGGCGAGTGTGATGCTCTTGTTACGGCAGGGTCGACAGGTGCATTTCTTGTCGGCGGACAGGTTATCGTCGGAAGGATCAGAGGCATCGAAAGACCGCCTCTTGCCACTGTGATCCCAACAACAAGAGGTATCTCGTTTTTGCTTGACTGCGGTGCAAATGTTGACGCCAAGCCTACTGCAATAGTTCAATTTGCACAGATGGGTTCCATCTATGCCGAGAATTTTCTCGGGATTGAGAATCCTACCGTAGGTATAGTGAATATCGGAGCCGAGGAAGAAAAAGGAAATGCTCTTGTTAAAGAGACATTCCCTCTGTTAAAGGAAGCTCAGGGCATCAATTTCATAGGAAGCTGTGAAGCCAGAGATATCCCCTACGGCGGAGCTGATGTTGTAGTGGCAGAGGCATTTACCGGAAATGTCTGTCTTAAGATGATGGAGGGAACATCGGGAGCTCTTATCAAGATGATAAAGAAGGGCCTTACAAGCACCTTTATTGCAAAGATCGGAGCCGGGCTTGCCAAGAAGGCTTTGAAGAAGACCCTCAAGACATTTGATACCGAGAGCTATGGCGGAGCGCCTCTTCTCGGATGTAACGGGCTTTTGGTCAAGACTCACGGAAGCAGTTCTTCTGTGGCTATCAGGAACTCTATTTTCCAGTGCGTAAAGTTTACGGATCTTGATATTAACGGAAAGATAAAAGAAAGGCTTCAGGTTAATGAAAACAAAAATGAAGCCGATGTTCAATAATTCATTTAAGGAAGGTATTAGAGATGGAATTTGAAAAGCTGAAATCAATCATTGCAGAAGTACTTAATGTTGATCCCGATGAGATCACCCTTGATACAACATTTACGGATGATCTCGGAGCTGATTCTCTCGATGTTTACCAGATCATCATGGGAATAGAAGATGCTTTTGATATTCATGTTGAGGAAGAAGCTGCAGAGCAGATCACCACAGTCGGTCAGGCTGTTGATCTTATAAAGGATGCTCTGAATTGATTTTTTAAGGATAAATACGGGAAGGGATAACTATGCCCTTCCCTGTTTTGGTTTGGTAAGATTAAAATGAATAACAATGATTTTTCAAAGCTTGAAGAAAAGATCGGCTATTTCTTCAACGATAAGCTTTTGCTCAGACAGGCACTGACCCACAGTTCCTATGCCAATGAGCAGAAGATAAACAAGTCGGGTGATTATGAAAGACTTGAATTTCTGGGTGATGCGGTTCTTGAAGTTGTTTCTTCGGAATTCCTTTTTCATAAATATCCGGATCTGCCTGAGGGTAAGCTGACTAAGCTTCGCGCATCTATGGTGTGCGAATCCTCACTTGCAATGTGCGCGCGGGATCTTGATCTCGGGAGCTATATTTTTCTTGGAAAAGGCGAAGAGGCAACCGGAGGCAGAAACAGAGAGAGCATCACATCCGATGTCATGGAGGCCATAATTGGCGCTATTTTCCTTGACGGCGGTATGGAGAAAGCCAAGCTTCATATAAACCGCTTTATCCTTTCAGATCTTGAGGATAAAGCGCTTTTCTATGACAGCAAGAGCAGACTTCAGGAAGTTCTGCAGGGCGTGCTCAAGAAAGAGTTTGAATACATACTTAACAGTGAGAGCGGCCCGGAGCACGATAAGACTTTTGACGTGTCGGTGGTTTCGCTGGGAGAAGAGCTGGGGCGCGGAACCGGCAGGACCAAGAAGGGAGCAGAACAGCAGGCTGCTTATCAGGCATTATTAAAGTTGAGAGATAAAGGCTATGTTTCTTAAAAGTATTGAAGTACAGGGTTTTAAATCCTTTGCAAACAAGATAGTATTCCAGTTTCATAACGGTATAACCGGTATTGTAGGGCCTAACGGTTCCGGTAAGAGTAATGTTGCGGATGCGGTAAGGTGGGTTCTTGGAGAACAGAGTGTTAAGCAGCTCCGCGGCGGCACTATGCAGGATGTCATCTTTTCCGGAACGGAGCTCAGGAAGCCCCTCAGTTATGCTTATGTTGCCATCACGCTGGATAATGCGGACCATGCACTGCCTATCGATTATGAAGAAGTGACCATTGCCAGAAGGCTTTATCGTTCGGGCGAAAGTGAATATCTGCTAAACGGGACTGCTTGCAGGCTCAAGGATGTAAATGAGCTTTTTTATGATACCGGTATAGGTAAAGAGGGCTATTCCATTATCGGACAGGGCCAGATCGACAAGATCCTTTCGGGTAAACCCGAAGAGAGACGTGAGCTTTTTGATGAAGCGGCTGGTATCGTCAAGTTTAAACGCCGTAAAGGAACAGCATTAAAGAAGCTTGAAAACGAACAGAACAATCTTGTAAGAGTAAACGATATCCTTGCCGAGCTTGAAAGACAGGTTGGGCCTCTGGAGCGTCAGAGTGAAAAGGCAAAGCAGTACCTGAGCTACAAAGAAAACCTCAAGACCCTGGATGTTAATACATTCCTTCTTGATCACAAAAGGCTTAATCAGAGTCTTATAGATATTGAAGAGAAATTGAGTGTAGCAAATAATGATCTTGATCAGGTAAAAGGTCAGTACGAAGGAGTACGTGAAGAGTACGACCGCATGCAGGAGGAGATCGCATCCCTTGATAAGGCGATTGAGAAGGCCAGGAGCGAGCTGTCCAACACTGACCTTATGCGAAGCAATCTCGAGGGCCAGATCAATGTGTTTAAGGAAAACATCCGAGCTGCCGGAGATTCAAGAAATTACTATCTCGAAAGAAAGAATTCAATTCTTTCGGAGATCGATGAAAGAAAAGCGGAGCGTGAAAAGATATTAAACGACAACGCCGATTCCGACAAGCAGGCTGAAGAAGTAGAAAAAACCGCTGCGATCCTGGCAGAGGAACTGGCTAAAGTACAGAGCGAGATAGAGAAGCTCAATAAAAAGCTTGACGATAACAAGAATACAGTTATCAACGAGCTTAATTCGCGTGCAGCGATCAAGACCAAAATGGGTCGTTTTGATTCTCTTAAGGAGCAGATCAACGTACGTAAGGCGGAACTGAATTCCAAGATACTTCGCGTGAAGTCGGATGAAGCGGAGAGAGAGGATTCTATCCGCTCAATGGAAGCTGAATTCGAAAATATCACCGGTCAGATTAAAGAGCTGAATGATAAGGCTTCCGAAACGGAAAAACAGATAGACGAGTACAGAAGAAATCTTACTTCCTGTGATGAGCGGCTCCGGGAGGACCAGCAGAATTATCATCAGGAAAAGACCAGGCTCCAGACTCTTATCGATATTGCCGAAAAGTATGAAGGATACGGCGGAAGCGTCAAAAAGGTCATGGAGCAGAAGGACCGCGTAAAAGGAATCGTTGGCGTTGTCGCAGACATAATTAAGGTTGATAAAAAATACGAAACAGCGATAGAGACAGCCCTTGGTGGAAATATTCAGAATATCGTTACCAAGAACGAAGAAACGGCCAAAAAGCTTATAGAGTTCCTAAAAGAGGGGAAACTCGGACGTGCCACATTCCTGCCCATGGATTCGGTATCGAACCCGCAGAAGATAAAGGCAATAGACGTGCTAGACGAAAAGGGAGTTATAGGGCTTGCTCATACTCTAGTAGAAACAGAGCCACAGTATGCACTTGTGGCAGAAAGCCTCCTCGGAAGATTTGTGGTTGTTGATACCGTGGATAATGCCACAAAGATCGCAAGAAAATATAATTACACCATCAGAATGGTAACCCTCGAAGGCGAGTTCCTTGCTCCCGGCGGTGCCATCAGTGGCGGTGCATTTAAGAATAATACCAATTTCCTCGGAAAGCGCAGAGAGATAGCCGATCTCGAAAAGAGCGTTGCCAAGCTTGAAAAGGCCATCGAAGATGGTGAAAGCCGGATTACAGAGCTGCGCGAAAAGAGAAATGAGAAGAGAACAGAGCTTGAGCGCATTAAGCTCGATATCCAGAATAAGACTATCGCTCAGAATACCGCAAGGATCAATCTTTCATCCGTAAGAGAGAGGATGGAAGAAGAGTCTGAAAACGCACTCGGACTTGCCAAAGAGCAGACTGATATCGAAGAGCAGCTTGTTAAGCTAAAAGACGATATGGAAACCGCCAAAGATGAGCTTAAGGCCAGCGAGGAACTCGAGCAGAAAGCTCAGGAGGAGATAAAAACTCTTACCGCTGACCTTGAGGATAAGCGTAAAAAAGAGTCTGAGGCACTCTCAAAGGTTAACGCATACGAGGTTGAGGTCCAGAAAATGCGTCAGGCCGAGAGCTTTAAACAGGCCAACCTCGATCGTATCGATTCCGAGCTCAGAAAATCGGATGAAGAGCTGTCTTCAGTGTTGAAAGCTCTGGAAGATAACGATAAACTGATCGAAGAGAAGAAAAAGAATATCGAGCAGATAGAGGCTACAATAGAAGCTTCTTACTCTGAGCAGGAAAATAAACAGAACACATTAAAGGATAACATTGCCAAGAAGTCCGAGCTTTCTTCAAAGCAGAAGTCATTCTTTGAGGACAGAGAGAGCCTGAGTGATAAGATGAATTCCCTTGATAAGGAAGTGTTCAGGCTTACTTCACAGCGCGAGAGAAGTCAGGAATCCATAGATAATCACATCAACTACATGTGGGAAGAATATGAGATCACTCTTTCCGCAGCAGAAAAGATGCGGGATGAATCAATGACGGATCTTACTGTCATGAAGCGTGATATTGCCGAGATAAAGGATAAGATCAAGAGACTCGGTGATGTAAATGTTAATGCTATTGAGGAATATAAGCAGGTTTCGGAGCGTTATAACCAGATGAAGACGCAGCAGAGCGACCTGGTTACGGCAGCCGAAACGCTTAAAGGAATCATAGCAGAGCTTGATGATGCAATGAGAAAACAGTTCTCTGAGAGATTCAAGCAGATCAGCGATGAATACGATAAGGTATTCAAGGAACTCTTCGGAGGCGGAAAAGCCACGCTCGAGCTTATGGAGGATGAGGATATCCTTGAGGCCGGAATCAGGATCATAGCACAGCCCCCCGGGAAGAAGCTCCAGAATATGATGCAGCTCTCCGGTGGTGAGAAAGCATTGTCGGCTATAGCCCTTTTGTTTGCGATACAGAATCTCAAGCCTTCTCCTTTCTGCCTGCTTGATGAGATAGAGGCTGCGCTTGACGATTCAAATGTTGGAAGATTTGCCGGATATCTGCATAAGCTTACCGCACATACTCAATTCATCGTTATCACACACAGGCGCGGTACCATGGCTAAAGTGGACAGGCTCTACGGTATAACGATGCAGGAGAAGGGCGTATCGACGCTTGTATCCGTCAACCTGATAGAAAATGAACTGGATGCATAAAACTTGCCTTCCCCTTGAAGGAAAGGTGTCAGCGAAGCTGACAGATGAGGTATAAATTGAGCGAAAATGAAGAAAAACTCGGCTTCTTCGCCAGATTGAAAGCCGGGCTTACCAAGACAAGAGACAACTTCACAAAGAATCTGGGTAATATATTTACTTCATCGGATATTGACGAAGATTTTTACGAGGAACTCGAAGAGATCCTGGTCATGGCAGATATCGGATATTATGCCACGGAGGATATTCTGGAAAGGCTAAAACTCAGGGTTAAGGAAGAGCATATCAAAAAATCCGAGGAATGCCGTGAGATCCTGAAGCAGAGCATCAAGGAGCTGATGAGTGTAGCCGAGAACGAATACCGTTTTGAATCCGAAAAGTCCATTATTATGGTCATTGGAGTAAACGGAGTCGGGAAAACGACCACTATCGGAAAGCTTGCTTCGAAGTTTCATGATCAGGGCAAGAAGGTGCTCATCGCAGCCGCGGATACGTTCAGAGCGGCAGCAAGCGAACAGCTTGAAATTTGGGCAAAGCGTGCGGATGTTCCCATTGTGGCATCTACAGAAGGCGCTGATCCCGCAAGCGTAGTATTTGATGCCGTATCAGCCTGCAAGGCAAGGGGGACCGATATTCTTCTTATCGATACTGCAGGCAGGCTCCATAATAAAAAGAATCTGATGGAAGAGCTCCGCAAGATGGATAAGGTGATCTCAAGGGAGTTTCCTGATGTTCACAGGGAAAACCTTATTGTACTCGACGGAACTACAGGTCAGAATGCACTTGTGCAGGCCAGGGAGTTTTCGGAAGTGGCACCCATCAGCGGTGTAGTGCTCACCAAGATGGACGGAACATCTAAGGGAGGCATAGCTGTGGCCATTCAGTCGGAGCTTAATATACCGGTAAAGTATATCGGGGTTGGGGAAGCTATCGAGGATCTGCAGAAGTTTGATGCGGATGCATTTGTGGAAGCAATATTTAGTTAACTTTCAGTTTAACTTACCAACTTAGTTACGGTATGGTCAATATGAGTTGTAATTTGCTCTCATGGGCTCTGCTGCTAAGCTCAAAGCACTTTTGCTAAGGGCAAAATCGGTCTCGGTCAACTCGCGACGCTCGCCTCATCAGGCGAGCTGCTCAAACACTCCCTCGACACGATTTACACAAAGTGCTTCTCGCTAAGCGCGGCGCCTAATTCGATCAAACTACAATCTCATATCGCCCATACCTGTCACTGATAGTAAACAAGTGAACTGATGTTAGTACATTAAACTGTAATAAAAAGGGGAAAAACATGGAAATGCTAACATTAGATGCTTTTGAAGAAGCATCGGAAGTTGTATCAAGAGTAACACACGAGACTAAGCTGATCTATTCCGAGTACTTCAGCGCAGAAACCGGGAATAAGGTTTACTTTAAGCCCGAAAATATGCAGTATACCGGAGCTTATAAGTTAAGAGGCGCATACTATAAAATGAGCCGTCTTTCAGAAGAAGACAGAGCAAAAGGTGTTATTACCGCATCGGCAGGTAACCATGCTCAGGGCGTGGCTTATGCCGCAAAAGCTTTCGGTGCCAAGGCTACCATTGTAATGCCCCTTATGACACCCTTTATCAAGGTTAAGCGCACAAAAGGATATGGGGCAGAGGTAGTGCTTCATGGCGATGTATATGACGAGGCATGCGCAAAAGCGTATGAGCTTGCAGATGAGCATGGATACACATTCGTTCATCCTTTTGATGATCTGACAGTTGCTACAGGTCAGGGCACCATCGCAATGGAGATCATCAAGGAGCTTCCCCTTGTTGATTATATCCTTGTACCAATCGGAGGAGGCGGACTTGCTACAGGTGTATCCACACTTGCAAAGCTTCTTAATCCCAAGATAAAGGTTATTGGTGTGGAGCCTTCGGGCGCAGCCTGCATGAAAGCGTCGTTTGAGGCAGGTAAGGTTGTTACACTTCCCGGAGTTAATACAATTGCGGACGGTACTGCGGTTAAAACTCCCGGTGAAAAGCTTTTCCCTTATCTTAAGGAGAATCTTGATGATATCATCACAGTGGATGATGCGGACCTGGTAGTTGCTTTCCTTGATATGGTGGAGAACCATAAGATGGTTGTAGAAAATTCGGGACTGCTTACCGTAGCTGCATTAAAACAGCTTGGAGTTAAGGATAAGAGAATAGTTTCCATCTTAAGCGGCGGTAATATGGATGTCATCACAATGTCATCCGTAGTTCAACAGGGCCTTATCCTCAGAGACAGGATATTTACCGTATCGGTGCTTCTCCCCGATAAGCCGGGCGAGCTTTCGAGAGTATCCGGAACAATCGCTGCAGTTAATGGAAACGTTATCAAGCTTGAGCACAACCAGTTTGTATCCATCAACAGAAATGCTGCAGTTGAGCTTCGTATCACCCTCGAAGCCTTTGGCACCGAGCACAAGAATGAGATCATCGCGGCACTTGAGAAAAACGGTTATAAGCCAAGACTTGTATCGGCCAGCATTTAGGAAGGGAATAAAATGAGAAGGAATACTTTTTTAATAATTACATTCTTTGTTATGACGTTTTGTCTCCTTATTGGAGCTGGAACAATAACCTCGTTCATAAGCTATGCCGAGGACGAAGACTGTATCATTATGTATAGAATGTATAACCCGAATAGTGGTGAACATTTTTATACGGGAAGCGTTGAAGAAAGACTGACTCTTTCTTATGCAGGATGGAATTATGAAGGTATTGCATGGCATGCCCCTAAGTCCGGTAATCCTGTATACAGGCTATATAATGCAAATGCCGGTGATCATCACTATACTACAAGCGAAAAAGAAAGAGATAATCTGATAGATGCAGGGTGGGCGTATGAGGGAATAGCATGGAGATATGATCCTGACGGAACTCCTCTTTACAGATTATATAACCCGAATGCTATAAGCGGTTCCCATCATTATACCATGAGCGAGAAAGAAAAAGATAGTTTAGTGAATTTAGGTTGGTCCGCTGAAGGAATCGGTTGGTGCGCTAATTCAAAATGTAACTGCAGAGAAAAGTATTATTATGATGAGAGTGATCAAATACTGTTAGTAAGTGTAAGAAAAGACTTTGGACCGGGAGTAAGAGAACCAGATTATAATGATTATCTTGCATTGCCAATAGATGAATATTATATAGTTGAATATCTTAGTACTCAGCCAGTAGAGAAAATCTGGAAATATGTTGATGCATGTATAGATGATCCAAATCTTGTTTGGTATCTTACTGATTATCTTCCATATATTAAAAAAGAAGAAGTGATGAACTATGTAAGGGAGCATGCCTCTGAGATAGAATCAGCCGGTATGAGTGGAAGAACCGATTATACAGGTGATAAGCATGTAGGTGATTCTGATGGGGGATATGTGTGTATAAGAGTAATTCCGGAAGATAACGGAAACTGGACTTATGCGTATATGAAAGATTATATTGCAGAAAGACAGAGTCTTCTTGAGGATACTGATAAGGCAGAAAGATTTGAAAAGTGTCCACACATACATTGGCATGCGCAGAGAATAAATAATCTTGGATATGTAAACTATACAATAAAATGTGATGATTGTGACGAAGATGTTAATTATGTTCTTGGACTGTGGGATGTAAGAGAAGAAAATGGTGAAAAAACTGTATATGTCAGGGGAGGATATTATGATGACAATGATGTTTTCCATTGGACCGGATTGTCTGACAAAGATTGGTCATGGCATAAGTGGCGAGGCGACCAATCCGTTTTCCCTATAGATAAATTTATAGGCGATTATTGTTCATATGCCGATTATGATGGTGATATAGAGTAAATTTATAAGACACATCCTTATCATGCAAATATAATTAGACTTATACAAGGGTGATGTGTAAAGAAAAAATACTTGACAGCAAAGCGCGCCTGTAATATTATTGAACAGGTGCGTTTTTTATGCCCATTTTTGTATTAATACGAAGCAGGTTGATTATGGATGAGCTTTTGGAAAAATCCTTATTATATGATTTTTACGGTGAGCTCTTGACAGAGCATCAGCAGGCCGTATATCAGAGCTTTGTTTTTGATGATATGTCACTCGCAGAGGTGGCTGAGGAGCAGGGGATCACACGTCAGGGTGTGCACGATCTGGTAAAGAGATGTGATAAGATCCTACAGGGGTATGAAGAAAAACTTCACCTTGTTGAGAAATTCACATGTATAAAGAATAAGATCGAAGAAATAGAAAGCCTTACTGAAAAGACCGATATAGATCTTACGGAGTCAGACAGGCTTGATCGTATCAAAATGCTCTCACATGATATTTTAGAGGAATTATAATTTGGCATTTGAAAGCTTAAGCGATAAACTTCAAAATGTTTTCAAAAAGCTTCGTGGAAAGGGCAGGCTTACCGAAGAAGATGTTAAGACCGCCCTCAAAGAAGTTAAGATGGCCCTCCTGGAAGCCGATGTCAACTTCAAGGTAGTCAAGCAGTTCACAAAGACTATTGAAGAAAAGGCGATCGGAAGCGATGTATTAAACGGGTTAAACCCTGCTCAGACAGTCATAAAGCTTGTAAATGACGAGCTGGTTGAGATGATGGGCAATGAGACCGGTGAGGTTGCGTTCCAGCCCGGAAAAGCCATTACAGTGATAATGATGGCCGGTCTGCAGGGTGCCGGTAAAACAACCCAGGCAGCCAAGATGGCTAAGCGCTTTAAGAATAAAGGTAAAAAAAGCCTGTTGGTAGCCTGCGATATTTATCGTCCGGCCGCTATAGACCAGTTAAGAATAAATGCAGAGAATGTAGATGTTGATTTCTTTTCGTTGGGCACTGAGGTAAAGCCGCCGCAGATTGCCAAAGCAGCACTTGAATATGCCGAAAAAAACGGACATAATGTTGTGATCCTTGATACAGCCGGCCGTCTCCATATCGATGAAGATATGATGGCCGAGCTTGAGGAAATAAAGAAGACTGTTACAGTACATCAGACAATCCTTGTCGTTGATGCCATGACCGGCCAGGACGCGGTCAATGTAGCCAAGGAATTTGATGAGAAAGTCGGTGTAGACGGCGTTATTCTGTCCAAACTGGACGGCGACACCAGAGGCGGTGCGGCATTATCGATCAAAGCCGTTACCGGAAAGCCCATTTTCTACTGCGGTATGGGGGAAAAGCCCGACGATCTCGAGCAGTTCCATCCCGACAGAATAGCAAGCCGTATCCTTGGAATGGGCGATGTGCTTTCACTTATTGAGAAGGCACAGCAGAACATAGATATAGATGAAGACAAGAGCCGTGACATGGCAAAGCGCATGAAGAAGGGACAGTTCGATTTTGAGGACTATCTCGAGAGCATGAAGCAGATGAAAAACATGGGCGGACTTGCAGGCATAATGGGAATGCTTCCCGGAATGGGGATCAAGGCTTCCGATCTTGAGGGGGCAGTTGATGAGAAAAAACTTGCTCATATGGAAGCCATAGTACTTTCGATGACACCTCAGGAAAGAAGGAATCCCAAGCTTTTAAACCCTCGCAGGAAGTACCGTATCGCGCAGGGAGCGGGACTTGATGTTGCGGAAGTAAATCGTTTCGTCAAGCAGTTTGAGCAGAGCCAGAAAGCAATGAAACAGCTGACCGGAAACAAACACGGCCGCGGAATGTTCGGCGGTATGGGCGGATTCGGAGGCTTTGGCGGCGGCAGAAGGCCGTTTTAGGTTTCAGATATATTGAGTTAGGACCTGTTGCGACATTATATGCGCTTCCTTTCCGAAGGGGAAGGAAAGGGAAAATGACTTGTATATAAATAACTATTATTCATTTAATTAATGGAGGAAAAGAAAATGTCAGTTAAGATCAGATTAAGAAGAATGGGTCAGAAGAAGGCTCCCTTTTACAGAGTAATCGTTGCAGATTCCAGAGCTCCCAGAGACGGAAGATTCATCGATGAGATCGGTACTTATAATCCCGGAACAGATCCTTCAACCTTCAATATCGACGAGGAAGCTGCCAAGAAGTGGCTTGCTAACGGCGCTCAGCCCACAGAGGTTGTGGCAAAGCTTTTCAAGATCGCAGGAATCCAGAAATAAGTTCGATCGAACAAGGTCAAAGGAGACTTAGAAAATGAAAGAATTAGTTGAAGTAATGGCTAAGGCTCTTGTAGACAATCCGGATGAAGTTGTTGTGACTGAAAAGACAGAAGGACGAAGCATTGTTGTAGAACTGCGTGTTGCGCCCTCAGATATGGGCAAGGTTATCGGCAAGCAGGGAAGGATCGCAAAATCGATCCGCAGCATTGTAAAAGCCGCATCAACAAGAGACAATACAAGAGTAGATGTAGAAATAGTGGAGTAATCTCAGGATTATGGAAGATTATTTCAAAATCGGAATTATAACTTCATCTCACGGCGTTCGCGGTGAGATGAAGGTTTATCCTACGACCGATGATCCAAGGCGCTTTAAGGCCTGCAAAGAAGTATTTATCGAAGATAAAAACGGCACTTTAAAAACCTATAAGGTTGAAAGTGCGAGAACATCTTCCGATAAGGTTCTGCTTAAAGTCGAAGGAATCGACACTCCCGAGGAAGCTGTAAAGTATCGCCAAAGGGGTGTTTTTGTTGACCGCGAACATGCGGTAAAGCTGTCGGAAGATGAGTATTTCATAGCGGATCTTATCGGTATCGGAATCAAAAATGAGGACGGGGAAGACATCGGCACCTTGAAGGATGTTATCCAGACGGGTGCAAATGATGTTTATCAGATCGACCTTAAGGACGGGAGAGAATTGCTCTTACCCGCTATAAAGGATTGTGTGCTTGAAGTAAACGTCCGCGAGAATTATATTGTAGTTCATATTCTTGACGGACTGCTCTGAATATTATCAAAATGAAATTTACTGTACTTACTCTGTTTCCTGAATTTGTGGAAAATGCATTAAATACAAGTATTCTTGGAAAGGCCGGTCAAAAAGGCCTTTTATCTTTTAATGTGGTAAATATCCGCGATTTTTCGGCAGATAAAAACAAAAGAGTAGACGATTATACATATGGAGGCGGAGCCGGTATGCTTATGCAGGCTCAGCCTGTTTATGATGCGTATTTAAGCTGTATTTCCGGTAATGACGGTAAAGAAAAGCCCAGAACCATATATGTCTCACCAAAGGGAAAACCTTTTACACAAACAGATGCAGTTTCTTTTTCGTCGGAAGAAGAGATTGTTTTAGTGTGCGGTCATTATGAAGGGATTGATGAAAGAGCGCTGGAAAAGATCGGTGCAGAAAACTATTCCATTGGAGATTATGTGCTTACCGGGGGTGAACTCCCTGCTCTTGTGATGATAGATGCAATAGCAAGACTGTGCCCCGGGGTGCTGGGAAATGATGAATCATCCGAGATAGAGTCTTTTCACAATGATCTGCTCGAATATCCACAATATACAAGGCCTGAAGTATGGGAAGGTATAAGAGTGCCGGAAGTGCTACTGAAAGGCGATCCGAAGCAGGTAAATGCCTGGAGACTTGAAAAGTCTAAAGAGATCACCGCAAAAGTAAGGCCCGATCTTTACGATAAATATGAAAAAAGATGCGCTGTTCTTGATAAGCTTTTAAAAGATAAGCGCAATAATATACAGATGATAGAGCAGCTCAGGCGCGGCATAGGTGAGATTATATCCGATGATCCTCTTATCATAGTAAACCATTCAGACCGCGTTGCTCTAGCCGGACAGGAAGCGGATATATCCGCGGATGACCTTATTTCAATACTCCCCGATCATATAGAGCAGGTAGTTGTTACAGAAGAATTGGCCGGAAAGCTTTTAACTGATGAGAGATTCATGCTCTCATGCAGCATAATAAATTGCGTATATACGGAAAAGGTGCACAGAAAGGTGTTAAATAAGGATATAAGACCTCTTGGGATCGAATCGCTTGATTATGTTGAAAAGCATTATGATCTGGGTGGTGAAGGATATGCGAGATCAAGGATCGAAGCCGGCGAGATGTATGGTATCTACGATGAAGGAAATCTTGCCGGGTTTATTGGACGCCACGGGGAGGGAAGCATAGGGCTTCTTTATGTGGATGAAGCATTCCGTGGTAAAGGATATGCTCAGGATCTTGAGAGTTTTATGTTTAATAAAGCGCTGGAAAAGGGCGAAACACCTTACGGACAGGTGAAGATCGAAAACGATGTTTCTTTTTCACTTCAGGAAAAGCTGGGGGTTTATGCCGGAGATAAGGTTTTTTGCTGGTTAAATGTAAAAAAGACTTGATTTTTGCAAAGGTTTGTAGTAAATTATTAACGTTGCGTAAATAAGATGGTCCTCTGTTATCGCAGATCCCATAGATCAGGATCTGTCGAAGATATTAAGAACATCCATTTAATGGAAGGAGCTTTAAAATGAGCGACATTATCAAAGAGATCGAAGCAGATCAGCTTAAGAACGAAGTACCTGTATTCAACGTAGGCGATACCGTTAAGGTATACGGCAAGATCAAAGAGGGTAACCGCGAAAGAATTCAGATTTTCGAGGGAACAGTACTCAAGCGTCAGGGCGGAAGCAACCGCGAGACATTCACCGTAAGAAAGACTTCAAACGGTGTAGGTGTTGAGAAGACATGGCCTCTTCACTCTCCCAATGTAGAGAAGATCGAAGTAGTCAGAAGAGGTAAGGTAAGACGTGCTAAGCTTAACTACCTTCGCGACCGTGTTGGTAAGAAGGCTAAGGTTAAAGAGATCGTTAAATAATCTTTGGAAGACAGGCAGTTCGGTAAGCGGACTGCCTTTTTTTTATGCCTGTTTTATGGTATACTAAACCCTATGGAACGAAACTTAAGCGGTCTTTCTTTTTACAAGCGCAGAAAGAAAATAAGTCATAAAGCAATACATGAAATCTTCGGATGGATACTGAGCGTTTTTATTACCATATTTCTGGGAACCGCGCTGGTTGTACTGTTTGGTATGAAGACCGAGGTCAGCGGGTTTTCCATGGAGCCTGTTATAAAAAACTCGCAGCCCGTATTGGTGGACAGATTTAGTTATGTTCTCGGCAAGCCCAAGGTTGGTCATGTGGTACTGTTTTTGCCAAACGGTAATGAAAACTCAAATTATTACGCAAAGAGAGTTGTGGCGGTACCGGGCGATACGGTACTTATAGAGGCCGGTCATCTGTATGTTAACGGTGTTCCATCCGAGATTGTGACCTCATATATATCAGAGGCAGGAATAGCGGAAACGGAACTGGTGCTTGAAAACGGAGAATACTTTGTGATGGGTGACAAACCATCGGAAAGCGAAGATAGCCGGTCTTCGGGAATCGGACCCGTAAGCATTGAGGATATAGTTGGCAAGGTATGGTACAAACTTCCCGTACAGGGAGGAAAGATGGGATTTGTGAAATGAGTTATGAATGGTATCCCGGTCATATGACGAAAGCTGTCAGAATGATGCGAGAGGAGCTTTCGCTGGTGGATCTGGTGATCGAACTGCTTGACGCCAGAGCTCCGCAGAGCAGCCGGAATCCTGACATTGATGAACTGGGGAAAAATAAATACCGACTGATTATCCTAAATAAAGCGGATCTGGCAGATAAGGATGTCCTGGATAAGTGGACAGAGTATTTCGGATCAAAGGGGCTTACTACCGTTACAGCCGATTCCAGAAACCGTAACTTTGTCAAACAGGTAGAGCTTTCGGTTAAAGAAGTGTGCAGGGAGAAGATCGAGCGAGACAGGAAGCGCGGGATCAAAAACAGACCGGTAAGAGCCATGGTGTGCGGTATTCCCAATGTCGGTAAATCCACATTCATCAATTCTTTTGTGGGAAGGACAACTGCCAAGACCGGAAATAAGCCAGGAGTGACAAGGGGAAAACAGTGGATAAGGCTTAATGATTCCCTTGAATTGCTTGATACGCCGGGAATCCTGTGGCCGAAATTTGAGGATAAATCTGTCGGTATAAAACTGGCCATGCTGGGTACCATCAATGATAACATCATAGATTCACAGGATCTTGCGGTTCATATCATAGAATATCTCAAAGAGTCTTATCCGGGGGCATTAAAAAGCCGATATGATATTTGTGAGGACAGGTCTTCGCCGGAGATTCTCACGGATATTGCAATAAACAGAAAAGCAATAAGAAAAGGAGAAGAGCCCGATACGGAAAAAGCCGCCTATTATCTGACGGACGATCTGAGATCGGGAAGGCTCGGACGCATTTCACTGGAATTGCCGGGCTGAAAGAAAGAATATGGAAAACGAAAAAACTAAAATTGCTCAGAATAACGACGCGGAGCTCAAAGGCACCGGGGGGGACAAAAAGAAAAGCAAATATAACAGTAAACTGAAGGAATTGTTTACAACAGCCCTTTATTTTATCGGAGTGCTTTTTGTAACCTGGCTTCTTATAACGTTTGTTATACAGCGTACCGTTGTGGAACAGACTTCAATGGAGACCACTCTTCAGTCGGGGGACAGCCTTCTTGTTGATAAGATTTCATATCGCTTTACTGATCCAAAGAGATTTGAGATCGTGATCTTTCCTTATAAGCTGGCAGAAAAGAAGACTTTTTATATAAAGCGAGTGATCGGACTCCCCGGCGAGACTGTAAGAATAGATTATGACGGAAACATATACATAAACGGTGAGATCCTTGAAGAAGACTACGGAAGAGAAGTGATACAACCCAACTCGGTCTGGTCCGCAAAAATGTATGAAGGTGTAACACTTGCCGATGATGAATACTTTGTAATGGGGGATAACAGGAATAATTCAGTCGACAGCCGTTTTGATAATGTGGGGCCTATCAAACGTGATGATATTATAGGTCGTGCTATCCTAAGGATATGGCCGCTTAACAAATTCGGAAAGATCAAAAAAACCGGTGCATAATAAAATGAAAACTATATCTGAAATCTCAGCTCTTTTCAAAGCAGCCGGTGTTGCGGATCTGCCGGAACTCATAGGCGAGTATTCGGATGATGAAAGGGGCGGTGTTAGAAAGCTTATCGAGGGTGCTAACAAAAAGATCGCAGCCCTTGAAGCTGAGAAAAAAAGAATATATGCCCTGTCGGAATTTGAGAGACAATACGCCGACTGCAGGTTTATCTGCGGTATTGATGAAGTCGGACGCGGACCGCTTGCCGGTCCGGTGGTGGCAGGTGCCGTTATTCTTCCGAAGGATTGCGATATCCTTTATATCAACGATTCAAAAAAGCTCTCGGAGAAAATGCGCGAAGAGCTTTATGACGAGATAAAAGAAAAAGCTGTAGCGGCGGCTGTAGGTCACAGCTCTGCACAGAGGATTGACGAGATAAACATTCTTCAGGCTACATATGAAGCCATGAGAGAGGCTATTTCAGGGCTTGGAGTTGTTCCGGATATTCTGCTTAACGACGCTGTTACAATCCCCGGTGTAAACATAAAGCAGGTTCCGATAATTAAAGGTGACGCAAAGAGCATATCCATCGGCGCTGCCAGCATCTTTGCCAAAGTGACCAGAGACAGAGAAATGGTGGAATACGACAGACTGTATCCCGAATACGGCTTCGCAAAACATGTGGGCTATGGTACTGTTCAGCATATAGAGGCCATAAAAGAATACGGTCCCTGTCCGATACACAGAAGGACATTTATAAAGAATTTTATCTGACTGTATGAACATTAACGATATTCTGCAAGGCAACAGAATAAGCGAAAGCCGCATAACGAATACCGAAAATGCTGCTTCGGACAGACCGGCATCTGCCACTTCGGCCGATGCTGTCTTGGAGTCTTTAAAAGCAGGAGATTCACTGAGAGCAAAAGTGCTCTCACGTGATGGAAACCAGGTGCTTTTATCTCTTCCGGGAAATAAAGAATTCACAGCCAGAATATCTGAAGGAATCAATCTGGATATAGGTAAACTCCTTACCTTCGAAGTGAAAAGCGCAGGACAGGGACTTATGCTGTCACCGCTTTTCACCAATCTGTCATCCGATCCCAATGTATCAAAAGCATTAAATATGGCCGGGATTCCGGTAAATGAAGACTCCGCTGTCATGACTAAGGAAATGATGCAGGCGGGAATGTCCGTTGACAGGCAATCGCTTTCGGGAGTATACAGGGATGTTGTGAATTTCCCCGGATATCCCGTTAATGATATAGTGGACCTTCATAAATTGGGAATAACTGTAAATGAGAATAATCTTGAGCAGCTTGAATCATACAAAAATCTTTCCTATCAGATAGGTGAGGGAATGAATGAAGTTGCAACGGAGCTTTCCGAACTCATATCGGGTCTGGCCGATTCAGGAGAAGATGAAAAAGCCGCAGCTGTTTTGGGTAAGCTTATAGATATTGCAGCCGATAATGTAACGGAAGGCGGTGAAAAAACGGCTCCTGCGGAATCTGCCGGAGAGAACGCTATAGCAGGAAATGCTCTTGCAGAAGGAAACGAGAGCGTAAACACTTCTTCCGAAGCGGGAAAAGCTGTAAATGCTGATGTCAAAGAAACCGGAAACGCGATTGTAAATACTCTTGTATCAGATGCGGAAGCAGGCTCTGTTGAGAATAAAGACGGTGAGGGAAAAGAGTTATCCGCAGCGGAAAGAGCTTTAAGACTTCTATCCGAGAGAAGCGCAAATCAGGATGAAGCAGGTACCGCCGACAGTATAAAAAAGACTCCGACCGAGACTTCCGAACCGGAACGTGCAGGCCAAAGTGCGGATAATACAAAGACATTTTCCAGAATTGAGATAAATGATAATTCCAGGCTTACTTTTGCGAATGAGCTGGAGAAAATAACCGGAAGAAATGATCTTCAGAATAAAAGCTTTAATGAACTTCTCGATATATCAAAACAGATCATTAATGACGGACTGGCAGGTAAAAACCCGGGAATGATGCACCGCCTGCTGTCCAGCGATAACGCAAGAGATACGATCCTTTCAGGGGCGGCTTCAAAGTGGGAGATATCGCCTGCTGAAGTTGCGGATAAGGATAAAGTGATGGAGCTTTACACCAGACTCACGAGGCAGCTAAGAGAAGTGACTGACACACTTGAAAGCGTAGGACTTAAAGATTCATCTGCCGGCCAGTCCGCCGGAAATATGAGTAATAATCTCGATTTTTTGAGCCAGGTTAATCAGATGTACTCATATATACAGCTCCCGATCAAATTGTCCGGAGGAGAATCGGCACATGGAGATCTGTATGTATACTCCAACAAAAAGAAATTGAATGCGAAAGATGGAGTAGTCACAGCACTTTTACATCTGGATATGGAGCATCTGGGACCTGTAGATGTTCATGTCAGCCTTGATACTTCCATGGGTAAAAAGATCAGTACAAGATTCTATGTTGCTGATGACTCCATACTCGATTTTCTGAGCAGTCATATCGATGAGCTCAATGCGAGGCTGGAAAAGAAAGGCTATAATGTTACCGCCAAAATGACGGTTAAAGGTTCGCCCGAGAGCAAGGAAGATCCGTTTTCGGGTGCCGCTGACGGCGGTGGAATAAACGGTATTCTCTCACAGACAGGAACGGTAAAGCTGGCAGAATACTCCTTTGATGTGAGGACGTAAGGGATGGCGGAGAATAAGAAAAACAAAGTAAAAACAGCGGTAGCTCTGGAATACGATCCAAACGATGCTGCGCCGAAAGTCATTGCTACAGGACGCGGGATCATAGCGGAAAAGATCATCGAGAAGGCTCAGGAAGCGGATGTTCCCATACACAGGGACGATAAGCTTGCCGACACTCTTTCAAGGCTTGAGATAGGCGAAATGATACCGCCGGAGTTATATGAGGCGGTGGCTGAGATACTTCTTTTTGTTGACAATATGGACAAGATAAAGAGCAAGCTAAAGACGTAAAGCAATAGGGGAGAAGTAGTTTGAACAAAAGAGAAGAGGGGAATCGTTATGAGGAGATGGCGGCACATTTTCTGGAAAAACACGGCGTAAAGATAACCGACAGGAATTTCAGATGTCGGTTCGGTGAGATCGATATCATCGGTATTAAGGATGATGTGCTGATATTTTTTGAAGTAAAGTACAGATCGGGAACCGGGAAGGGCTGCGCCAAAGAGGCGGTGACTCATAACAAACAACGCATAATATGTTTGGTTTCGGATCATTACCGCGCTTATAAAAGACAATTTGCGGCTCTGCAGGTAAGGTATGATGTTATTGCCATAGATAAAGAAAAGATTGAATGGATACCTGCGGCATTTGATTATATCGGAAGAGGGTTTTGAAAGGAGTTAAAATGGATACGGTACTTGTTTGCGATGATGATAAAGAGATAGTAGATGCGATAGAGATATATCTTTCAAGAGAAGGTATAAACGTATTAAAGGCGCATAACGGAAAAGAAGCTCTGGAGATCCTTGAAAAAGAGGATGTTCAGCTCCTTCTTGTGGACATTATGATGCCCGAGATGGACGGAATAGAAACAACCAAAAAGATCAGGGAGACCAGCTCTTTGCCTGTGATCCTCCTTTCTGCCAAGTCGGAGGAAAAAGATAAGATACTCGGGCTTGATATAGGCGCGGACGATTATGTGACAAAGCCCTTTAATGCCGGAGAGCTTGTGGCCAGAGTAAAGTCAAATCTTCGAAGGTATACTTCACTCGGAAGCGCCAAGGATGAGAATTCTCACATCATAAGCATCGGCGGGCTTCTTATAAATGACGAAAACAAGCAGATTTCGGTAGACGGTGAGTTTGTCAGGCTCACACCCATAGAGTATAATATAATGTTTTTCCTTGCAAGGAATAAGGGGACAGTATACTCTTCCGCGCAGATTTATGAGCATATATGGAACGAGAAACCTCTTGATGCCGAGAATACCGTTGCCGTACATATAAGACATATCAGAGAAAAGATAGAGATAAATCCCAAAGAACCGGAATATTTAAAAGTAGTATGGGGAGTCGGGTACAAAATAGAAGATAAGAAATGAAAAAAACAATCATAAAGAGAGTGATAATAAGCGTTCTGCTTCACGTGGTTGCCGCGTTTATTATTATTATTTCCGCCAACCTTGTAACTCACTCCACGTTTACCATCAAATATATAGACGACAGTGTTACTTACGAAAGCGGCAGTCTGTCTGGTATCAAGTATATGGATGAATCCGAGATCCATACACAGATATACACCAGACAGATGCAGGATATCATCACCCTGTGTGCACTTAAGAATACTCTCGAAAAGAGCGAACCGGATTTTTCATCCGGTTCGGTTAACGTGCTTGATTATATCTACGGCATATATGGAGGCTACGGTAGCAGCTTTGGAATGGAGCCTGTCAGGTTTTCCATCGACAATCTGATCAAATGGGGCAGAAAAGGGTTTACTTACTCAAATATTGTATTTACAGAGCAGGAGTTCATGGATTTTTACGATTCGGCATATTCCGTGGATGAGCTGCTGATCTATTGTCCCGACATGTTAAGCTCGCAGGTTGCGGATGACGGAGAAAGATATATTACCGTAAGATTCCTCGATATGGAATATCCAACCGAGGATGGTGTTGCGTATCTTGCAAATTATGCTTCGGACTGGGTTGAGTACAGTGATATTCAGGATTGTATAGTCTATGCAGGTACCAAGTTTTCTCAGTATTATGACATGTACCGCAACGGTATCCTGCTTTACGACAATCATGAGATAAATCTCAAATATGTCATAAAATGTGCCGGTTCGGTATACACAAATATTCCCAAAAATATTCTTGACAGCTCAAATGCTTCCGATACGGAACTCACGGATTACTTTTCAGAAAACTCCGATTATTTGATCTATTATCCGGAGGAACTGGAATATTCCACTATTTCCGACGTTAGCGAATCGGAACTGTATATTATGATCCGGACATATGAGGAGGACCTTGGTTCACCCGTTAAGATATGGGCCTATGTCAATAATGATTATTCGATCGAGGATGATGCTTTTTCCACCGCATACCGGTATGGCGAGGGAAAGAGAGGTACATTCGGGAGAAATATCGTATTTCTTGCAGCATTTTCGTTTGTTTATGCTTCGGTCATGTTCCTGATGGCAAAGAGCGCAGGATATAATAAAGTCACCGGAAAGTATGAATTCGCTTATGATAAGCCGTTTATAGAATTATATCTGTTAACTGCGGCTTTGTTTATAACAGGATCGGGGTTTTATTTAAGAAAGACCGATGTGGCGTCAGAAAGGCTGTTTTATCCGCTGATAATCGTATTCGGAATTCTTTCGAGCCATGCATTACAGAGCTTTATTTATACTCTTGTGCGCAATATCCGTAACCGGAAGATCAAAGACAGATCCCTGATCTATCGTGTTGTCGTGTTTTTCTCGGATGTAAGAGATAACGTAGAGAACAGTAAGAATCCTTATGTCAGGGTACTGTTACCCTTTAACTATTACTTTATTCTCAATTTCGTCTTGATCGTGGTTATAATGCTGCTTCAAAACAGATCCAGATATTTCTGGGTATTTGTTTCGATCGTGCTGCTTATCGTAATAAACGTTCTTTTTGCTGCAAGAAGCATCAAGAAGGCATCCGATTTTAACGAGATCATGGAGGGGGTCAGAAGGATCGGATCGGGAGAACTTGATTATAAGATAAACACCGAAAAGATGCTAGATACAAATAAAGATTTTGCCGAGCAGATCAATAATATCGGAGAAGGCATTCAGAGTGCGGTCAAAACCAGCATGCGTGACGAAAAGATGAAATCCGATCTTATCACAAATGTTTCACACGATCTAAAAACGCCGCTCACGTCAATCATAAACTATGTAAATCTGCTTGAGGATGAGAATATTACGCAGGAGCCTGCCGCGGGGTATATCAAAACTCTTGACGAAAAGGCAAAAAGATTAAAGCAGCTCCTTATCGATCTTATCGATGCGTCCAGGCTTTCTTCAGGTACTACGGAGGTGAATCTTCAGAAGATCAGAGTTTCTGAACTGGTAAACCAGATAGTTGCCGAGTTTTCCGATAAGCTGGCAGAAAGAAATCTGTCGGTCATCTTTGACGGAAAATCAGAATCATATATTATGGCGGACGGCAGACACATGTGGAGACTTATGGATAACCTCTTTGAAAATGTGTGCAAGTATTCGCTTATGGGAACCAGGGTTTATGTTGAGGTGAGAGATTTTTCCTCCGCAGGAGACGGCGATCAATATGACAGTGTTAAAGATAAGCTTTTGATCAGCATAAAAAACATCTCGGCAACGCCCAATAAAATGCAGGGAAGTGAGCTTACCGAGAGGTTTATAAGAGGCGATTCCTCCAGAACTTCAGAAGGAAGCGGCCTCGGACTGTATATTGCCAAGAGCCTTACCGAACTGCAGGGCGGAACCTTTGAAATAATAGCAGACGGAGACCTCTTTAAGGCTACGATGATATTTGATATAAGCAGATAAACAGCTCAAGAGAGAATGCTACTATATTTTTTGACAACAAAACGATCTGCCCTACACTATCGCCCAATCTGAATATCCTGATGCGACTTGTACTCCTCGAGTATTGCATGCATCTTATCAGCAGTAGCCATAACATTTGAGAGAGATGCATCATGGTTCATGAAGTCGACGATGGAAGCGATAAGCTTACTCATATCTGCTTCGCAGAACCATTTGCGTGAATAGATCTCGGGTGGAAGGTAGGTGAGGTTTGTTGTTATAACCTTATCAAAGGCGCCTTTCTCGTATGCCTTATCAAATCCGGCAAGACCTTCTGTGAAAAGACCGAAGGTGGTGCAGATAAACACTTTACCCGCACCCATTTCCTTGAGCTTTTGAGCTGTATCAAGCATGGAACCGCCGGAGGAGATCATATCATCCATTATGATCACATCTTTTCCATCCAGAGAATCTCCAAGGAATTCGTGGGCAACGATGGGGTTTTTCCCGTTCACAATGGTGGTGTAATCACGTCTTTTGTAGAACATGCCGGTATTTAGCCCCAATACGTTTGCAAAATAGATCGCTCTGTCGAGAGCGCCCTCGTCGGGGGCGATAACAACAAGGTGATCCTTATCTACATTCAGGTTATTGTCGCATGTGAGCAGAGCCTTCATGAACTGGTACGGCGGCATGAAGTTGTCAAATCCCTTAAGGGGAGTGGCATTCTGCACTCTTGGATCGTGGGCATCGAAGGTTATAAAGTTGCTCACACCCATATCATAGAGCTCTTCGAGCATGTATGCCGCATCCAGAGATTCAAGACCGTTTCTTCTGTGCTGGCGTCCCTCATACAGGAAGGGCATTATAATGTTAACGCGCGCAGCTTTTCCGTTGCATGCTGCGATCACACGCTTAAGATCCTGATAATGATCGTCCGGAGACATATGGTTCACGTAACCGTTCATCTGATATGTGATGGAATGATTGCACACGTCAACCATGATAAATACATCTTTACCGCGGACCGATTCATTTATGGTTCCTTTGGATTCACCGCTTCCGAAGCGGGGGATATCATAGCTTAAGAGGTAATTATCCTCCTTATAGCCGTGAAATGCAGGATCGTTTTTAACTGAATCGTTGTGTACGACTTTTCGGAATTCAACAAGGTATTTATTTACGATCTCACCCATTTTTGCCATTGAGGGCAGGGCGATGAGCTTAAGAGCTCCGACGGGCATAGCGTTTTCAAGTTCCGCGACGTTAGGCATAAGTTCCTCCGAATATGGTATACTATTTGCAAAATATTATTTTACATACAAGGGGCTTAGTACGTCAAGTTTACATAATGCAAACTTAGCGGTACTATAGAGGGATAATTTACAAGATGATTTAAACAGGTTTTCCATGAGAAAGTGAACATGAATAAACAACACAAGCACATAATAAGTGAAATAGTTAGGGGCAGCATTGCGGAAGAAATGGGCCTTGAACCCGGTGATGCCATCATTTCCATAAACGGAAACGATATAGAAGATATATTCGATTATCAGTATTATTCCATGGACAGTGAGCTTAACATCGTTGTCGAATCAAAGGACGGAGAAGAATGTCTGCTGGAGATCGAAAAAGATGAGGATGAGGAACTGGGGATCATATTCGATAATGGCTTGATGGATAATTACCGATCATGCCATAACAAGTGTATATTCTGCTTTATCGATCAGAATCCACCCGGAATGCGCAAAAGCTTGTATTTTAAAGATGATGATTCCAGGCTGAGCTTCCTGCAGGGCAATTACGTTACCCTCACAAATATGTCCGACCATGATGTGGACAGGATCATAAAATATAACCTTTCACCTATCAATATTTCATTCCACACTATGAATCCCGAGTTAAGGTGCAGGATGCTGAATAACCGTTTTGCCGGAGAAGCTCTTAAGAAGGTGGAAAGATTCTATGAAGCCGGCATCACTATGAACGGGCAGATAGTGCTTTGCCCCGGATGGAATGACGGAAAAGAGCTTGAATACTCAATAAATGAGCTTATGAAATATCTGCCTGTTCTGGAAAGCGTTTCGGTTGTGCCGGTAGGTCTTACAAGATTTCGTGACGGCCTTGAAAAGCTCAGGGCCTTTACTCCGGAAGAATGCGGCGAAGTGATTGATATTATAGAAAAATATCAAAAGACGGCATACGAAAGATCCGGTCTTCACTTTATACATGCAAGCGATGAATTTTATATTGTCGCCGGCAGAGATCTGCCCGAGAGTGAAAGATATGATGATTACAGACAGATCGACAACGGAGTCGGGAAGGCCAGATTCATTATTGATGACTTTAATGAGACCTTAGAAAGAGTAAGATCAAACCCCGAAATATGTGCAGCCATCAGACCCAGAACCGTTTCAACCGTAACGGGAACCCTTACCACCGGTATGAACGAGGAGTTTGCCCGCAGGATCGAGGAAGCTTTCCCGGGGGTAAAGGTCAATGTGTACACAATACTTAATGATTTTTACGGCCACGGTATAACTGTTACGGGCTTGCTTGTGGGTTCGGATATAATAAACCAGCTAAGAGGAAAAGAACTTGGTGAAAGGCTGTATCTTCCCGAAACTTGCTTAAGGAGCGGAAGTGACGAGTTCCTTGACGATGTAAGAGTGCCTGAGCTTGAAGATGCTTTACAATGCGGCGTAAGTATTGTAAAATCAAGCGGGCGGGATTTTGTTTTTTCGATGCTCGGAATAAGGGATTTATAACCCGTAAAAATGCTTATTTAGGATTTAATATATGTCAGACAGAAATAATAAACCGATAGTAGCCATCGTGGGCAGACCCAACGTCGGGAAATCGACGCTTTTTAACATGCTTGCGGGTGAAAAAATATCGATAGTAAAGGATACTCCGGGTATTACCAGAGACAGGATATATGCAGATGTTACCTGGCTCGACAGAGAGTTTACTCTGATAGATACCGGAGGAATAGAGCCTGACAGCAGCGATATCATTCTTTCGCAGATGCGCAATCAGGCCCAGATAGCGATAGATACCGCAGATGTGATAATCTTTCTGGTGGACGTTAAGCAGGGACTTGTGGATTCCGATTCAAAAGTGGCAGATATGCTGAGGCGTTCGCAAAAGCCTGTGGTGCTTGTTGTAAATAAAGTGGATTCACCTGAAAAATACATGGCGGACGTTTACGAGTTCTATAATCTCGGAATCGGTGAACCTTTTGCGATATCATCCACAAATAAGCTCGGAATAGGTGATATGCTGGACGAAGTGATATCTCATTTTCCGGAAAGAGATAACGCGGGAGAGGAAGAGGAACTTCCCAGGGTTGCGATCGTCGGAAAGCCCAATGTAGGAAAATCAAGTCTTATCAACAAATTCCTCGGAGAAGACAGGCTTATCGTATCGGATATAGCAGGCACCACCCGGGATGCGGTTGATACAAGAGTAAAATACAAAGAAAAAGAATACATTTTTATAGATACTGCAGGCGTAAGGCGCAAGAATAAGATAAAAGAAGACCTCGAGCATTATATGATAGTTCGCACGGTGGGAGCTATCGAGCGCTCGGATGTGGTGGTACTTGTCATTGATGCGACAGAGGGCGTGACAGAGCAGGATGCCAAGATCGCAGGCATTGCACATGACAGAGGGAAGGCCGTGATCATAGCGGTAAATAAATGGGATGCCGTAGAAAAAGACGATAAGACCATTTACAGATTTACCGAAAAGGTACGCGACACCTTATCTTTCATGCAATATGCGGAGATCTTATTTATATCCGCATTGACGGGGCAGAGGCTTCCAAAGCTTTTTGAGACTATTGACGCGGTATATGAGAATCATGCGATGAGAGTCGGCACCGGCGTGCTCAACGAGATCATGTCCGAAGCGGTTGCAATGCAGCAGCCTCCGAATGACAAGGGTAAGATATTAAGGCTGTATTACATCACTCAGGTTGCGGTAAAGCCGCCGACATTCGTTATTTTTGTAAATGATAAGGAACTTATGCATTTCTCTTATACAAGATATATAGAGAATCAGATAAGAAAGACTTTTGGATTTGTGGGAACACCGCTTAAATTTATAATCAGGGAGCGTAAGGAAAATGATATACGCAGTTAGAGCATTTTCATTACTGATAGGTCTGGCTTTCGGATTATTCCAGACCGGCTATATTGTAGGTAAAGCAAACGGAGTGGATTTAAGGACCGTAGGAAGCGGCAATTCGGGTACGACTAATGCCGTAAGAGTGCTCGGAACAAAACAGGGACTTCTGGTGCTTGCGGGTGATGCCGCCAAAACTCTGCTTGCAATGATGATAGTGTTTTTTACGTTCGGAAGAATGTATCCGGAAATGAAGCTGCTTCTTTGCATGTATGCCGCACTGGGCGCTATTCTTTCCCACGATTTCCCCTTCTATATGCACTTTAAAGGCGGTAAGGGTATTGCGTGTACAGCGGGTTATTGCATAGCTCTTTGTTTCTTTAATCCATGGATTTTTATTGTAACTTTTTTTGTATTTCTTATTCCCTGGCTTATCACTCATTACGTTTCGTTGGGATCGCTCTGCGTATATGTGGCGCTGGTATTTGAATTTGTTCTCTACGGACAGATGCAGTGGCCGGGATTTCAGTATGAACAGCCTGTGCTTATAGAGATCTACGTAATTGAGTTTATCCTCGGAGCACTTGCATTTTTCCTTCACAGGAAAAATATCGTAAGGCTTGTAAAGGGTGTTGAGAGCAAGACTTACCTCAGAAAGAGTAAAAGAGACGAATATAATGCAATGAAAGCAGCCAAAGAGGCGGCTGAAAAAGCTGCCGATGAGGCAGGTGAAAGTTCTGTAAAATAAGAGAGGTGGAAGTATATGGCCAATGTTACGATACTCGGAGGCGGAACCTGGGGCATAGCTCTGGCTCAGCTGCTTGATAAAAACGGCCACAATGTAAAGGTGTGGTCGGCGTTGGAAAAGGAAATAAAGGTTTTATCCGAGACACATACTCATCCGGGACTTCCGGGAGTTGTTCTTTCCGAAAAGATTTCTTATACACTCGACGATAAAGAGGCTGTTACCGGTGCAGATCTGCTTGTGATGGCGGTAGCAAGTGCATTTACGAGAAGAACTGCTAAAAGGCTTTCCCCTTATGTTGCAGAGGGACAGAAGATAGTTGCCGTTGCCAAAGGTATTGAAGAAGATACCCTCATGACTCAGGCGGATATTGTATCCGATGAGATCCCTCAGGCGGAAGTGGCAGTGCTTTCAGGGCCTTCACATGCAGAAGAAGTATCTAAATTCATGCCCACTACAGTGGTAGTCGGATCGGAAAACAAAGAGACGGCTAAGTTCATACAGAATCTTTTCATGTGCGATGTATTCAGAGTATATACCAGCAGCGATGTGCTTGGTATAGAGCTTGGAAGCTCACTCAAAAACGTTATAGCACTTGCGGCAGGTATTTCGGACGGTCTCGGTTACGGAGATAACGCCAAGGCAGCCATAATTACCAGAGGAATTGCCGAAATGTCAAGGCTTGGAACCGCTATGGGCGGAAAGGCCGAGACTTTTGCGGGACTTACCGGTATCGGTGACCTTATCGTTACCTGTGACAGCATGCACTCCAGAAACAGGAGAGCCGGAATTCTCATCGGTCAGGGCAAAACCATGAAAGAAGCTGTTGACGAAGTTCAGCAGGTAGTAGAAGGCATCTATTCCGCGAAAGCCGCTCTCGCCCTCGCCCGGAAATATCAGATCCAGATGCCCATTGTTGAGCAGGTAAATGAAGTCCTGTTCCATGACAAAAAAGCATTGGATGCATTTAATGAACTTATGAACCGTGAGCGCAAGGATGAAGTATAGATAATAGTCAGCACCATACGATGATAGCTTCCGTAAGCGCACCATGTAGCGCCGCCGGCACTTACTGAGAACAAGCGTAAGCGCCGTTCGAAGTTAGTACCGCTGTGTGCGCGATATGAGCCGAGAGGCGTGTGCGCGGCGGAACTATCATTGGATGGGGCGTAACTAAGATAAAACTAATTAGCAAAAGGTGATACAATGCAGGAATTTAACAGTACAAAAGATTATGTAGCAAGCGAAGAACTGATGGCGAGCGTTAATATTGCAATGGCGCTTGAAAAGCCCCTTCTTATAAAGGGCGAGCCCGGAACCGGTAAGACACAGCTTGCACAGGCTGTAGCCCAGGCACTTAACAAAAGGCTTATTATCTGGAATATCAAATCAACAACAAAAGCCCAGGATGGTCTTTATATCTACGACACCATTCAGAGACTCTATGACGGACAGTTCGGAGAGAGCGGAGTGGACGATATTTCGAGGTATATAAAGCTTGGAAAGCTTGGAGAAGCTTTTTCAAGCGAGGATCAGGTTATACTTCTTATAGACGAGATCGATAAAGCGGATCTGGAGTTTCCCAACGACCTTCTCTGGGAGCTTGATCAGATGGAGTTTTACATTAACGAGACAAAAGAGACCGTCAAGGCTAAGCACAGGCCTGTTGTGATCATCACTTCCAATGCGGAAAAAGAGCTTCCCGATGCTTTTTTAAGAAGATGTATATTCCATTACATCGATTTCCCCGATAAAGAACTGATGGCACAGATCGTAAAGGTTCATTACCCGGATGTGGAAGAAAACCTTCTTAATGCAGCTATGGACACTTTCTACGATATCAGAAATATACATGATATCCGTAAAAAGCCCAGCACATCAGAGCTGATCGATTGGGTAAATGCTCTTCAGATAGGCGGTATCAGTGCGGATCAGATAAGAGCAAAGCTTCCCTTTGTGGGGGTTGTTGTAAAAAAGGATGAGGACCTTGAATTGGTAAGAAAGGGCGGACTCGTTTAGTGTTTCAAAACTTCTTTGAAAGCTTAAGAGCAAAGGGACTGCACGTAACCCTCGGAGAATTTCTTGACCTGCAGAATGCGCTTGATAAAGGGCTCTGCGGCAGTTCTCTTACGCAGTTTTATTACATATCAAGGATGATACTCGTAAAGTCTGAGACTGATTATGACAAATTCGACATGGCTTTTGAAGAGTGTTTTAAAGCCGCCGAGCATGAGACAGAAGTCGGTGCTCAGATGCTCAGATGGCTTGATAAATCCGAGATGCTGGAGCTTGCCCATGAGGAGGCTAGAAAACACCTCAATCAAACAGAGGACCTGCAGATCGATAAGGATGATGTCGAAGAGAAGTTCAAGCAGCGATTAAAGGACCAGAATGAAGAGCATAACGGTGGTTCTTTCTGGATAGGTACCATGGGTAAGACATCCTTCGGTAACTTGGGAGGAAATGTCGGCGGCGTTCGTGTAGGCGGACAGACGGGTTACCAGAGTGCGTTTTCTGTTGTCGGTGCCAGAAAGTATCGCGATTTCCGTGATGACAGGGTGATGGATAACAGGCAGTTCCAGCTTGCATTCAGACGCCTTCGCCAGTTCTCGGCAAATCTGGATATCCCCGAATCCGAGCTCGATATTGACAGAACGATAGACAAAACATGCAATCAGGGCGGTGTTTTGAATATCGTTATGAAAAAGCCGAGAAAAAATGCCGTTAAGCTGATGCTTCTCATGGACAGTGGCGGAACAATGATCCCCTACAGTTCGCTGCTGAACGATCTTTTTCAGGCAGTAAACAAATCGAATCATTATAAGGACGTTAAGTGCTATTATTTTCACAACTGCATATATAATCACCTCTATAAGACTCCGGAATGCGAAAACGGTGACTGGGTCGAGACTGAATGGCTGTTCAGAAATGCAGACAGCGATTATAAGGTGATAATAGTGGGTGATGCTGCTATGGCGCCTGAAGAGCTTTATTCCGACACAGGTAATTACCGCGGACCGAACGGTGGCCTTTCCGGATATGAGTGGTTAAAGCTGGTTAAGCGGCATTATAAAAAGGTTGTATGGTTGAATCCCAAGATGGCACCCGGTAAGGCTCCGTGGAGAGAAGCCGAAACCGCCTGCAAGGAACTGTTTCCCATGTATAAGCTTACTGTCGCGGGATTGAACAGAGCCATGTATGAACTGATGGCTCCGAAGAGATAGAGATAAAAAAGAGAGAATAGATTAGAGAAAAAAGAGAGCACCGGGAGAGATTAGCGGTTGAAGGTGTAGTCATGCGTAAGAAGTCTGACAGTCTTGTATTTAAAATTGCTGTGATTTTTTTGATCTTTACTTTGCTGACAATGGGGTTTAGTACATTCAGCACATATTATAACCAGGTAAAGATATATAAAGCACAATGCGAGGAAACCATTCGAAGCATCGGTGAATATCTTGCGCTTCTCATAGAAAGCCGTGGTAATGATTTCATGATCTATCAGGAATACTACATGAATCATTTTGAGGAAGTGGATATTCCCTATGACTTTGATGAATACCTGACGGCTAAAGAAGCTTTTGATAAAGAATTTTCAGTGACATATCCGGGAAAAACTTTAGGAGTGGATGTGGAATTCAAGGATATGCCGGATGATCTTCAGAAGTTATGGTTCATATATACTCATGAGTATTGGCTCCTTACTTTTGAAGACGCCCGGGAAGCTTTTGATATTCCTTACAGCTATTACCTTTACATTAAAGAAGATATCTTCAATGTTGTTTATCTGATAGACGGAGAAAGAACAGCCAAAGAGATTAACGGTGAGAACTATTTATATCTTGGCGATGAGTATTATAATGATCCCAATGTGTATGATTTTGAGTGGGACACCTGGTTTACCGGGAAAGCTCTGGAAGGATACCAGTTGTGGAACAATGCATGGGGCCATACCTATGCTTATTACACTCCGCTGTATATAAACGGACATAAGCTTGGGCTGATAGGTACCGAGATAGACGTAGACAAAGTAAACAGAGTGATAGTAGCCAATACCATTAAACACTGCATAGGGCTTGCGGGGGTACTTATCGTCTGTGAAGCGATCCTTTTGTGGGTGCTTAACAAGCTTTATTTCTCCAAGCTTAGAATACTTGAAAACAGGGTGGAGGCTTTCAGTAGGTCTAAGGATATCAAGATAGCCGAAGAGATAAAAGACAAAGTGAGGGGACATAATGAGATCGCCTCTCTTGCGAGCAAGACTTCCGATATGATGACGGAACTTGACGAGCATGTGCGGAACATACAGGATATCTCGTCGGAGAACGCCAGGATAAGCACCGAGATAGGTATCGCTTCAAAGCTTCAGAAAGACATGCTCCCTAAAGTATTTCCGAACAGAAAAGAGATAGATCTTTATGCTACCATGACTCCGGCAAAGGAGATCGGAGGAGATTTCTACGATTTCTTCTTTATCGATGATGATCATCTCGCGCTTGTAATAGCTGATGTATCCGGAAAAGGCGTACCTGCCGCCATGTTCATGATAAAGTCGCTTACATCGTTGCGGCTTCACGCGATACCAAGCGTTAAACCGGGAAGGATCCTTGCAGGGGTAAACAAAGATCTGTCGGAAAACAATGAGCTCAATCTGTTTGTAACCCTATGGCTCGGGATCCTTAATATTAAGACCGGAGAACTGACCATGTCCAATGCCGGACATGAATACCCGATGTATAAAAAAGCCGGAGGAAGCTTTGAACAGATCAGAAATGAACATGATCCGGTAGTGGGTATCCTCCCTGGAATGGCCTTTACCAATAACAGTATAACACTTGATCCCGGCGATACTATTTTCCTTTATACCGACGGTGTACCCGATACCAAGAATTACGAATCCACAAGATTCGGCGTATCGGGGATGACGGATGCACTCGATTCATCGGATGCTGATACGCCAAAGGATTATGTGGAATTTGTGCTTAAAAAAGCGAATGAGTTTATGGACGGAGCGGATCAGTTTGACGATATTACCATGCTGTGTGTAAAATATAACGGAAATACCGGTAACACAACAGAGCAATAAACATAATTACAAATATAATGATAGAGAGGTTTTTTAAAAATGCAGATTTTTGAAGAATTACAGGCCAGAGGTCTTATAGCCCAGACCACAAATGAAGAAGAGATCAGAAAGCTTATCAACAACGGAGAAGCTACATTTTATATCGGATTTGACTGTACAGCCGATTCACTTACCGCAGGTCATTTTATGGCGCTTACTCTTATGAAAAGGCTGCAGATGGCAGGGAATAAGCCCATAGCACTTATCGGCGGCGGAACTACCATGATCGGAGACCCTTCAGGCAGGACCGATATGAGAAAGATGCTTACAAGAGAAGATATCGATCATAATGCAGAGTGTTTCAAGCGCCAGATGGAGAGATTTATCGACTTTTCCGACGGAAAAGCACTGATGGTAAACAATGCTGACTGGCTTATGAATCTTAATTACATAGAACTGCTGCGCGAGGTCGGAGCATGCTTTTCGGTTAACAATATGCTTCGTGCGGAGTGCTACAAGCAGCGTATGGAAAAGGGTCTTTCATTCCTTGAGTTTAACTACATGATCATGCAGTCCTACGATTTTTACTACATGTTCCAGAAATACAACTGCAATCTTGAATTCGGCGGTGATGATCAGTGGAGCAATATGCTTGGCGGTACAGAGCTTATAAGACGTAAGCTTGGCAAGGATGCACATGCAATGACCATTACACTTCTTACCGATTCTCAGGGTAAGAAAATGGGTAAAACTGCCGGTAATGCAGTATGGCTTGATGCAAATAAGACCACTCCTTACGAGTTCTTCCAGTACTGGAGAAACGTATCTGACGCCGATGTGCTTAAATGCATAAGGATGCTCACTTTCCTTCCCATTGAACAGATCGAAGAGATGAGTAAGTGGGAGGGTAGCCAGCTTAATGAGGCTAAGACGATACTTGCCAGAGAACTCACCACTCTTGTACACGGTGAGGAGGAGGCCAAAAAGGCCGAGGCGGGTGCCCAGGCACTGTTTGGAGGCGCCGGAGCCCTTGAGGACGTACCTTCCGTTTCACTTAAGGATGAAGATTTCAGAGACGGAAAGGTTGATATTATGCAGGTACTTGTTTCAAGCGGACTCTGCCCTTCAAGAAACGATGCAAGACGTGCGGTTGAACAAGGCGGTGTGACTGTTAACGACGAGAAGGTAACAGATGTTAAGACTCTTTATGACAAGGATGCATTCTCAGGGGACGGAATGCTTGTAAAACGCGGCAAAAAGAGTTATAAGAAGGTTGTATACTAATAGATTTCAAGGAGAATCGTATGGCAGAAAACATTGTATTGGAAAAGCTTGACAGAGTATTCGAGGCAGCCAGGGCAAAGACGGATTTTGAACCGAGAGTAGGCCTTGTGCTTGGTTCGGGTCTGGGAGATTTCGCTAAGGAGATCAATGTGGAGTATGAACTTCCCTACAGCGAGATCGACGGATTCCCGGTATCTACCGTTCCGGGACATGACGGAAAGTTTATTTTCGGATATCTCGGGGGAGTGCCTGTAGTATGCATGAAAGGAAGAGTTCATTATTACGAGGGATATGATATCTCGGATGTAGTGCTTCCTATCAAGCTGATGATAAGAATGGGAATTAAAACTCTGTTTCTTACCAATGCGGCGGGCGGCCTCGGAGACGGATTTTCCGCCGGCGATCTGATGCTGATCACCGACCATATATCTGTATTTGTACCCAATCCTCTGATAGGCCCCAACGATGATTCGGCGGGCCCGAGATTTCCCGATATGTCTGAAGTATATGATAAGGGAATAAGGGATAAGATACTTAAGATATCCTATGAGAATGATATTCCGCTTGAGAGCGGTGTTTACTGTCAGCTTACGGGACCTTCCTATGAGACGCCGGCTGAGATAAGAATGCTTAAGGCAATGGGGGTAAGCGCTGTCGGTATGAGCACCGTAGTCGAAGCTATTGTAGCAAAACATTACGCGGTTAAGGTATGCGGCATTTCCTGCATCTGCAATCTTGCGGCCGGAATATCCAAGAATCCTCTTTCACATGAAGAAGTCCAGGCTGCAGCCGATGAAGCCGCTCCCAAGTTTACAAGGCTTGTTTCCGAAGTGATCAAAACAATGTAAGAGGTTCAGATTGAATAATCTTGATAATGATATTAAAGTAAAACTTGTTAAAGAGGCTCTTTCGTCGTCGGAAAGAGCCTATTCTCCATATTCGAATTATTGTGTAGGGGCTGCACTTCTTTCAGCCTCCGGCAGGATTTATACCGGATGCAATATAGAGAATTCTTCTTACGGAGCAACCAACTGCGCTGAGAGAACAGCTATATTCAAGGCTGTGAGTGAAGGAGAGAAGGACTTTACGGCCATTGCGATCGCCGGTCACAAACGAGGTGAAAAGCCTGTAGAATATGCTTTCCCCTGCGGTATCTGCAGACAGGTCATGGCTGAATTCTGTAAAAAAGACTTCATTGTAATCGTAGCCGTATCTGATGAGGATTTCAAAGAGTTCACTCTTGATGAGCTTCTTCCCGAGAGCTTCGGTTCCGATTGTATTGTATGAGATTATTGATAATTGCTTTTCTTTGGAGCATCTGAGATGAAATATATCTTATTATCCGTTATACCGGTTTTGTTTGCGGCGCTTTATATCCGGGGAATCATCCTTGAGAGAAACAGGCGCCGCATGATTTATGATTCTTTTATCAAGGATTACGGCAAAAAAAGGAAAAAAGAATACACCCATGGTAAAGCTCATCTTGACGGAATCCTGAAGAGAGCAAATATTAAGGATTCTGTGGATGAGATCACCTGGAGCGATCTCGATATGGATGCCGTATTTGAGCGCATCGATCACACCAGGTCCGCTGCGGGAGAGGAGTATCTCTATTACCTCCTGCATGATACGGGCAATACCTCCAATGCGAAAGAGATCGACCGATTAGCAGACAGTATCGAAAAAGACAGCTCCGTTATGGGGGATGTTATGATGTCCCTTTTCAGGCTGGGATATGCGGGAGAAATATCTCCCTTGGATCAGCTGGAGCTTATTACAGATAAAAAGGGTCGGTTTCCCGTTATTCATCTTATAGCAGACTTTCTGTATATTCCCGCAATAGTTTTGATCTTTATAGACAATATCAGTCCGATGATAGGAGCCGGACTTGTTTTTGCGCTTCTTATTTTCAACATAATTTCATATTTCAGGATGAGAAGCGATATGGAAGATCTTTTATACACCCTGGGATTTGTTATAAGGCTTTCCTCCGAAGCAATCTGCTTAAACAATCGCTCATTTGATTTCTTAAAAGATGAAAACAGGAGAATTGAGGAATTAACGCCCTTTTTAAGATCTGTAAAATCCAAAGGAAAATATCTTTCCATATCGGGAAGAAGTGCAGGATCCTCGGGAAGTCCGGTGGATGTCTTATTGAATTATCTCAATATGATATTTCATATCGATCTGATACAGTATCAGCTCCTTATCGGTAAAATGAGCGGCAGAAAAGAAGACATAAAGTGGCTGTATTATCTTTTCGGCAAATTAGATGCCGCTATCAGTGTGGGTGATTTCAGAAAGTCCCTTGATTTTTATTGCAAGCCCTGTTTTAAGGTGTTTAACGCTTCCGAAAGGTCAAGCATAGGCTTAACTGTAAGGGAAGGCTATCATCCGCTGATCGAGAAGCATGTGGACAATTCCATAGATACATATAAAGGTATACTTCTTACAGGGTCCAACGCTTCGGGTAAATCGACATTTTTAAGGATGATAGCCGTAAATGCTATCCTGGCTCAGACTATTTATACCGCCTGTGCCAAAGAATATTCGGCACCGGTTTACGTGATATATTCTTCAATTGCTTTAAAAGACAACCTTCTCGGCGGAGAGAGTTATTTTATAGTTGAAATAAGATCTCTTAAAAGGATAATCGATGCTCTTGATCCCGATAAGCCGCTTTTATGCTTTGTGGATGAAGTGCTGAGGGGGACGAATACAGTTGAGAGGATCAGCGCATCGGGTGTGATCCTTGAATACCTTTCGGGGAAAAATGCATTATGCTTTGCCGCCACCCATGACGGAGAGCTTGCGGATAAAATGGATGGAATGTTTGAAAATTACCATTTCAGCGAGACCGTTTCGGAGGAGAGTGTGAAATTTGATTATCTCTTAAAGCCGGGCAAAGCCCAGACGCGAAACGCGATCAAGCTTCTAAAGGTTTTCGGATATCCGGAATGCATTACCGAGGAAGCATCGATAGAGGCAGTTAAACTTGACTCAAAAGGATAAAAGATATATACTGAATCTTGATGCAGGAGGAACAAAAATGGTAAATTTTGGATTATTTGTAAGTGAGTTTCTCAAATATTTTATTACGCTTCTGATCATTGTGGCTGTTGCCGCAGTAGGCTTTATAGTCGGAAGGATCATCAGAAAGAGCGTTGATAAAAAGAAAGCATCCGAAGAGTTAAATGAAAAAGGTGCAGGCGAGGATGCGTGACCTGTGCTTTCATAAAGTGTATTTTTATTTACACCTCTCTTGCATGCATTGAGGATTTATTCTTCAGCGTCTGCCTGGGAGGTTGTTTTTAATCATTCGGAGCGTTATGGCTAAACTGGTGGGACAGAAAACAAAACTAATATACATATTGCGGATACTCGAAAGGTTTACGGATGAAAACCATTCGATCACTACTGCACAGATAATCGATAAGCTCAAAGAACTTGAGGTATCAGCCGACCGTAAAACTCTGTATTCCGATATATCGACACTCAGGGAGCTTGGATACGATATCGAACAGGAACCTACAAGAACCGGCGGCGGATGGAGACTCATATCCCGCGATTTTGAGCTGCCGGAGCTTAAGCTGCTGGTTGATGCGATACAGTCTTCGAAATTCATTACCGGAAAGAAATCCCGTGATCTTATTAAAAAGCTTGGTTCTCTAACAAGTATATATGATGCGGCCAAATTAAACAGGCAGGTACATGTATCCGGAAGGATAAAATCCGAAAACGAATCGATTTTCTACATTGTGGACGAGATACAGAGCGCCATTCAGGAAAACCATCCCATTTTATTTACATACCTCGTATGGAATACAAGAAAAGAGCTTGTTTCAAAAGGACGCGAGAAGCGTGTTATAAGCCCATGGGCGCTAATCTGGAAAGACGAAAACTATTATCTTGTCGGATATGATGACGAAGCTTCGCAGATAAAGCATTTTCGAGTGGATAAGATGTCAAATGTATCTATACTCCCGGATAAGAGAAAAGGCTCTAAAGAGTTTTCCAAGATAGATCTGACCACTTATTCAGATATGACATTCGGCATGATGGGTGGTGAGACGGAAGCTGTGACATTTGAGTTTCCGGAGAGACTTGTCGGCGTTGTTATCGACAGATTCGGTAAAGATATAGCCATCTCAAAATGCTCTGAGGGAAGGTTCAGAGTAAGGACCAATGTGGTGGTGAGCGGACAACTGTATGGCTGGCTGTGCGGTCTCGGCCCGGAATGCAGCATACATGCTCCCGATAATGTGAGAGATGATTATATCAAATGGCTCAGATCAATAATAAAACATCAAAGTAATTAAGAAAAGGTGTAAAAATGAACATTAGATTTGCAGACAGAATGAAAGATTATGAAGAAGGGATCTTTCAGGTACTTAACGAAAAAAAGCTTGAAAGGGAAAAAGCTGGAAAAAGAGTGTTTAACTTTTCGGTGGGAACCCCGGATTTTAAGCCACCGCAGCATATAGTGGACGCTTTTTGCGAAGCTGCCAAAATACCTGAGAACTACAAGTATTCTCTAAGGGATATTCCCGAGCTGACAAAGGCCGTGGAAGAAAGATACAGAAAAAGATACGGAGTAGAGCTTAATGATGATGAGATTATGAGTGTATACGGCTCACAGGAGGGGATAACTCATATAGCCTTTGCTATAGTTAATCCCGGAGATGTAGTGCTTGTGCCCGATCCCGGTTATCCTATCTTTTCAATAGGACCTTCCCTTGCAGGGGCTAAAATAGTTCCCTACAGGCTTTACGAGGAGAAAGGCTATCTCCCGGATCTTAACGAGATAGCTGTGAAGCATGGAAAGAACGCACCTGCTGCAGACAGGGCGAAGGCAATAATAGTATCATATCCATTAAATCCTGTATGTAAATGTGCTCCCGACTCCTTCTACGAAGAGCTTATAAAGTGGGCGAAGGAAAATGAGATCTTTATCATTCATGACAATGCATATTCGGATATAGTTTACGACGGAAAGAAGGGAAGATCCATTCTTTCTTATGAAGGAGCCAAAGAGTGCTGCGTTGAGTTTTACTCTCTTTCCAAATCCTTTAATTACACCGGAGCCAGAATGAGCTTTGTTGTGGGTAATAAGGATTTTGTGGCAGTGTTTAAGAGGTTCAGATCGCAGATAGATTACGGAATCTTTCTACCCGTTCAGTACGGTGCAATCGCTGCTCTTACAGGAGATGACAAGTGCGTGCTGGATCAGTGCAAAGAGTATGAAGAAAGAAGAAATGCACTCTGTGACGGGTTAACCAAGATAGGTTGGAATTTTGAGAGAAGCCAGGGCACAATGTTTGCATGGACAGCCATCCCCGCAAAGTACGGAGATGATGATGTGGCTTTTGTTATGGATCTTTTTGAGAAGACCGGTGTTCTTTGTACTCCGGGTAGCAGTTTCGGAGATTTAGGCAAGGGACATGTCAGATTTGCACTGGTTCTGCCGGTTGATGTGATCAATGAAGCGGTTGACATAATTTCAAACAGTGATGTGTTGAAATAATTATGTAAACCATTATCAGAGGACGGTTTCATGGAATATAGCGAAAAATACAAGCCTTCAAAGAACGTATTTGTCATTAAGAAAGACGGCAGTAAAGTGCCTTTTGATGTGCAGAAGGTTATAAATGCCGTTCAGAAAAGTGCCTTTCGCGCAATGGTTACTTTTTCCGAAGATGACAAAGAGAATATCTGCAGATATGTCATAAAAAGAGTGGATGATTCCGGCGATACCGAGATCCACATTCCTTTGATGCATAATATTGTTGAAGGAGCGCTTGAATCAGTGCATCCCGAAGTGGCAAAGAGCTACAGGGATTACCGGAATTATAAGCAGGACTTTATCCATATGCTGGATGATGTGTACCGGAAGAGCCAGTCCATAATGTATATCGGGGACAAGGAGAATTCCAATACCGACTCGGCCCTCGTATCCACCAGAAGAAGTCTTATCTTCAACGAACTGAACCGTCAGCTCTATCAGAAATTCTTTATGACTCAGGAAGAGATACAGGCCAATAATGACGGATATATCTATATACATGATATGTCAGCCAGGCGTGACACCATGAACTGCTGTCTTTTTGATATCGAAAATGTGCTGAGCGGCGGATTTGAGATGGGGAATGTCTGGTATAATGAGCCGAAGACATTAGATGTAGCCTTTGACGTAATGGGAGATATCATCCTGTCGGCTGCCAGTCAGCAGTACGGCGGTTTTACCATTTCCTGCGTGGATAAGATATTAAAGCCTTACGCGGAGAAATCTTTTAACAAATATTACCTGAAATACCAGAGGCTCGGTATCGACGATGAGACAGCCGACAGAACAGCTCTCGAAGATATAACAAAGGAGTTCGAGCAGGGATTCCAAGGTTGGGAATATAAGTTTAATACAGTGGCTTCAAGCAGAGGCGATTATCCTTTTATCACCATGACTATAGGCCTCGGACAGAGCCGTTTCGAAAAGCTTGCATCCACTATGATGCTTGAGGTCAGGAAGAATGGACAGGGTAAGAAAGGCTTTAAGAAGCCGGTACTGTTCCCCAAGATCGTCTTTCTGTATGACGAAAAGCTCCACGGAAAGGGTGGGCCGCTGGAAGATGTTTTCGAAGCCGGAGTGCAGTGTTCGGCCAAGAGCATGTATCCCGACTGGCTCTCGTTAACGGGAGAGGGATATGTACCGTCGATCTATAAAAAGTATGGGCAGGTTATCTCCCCCATGGGCTGCAGAGCTTTTCTTTCGCCATATTTTAAAAGAGGAGGGCTTCATCCTGCGGATGAAGACGATGAACCGGTATTTCTCGGGCGGTTTAACATAGGCGTTGTATCATTGCATCTTCCGATGATCCTGGCCAAATCAAGAAAAGAGAATAAAGATTTCTATGAAGTGCTGGATTATTATCTCGAGATGATAAGAAGAATACATCTTCGCACCTATGATTATCTTGGAGAGATGACGGCATCCACCAATCCTCTGGCGTATTGCGAGGGAGGATTCTACGGCGGAAAGCTGGGGCTGCATGATAAGATAAAGCCTATACTTAAAGCGGCTACAGCATCTTTCGGAATAACGGCACTAAATGAACTTCAGGAGCTTTACAATGGCAGATCGCTGGTTGAAGACGGTGAGTTTGCTCTTGAAGTAATGAAGTATATCAACGAAAAGATCGCAAAATTCAAGGAGGAGGACGGTAAGCTCTACGCGATATACGGAACACCGGCCGAGAATCTTTGCGGACTTCAGGTGACGCAGTTCCGAAACATTTACGGCATAGTTGAAGGCGTTTCCGACAGGCCTTATGTGTCAAACAGTTTCCACTGTCACGTCACGGAAGATATCACACCGATCGAAAAGCAGGATTATGAAAAAAGATTCTGGGATTATTTTAACGGCGGTAAGATCCAGTATGTCAAATACCCGATAAGCTATAATTACGAAGCTATAAGGACACTTATAAGACGTGCTATGGATATGGGCTTTTATGAAGGTGTGAACATGTCCCTTGCATATTGCGACGACTGTGGGCATGAAGAGCTTGAGATGGACGTATGTCCTAAATGCGGAAGCAGAAATCTTACCAAGATAGACAGGATGAACGGTTATTTATCCTATTCCCGTGTGCATGGCGATACAAGACTTAACGCCGCTAAAATGGCGGAGATAGCTGAACGGAAATCGATGTAGTATGAGATATCATGATATTACAAAAGATGATATGAAAAACGGTGACGGACTGAGGGCCGTACTGTGGCTTTCGGGGTGTGAGCATGCGTGCCCGGGCTGTCAGAACCCGGTTACATGGGATCCCGATGACGGACTGTTGTTTGACGAAAATGCAAAAGAGGAGTTGTTTGATATACTCGGAAGGGATTATATCAGCGGGCTTACGTTATCGGGGGGAGATCCTCTTTTTCCGGGGAACAGATCCGAAGTGCTAAGCCTGCTTAAAGAGGTAAGAGAGAGGTTCCCCTCCAAAACGATCTGGTGTTATACCGGATATACTTACGAAGATATAGCCTGCCTTGAACATATAAAATATATCGATGTGCTTGTGGACGGAAAGTATGTTGAAAGCTTAAAAGACAACAAATATGAATGGGCGGGAAGCACCAATCAGAGAGTTATCGATCTAAGGAGAAAAGAATAATGAAGGCAGTTGCAAAGTTTGAAAAGGTATCATTTGATCAGTTTAAAGCGGGGATGGACGGCATGGGCTTTTCCGATGATGATGTCAGATCCATGTATGATAATATAGTCATTCCCAAAAGAGCCACAGCATATTCCGCAGGGTATGATATTCATACACCCTTTGCTTTATCCTTAAAACCCGGTGAATCCATAAAGATTCCCACAGGAATAAGATGCCGCATCAATGAGGATTATGCCCTTTTCGTTTTTCCCAGGAGCGGCCTTGGATTCAAGTTCCGCTTTCAGCTTAACAATACTGTGGGAGTTATAGACAGCGACTATTACGGATCTGACAATGAGGGACATATCTTTGTCAAGATGATGAATGATTCCAATGAGGGCAAAACCGTTGAACTTAAAGCAGGAGATGCCTTTGCTCAGGGTATATTCATGCAGTATGGCATCACCGAGGATGATGATGCGGACGGAGTGAGGAACGGCGGATTCGGAAGCACGTCAAAATAACTCCTTTTAAAACGGGAATTTTTGTGCAAAAAGAATTGTTTAAATAGGCTTGTTTCAATTGTGAAAATCCATAGTTTATGGTAATATTTTAAAGGCTGAGGGGAAGAAAATACAATCGGAGGATCGTAAGATGTGGAAGCTTGTGACCGACAGCTCGGCAGATATGCCCAAGAGCTTTTATGAAGAAAATGATATAGGAGTTGCTAACCTTTCCTGTCTTATCGACGGTGAGGTAGTATGGGGTCGCGATAAGGACATTTCTCCGACTATGTTTTATCAGATGATGAGAGACGGAGCTAAGCCCACGACATCGCAGATGACTCCTCTTCAGGCTAAGGAGTTCTTCCTTGAGTTTATCGAGGACTATGATGAGATATTGTATATAGCATTTACTTCCGGCCTTTCAGGTACTGTTAACAGCGGCAGGATCGCCGCCGAAGAGGTAATGGATGAGCATCCGGGGAAGAAGATAATAGTTGTTGACTCCCTTTGTGCCGCAATGGGTCAGGGCCTGCTTTTGTACTATTGCAACAAGATGAAGCAGGAAGGCGCCGATATTAGAAAGGTTGCCGACTTTGCCGAGTCTCATAAGCTCAATTTTGTACATCTTTTCACGGTTGATAATCTGTTTGACCTTTGGAGAGGCGGAAGAGTCAGCAAGACAAGTGCTCTTATCGGAACACTTGCTGCCATAAAGCCCATGCTCCATGTCAACTACGAGGGAAGGCTTATCTCGGTTGACAAGGTAAGGGGCAGAAAGAAAGCTTTAAACTGGCTTGTAGACACCATGGATGAAAAGATGGGAAGCTACAGAGAGCAGAACAAAGAGATGATCATGATCAACCACGGTGACTGCCTTGAAGACGCTGAAGCCCTCAGAGACATGATCAAAGAACGTTTCGGATATGAGAATTTCATGATCAATAATCTGAGTCCCGTTATCGGCGCTCATACAGGTCCCAGTCTCATAGCCCTGTTCTTTATGGGAGATGAAAGATAAATGACGGGTTCTTCTACAGAAAAAAATATTGAAAGGGCGCGGAAACAGGTGCATATCCTCACTGATAAGCTCGGACGTGTTCCCACCGCCTGTGTTGTGACATTCGGTTGTCAGATGAATGCGCGCGATTCCGAAAAGCTTACCGGTATCTTGATACAGGCAGGCTTTTTACTTGTTGAAGAAGAGTCCGCGGATTTTGTTATTTATAATACCTGTACAGTGCGTGATAATGCTAATCAGCGTGTGTACGGCAGGCTTGGAGTGTGCGGCGGATTCAAGAAAAAGAATCCCTACATGAAGATCGCACTCTGCGGATGTATGATGCAGGAGCCTTCGGTGATCGAAAAGATCAAGACCAGCTACAGATTTGTGGATCTGATCTTCGGTACGCACAACCTTTACAGATTTCCGGAATACCTTGCGGACGTTCTCGAACAGGACAGACAGATAATAGATATCTGGAAGGAACCGGATAAGATCGAGGAGGATCTCCCTGTATCAAGGAAATATCCCTTTAAATCAGGGGTTAATATCATGTTTGGCTGCAATAATTTCTGCACTTATTGCATTGTGCCCTATGTACGCGGAAGGGAAAGAAGCCGTGAGCCGAAAGAGATAATCAGGGAAATTGAGAATCTGGCATCTCAGGGAGTTATAGAGGTTATGCTCCTTGGACAAAATGTCAATTCTTACGGTAAGGGACTGGATGATGAGATTTCATTCCCCGCGCTTTTGAAAGAGATCGAGAAGATAGACGGGATAAAGCGGATCCGCTTTATGACTTCACATCCAAAAGATCTGTCCGACGAACTGATTGAAACGATAAGGGATTCTAAAAAGATATGCAGGCATATACATCTGCCCCTTCAGTCGGGTTCATCAAGGATCCTTAAAGCCATGAACCGTTGTTATGACAAAGAAAAGTATCTTGCCCTTGCGGCTAAGATAAGAGCACAGATCCTCGATGTTTCCATCACCACCGATATTATCGTTGGATTCCCCGGAGAGACTCCGGAAGATGTGGATGAAACGATAGATGTTATCCGCAAGGTGGAATATGATAATGCATTTACATTTATCTATTCCAAAAGAACCGGTACGCCGGCCGCTTCCATGCCCGATCAGGTAGACGATAAGCAGGCTCACGAGCAGTTCGACCGCGTGCTTGAGGAAGTACAGAAATACGCAAAAAAGCAGAGTTCACGATTTGAAGGACGGGTTATGGAGGCTCTTGTGGAGGAAGTAAACGAAAACGATCCTTCACTTTTAACAGGGAGACTGTCCAACAATGTGATAGTTCATTTTCCCGGAGAACACAGCCTTGTAGGCTCGCTTGTAAATGTTAAGTTAAACGAGTGCAGGGGATTTTATTACCTGGGTGAACAGGTATAGTTACAAAAGGTTACTTAAATGATCAGTGCTGAAGAAATCAAAAAATTATCTCCCATGATGCAAAAGTACTTTGAAACCAAAGAAGAGTACAAAGACTGCATCCTGTTTTACCGTCTCGGCGATTTTTACGAGATGTTTTTTGATGATGCCGAAATAGTATCAAAAGAGCTGGAGCTCACACTAACAGGCAAAAACTGCGGCCTTGAGGAACGTGCTCCCATGTGCGGTATTCCTTATCATGCCGTGGATTCATATCTTCCGAAACTTGTTTCCAGAGGTTTCAAGGTAGCCATCTGCGAGCAGGTGGAGGATCCCAAGCTTGCTAAAGGCCTTGTTAAACGTGAAGTTATAAGGATCGTGACACCCGGAACCAACACTAATATTCAGAGCCTCGATTCCGAGAAGAATAATTTCTGCTTTGGAGTTTTTTACTCCGATAATATGATAGGCGTTGCGATAGCCGATGTTCTTACCGGTGATTTTTATCTTACCGAGATAGAGGATCTTTCCAAACTTCGCGACGAGATAGCCAAGTTCGAGCCCAGCGAGATCGCCTGCAATGAAGCTTTTTTACTCAGAGGGGATTTTGTAAGCGAGATAAAAGAGAGATTCCATGTGCCCGTAACAACCCTTGACGGACATTTGTTTGACGATGCGTTTTGTACCGAGATCCTTAAAAAGCATTTTCATACCGGATCGCTTGAAGGCCTTGGTATAATAGATTTTCCCTACGGGATCATCGCTGCGGGTGCGCTTTTAAAGTATCTGTATGATACACAAAAGACCGAGCTTAATCATATTACGCATATCACACCTTACATTTACGGAAGGTTTATGCTCATAGATTCAGCAACCAGAAGGAATCTGGAGCTTACAGAGACATTACGTGAAAAGCAGAAAAGAGGATCGCTTCTCTGGGTGCTTGATAAGACTAAGACTGCCATGGGCGGAAGACTTCTGCGAAACACCATAGAGCAGCCCCTCATAGATATTTCCGAGATGAATCTCAGGCTGGATGCGATAGACGACCTCAACACCAATTCTATTTCAAGAGATGAGATACGTGAATACTTGAATCCTATTTACGACCTTGAAAGACTGCTTGGAAAAGTTGCCATCAAATCAGCCAATCCAAGAGACCTTATTGCATTCAGAAGTTCGCTTTCAATGCTTCCTCCCGTCAAGATCGCACTTAAAGATTTAAGCAGTGAGCTTCTTAAAAGGATCGATGAAAGCATTGATCCGCTTGAGGATATCACCGGACTGATAGAAAGATCCATAAGCGATGATGCGCCGCTTTCCGTTCATGACGGCGGTATAATCCGGGACGGATTCGATGATGAGATAGACAGGCTAAGAAGCGCCAAGAATGAGGGAAAAAACTGGCTTGCAGAGTACGAGGAGGAGGAAAGACAAAAGACCGGGATCAAAAATCTGCGCATAAAGTATAATCGCGCCTTCGGATATTACTTTGAAGTGACGAATTCCTTCAAGGATCAGGTTCCGGATTATTTTATCAGAAGACAGACTCTTACAAATGCGGAGCGCTTTACCACCGACAGGCTGCATGAGCTTGAAGACGAGATACTTAATTCCGAAGAAAAACTGCTCCGTCTCGAACATGATGTTTTCTGCGAGATAAGAGATTCCATCAGCTCAGAGATTGAAAGGATACAAAGATCCGCCAAAGCGATCGCATGGCTTGATATGCTTTCAAGCCTTGCTTTTGTGTCCGAAAAAAACAGATATGTCAGACCAAAACTTAACGACAAGGGCGTTATAAACATCAAAAACGGCCGTCACCCGGTAGTTGAGCAGATGCTTAAGGGTGGTCTGTTTGTTGAAAATGATACTTATCTTGACACAAAGAATAATTGTATCAGTATTATTACCGGCCCCAATATGGCCGGCAAATCCACATATATGAGGCAGAGTGCCCTGATAGTGCTTATGGCACAGATCGGATGCTTTGTACCTGCATCATCGGCAGATATCGGAATAGTAGACAGGATTTTTACCCGCGTGGGAGCATCGGACGATCTGGCAAGCGGTCAGTCAACCTTTATGGTGGAGATGAATGAGGTTTCAAATATCCTCAGAAACGCTACACCAAAGAGTCTGCTTATTCTTGATGAGATCGGAAGAGGCACTTCGACATTTGACGGTCTTTCAATAGCCTGGGCAGTGATAGAGCATATAAGCAACACCAATATACTCGGAGCAAGAACCCTTTTCGCCACTCATTATCACGAGCTGACCGAGCTTGAGGGTAAAATAAGCAATGTAAACAATTATTGCATTGCGGTGCGCGAATCGGGTGATGATATCGTCTTTTTGAGAAAGATAATAAAAGGCGGCGCAGACAGAAGCTACGGTATACAGGTGGCGAGGCTTGCAGGTGTTCCCGATATGGTGATAGACAGGGCAAAAGAGATCGCAGAACAGTTGTCGGATAATGATATTACCGAAAAGATCCAGGCGATATCCGTAAACGGCTCCTCCGAATCGGGCAGGACAAAGAGGGTGGCAAAACCCGATGATGTAGATCTCGGACAGATGAGCTTTTTCGAAACCGTATCCGATGAGGATGTGCTGGAAGAACTTGCATCGATTGATATTTCCACCCTTACTCCGCTGGATGCTCTGAACACTCTTTATAAATTACAGAACAAGATAAACAATCGCTATAGTTTTACAAAAAAGTAGGGAAAAGAAATGCCTATAAGAGTTCTTGACAATGAAACTATCGACAAGATTGCTGCCGGTGAAGTGGTTGAGCGCCCGGCAAGCGTTGTAAAGGAGCTGGTTGAAAACTCCATCGATGCAGGTGCAAATGCCATAACTGTTGAGATCAAAGACGGAGGAATATCCTATATACGCGTGAGCGATAACGGATGCGGTATTGCGAAGGATGAAATAAGGACAGCATTTTTAAGACATGCCACAAGCAAGATAAGCAGTTCCGAAGACCTTACCGGAGTAAAAAGCCTGGGCTTCAGAGGTGAAGCATTAGCAAGTATCGCAGCGGTATCCGTGCTGGAGGTGATAACCAAAAGAGAAAGCGATCTTACGGGAGCAAGGCTTGTTTTGGAGGGAGCGGTTGAAAGCAGTTACGAAGAAGTTGGTGCCCCCACCGGGACAACTTTTTTTGTCAGAAATCTGTTTTATAATACTCCGGTAAGAAAGAAATTCCTTAAGTCTACAACCACTGAAGCAGGATACGTATCCGACCTTATGGAGCATCTTGCCATGTCTCATCCGCAGATAGCATTTCAGTTCACGGTCGGATCACAGACAAGATTCCACACATCGGGAAACGGTGATCTTAAAGAAGTTATATACAGGATCTACGGAAGAGAGCTTGCAGGAGCAATTGTTCCTATTGACCTTCAAAGAGGCGGACTGCATATTGGCGGATACCTGGGAAAACCTGAGCAGGTGAGGTCAAATCGCAATTTTGAAGTGTATTTCATTAACGGACGATTTATCAGAAGCGATATCGTGGCAAAGGCGATAGAAGAGGGATTCAGAGAGTATCTGATGCTTCATAAATTTCCTGTCTGCTTTCTGATGATAGATACACTTCCCGAGAATGTTGATGTAAACGTCCATCCCACCAAGATGGACGTGAGATTTTCGGACGGTCCCGGCTTTTTCGCAGATTTATCCTCTGCGATATATGATACATTAAAAAGCAATGAAATGATCCCGGGTCACGTGCTGGATAAACCCTCCGAGATCAAAAAGGCCGAAAAGGAATCTATAGAAGAAGCAAGACGTGATAAGAACCCCGAGCCGTTTATGATAAAGCAGGAAGAAGTATTCCCGTTTAAAAATACTACAAAACCTGTTTCGGATATGATAAAAGAAGCGGATCCTGTCATAGAAAACGATGATTTCTTTGATGATAAAGCCGAAAAAAATGAAAATTACATTAAGTCCACATCAGATTCTCAGCCTTCATCCGTAAGATCCCCCGAACCTGTATATGCACCTGTTTTTCACCAGAGGGACCTGTTTGAAGATAAGATACTGTCTGAAGAAAACAGACCTAAATTCCGCATTATCGGACAGGTTTTTGACACATTCTGGCTCATCCAGTATGAATCAAAACTGATGATAATAGATCAGCATGCCGCACATGAAAAGGTTAACTATGAGCGCATGATGAAGAGATTCCGTAATAAGGAGATCCTCTCACAGACACTTTTACCGCCTGTAATAGTTTCCCTCTCAGCCGCGGAAGAGAACGTGTATAAACAGAATGCGGATGCTTTTGCTTCTCTCGGTTTTGAAATAGAAAATTTCGGCGGGTCCGAATATGCACTGCGTGCTGTTCCAATAGATCTTTACGGTCATTCCGAAAAGGAACTCTTTTTGAATGTACTTGATGAACTTGCCGAAGGAAACAGCAGGGGCAGCTATCTCGCAATAGAAGAAAAGATTGCGGGTATGTCCTGTAAAGCTTCGATAAAGGGCGGAGACAGGCTCTCTGATAAGGAGATCAATGCTCTCATAGATGAACTTCTTACCCTTGATAATCCCTACAATTGTCCTCATGGAAGGCCCACTATCATCGTTATGACAAGAAGCGAGCTTGAAAAGAAATTTAAGAGGATCGTTGATTGAAAAAACCTTTGATAATCATTGCGGGACCAACCGCAGTCGGAAAAACGAATATTTCCATAAAACTTGCCAAAGAATTGTCGGGAGAAGTTATCTCGGCCGATTCGGTGCAGGTTTACAGAGGGCTGAATATCGGTTCTGCCAAGATCACGAAAGATGAAATGCAGGGAGTTCCTCATCATCTTATTGATATTCTGGATCCTGAAGATGATTTTAATGTGGCGGTGTTTAAGGATCTTGTTTATAAAGCGTTGGATAAGATCTATACTGCGGGAAAAATCCCTATTCTGGCAGGCGGCACAGGATTTTATATTCAGGCAGTGCTTAAAGATGTTGACTTTTCCGAAGGTGCGGCTGATGAAGCTTATCGCCGGGAGCTTTCGGAATACGTGAGAGAAAACGGCTCCAAAGCTTTACATGATATGCTGAAAAGCGTTGATCCGGAGGCAGCGGATTCAATTCCGACCGGAAATGTAAAAAGGGTGATCCGTGCCCTGGAGTTTTATAAGGTGACGGGAGGCAGGATCTCGGACCATAACAAAGCCCAGACAGAAAGGCCTTCCGTATTCGATCACAGGTATTTTGTTTTAAATGATGAGAGGGAGATCGTATATAAGAGGATTGATGAAAGAGTCGATAAGATGATGGATGCAGGGCTTTTGGCTGAGGTCAGGGCTTTGTATGATGCCGACGTACCCAGGAGCGCTGTAAGCATGCAGTCTCTCGGATACAGGCAGATAATGGATCATCTTTACGGAGAATGTACGCTTGAGGAAGCGGTATATCAGATCAAGCTGCAGACAAGGCATTTTGCAAAGAGGCAGATCACTTGGTTTAAGCGCGAGAAGGATGCGATATGGGTCAATAAGCAGGATTTTGGACGCGACGAGCAGAAGATACTCGAATACATGCTGAGTCGGATCAGTTATACAACTTAGTGACGGACTTCGCGTTTCAAGTATGGATTCGTACGTCTCCGCAAAGGCATAGTGACGGCCCAGCCAATGATAGTTCCGTCGCGCACACGGCTTGCGCCTCATAACGCGACACGCAGCGGTACTAAGCTCAAACTGCGCTTTGCTTGTTTTCGCTAAGTGCCGGCGGCGCTACATGGTGCGCTCACGGAAGCTATCATCGTCCGTGCCTGGCGCGTATTATAAGAAATTTTGATGATATAATACTATTTTGTAATAGGCATCAGCGAGTACGTGCAAATGCTATGCTGAGAGCAATGTGTCCGAGGCCGGCACTTGCTGAGAGCGAGCAATAGCGATGCTCGAAGCTAGTACCGCTGCTTCGAGGACCCATAGCCGAGAGGCGGTGCTCGAAGCATACATTTGTGCGGACTCGCGTGCTTAAATGCGAAGTCCGTCAGAGAATAGATAAAAAATACATATGGAGAAATTATGAAACAGGAATTATGCAAAATGTACGCTGAAGCTGGCATATCTGCGAAGGTAGCGGAATTCGGCGAAGAAATATGCGAGAAATTAAAAGATAGATTTGCCAAGATAGACGAGATCGCCGAGATAAATCAGATCAAAGTCATCCGCGCAATGCAGAAAAACCAGGTCAGTGAAGCATGTCTTCACGGAACAACCGGGTATGGTTATAACGATATGGGGCGTGAAAAACTCGAAGCAGTCTATGCCGATATCTTTCACACCGAGGATGCCCTTGTAAGGCCCCAGATAACCTGCGGAACCCACGCGCTTGCTCTTGCACTCATGAGCAATTTAAGGCCCGGCGACGAGCTGATGTCGCCTGTCGGAAAGCCATATGATACCCTGGAAGAAGTAATCGGCATCAGGCCTTCAAAGGGATCACTGGCAGAATACGGTGTTTCCTATAAGCAGGTCGACCTCCTTCCGGACGATACGATAGATTTCGAAGGCATTAAAAATGCTGTTAATTCAAAGACAAGACTCGTTACCATACAGAGATCCAAAGGATACCAGACCAGGCATACTCTTTCGGTAAAAGAGATCAGTGATATCATAGCTGCAGTAAAGAAGATAAAGCCCGATGTTATCTGCATGGTTGATAACTGCTACGGTGAATTTGTCGATACCATAGAGCCGTCGGATGTAGGCGCCGACATGGTGGTCGGTTCCCTTATAAAGAATCCGGGAGGAGGACTTGCACCTATCGGCGGATATATTGCAGGCAAAAAAGAATGCGTCGAAAATGCCGCATACAGGCTTACTTCACCCGGTCTTGGAAAAGAAGTGGGTGCATCACTTGGAATACTCAGTTCTTTTTATCAGGGTCTTTTCCTTGCACCGACAGTTACCGCATCTGCACTTAAGAGCGCAATTTTCGGAGCAAATGTTTACGAAAAACTGGGCTTTTCCGTTCTCCCCAATGGGGCGGAAGACCGTCACGATATAATTCAGGCCATAACCTTTGGAAATGCCGATGCCGTATGTGCTTTCTGCAGGGGAATACAGGCCGCGGCGCCGGTGGATTCCCATGTGACACCGATCCCGTGGGATATGCCCGGATATGATGCCCCGGTTATCATGGCTGCGGGAGCCTTTGTATCAGGATCTTCCATAGAGCTTAGCGCGGATGGTCCCATTAAGCCCCCTTATTCCGTATACTTCCAGGGCGGGCTTACATGGCCACACGGTAAATTCGGTATTTTAAAATCTTTACAATCCCTTGTGGATAATGGCATCAAAGTATGGTAAAATATATATTTTGTAAGCGGTAAAGATGATCTCCCTTGAAGCGCCCCGAAGAAGGCAAAAGGGAGGTAAAAATGAACAACTTAATACAAAACGATGATTTGCCGTATGAAAAATTTGTTAAATACGGAGCGGCTTCCTTAAGCGAGAGTGAGCTTATCGCCATAATCCTTCGCACGGGTACAAAGGATAAAAGCGCTGTAGAGCTGGCGAAAGAAGTCCTGTCTCTCGGAGCATATCCAAGAAGCGGTCTTTTAGGGCTGTATGATATAAGACTGGAAGATCTGCAGGAAGTGAGAGGTGTGGGACCGGTAAAGGCGATCAAGCTTAAAGCGCTGACAGAGCTTTCGATGCGAATGCACAGAGCTTGTGCGTCCAGAGGTTTTAGGGCTAATTCCCCTGAATCGGTAGCGGATTACTTTATGGAGGAACTGAGGCATCTTGAGAACGAAACGGTGGTCCTTTGCGGATTAGACACCAAATCCCAGCTGATGTTTCATACAAGGATATCCGAGGGAAGTGTCAACACGTCGTTGATATCACCGAGAACAGTGTTTATTGAAGCTTTGTCAAGAAGAGCAGTGTATATTATACTGCTTCACAATCATCCCAGCGGAGATCCTGAGCCCAGTTCTGCCGACATAGAGTTTACCGAACGGGTCGGAAGGATCGGTAAAATGCTTGAGATAAGGTTGCTTGATCACATCATTATCGGAGATAATATTTATTACAGCTTTAAGGAAAATGATATGTTACCTTAGAGCGGATGAGAGGTTTATATATGAGTAATGCGTTTGGTATCGATCTTGGAACCAACAATATCAAAATCTATTCTCATACAACTGATGAGATAATGGTTCAAAAGAATCTAATAGCCATTCAAAATAAAAAGACGATATTTGCTTACGGAGACTCTGCATATGAGATGTATGAAAAAGCTCCCGCAAATTTTGAGATCACTTTTCCCGTTAACAACGGGGTTATCTCCGACCTTAACAATATGGAGACTCTTATAAGATTCTTTATAAGCGATCTTCAGGACGGTAAGCTTCAGCCTGCCGATTTCCTTGTTGCCGTTCCTTCCGACATTACTGATGTCGAAAAGAGGGCATTTTATGATCTCATAAAGGAAGCAAATGTTAAAGGCAAACGCATACTCGTAGCCGATAAAGCCGTTGCGGACGGACTCGGAATGGGACTTGATGTAAAAAGCACGCAGGGTATTATGATCATTGATGTCGGATATGAGACAACGGAAGTGTCGGTAATATCCCTTGGCGGTATTGTTCTTAACAGACTTCTGAAAGTCGGAGGCCTTGCTTTTGATGAGACAATAAAGGCTATGGTCAGAAAAGACTTTAACCTCCATATCGGGAATAAAACAGCAGAATATATCAAATGCTCTCTTACCGAGCTTGAAAACGAGGGAAGAGGGGCGGTTGTATTCGGAAGAGACGTTGTCAGCGGACTCCCTGTTGAAAGAGAGATCCCGACTAAACTGGTAGATAAAGTTCTGCAGGCTAATTTTGACAGTATTATCGAGACGATCAAACTATGCCTTGAGCTTACACCGCCGGAGCTTGCTGCGGATATATACAGAAACGGTATATATTTGACAGGCGGTGCTTCACAGGTAAACCACCTGATAGAAAGCATTTCAAACGGCACCAATCTGAGAGTCAATATTACCGAAAGTCCCATGACTTCGGTAGCGGAAGGTCTCGGAAGAATCCTGAAGGAACCCAATTATCAGTCCATCGCTTATTCCGTGGAAGGTATGAGTAAATGAGTCCTATAGTTAAACAAAAAAAGGAGAAATTTACTCTTTCAGGTAAATATCTCCTTTTAATTTTTTCAGTGATTTCAATAGCACTTATGATAATAACCTATGGTACAACAGCATTTGACGGTCCGTTTAATGCTGTTGTCGGTTATGTTGTGGTGCCTTTTGAGAAAGGTATTTCCAAGCTTGGAAGCTGGCTGGGGAAAAGATCCGATGAGTTTACGGATATCAAGAAACTCCTTGAAGAGAATAATGCTCTCAAAGAAGAGATCGCCAAGCTCACGGAAGAAAACACAATGCTTGCACAGGATAAATATGAGCTTAATTCACTTCGAGAGCTTTTTGAGCTCGGAAACGAATATGATTCATATAACAAAGTCGGAGCAAGAGTTATAGCCAAGGATTCCGGCAACTGGTTTTCGTCATTTATCATAGATAAGGGAACCAATGACGGTCTGGCTCTTGATATGAATGTAATTGCCGCAGGCGGGCTGATCGGAAAGATCAGTTCAATCGGTCCAAACTGGGCCAGAGTGACCGCTATTATCTCAGACGGCAATCATGTAAGCGCTCAGGTACTTACTACCGGTGAAAACCTTGTTGTGTCCGGTGATCTGGAACTCATGGGTAGAGGGATCATTTCATTTTCAATGTTAAAGGATGACGAAAACATTGTTACCGAGGGGGATAAGGTCGTTACCAGTAAGATAAGCGATAAATATCTCCCCGGAATAATCGTCGGATACATTCAGTATATCGAAAATGACAGCAATAACCTTACAAAATCGGGTTATATCACCCCCGCGGCAGATTTTAAATATCTCTCGGAAGTGCTGGTTATTACCGATCTTAAGAATACCGACTATGAAAATGCTGAAGACTGAGGTGTTTGATGCTTCGTAAGGCTGTAATGGTAGTTGGAGCCTTCTTCTTGTTTTTGCTCCAGTGCTGCGTTTTTACAAAGTTTAATATTGGAGGGATCGTACCTAATCTGATCCTTTTGATCACCAGTATTTACGGGTTTATGCATGGTGAGAGAGCGGGAGTTATCACCGGGTTTGTGCTTGGGATTCTGTTTGATGTATTCTTTGGCAATGTGATCGGACTTCATGCTCTTATTTTGATGTATATAGGATATATTAACGGAAAATTCTGCGGAATTTATTATCCGGAGGATATCAAACTTCCCCTGGGACTGATTTTTCTCAGCAACATTACAGGTTCGGTTTTGGAGTATATATTTACATATCTTATACGGGGAAAGCTTCATTTCGGATACTACCTGATCCACATCATATTTCCCGAGATACTGTATACGATAGTTATGACTCTCTTGATCTATCCAATAATTGTGGTCATTTTTAATGCATTCGAAAAGACTTCCAAGAAAAAAGAGGCAAGTTAATTGTTCTATCATTTAAGGGAAAGAATAATAAACATATTCACCAACAGGTTGACGATACTCTGGGCTATAATCGCCGTAATGGGCGGTGTGCTCCTGTACCGCTGTTATGTTCTGCAGATAATCCGCGGACAGGATTATCTTGACAATTTCGTTCTGCAGCAGGAAAAGAGCAGAGAAGTAGTCTCTACCAGAGGAAATATTTACGACAGAAACGGAAATCTCCTGGCTTACAATGAACTCGCTTACTCGGTTAAGATCGAGGATACTTTCGAGTCGTCCGGAAGCAAAAAGAATCGTGAACTTAATGCTCTGTTGTATTCTCTTATAGGTTTTATCGAGAAAAACGGAGACGATATTAGCATGGACTTTAAGATCAGCGTTGACGAGGACGGCGAATTTGTTTTTAATGCGCAGGGTGCCTCTTTGAAAAGGTTTCTTGCCGACGTATACGATCACCTGAGCACTGAGGAACTGACCAAAGAGGAACTTTCATCTACTCCTCTGGATGTAATGATTTATCTTAGCAGACCGAGTGGTAAAGGTTTCTTTTATTCGATCGGAGAGTATGAGACTCCGGATGACAATAAAACACCCTGGCTGCCCGGAGAGGGATATACGGCAGATGAATGGCTTAAGCTTGTCACCATCAGATTTGCAATGAGTCAGACCTCCTTCAGAAAGTATATGAAAACTACGGTAGCTACAGATGTCTGTGAGGAGACGGTGGCCGTAATACTTGAAAACTCTGATGTCCTTCCGGGTGTGACCATCGAGGAAGATACAGTAAGAAGATACGTGGACAGCACATATTTTGCACATATTCTCGGATATACCGGTAAGATTTCATCCGATGAGCTTGATGCCCTCAATCAAAGGCTTACTGACGAAGGCGTGGACAGTTATACATATTCGATAAATGATGTCGTAGGAAAGGGCGGAATAGAAAGCTCTCTTGAGACAACCCTTCACGGTATCAAAGGATATGAAAAGGTGATGGTAAACAACACAGGTAAAGTAATATCTGTCCTTGAGAAAAAAGACCCTTCTCCCGGACAGGATGTTTACCTCAGCATAGATAAGGATTTAACCATAGCGGTTTATTCCATTGTTGAGCAGAAGCTGGCGGGACTTGTAGCTTCCAAGATCATCAATGCAAAAGAATATATACCCGGACAGCACGATACGAGTTCAAATATCAAGATACCGATCTATGATGTTTATTTTGCCGTTATCAATAATAATATCGTTGATATCAAGCATTTTGAATCCGAAGACGCCAATCCGACAGAGAGAGATGTATATGCGGCTTATCTTACATACAAGAACGAATCTTATAACCGCATTACCGATGAACTGTATCACAACAGAAATCCCTACAACAGGCTGAGCAAGGAAATGCAGGTCTATCAGAGTAATATCGTGAGCCTGCTTTACAAAAACGGTATCATTGATTTTGACAGGATAGATCAGAAGGATAAGACTTATACTGCATGGACTACCGATGAGACAATAAGCCTCGGTGAGTACATTGATTACTGTATAGCGATGAACTGGGTAGATACATCCACGCTTGATATTGACAATAATTATCCTTCATCGGAAGAGATCTTTTCGGCAATAGCAGAAAGAATAATAGATATATGCGACGCAAATAAGGAATTTCAAAAGAAATTCTATAAATACATGCTATTGAACGACAGAATAACAGGTCGTCAGATCTGCATGCTTCTCTATGAGCAGGATGCCTGCACCATTCCCATATCCGAGATAGAGCGGATAAAGAACGGATCGATCACTGCTTATCAGTTTATGATGAACAGGATTAAAAACATTGATATCACACCGGCTCAACTCGCCCTGGATCCCTGCAATGCCTCTGTTGTGATCACAGATGTAAATAACGGTGAAGTGCTGGCCATGGTTTCGTATCCGGGATATAACAATAATATGATGGCAAACTCCGTAAATGCCGATTATTATGAGAAACTTACGAATGATAAGTCTTCACCGCTCCTTAACTTTTCCACCCAGTACAAGGCAGCCCCCGGATCCACATTCAAGATCGTGACAACGACGGCAGGCCTTATGGAAGGCGTGATAAGTACAAGAGAATCGATAAATTGTAAGGGTACCTTTGAAGAGATCGTACCTTCTCCGAAATGCTGGAATGTGTGGGGACACGGAAACGAAACCACTCAGACCGCTATAAGAGATTCGTGTAACTATTATTTTTATGAAGTTGGATACAGACTTGCAACAAGATCAGGAGTATATAATGATGAAGAAGGTCTCGGAGTTCTGTATGAATATGCCGATCTTTTCGGTCTTACCCAGAAATCAGGAGTAGAAATATCGGAATATGAACCGGATGTTTCCGATAATGACGCTGTCCGTTCATCCATCGGACAGGGTACCAACAGCTATACTACATCGCAGATAGCGAGATATGTTACGGCTATCGCAAACAACGGTTATGTATACGATCTGACTCTTATAGATAAGATAGCCCGGTCCGATGGTATGGTCACGTTTGAATCGGAACCCATTCTTCGTAACATGGTGGATATTCCGGGCGAATACTGGAATGTGATCCACAGCGGAATGAGAGCGGTTGTGGAAAATAAGGCATATTTTAACGATATTAGCGTGGATGTCGCGGGTAAAACCGGAACGGCGCAGCAGTCAACTTCAAGGCCTAACCATGCTTTGTTTGTGAGCTATGCACCCTATCAGGATCCTGAAATAGCTATGGCGGTGAGAATACCTTTCGGATATTCATCCGACTACGCAGCGCAGCTCGCAAGAGATGTTTACAAGTATTACTTCGGCCTGGTTGAATCGGAAGACCTTATAAACGGTACCGCAGATTCTCCTGACGCCGGAATTACAAATGAATTCTAAACATATATAGATATTATCGATCAGATCACATGATACTTTGATACGATTTGATACAGAGGTGAAATATGAACGATACCGTAACTGTAAAAAGCTATAAAAACGGGATAAGGCTTATTCTTTCCCCTGAAGCTGATTTCAGTGATATCTGCAGCGAAATAGGACGTAAATTTGCCGAAGGAAGTCATTTTTTCGGTGATGCAACGGTTGCACTTTCCATAAACGGCAGATATCTGACTCCGGAGGAAGAACAGATAGTCGTAGATCTCATAGGTGCAAACTGTCAGCTTAATGTCCTTTGCATAGTTGATGATGAAGAGGAAAACAACGCAAGATATATAAAGGCTATAAGGCAGATAGAATCAAAGTATAATCCGGGAGAGGGCGGGAGATTCTACAAAGGTTCCGTTACCGACGGACAGACTCTGTATTTTGACGACAGTGTTGTTATAATAGGTGATGTCAATCCGGGATGTTTTATAGAGAGTAAAGGAAGCGTTATAGTACTCGGAGGCCTTTATGGCGCAGTTCATGCCGGTTCAGGGAATGAGACTGATGAAGATATATTTGTAATAGCACTTGAGATGTCTCCCGAAGACCTGATCATAAGGGAGTCCGAATATGTTCCGGAGGTTAAACCCAAGTGGGGGATCAGACACAAAATACTTCCCAAGATCGCCAGAGAAAGTGGTACCGGGATAGTCTTTGAGAATCTTAGCAAGTCGGCGCTGGAGACAAACTATGCCTATTAAGTTTTTCAAACCTTTTAAAGTGAGGGATTATGATTTTTTACTCATACTCCTTGTTGCCGGGATTGCAACAATGGGTGTGTTTGCTGTGGGCAGCGCCGAGCCTAATTTGTTTAAAAAGCAGATGTATGGCGCTATTGCCGGGGTAGCCGTAATGGTTTTGCTGTCTTTTATCGACTATCACTTTATCCTCAAGTTTTACTGGATTATTTACGGCATTAATGCTGCTTTGCTTTTAATGGTATTGTTTATGGGTGATTCTTCCCATAATGCTCAGAGGTGGCTGAAGATAGGATCTATCAAGTTCCAGCCCTCCGAACTTGCTAAAATTTTATTGATTTTATTCTTTGCACAGTTTATTATGAAAATGAGGGAAAAGTTTAATTCTTTCCGCTCGATTGCTTTGTGTGTGCTTTTGGCACTTATACCTATAGCTTTGGTATATAAACAGCCGGATCTGTCCACAACCATAATGCTTACTCTGATCTTTGCGGTGATAATGTTTGCCGGAAAGCTCAAATTCAGGGTAATACTTGGTATTCTGGCGATCGTCATACCGGCTGTGGCTATTTTTATTTCGATAGCCATGAAGCCCGGAAGCACTGTGCTTGAGAATTACCAGTTGGAGAGGATCCTGTCTTTCCAGGATCCCGAAAGCTACCCGGAGCTTGTCTATCAGCAGACAAATTCAGTTACTGCGATAGCTTCCGGACAGCTCGACGGAAAAGGATACCGCAATAACGAGATCACATCTGTTAAAAACGGTAATTTCCTTGATGAAGACCAGACAGATTTTATTTTTGCCATTATAGGTGAAGAGTTTGGATTTAAAGGCACAGTTCTTGTTATAGTACTTTTGTTTTTGGTGGCGCTCGAATGTGTAAGTATAGGCCGTAGGGCGCCCGATATCGGAGGATCGATAATAGCATCGTCCATGGGGGGACTGATCGGATTTCAGAGTTTTATAAACATCGGGGTTGCTACGTTTATTATACCCAATACGGGGCTTCCGCTTCCTTTTGTGAGTTACGGTCTTACATCGTTACTTACATTGTTTGCGGGAATGGGAATAGTAATAAATGTCAGAACACAGGTTAAAAGGGGAAGTACAAACGATCTCGATGTTTTATGATAAAAAGGTATTGGAGGTAAAAGGGGTATGAATATTGCGCTTATTGCGCATGACGCAAAAAAGAAGCTGATGCAGAATTTCTGCATTGCCTACAAGGGAATTCTCAGCAAAAACGAGCTTTATGCGACCGGAACCACCGGAAGGCTGATCGAAGAAGTGACAAACCTGACGATTCACAAAGCGTTAGCAGGTCATCTCGGAGGAATGCAGCAGATAGGTTCACAGATCGAATGCAATCAGATAGACCTTGTGATCTTTCTCAGAGATCCCGTTGGTGCCAAGTCACATGAGCCTGATGTAAATAATGTGGTCAAGCTTTGCGATATGCATAATATTCCGCTTGCAACCAATCTTGCCAGCGCCGAGCTGCTTATCAAGTCGCTTGACAGAGGAGATTTAGAGTGGCGTGAGATGTATAAATAATACACTCTCTGTATATAAAAAGATCATATCTGTTGTTCTTTCGGCAGCCTGCATTATGCTCAGTGCGTGCAGTTATACGGATTACAGTGTACCTCACGGTACCATCGGTTCGCTGATTTCTTCGGAACCTTCGCCGGAGAGCGCCTATGCGGATCCTTTTTCTTCCGATATTTGCGTATATACCGGTGACGTGCTCAATAATGAAGAGTATCTTACATACGAGTATGACAGTGCAGTGCTTATCAATGCCGGAGATAAAGTCCCTATTTATTCGCGAAATGCATTTCAAAAGCTTTATCCCGCCAGCCTTACAAAAATCATGACTGCGCTGTTGGCGATCAAGTATGGACAACCGGATCAAATGCTTGTGGCTTCGTCAAATGTAAAGATTGATGATGCCGGAGCTCAGAGAGCCGGGATTTCCGAAGGGGATTCCATGACGCTTTCACAGGCCCTCAGGCTTTTGCTTCTTCATTCAGCTAATGATGTAGCGGTGCTTATAGCCGAAAACATAGCCGGAAGCCTCGATGAATTTGTTAAGCTTATGAACAATGAAGCCCTAAGGCTTGGCGCTACCGGAACACATTTCACGAATCCTCACGGGTTGCATGACGAAGATCATTACACTACTGCGTATGATATGTATCTCATTTTTAATGAGTGCGTTAAATATGATGAGTTCAAAGATATCATCTCTATGTCTGCGTATGAGACAACATATCGCGGAAGCGGCGGAAGGGAAATATCGGTTTCCGTAAAAAACACCAACGGATACATATCCGGGTCTTATTTCCCGCCTCAGAATATCAGCGTGATCGGCGGAAAGACCGGTACAACACAGGCGGCCGGGCATTGTCTGATCCTTTATTCAAAGGATGCGGAGGACAAGACTTATATTTCTGTGGTGATGAAAGCGGTCAGCACCGAGGACCTGTACGGCTGCATGACCAAACTTCTGGGAATGATCGGGCAACAATAAAATATCCTGCGGATGTTTTATTGTTGTGATGCTTATAGATTCAATTTGTGAATCTGTAAGAGAGCCACATAATAGTACATAATAAAGGAATTTTAAGTATTTTGGCACCCGAAAATAACGATAATAATATATTTAAATTCAAAAGACGCAGAAGTGTTAACATCACGTTGATATTATTCTGCGCCATACTTTTGTATGTTATAATCGTCGGTATTATTTATCTCAGAAGGACGCACACCGTAAGGTATGAAGTGGTGGAAGGTGCACTGGCCAGCAGCACTATTTACAGAGGGATTATTCTAAGGGATGAATCGCTTGTCGGAAACACTACACCCGGTTACGTTAATTATCTTGCCAGAGAAGGACAGCGGGTGGCTGTTGGTGACCTTGTATACACCGTAGATGAAACCGGTACACTTAACGATTATATCGAATCGCTATCACTGGGAGAGAACAGTCTTACTGACAAGGAACTATCGGAATTTCGAACAGATATCATAAATTATATGCACAACTATGATGCGCGTAACTTTGGAGATGTGTATAGTTTCAAGTATTCACTCAAGAATACCGTTTTAAAGCTCGCAAATTCAAAACTGTTAAACAATATGAATTCAGCTTCCGAGAACACTCAATCCGTAAGCCTTAAGTATTGTTACAGTGAAAATACGGGTATTGTTTCGTATTGGTATGACGGTTATGAGGAATTACTTCCGGAAATGATCGATGATTCCGTTTTTAACGAAAAGGAATATCAGAGAACGCAGCTGCTTTCAAATGAATTACATTCAGTTGACGAAACAGTATATAAGCTTAACACGGGAGAGGATTGGTCCGTTGTTATACCTATAAAAAAAGGTCTGGGAGAAGAGCTGCTCGAGAAACAATACATACTTGTGAAATTCCTCAAGAATCAGAATGAGAGCTGGGGAAAGGTCGATCTTTTGAACAACGACAAAGGAACATACCTTCAGCTGTCGTTTACTAATTCCATGGTAAGCTTTGTTGATGACAGATTTCTTGATATCGAACTTGAACTCGGCGATGAGAAAGGCTTAAAAATACCTGTTTCATCAATAGCGGAAAAAGAATTTTTCCTCATTGATGAGAGTTTTGTTACAGAGAATAATGATTCATATACTGTTTTGATGCAAGTATATGCCGAAGACGGTACAAAAACTGCCAGCAGCGTATCCATACCGGTGTATTATTATGATGATGCAAAGGGTGTGTATTATGTAGATAACCAGTATCTGAGTGCAGGGGATATACTGTTTGGCACCAATGAAGATACTTTTGTGGTAAAGGATAAAGCATCACTTATAGGTGTTTACAATATTAATAAAGGATATGCCGACTTTAAACAGATAACAATTCTCTATCAGAACGATGAGTATGCTATCGTAAAGTCAAATACCGCATATGGACTCAGAGTGTATGATTATATTGCACTTGACGCCGATTCGGTATCTGATGAACAGTTTATAAGTCAGTCAAAATGATCATGAGTAGCAGTGTGATAGCGGAAAATTATAAAAATGTGCTTCTGAATATCGATAATTCCTGCAAAGAGGCCGGAAGGGACAGCAAAGAAGTAACACTTATAGCTGTGAGCAAAACCAAACCTCTCTCCGACTTAAAAGAGGCATATGCTGCAGGCGCAAGGGATTTTGGAGAAAACCATGTTCAGGAACTTGTCGAGAAGATCCCTCAGATGCCGGAAGATGTCAGATGGCATATGATCGGTCATCTTCAGAGAAACAAGGTTAAATATATTATCGGAAAAGTGTATCTGATACACAGCGTAGATTCTTTGAAACTGGCGCAGGAGATCAGCAAAGAGTCCGTTAAAGCAGGTGTAAATACCGATATTCTGATAGAAGTAAATATCGCCTCGGAAGAAAGCAAATGGGGAATGGGCTATGATGAAGCGGTGAATCTTGTTACCGAGTGTTCACAGCTCCCTGGGGTAAGCGTAAAAGGGTTGATGTGCGTGGCTCCCATAACAGATAATGCCGAGGATAACCGCAAATATTTTAAGGCTCTTAGGCAATTGTCTGTTGACATAGAGGCAAAAAAAATTCATAATGTTTCTATGAGTGTGTTGTCAATGGGTATGACCGGTGATTATATGGTTGCAGCCCAGGAAGGAGCCACTTATCTGAGAGTTGGAACCGGTATTTTCGGTGCGAGAGATTATAATAAGTGATCGAAGCTGTTTCAAGGCTTTATTTATATAGCCTATTGAGTTGATATATTTATAATTATTTAACAGCAGACGGAGGAAAAAGATGGGAAAGTTCGACGGAATACTTAATGTTTTTAAAATGAACGGCGAGGATGAAGACGATTATGATGATTACGACGGCTATGATGATGACGAATATGCGTCACCCAAGCCTGCCAAAAAATCTGACAGTACATCCGATCCGGGATATGATGACAAAAAGACATCGAGAGGCCTGCTTTCTCCCAAGACTGTAACCAAAAATGCTTTCGGTACAAGGAAAGGCTCTAATATGAACAATATGGAAGTTTGCGTAATTAAACCCACATCGTTTGACGATTCGCTTCAGATAGCGGATGCACTTCTTGAAGGAAGAAGCGTTGTTCTTAATCTTGAGGGTATCGACAAGGACCTTGCACAGAGGATTGTTGATTTTGTTACCGGTTCCTGCTATTCATTGAAGGCACATTTTGAAGCCATCTCTAAATTCGTTTTCGTTATTACTCCCGAGGCTGTTTACATTTCGGGTGCTACACAGGAAAGCGGATTTAACGGCGGAAAAGATTTCCAGATCTGATAGGATTTATCCGATGACGATCAATCCGTATTCCGCTCAGACATAACAATAATGCTTATATACAGGGAACTTCCCTTACAGGAAGTTCTCATTTTTTGAGAGGACATTATTTATAATTCAAGTAATAGGGAGTTACCTGCCATGTCATCAAGAATGACTGTAAATTACAACAAAAAACCCTGCTATGATATTGTTTACGAACAGTCATTTGACGCGCTATGGGATGAACTTAATAAGGATGATGTTTCATCACGGCGTATATGTGTTGTTACCGATTCAAACGTTGCTCCGCTATATTTAAGCGATATATTGAGCGTGCTTGATGGTAAATGCATAAAGGCGGTTTCTTACACTATTCCCGCAGGGGAAGAGAATAAGAATCTGGATAATATAAAGGGATTATACAAATATCTTATCGAAGAAAAATTCGACAGAAAAGACTTGCTTATCGCCCTTGGAGGCGGTGTTATCGGTGATATGACAGGATTTACGGCTGCCACATATCTGAGAGGCATAGATTTTGTACAGATCCCCACCACTTTGCTTGCGCAGGCTGATTCGTCAATTGGCGGCAAGACAGGAGTGGATTTTGACGGATATAAGAATATGGTTGGAGCTTTTAAGATGCCGAAGCTTGTTTATATGAATATTTCGGTACTTAAGACCCTTCCCGACAGACAGTTTTTCTCCGGGTTTGCCGAGGTTATGAAGGCTGCTCTTATCAGAGATGAACTTTTTTACACCTGGCTGATCGATAATCTGTATGAGATATGCGGTAAAGAGCCGGATATTCTTGAAGAGATGATCATCAAAAGCTGTGACATAAAGCGTATGATAGTGGAAAAGGATCCCACCGAAAAAGGTGAAAGAGCTCTTCTTAATCTTGGACACACGATCGGCCATGCCATAGAAAAGTATATGAATTTTGAATTATATCACGGTGAATGTGTTGCTCTTGGATGCGTTTGCGCCGCATATATTTCATGGAAAAAGGATTATCTCACAAAAGATGAATACTATGAGATAAGGGATATGTTTGTTCCGTTTAATCTTCCTATCTCCATAGATAAACTGGATCTTGAGAAAGTGCTTGAGATTACGAAATCCGATAAAAAGATGGATGGGGGAACCATTCGTTTTATTCTTCTTAAAAAGATCGGAAAGGCATTTATCGATTCTACCGTTACCGATTCCGAAATACTGGAAGCTCTTGATGAGATCAATTTTGATGAAGAAAACGGTAATTAGTTTCAGAGGTTTATATGAGTAAAAATAAGACAACTTATTCCAAAACAATTGCTCTGATAGTGGATCTTGTTATAGTTGGGATCCTTATTGCAGCAGATCAGATCATCAAACATTTTGTACTTTTGAATCTTAAGGGGCATGATGCTCATGTGCTCATAGAAAATGTTCTGGAGTTCGATTATGTCGAAAACAGAGGCTCTGCCTTCGGCATGCTTCAGAATCAGAAGTTCTTTATTCTTTTTGTAGGTGCTATATTCATGGCCGTTATAGTTTTTCTGACTGTAAGGCTTCCTCTCAAAAAGAAGTTTATCCCCGCGCACATTCTATTTTCCATGGTCGTTGCGGGCGGAATAGGGAACATGATCGACAGGATAAGGATCGATTATGTGGTTGATTATATATCCTTTGTGCTTATACATTTCCCGGTCTTTAACTTTGCAGACAGCTGTGTTGTACTGGGTGTTATAGGCTTGTTTATCCTTTTCCTCTTTGTGTATAAGGAGAAGGACCTGGATTTCCTGAAGCTTAAACAGAACAGATACAGAGATATTGAATAGGTACTGTATATGAACTATATTACTGAAATCGAGATGGATGGGGAACGCATAGATAAATGCATTCCCCTTTTTTGTGAAAATCTGTCCAGAAGTTATGCTTCAAAGCTTATAAAGGATGGACTGGTGCTTGTAAACGGTAAGCAGGTCAAAGCAAGCTTTGTTCTTTCTGAAGGTGATGAAGTGTCATTTGACATTCCTCCTGCTCAGATGCCCCAAATAGAGCCGGAAAACATCCCTCTTGATATTCTTTATGAAGATGATGATGTTATCGTTGTCAATAAACCTAAGGGTATGGTTGTGCATCCCGCTGCAGGTCATTACAGCAAAACCCTTGTAAACGCGCTCATGTATCATTGCGGAGACAGTTTGTCTGGCATAAACGGAGTGTTAAGGCCGGGAATAGTACACAGGATAGATATGGATACCACAGGCTCCGTAATAGCCTGTAAAAATGATAAAGCTCACGACAGCATCGCACTTCAGTTAAAGGAGCATTCCGTAAAAAGACTTTACAGAGCAATCTGCTGCGGTGTTATCAAAGACGATGAAGGTGTGATCGAAACCAACATCGGTAGAAGCTCATCTGACAGAAAAAAGATGGCCGTTGTTCCTGCGGGAAGCGGCAAATCGGCCATAACTCACTATAAGGTGCTTAAGAGATTCGACAAATACACCTATGTTGAATGCAGGCTGGAGACAGGAAGAACCCATCAGATACGCGTTCATATGACCCATATAGGTCATCCGCTTTTAGGGGATAATGTATACGGTAATCAGAAATCACCTTTTAAACTTACCGGTCAGTGCCTGCATGCTTATTATCTTGGCTTTGAACAACCGACAACAGGCGAGTATGTAGAAACTGTAGCACCTTTGCCCGAGTATTTTTCACATCTTTTGGAAATTCTCTGAGTTGTGTAAAAAATACAAAATATTAGCATTTTTGATTGATAATTCGTGCATTTTAACGTATAATAACATTGAAAATGCTTCTAAGAAAGGCAGGTGGCAATATGAACACAATTATTACCATAGGAAGACAGTTCGGCTCTGAGGGTCGTGAGATCGGTGAAAAACTGGCATCGGATCTAAGCATTCCTTTTTATGATAAAGAGCTTCTTACCAGAGCTGCAAAGGAGAGCGGCTTTTGTGAAGAAATGTTGCAGAACCATGATGAAAGACCTACCAATTCATTTCTCTACAATCTGGTTATGGACACTTATTCATTCGGTTATAATTCGGCTTCTTATTCCGACATGCCCATTAGCCACAAAGTATTCCTGGCTCAGTTTGATGCGATCAAGAAAGTGGCTGACGAAGGCCCCTGTGTAATAGTCGGAAGATGTGCTGATTATGCTCTTAACGATTATTCCAATGTTGTTAAGCTCTTTATCTTCGGAGAGGATGAGACAAAGATCAAATACATCATGGAGTGTTACAATGTGGACGAGAAAAAAGCTCGTGACATGATGGTAAAGAAGGATAAGCAGCGTCAGAGCTATTATAACTATTACACATCAAAGAAATGGGGCAGAAGTGATTCCTATGATCTTTGCATCAATTCCAGCAAGCTGGGAGTTGACGGATGTGTAAAACTGATAACTCAGTATATCGAAGATTTTGAGAAATACAAAAAGTGATCGGACATAAAGTTTTTTGTTAATATTTTACGAAATTTGTTGACATATTTTGGCACCTCTGCTATGATATTCGAGTATGCCGCGTAATGGGGTTTAAGTGTGCTCATGCACCACCGTAATTAGCGAAAGTGAAGCATTTCTTCACTTCAAAAGGCCCAGTGATTGCATACTTCATGGCCATATCATGAAAAGGAGGTGCCTATTTATGTACGCTGTTATCGCAACAGGAGGAAAGCAGTATAAGGTTTCCGAGGGTGATCTTGTCAAGGTTGAAAAGCTTGACGCCGCTGAAGGAGATACTGTTACTTTTGATGTTCTCGCTGTAAAGGGTGATAAGCTTGTTGCAGGTCCCGATGCCGCAAAGGCAAAGGTTTCCGCTACTGTAGTAGCTCAGGGACGTGAGAAGAAGGTTATCGTTTACAGATACAAGAGAAAGTCCGGATATCATAAGAAGAACGGACACAGACAGCCCTATACACAGGTTAAGATCGACAAAATCGAGGCGTAACCTATGACGACTGTCACTTTTGAAAAAGACGGTGATGGACAATACAGATCATTTACATGTTTTGGACATGCCGGATTCGCCAGAAAAAAAGCAGGAAGATATGAACCGGATATTCTTTGCGCAGCCATAACGGCTCTTACAGCAAATACAATAAACGGTCTCAGTGAGCTTGCAGGCGAAAATGTTACCGTAACAAAGAATGATGAAGATGCTTTTGTAAGATGTGAGATAAATTCTCCTCTTAAAGAAAGCTCCATACTCCTGGTAGATGCATACCTGATGTCTCTCAGGGAATATGAAAAAGATTACGGTAAGAACCTAAAAGTAATCGTGAAGGAGGTAATATAAAATGCTGAATTTAGGCCTTCAGTTTTTTGCTCATAAAAAAGGAGTCGGCTCCACAAAGAACGGTAGAGATTCCGAGTCCAAGAGACTTGGTGCTAAGCGTGCGGACGGACAGTTCGTTAAAGCCGGAAACATTCTTTACAGACAGCGTGGAACCAAGATCCATCCCGGAGTAAACGTAGGGATCGGAGGAGACGATACTTTATTTGCTCTTACAGACGGAGTTCTTCGTTTTGAGAGAAAAGGCAGGGACAGGAAACAGGCTTCCGTTTATCCTGTTGAGAAGTAATTCGTTTTGATATTGTATTTTACGGCTCCTTACATCAAAGTTTGGAGCCGTTTTTTAGCTTTCGGACATCTGATTGTATTTGCTATGACCTCATGGTTTTTTACATCGTAAGGAAGTTAAGAGGTGTGTTATGTTTGCGGACAGAGCAAAGATAGTGATACGAAGCGGGAAAGGCGGTGACGGCCATGTTTCTTTCCGCAGGGAAAAATATATAACAAACGGTGGACCGGACGGTGGTGACGGCGGACGCGGTGGAGATGTTATACTCAAAGTCGATGAGGGTCTGGGTACTCTTGTGGACTTTAGAAATGTGCGCAAATATAAGGCAGGAAACGGTGAAGACGGCGGAAAGAAAAACTGCCGCGGTAAAGACGGGGAAGATATTATTCTTAAAGTTCCCGAGGGAACCGTTGTAAGGGATGCCAATACCGGAAAAGTAATTATAGACATGTCCGGTGATACACGTGAGTATACGATCCTTTCCGGAGGACGCGGCGGAAAAGGAAACCAGCATTATGCCACATCAACCATGCAGGCACCCAAGTATGCTCAGCCCGGCCAGGAAGCCAAAGAGCTCGAAGTGCTTCTGGAGCTTAAGGTAATTGCTGATGTAGGTCTTGTAGGTTTCCCAAATGTTGGAAAATCAACCTTTTTATCCCGCGTTACAAATGCGAAACCCAAGATCGCAAATTATCATTTTACAACGCTTAATCCCAATCTTGGCGTAGTGGATCTTGATGATAAAGGATTTGTTATAGCTGATATTCCAGGGCTTATTGAAGGCGCTGCGGAAGGCATAGGACTGGGACATGAATTTCTCAGACATATCGAGAGAACCAGGCTTCTGGTACATATAGTTGATGCTGCCGGAACCGAAGGCAGAGATCCTATAGAGGATATAAAAGCTATAAACCATGAGCTTGAAAAATATGATGCGGATGTGGCTAAGAAGCCTCAGATCATTGCCGCTAATAAAATAGATGCAATTTATGAGGGTGATGGTTCCGATATTATAAAAAAGATAAAAGATGAATTTGAAGTGAAGCTTGGAATCCCGGTTTATCCTATATCCGCGGTATCCGGTAAAGGTGTCAAAGAGCTTCTTTATGCGATAAGTGAAAAGCTTGAAACCATTGGAGGAAAGCCTTCGGTATTTGAACAGGAATTTGATCCGAACGAGGCTCTTGCCGTATCTGATGAGCCTTATACCGTCTATTATGATGATGAAGAGGACGAATATGTGATCGAAGGTCCAAGGATTGAAAGAATGCTCGGTTATACAAATCTTGATTCAGAAAAAGGATTTGCATTTTTCCAGAATTTCCTTAAAGATCAGGGAATGCTTGAGCAGCTTGAAAACCTTGGAATTAAAGACGGTGATACAGTCCGTATGTACGGACATAGTTTTGACTATTATAAGTAGTTTATTAACAGAGGTATTATATGGAGCTTACAAGTAAACAGAGAGCATATCTTAAAAGCCTGGCAAGTACAATGAATCCGGTTTTCCAGATAGGAAAAAGCAGTGTCACGCCCGAAATGACTCACGCTGTTGAGGAATGCTTTAACAATAATGAGCTTATAAAGCTGAACGTGCTCAAAAACTGTGATGACGATGTACATGAGATTGCAAATGTTATCGCCGACAGGACTCGTTCTACTCTTGTGCAGGTTATTGGGAAAAAGATCGTACTCTACAAACCTTTTAAGGAGAAACAGAAGATTATTCTTCCCAAATAATAATGCCCTATGGATACAAAAAAGATATTAAAAGCTTTAGAAAAAGAACTTGATTATAAAAGGCTTGAGCATACAAGAGGCGTTGAATTTACATCTGCGGCTCTTGCAATGGCTCACGGAGCCGATATGGAAAAAGCCAGGCTTGCAGGGCTTTTGCATGATTGTGCAAAAGGCTATTCCGATGAAAAAAAGCTTGAATTATGTGAGAAGTATTCACTTCCCATAAGCGATGTTGAACGGGATAATCCGGGCCTTTTACATGCAAAACTCGGTTCTTATCTGGCACATAAAGATTATGAGATTTATGATAAAGAGATACTTGATGCCATCGAATGGCATACTACGGGCAGACCGGGAATGTCTCTTCTTGAAAAGATCGTATTTGTGGCAGATTATATAGAACCGGGAAGGAAGCCGCTTCCTCATATCGATGAAGTAAGAAGGCTTGCTTTTGCTGATATTGATAAGGCAGTTTTACAGATACTCGAGGATACTCTGACTTATCTGGGAGAAGGAAGTAAAGCTGTCGATCCCATGACAAGTAAAACCTTAGAGTATTATAAAAAGGCTCTTGATAAATAACGAAATTGCTTAAGAAGAAGTTCATCAATTCAGATTGGAGATTTATGGCAGATAAAAAGACAAACGAGATGGCCAAGCTTGCCATCGATGCACTTGAAGATAAAAAAGCCGAAGACATAAGGATGCTTGATATAAGTGAAGTATCAGTTATAGCGGATTATTTCATTATTGCAGGCGGGAATAACAAGAATCAGGTCCAGACACTGTGCGATAATGTTACCGAAAAGCTGGGACGCGCCGGCTATCCCGAGAATCATATCGAAGGATATGATACCGCAAACTGGGTGCTTATAGATTTCGGTGATATAATCGTGCACATATTTGATAAGGAAAACCGTACTCTGTACGATCTTGAAAGGATCTGGCGTGACGGTAAACAGGTTAATATCGAAGATATGAAATAAATCCTTATTCTGATCAGAATTTTTTTTAAGTTATAAGGGATTGTTACTTTTAATCCTTAAGTGATTCACGCCAGTTTCTTGTCTTATTTGAAACGGATTCAAATGCTTTAGCGTAAATATTTGTTGTATTCAGGCTGGAATGTCCCATTCTCTGCTGTAAAGCAAGAATGTCACGCTCAGCCCGGTAAAACTCCATTGCGAAGCTGGAACGAAGCTTATGAGGACTTATCGTTCCGGCTTTTTCAGGTAAAGCAGCATCAACATACTTAGGAACAATCTCCTGGATCTGCCTTATGGCAAGTCTATCTCCTTTTAAAGTAACGAAAAGCGGCTCCTTGGGTCCGCAGGAGAGGGGAGTGGTCATCTGCTTTTCATCAAGATATTCTTTAATATACTCGCATGATTCATCTGAAAAATATATCTTACTCTGTTTTCCTCCTTTTCTAGTAACAACTACAGAACATTCATTAAGATCAAGGTCCCCGTTATCAATACCGTTCATTTCGGATACACGAAGGCCGGTGTCCAGGAACAGAAAAATCATGGCGAGATCGCGTTTTTCATAATGTTTATGCCATTTTTGCTGACGAGGAGACAGCCCTGTGCCAAATCGGATAGTATTTAGTAACTTCTTCTGCTCTTCGCTTGTTAAAAAAATAACATAATCCTTCTGCGGAATTTTGATTTTTTGAGATCCGGGAACAGGATTATAATCTATAGCACGAAGTGTATCCGTCAGATATCTGTAAAATGATGAAATTGCCGATCTGGTACGGGCTGTAGCGCTTATTGAATGCGTATCTGAATAAACCTCAATAAATTTATCTATATCGCTTGCGGAAATTAGACTGAAATCCGAGGCTTTTATCTGCCTTTTTTTGCCTTCAAACCGGCAAAATTCACGATGATTCTGTATCATCCAATCAATGAAATGATTCAGATCTCTTGCATAACCTATACGTGTAGATAAGGCACGTTCATTTTTACGTCCGATCAGATAATCCTGACAGAATTCCGGAAGCTCGTCAACAAGTTCAATAAGAACTAATGAATCACGTTTTTTTTCAAGCATAATTACATTTACTCCAAAACAAATTGCAAAATTGATAATATAGATCTGAAAATATAGATGATCCGGTTAAGACATTTTTATACCAAATCCAATTATATTTGATATTATACCATATTTCCCCTTAAATGTACACGCAAAATCAACATTTCGCGCATACATATTAAAGGAAATTATCTCATCTTCCTTTGTTTTCAACGGTTTGCGGGCTATTGTCGATTTAAGTAAAAGTTGCAATATGTTTTAAGTTGGAGCTTGCAATATCTGTTTTATCGTACATGTTGCAAAATATTGCTTTAATAAATAAAGAGAAATGTTGCAATAAGTAGAATAATTAAGCGATAAGTTTAAATAAGTATGACAGAAATAAACTTAAAAGTTGAAATATATCGGATATATAAAGCAAGCCTCATATTATTCAATATAACCTTGTTAAACAACGAAACCGTGGTGCCCAGACCGCGGTTTCGTTGTTTTCAATATCAGTTTCTTAGTAACCGCATTACGATCCGGATCGTTTCATATCAATGCGATCAATATGCGTACCAGCCGATTTCTTCATTATTCCATCCGATGCTGACAAGATAATCTCTCTCGTGCTTATCCTTGGTGTAGTGATGAGCTCCCGCTTCATATTTTCCCTTTGCATTGGGATTATAGAGGCGATACAGCGGAGTCGTTTCATTGTCATCCGAATACCATCCGATCCCTTCGTAATCCCAGCCGGATTCCTTAATGTCTTCTCCGGTATCATTTCCGCTGGCGGTTGTGAAAAGGAATACCGCTTCATTCCAATCCTTTGTGTAGTGATGTTCGCCGGAATTGTAATTATAGAGACGATATACCGGGGTATTTGATTCCTTGGGGGCGATCCAGCCCAAGCCTTCATAGTTCCAACCCAGATTTACAAGATTCTTTCCTTCTGCTTTGTTGCTTGTGTAGAAATGCTCTCCACTGTTGGGATTGTACAGACGGAAGAGAACTTCATAACCCTCGGGAGCATCTTTGTCGTACTTGTCAAAGTCTACAGGCGACTTATCGTTATTTCCTCCTCCATTATCATCTCCCCCACTATTGCCTCCTTTCTCATCGTTTTTTATGAGCGTGCAATTCTCCGGAGCATCTTTCAGATCGGTATATCCTATTTCTCCGAGGCTTCCGTCACCATTTAAAA
>CAMUYA010000015.1 GCA_947164865.1 uncultured Lachnospiraceae bacterium
TGTTGCTCGTATCGGCGCCAAGGACAGCGCCTCAAGTCCGTCTGGCACCTCTAAGACTTAAGAATAATCTTGAGTCTTTTTTATTATATACAAAATCATGGTATTAACGGCGGTTCGACTCGCAACCGCTGCGCTTGTTGCTCGTATCGGCGCCAAGGACAGCGCCTCAAGTCCGTCTGGCACCTCTAAGTCTTAAGAGAATTCTTGAGTCTTTTTTATTCAAAACTATGATAGTAACGGCGGTTCGACTCGCAACCGCTGCGTTATAAAATATAATCGTGGATTTTTATATGCAATACGTAGTAAAATAGTTTATAGAGGTACATGCTATGAATGGGAAAAAGATTACAATACTACATGCTAATGATATCCACGGGCAGCTCAACTTTTCCGTGGGTAAGGATCTTGAGATAAAAGGGGGCATTTCCCTTTTGAGCGGGTATCTTAAAAAGGCAAGGCAGGAGGGTCCTGTCTTTTTTGGCATCTGCGGAGATGTGCTGCAGGAGGACGTGCTTGGATCCGATTACAAGGGAACCAACACTGTGGAGCTGATCAATTATCTGGATCCGGACTGTCTTTCACTTGGGAATCATGAGCTGGACTACGGTCTTTCACATCTTCTGATTTTCAAAGGATGTATTAAATCACCCATAATCTGCGCCAATCTTATGGTGGCAAATCTGGAGCAGATGGTCTTTATGCCCAGTATGATACACGAAGTGGGCGGGGTTAAGATGCTTCTCATAGGTGTAATTCCGCAGGCTTTCTTTAACAAGATCATGTCTGATGATTTTAATCGTAGCATGCTCTATTATAAAGATACATATGACGCAATAAGGGATGAGATAGAAGCTCATAAGGAAGATAAGCCGGACCTAGTTGTGATCATGTCACACTACGGGATAGAAGGTGACAGAAATCTGGCTCAGAATATGCCGGATGATATTCATGTGGATCTTATCCTGGGCGGCCATACGCATATAGATATGGATGAAGCCGAGGTCATTAACGGGATCCCTATCGCGCAGTCCAGTTATGGTACAACGCATATCGGACGCTTCGATTTGACTGTAGACACCGAAAAGGGCGGAATAAAGGATTTTACATGGAGAAGAATCCCTCTTACCGCGGAAACATCCGACTTTGATTATATGGTTGATGACCTTGCGGATCGTGTGACTTTCAACAAAAAAGTAAAACGTGACAATACTGTCATATGCGAATTTGAAAAAGTATTCGAGCATAAGAGCAGGCTTTATGAAACTGATCTAGGCAACTTCGTTGCAGATGTTTTTGCGGAGGAATACGGAGTCGATCTGGTGATCCTTCAGTCCGGAAGTATCAGACGGCCTGAGTGCGGCCCTGTGGTGACGCAGAAAGATCTGAGTGAAGCATATCCCTTTGATGACAGATTTATAGAGGTATCCCTGTCGGGTAAAGAATTGAAAGATGCATTTGATTACCTCTTTTCTTTAAAGCCGGATGGCTCTGTGATGAACGGAACTTTTCTGTACAGCAGCGGTTTCAGACTCGTGGCAGACGGGGCTAAATGCTGGCAGGAAGGATGCAGGGTTGAGAGTATAACTCTGAACGGCAGTGAATTATCGGATGATAAAATGTACAGAGTGGGAATGACCAGGAATTGCGTTTCAAACACTCCGAGATATTTTGATTTAAAGATAGATGAAGAGAGGCAGAAGGTACTCTCCCTCTCCACCTTCAGCGATCTTGCAAGATGGTGTCTCAGGCAGGAAGAAAAGATTCCGGCGCCGCCAAAAGGAAGATTTGAACTCAAAAACTTCGAGGGCTGAGAATGGATCAAAAAGCAAATGATAATAATACGGATGACGGACGCCTCTCAAAAGTAAGCCATGATATGCGTACACCGCTGAATGCGGTGCTGGGGATGAGCAATATGATCCTCAGGGCGACCGACAAGGGTGATGCGGATCTGAGCGAGATTCACGGCTTCGCGGAAGACATCAAAAATGCCGGAGAAGAGCTGCTTCTTCTTACAAACGACTATCTGTACATATCGGATGTAAGGCCGGATCAGAGCGATTCCCCATCCGGAAACAGTGAGGAAAGAGTAAAAGCATCGGTAGACAACGACGGGGCAGAATCCTACAAACCTCTTTTTTGTGTAAGAAATGCTTCCATACTTGTGGCGGATGACAACTCGGTAAACAGAAAGGTTTTCAGGAATCTGCTGCGTGATACGGGCCTTACCATCGATGAAGCAGCGGGTGGTTATGAATGTGCGGCTAAGGCACACGACGTAAAATATGACATGATCTTCCTGGACTATATGATGCCTGATCAGAACGGGATAAAGACCCTTAACCGGATCCGGACAGATGGCGGAAGGAACGCGGAAACACCTGTGGTTGCGCTTACGGCAAGCACAGTGGCCGAGACTGTACAAAAGCTGAAAGAGGCCGGATTTGATGCGATCATATCAAAACCCATAATACCGGGCGAGCTGGAGAGACTTATTGCCGACAATCTTCCCGAAGAAAAAATAATCAGTTCTGTAGAAAAGAATGCGGATAATAAAGCGGGATATAATAAAGAAGAACAGCGGAGCGATCAGCTCGTAGCCATTGATATAGCAAAGCTGTATGCCGGCGATAAGGAAGAACTGGACGGCTATTTCAGGGATATTTCTTCCAACGTTCCCGACAGTTTTTACCAGTATGCGGTAAAGATACATTCGATGAAAACATCGGCGCTTATGGTTAAGGCTTATGAGCCATGGGCTCTTGCCAAAAGTCTGGAGGAAGCGGCGGAGAGCGAGAACGCCGGCTTTATTGAAAGCGTTCATCCCGTTTTTACGAAAAGCTGGATGGCTATGGGTGAACAGCTTGAAAGAGACTACCTTTATTCGGTTAAGACGAAAGGGACACTCGATCCGGAGTATGAGATAATACTTCACTATCTTACCTTGCTCGAAAAAGCTGTGGAAGAACTTGATGTAGAGAGCGCAGATACACTTCTTGATATGATACGGAGCTACTGGTACCCCGAGGAACTTACAGGCTATATAAGCCGCCTCAATGCGGCAGTGGCGGGATTAAATGCCGCGGATACGGGAAAATATGTTTCAGAGATCAGAGGTATAATACGTGAAAACTATATTGCTGATAGGAAAAATCGATGACATAGCAAGGAGCCTTCATGAGTGCCTGATAGACACATACAATGTGCAGATATGTTCGGAAAATGTCGAGCATATACAGGGGATGTGCAGGATAACCAACCCTGCCATGGTGATCGTGTGCCAGGTGAGTCAGGACGATGAGGATGCTACAGTATTTGATTTCTTTAACGGTCAGGCAAAAAAGACCCCGCTGCTTCTTATCACAAGCCGTGAAAGCTGGGCGACGGAAGCAAAACGGCATCTTGAGACGGTCACTTTTGACTATCTTTTAAGACCCGTCACCAAAGACATGGTGCTGGAAAAATGCAAGAGACTTCTCGATGATCGTTCCGATCTTAATTCCGCAGATAAAGAAGTCAAAAAAAGAAAAGTTCTGCTTGTGGACGACAGCCCGGTGCTGCTTCGAAATGTACGGGCCCTGCTTGAACCCAGATATAAGGTGTTTCTGGCAAACAGCGGGAAGAAAGCTCTTCAGATACTAAAAGAGAGGGAGATAGACGTTGTCCTCCTCGATTACATTATGCCGGGAATGGACGGACTTGAGGTCTACAACCAGATGCTGGCTGATGAGTACACCTGTAATATCCCCGTGATCTTCCTGACGGGCGTCAATCAGAAACAGAAAGCCCTTGAAGTGCTTCAGACTATGCCCTTCGGATATGTGCTGAAGCCGCCGGATCGGGAAGAGCTGGAGGACAGGATAGAAGAGGCTGTAGCAGGCACTATTTGACAATATACCATCTCAAATTGCGGAGGCTCACAAAAAGCTTTCGCAATTTGTGCTGTAAATACATATTTTTTGCTTGATTTACGCAGTTTTTTATGGTATCATTTCATTTCGTGATATATTTTCCTTGCTCGCATTAAAGGGCGGGCCAGAGACCAAAAGGAGGTAACAGATGAACAAGTATGAATTAGCCGTTGTTGTCAACGCTAACCTCGAAGACGAAGCAAGAACCGCTGTTGTTGATAAGGTAAAGGCACTTGTCGAGAGATTTAAGGGCAACATCACAGAGGTGGATGAATGGGGCAAAAAGAAGCTTGCCTATGAGATCCAGAAGATGAAAGAAGCATACTATTACTTCATTCGTTTCGAGGCTGATGTCGACGCTCCCGCAGAGATCGAGAGCAGAATCCGTATCATGGATGGCGTCATCAGATACTTAGTCGTTAGACAGGACGAAGCTTAAGAAAGAGAGTAGAGTATGAACAAAGTAATCCTTATGGGTAGACTTACCCGCGATCCGGAAGTCAGAGTATCAACAGGTGAGAGACAGACCAACATCGGAAGATTTTCGATTGCAGTAGACCGTCGTTTTAAGAGAGAGGGTCAGCCTGACGCCGATTTCTTTAACTGCACCTGCTTTGGCAAACAGGCCGAGTTCATTGAGAAGTATCTTCACAAGGGAACCAAGGTCGTTGTTGTGGGCAGCGTACAGAATGATAACTATACCAAACAGGATGGTTCTCAGGTGTACAGCGTGCAGATCATGGTAGACGAGATCGAGTTTGCGGAGAGCAAGAATTCTTCCGAAGGTTCAGGTGCAGGATATCAGCCTGCTCAGCCCTCAGCCGGAGCAAACGACTTCATGAATATTCCGGATGGCATTGTTGAGGAATTACCGTTTAATTAAGTGTTGATTTTCAGGAGGATTTATTATGGCATTCACTAAGACCGAGCGCCCTGACGGCCCTGCTAAGAGAAAAGGCGGAATCCGCAGACGCAAAAAGGTTTGCATTTTCTGTGGCAAAGATAACGTTATAGATTATAAAGATGCAGCAAAGCTTAAGAAGTTTGTTTCCGAGAGAGGAAAGATCCTTCCCCGCCGTATCACCGGCAACTGTGCAAAGCATCAGAGAGAGCTTACCGTAGCCATCAAGCGTGCACGCCAGCTTGCAATTATGCCCTACGTACAGGACTGATACTGCAGATGATCCAAGGCACCCTTCTTGTAATAAGAGGGGTGTCTTTTTTTAGTTACTTGTGGTAGAATGATGGTTGGTGAATTTGTTTTTCTCGCTTAAAACGTATGAAGATTAAAATGAGATTGAAGGGGCGTCTGAGGACCTACCTTCGCTTTACAATTTATCTTGGCATACTGCTCGTAGTGATAGGAGTAGCGGCCTTTGTGCTCAACAAGACAGCAGGAATAATGCTGGCCTTGTTTACTCTTGTCTATTTCGCAGTCGTACTTATCCTGTATTTTTACAATAAGCCCGTCATCATGAACGAGCTTGTGAGCTTTGCCACGGAATATGGTCAGATACAGAGGAAGCTCCTCAGAGAGCTTGATCTTCCCTATGCTCTGCTGGATGAGGACGGAAAGATAATGTGGACCAACCGTGCCTTTGAGCGCACCGTTCACCAGCCTAAGGGGTATTCAAAGGGTATACAGACACTATTCCCTACCATCACCGAGGACAGGCTCCCGGGCATAGATAACGATCAGACGGAGTGCGAGATCGAATTTGAGGGAAGAGATTATACCGCCAAGTTCCGCAAGATCCCCCTCAGGGAGATGGCGGAGCACAGTGATATCATCGAGGCGAAGGATTATGACGGCTTCCTTGTCGCATGCTTCCTGTTTGACGAGACAGCGCTTCACATTGCTCTTCAGGAGCTGGATGATCAGAGCCTTTGCGTGGGAATGATTTACCTTGACAATTACGATGAGGCTCTTGAGAGTGTCGAAGAAGTAAGACAGTCACTTCTGGTGGCACTTATCGACAGAAAGGTTAACAAATATGTTGCAAGTATCGACGGGATCTGCCGCAAGATGGAAAAGGACAAGTTCCTTGTGATACTCAGCAAGAAAGCAGTCACCCAGCTTCAGGAGTCACATTTTGAGCTCCTTGAAGATATCAAGACAGTCAACATCGGAAATGAGATGGCGGTTACCATCAGTATAGGTCTTGGTGTGGACGGTCTTACCTACGCACAGAATTATGAGTTTGCAAGAAACGCCATAGATCTTGCCCTCGGAAGAGGCGGAGATCAGGCTGTTATAAAGACTGCGGAAGCGGTCACATATTACGGCGGAAAGAGCCAGCAGGTTGAAAAGAATACAAGAGTAAAAGCGAGAGTTAAAGCGCATGCTCTTCGCGAGCTGGTGACGGCAAAGGAAAATGTGCTGGTTATGGGACATTCAAGGCCCGATGCCGACAGCTTCGGTGCAGCGGTAGGAATCTACTGTATGGCCTGGGTGCTTGAAAGAAAGGCCAATATAGTGCTGGATGGAATGACATCCGATATCCAGCCTCTTGTTGAGTGCTTTACGAGTGTTTCCGGAAATGAGGATGCGATAATCAGTGGGCAGACCGCTATGGAAATGGCCGGGAACAACACAGTGCTCGTTGTTGTGGATGTCAACAAGCCTTCTATCACGGAGTGTCCGGAACTTCTGCATATGGTCAAGTCGGTCGTTGTGCTGGATCATCACCGCGCGGGAAGCGAGATCATCGAGAATGCCACGCTTTCCTATGTCGAGCCCTATGCATCATCGGCATGCGAGATGATATCCGAGATCCTGCAGTATGTTCAGGATAATATAAAGATTCATATAGAAGAAGCCGATTGCATGTATTCGGGAATAATGGTCGATACCAACAACTTCCTTACAAAGACGGGTGTGCGTACCTTTGAGGCGGCAGCATTTTTGCGCAGATGCGGAGCTGATGTAACCCGCGTAAGAAAGATGTTCAGAGCTGATGCCCTTGAGTATAAAGCCAAGGCGGATGCTGTCAGTCAGGCCGAGATATACCGCGATTCCTACGCCATATCCACCTGTTATTCCGATGATCTGCCAAGCCCTACCGTTATCGGCGCACAGGCTGCAAATGAGCTGTTAAATATCAAGGGAATAAAAGCAAGCTTTGTTCTTACCGACTATCAGGGAAAGATATATGTTAGCGCACGCTCTATAGATGAAGTAAATGTTCAGCTTATCATGGAAAGGCTCGGCGGCGGCGGACATATGAATGTAGCTGCATGTCAGATGGAGGGAATAGGCCTGGAGGAAGCCATAGGAGAGCTCAAGGGTACCATAGATTCCATGATAGAGTCGGGAGAATTATAAAAGGTGCCGACTGCAAGCAACGCCGGCTACAGGCATTGCGGCAAGTGCGCTGTACTTTGCGCACTTGGAAAGAAAGCTTTAGGAGGAAAATTTTAAAATGAAGATCATTCTTATAAAAGACGAAAAAAAGCTCGGTAAAAAGGGCGATCTTGTGGAAGTGAGCGACGGATACGCAAGAAACTACATCCTTCCCAAGAAGATAGGTGTGGAGGCTAATGCCGGCAATCTCAACGATCTGAAGCTTAAAAATGCCAACGACGAAAAGGTGGCAAAGGAGAATCTCGAGGCAGCACAGGCACTTGCCAAAGAGCTGGACAGCAAATCCGTCAAGATAGCCATCAAGGCCGGAAGCGGCGGACGTTCTTTCGGTTCGGTTGCCGGAAAAGAGATAGCTGCAGCTGCAAAAGAACAGCTCGGTATCGAGATCGATAAGAAAAAGATCGTTCTCGCAGAGCCTCTCAAAAACTTCGGCTCTTATGATGTTTCAATAAAGCTTCACCCCAATGTTACCGGAGTGCTTAATGTCAAAGTAGTCGAAGAATAACGTCTTATGGCAAACGAAGAAAACGTACTGAAAAGAATAGCGCCGCACAGTGAGGAAGCTGAGAGCGCGGTCATCGGTTCGATGCTGATAGACAATGAAGCGATAAGCGTAGCAGCTGAGCTGCTTAACGGAGAGGATTTTTACAACAAGGTATACGGTGTGTTATTCGATACCATGGTAGAAATCGGGGATTTCGGTGCATCCATCGATCCGGTTGTTCTGCAGGATAAGCTTCGCGAGAAGAATGTGGCGCCTCAATACAACAGCATACAGTATATACAGAGTCTGATAAATGCAACTCCTACATCCGCGAATGTAAGATCTTATGCAAACATAGTTGCCGAGAAATCGCTCCTTCGCCGTCTTATAAAAGAAAGCGAAGCAATTTCCGGCAGATGCTATAAGGATGAGGAAGATATTGAGATCATATTAAACGACTCGGAGAAGTCGATCTTTAATATAGTTCAGAACCGCAATACCTCCGATATCACCCCGATCAAAAAGGTGGTTACCAACGCTCTTGAAAAGATAGAAGCGGCATACTATAACAAGGGAGTGGTGACCGGTGTGGCAACAGGATTCACCGATCTGGACTACAAGACAGCCGGAATGCAGCCCTCCGATCTTGTGCTTCTGGCCGCGAGACCTTCAATGGGTAAGACTGCCTTTGTGCTCAACATGGCGCAGTTTATGGCCATAAAGAACAGAAGGCATGTAGCGATATTCAGCCTTGAGATGAGCAAGGAACAGCTTATAAACCGTATGTTATCACTCCAGTCCGGAGTGGATGCACAGCATCTCAGGAATGGTCACCTCTCCATGGATGAGTGGAACAGGCTTACCGAGAGTGCCAACGAGATAGGAATGAGTAATCTCATTATAGACGACACTCCCTCGATCTCGGTGGCTCAGTTAAGGTCCAAATGCCGTAAGCTCAAGATGAGTCAGGGGCTTGACGTGGTGATAATCGACTACCTTCAGCTTATGAGCGGCAGCGGAAAAGCAAATGATTCCGTTAATAATATGATCTCGGAGATATCAAGATCCTTAAAGGCTCTTGCAAGGGAACTGCAGGTGCCGGTAATAGCCCTTTCACAGCTCTCCAGAGCTGTCGAAAAGCGTGACGATAAAAGGCCCATGCTGTCGGATTTGCGTGATTCGGGAGCGATCGAGCAGGATGCCGATGTGGTAATGTTCCTATTCAGGGAGTCCTACTACACGAAGGATACATCCAAAGAAAACCTCGCCGAGCTTATCGTGGCTAAACAGAGAAACGGCCCGGTGGGCACGGTAGAGCTTGCATGGCTGCCTGAACTTACCAAATTTGCTAATCTTGAGCATAAGAAAAAACAGGATCCGTAATTTTTTAAAATTTTTGATGACATTATCACAAAATAGTGTTATTATAAACGAGTCGTGTGAAAACGCTCAAAGTAGCGCGGCAAATAAGAAATCATTTCGGAAAGGAGAAATCATGAGCAATTTGTACAGACTTAACAACGTGAATATTGCAACTTTAGATAAGATAAGAGACAGTCTGTGCTCATCATGCGGCTCATGACTTTTCTGCTTCCTTGACGTATTTTGATATAGCAAGCGTTTCAGACTCTGTCTTATCTGGCGATAGGACAGAGTCTTTGTTTTTCCCGCAAAGGGAGAGATTTATGGTAAAGAATTATGGAAAAAGAGATTATAAAAGAAAACAGAAAGAAAAAAGTAAACGACAACAAAAGATTTAAAAGCAACCCAAGGCTTATAATGTTTTTCTTAAACGGAAGCAAGAGGTTTTTTATCGCAAGTATCATCTGCAGCCTGCTTGTTACCACATTTGAGCTGATAAACCCCAGGATCATAGCATACACGGTTGACACGGTCATAGGGGAAGAGAACAAAGCCCTTCCCGGTTTTTTACAGTCGATAGTCGACGGAATCGGCGGAGGAGAATATATAAAGTCACATCTTTATATAATCGCGCTTGTAATCATCTGCGTGGCAGCTTTGGCGGTTATAAGCCGCTTTATGTTCCGTATGTTCAATGCGCACGGTCAGGAAAAACTTGTCCGCAATATGCGTGACACCTTGTACAGACATATAATCAGGCTCCCCGTTAAGTGGCACAACGAGAATCAGACCGGAGATATCATTCAGAGGTGTACATCAGATGTTGATACTGTAAGGCGTTTCCTTGCGGAGCAGCTCACCAACCTAGTAAGGGTTGTGATCCTCATAGTGATGTCTATCATCTTTATGCTGAATATAAATGTTAAGCTTGCCATGATCGCTATAGCCCTGGTGCCTGTGATCATCCTGTATTCGCTTTTCTTCCACAGGAGCATAGGAAAATCCTTCCAGAAGGTTGATGATATGGAGGGAAGGCTCTCTGCGATGGTGCAGGAAAACCTTACAGGTGTGCGTGTGGTGCGCGCATTCGGGAAGGAAAGCTACGAGCGTGAGCGCTTCGGAAAAGCAAACAGCAAATACTGCAACATGTGGGTAAGACTTATGCAGCTGCTTTCCATCTTCTGGGCAACGGGAGACCTTGTGAGCGGATCTCAGGTAATGCTTGTGGTCGCATTCGGCGCAGCCTTCTGCGTAAGAGGAACCCTTACCACCGGAGAGCTTATTGCATTTATTTCCTACAATGCACTTCTCACCTGGCCTGTTCGCTCACTAGGAAGAGTCATCTCCGAAATGAGTAAAGCGGGTATCTCCATTGACCGTATCAGATATATCATGAATTCCGTGGAGGAAGATAATGCTACTGATCCCAGGGAAGCGGATATGAAGGGTGACATCACTTTTGAGAACGTTACTTTCGTATATCCCGAGAAGGAAGAGAAGGAAGAAACTCCCGAAGAGAAAGATAAAAAGAAAGCATCGGAAGATAAAATGAAAGCCGCCAGGGAAGCATCTGATAAAAAAGATGCCGAAGAAACTCCGGAGAATAAGGAACTTATCAAGGTGCTTGACGATGTATCCTTCGAGATAAAAGCAGGTACGACCATCGGTATACTGGGCGGAACCGGATCGGGAAAATCCACCCTCATCCAGCTTCTCGACAGGCTTCTTGAAATTGATGAGGAGAGCGGATGCAGTGGCAGGATAACTATCGGAGGAGTCGATATCAGAGATATTGACAGGAAGTACCTGCGCACAAATATCGGAATCGTGCTCCAGGAGCCCTATCTTTTCTCAGGTACCCTGGCGGAGAATATTTCAATCACGGATGAGAGTCTTGATATGGATAAGGTTAAGTCTGCATCCAGAGTGGCTGCTCTTGAGGAGACTGTTGAGAAATTCTCCAAGGGATATGAGACATACGTGGGAGAAAGAGGAGTTACATTATCGGGCGGTCAGAAGCAGCGTACGGCCATTGCGCAGATGCTTTTAAGACAGCCCCCTATAATGGTATTCGACGACTCGCTTTCAGCGGTTGATGCCGAAACAGATGCAAAGATACGCACCGCCTTAAGAGAAAGATCCAAGGGCACAACTACTATTCTTATCGCCCACAGGATATCAACCATCATGCATGCGGATATGATAATCGTCCTCGACCGCGGACGCGTTGTAGAGCGCGGAACTCATGATGAACTTGTAGCAAAAGGCGGACTTTACGAAAAGATATTCAGGCTTCAGCAGCCCGCATAAAGCCTTCCGCTTTGAGGGCGGAAAACATCAGGGGGACGTTTGACTGCGCGGACCGAAACGTAGCGTAGACAGGTGGTGCGAAGCCCCGGATGAGGTGAAAAGGAGAAAAATAAGTAATGGAAGATATAAAAAAAGAGGAAGAGAAGGTAAAGCTGCGGCTTTTCGGAATACCGCTCATCCTTCCCTTCTTAAAACAATATGGAAAAAGAATAATATTGATGATATTTCTGGGTGTTGTCAGCAGCTCTATCGACTCGGTATTTCCGCTGTTTAACAGATATGTCATCAACCACAATGTGGCGCTTAAGACACTTGATACTCTGGGTTATGTGGTGCTGTTTTACATGCTGCTTCTCACATTCAAGGTAGTGATCGACTACTTCACCACCTTTCTGTGCAGCAGGCTTGAGCTGTGGGTGAACAGGGACATCAGAAATGCAAGCTTTAACCACCTGCAGACCCTGTCATTCTCGTATTTCAACCAGAATAATGTGGGTTATATCCACGCCAGAGTAATGAGCGATTCCGGCAGGATCGGAGAGCTCGTGAGCTGGTTTATGATGGAATTTGTCTGGAACTTTGCTTACATAGCCGGAGTTATAGTTGTAATGTTTCTGACAAACTACAAGCTGGCTCTTATCGTAGTGGCGATAATCCCTGTTGCGGTGGTTGTGATAATCCTTTTTGAGAAAAAGCTCACCGTATTAAACAGAAGAGTGAGGGAACTCAACTCCAAGATAACCGGAGATTTCAACGAGGGAATAACCGGAGTGCGCTCCATAAAAACACTTGCAGCGGAAGAGCGCATGCAGGGCGAATTTGAAAAGGACACCGAGAAGATGAGGAAGGAATCGGTGGGCACAGCCAGAATGGGTGCGCTCCTCTGGTCGCTCGTATCACTTACCGGTTCGATCATCCTTGCGCTTGTACTCTGGCGTGGAGGATATATGTCTATCGACGGAGTGATGCAGATAGGTACACTTTCGGTATTCATGAGTTACGCGCTGGGAATAATGGATCCCATCCAGACGATCGTTGCCGACTTTTCTGCCCTGATACAGGTGCAGGTAAATATTGAGCGTGTAAATAAGCTCCTTACCACACAGTCGGATGTGGCCGATTCACCTGAAGTGGTGGAAAAATACGGTGACACCTTCAATCCCAAGAAGGAAAACTGGGAAGAACTTAACGGCGATATCGAATTTAAGGATGTATCCTTCCGTTATCCCGACGGCGATGAAATGGTGCTCGAGCACTTTAACCTTAAAGTCCCTCAGGGAGCAAGTGTGGCAATAGTCGGCGAGACCGGTGCGGGTAAATCGACCCTTGTAAACCTTGTATGCCGATTCTTTGAACCCACGGAAGGACAGGTGCTCATAGACGGCCGCGATGCAAGAGAACGCTCGCAGCTATGGCTTCACAGCCATATCGGATATGTGCTGCAGACACCGCATCTTTTTACCGGAACGGTAAGAGAAAACCTCTGCTACGGAAAGACCGATGCGACAGATGAGGAGATATGGAATGCCCTCAGGCTTGTTTCGGCGGAAGAGATCGTTAAGAAGATGGAAAAGGGACTGGACAGCGATGTGGGAGAAGGCGGAGGAATGCTCTCCACCGGAGAAAGGCAGCTTATCTCATTTGCCAGAGCGATACTCGCCGATCCGAGGATCCTGGTACTCGATGAGGCAACCAGCTCGGTTGATACCGTTACCGAAAGAACCATTCAGAATGCCATCGGAACCGTGACAAAAGGAAGGACCAGTTTTGTTATTGCACACAGGCTTTCCACCATAACGGATTCGGATGTGATCCTGGCAGTAAGGGACGGCAAGATCGTGGAGCAGGGAACCCATAAGGAACTGATGGACAAGAAGGGATACTACCACTCCCTTGTCATGCAGCAGTATGATCATTTGAGTGAAGGTATACTAAAGGATTAATTCCCTGCCTTAAGCCGGATGTATCCTGATTACAAAGAGAGTATTTAAATAATTAAAGAGAGCGATCAGTTCGCTCTCTTTTTTTGCCATCAAACCCAGTAAAATCAAGGGATTGACAAAAACTGATCGGGGGGTATAATTAGCTTTAGGCACATGTTGAATAGCCCCTGAAGGCCACTTCAGCACAATGCCAATATTTTTTTGAAGGAGAAGTATCAGGATGGTAAAAACAAAGTGTTTTGCAAAAATGAAGAACGGCTTACTGGCTAAGCTGTTCGGCGCGGCTGTTCTTTCAGTCGGACTTATTGCACTGGCAGGTACAAAGGCGATGGCCGCGACGGAAACAGAAAATAACGGAACTGTATCGACTGCAAATGTTGTTCCGGTAAACGAGGCAATATCAGGAAGCATTTCAACCACAGATGACGTGGATTGGTATAAATTTACGCTTGCAGAACCGGGATCAGTCTCATTGACACTATGGCATGATAATTGTGGTGACACTAATAGGGGTTGGTACTTTTGGTTGTATGGGGGTGATGAGCGAGAAATAGAATATGCATATTGGTACATAAGTGGAGGTGATGAGAAGGCAGCAGAAACAACTACTTATAACGTACCCGCAGGGACTTATTATATCAAAAGTGCCAAAGCTTATGACTGGAGGGATTGCGAATACAGAGTTACAGTTAATTATGAATCGTCCGTAGGAAAAAACATGGAGCAAGAGAGTAATGATGTTTCTTCCAAGGCAAACGTGATTAGTGTAAATACTGAATATGCTGCCAGACTATCTCGGGATAATGATACTGACTGGTATAAGTTTACAATAGATCAACCGGGATCAATCTCATTAAGATTATGGCATGATAATTGTAGTAACACTAATAGGGGTTGGTACTTTTGGTTATATGGAGGAGATGAGCAAGAAAGACAATATACAAATTGGTGGATAAGTGGAGGTGATGAGAAGGCATCAGAAACAACTACTTATAACGTACCCGCAGGGACTTATTATATCAAAACTGCCAAAGCTTATGACTGGAGAGATTGCGAATACAGAGTTACAGTTAATTATGAATCTTCCGTAGGAAAAAACATGGAGCAGGAGACTAATGACACTCCTTCCACAGCAAATCTTATCTCTGTAAACAAGAATTACTCAGGACGTGTTTCTCTTGAAAAGGATCTTGACTGGTATGCTTTTGATCTGACAGAGTCAAGCACCGTTACAGTGACTCTTTCACATGATGTTATAGACAGCTCAAACCGTTATTGGATTGTTCGTGTTTATGATAACGCGGAGATGACAAACGAGTTGCTTAATTGTTATTGGGTAGGAAATAAAGAAAAACAAACTACCGAAACAGAAATAAAAGCAGGTGCAGGCAGATACTATATGGTTGTAGAAAAGTATAACTGGTCAGATGCTAATTACAACGTTTGCGTTAACACTACTCCCGCAGGTAAGAAGACCATGCTCCGCCTCTACAACCCCAACTCAGGTGAGCACTTCTACACCGCAAGCGAAAGGGAAAAGAATGCTCTTGTAAAGCAGGGCTGGAATTTCGAAGGTAAGGCATGGGAAGCTCCGGAATTTTCAAATACTCCTGTTTACAGGCTTTACAACAAGAACTCGGGAGATCATCATTACACTCCCAGCAAGAAGGAAAGAGATAATCTTGTTAAGCAGGGCTGGAAAGATGAAGGCATCGGCTGGTACTCCGACGATAATAAGACCAAGCCCCTTTACAGACTTTATAATCCCAATGCTGTAGCAGGTTCTCACCACTACACTACAAGTGCCCGTGAGCGTGACAATCTCGTAAAGCAGGGTTGGAAGGACGAGAATATAGGCTGGTACGGTCTATAATCCAATAAAATAATAATGTCAAAGAGAGCGGCTTTTAGTTCGCTCTCTTTTGCCATCAATAGTCTTTTTATTAATGGATCAGTCTGTGAAAACACCTCTCAAACCCAGTAAAATCAAGGGATTGACAAAAAACGATCGGGGAGGGTACAATCAATATTAAGCTTGTTTTGGACTAGCCCCCAAAAGCTCAATAATATTTGAAGGAGAAGTATCAGAATGAAAAAGAGTTTTTTTAAGTGTATGTTGGTCGGGGCTTTCGTTGCTATTTTCACTGCGTTTATACCTGCTATGCATGCGAAAGCGTTTGTACCTTTTTACATTTTGGAAGATCTGGGAGTATATAAATACGATGAGGCACTTGAACAAATAAACGAGTATGGAGGTTGGCAATGCACAAAGTCTATTTTCTATAACGAAGATGGTACTTATGACACCATTGAACACGAATATGACAGATTCGGAAATGAAACTAAGCGAGTGTATTATAAAGCTGACGGATCCCCGGATGATGATTATCGTATTGAAATGAAAAATGAATATGATATAGATAATAATCTAATCAAAACTACATGGATCAATGCTGGAACTTTACGTGATAGTTATGAATATGAGTACAATAACGGAAAAAAAATAAAGGAGACTTACTACAATTCAGATGGTAGTGTTGGAAACTGGACAGAATATGAGTACAATAGCGGGAAAAGAATAAAGGAAACTAGCTATAATTCAGATGGCAGTGTTGGGAGGAGCGTAGAATATTACTATAATTCTAATGGAGATTTAATAAAAGAAAAAATAATATCTGGGTTTGACGTATATTATATTGACTATGAGTATGATCAGTATGGAAAAAGGACAAAAAGCACTCATCATTCTGATAGTGGCTATACTATCACCGAATATGATAATACAAGGCAAACAAAAAGCATCTCGTATACTACCGATGGAAAAACTACCGGTTATTATGAATATGATGAATTTGGAAACCTTATATTTTCGGGTGATTATGACGAAAATGCTAAACTGAGTATCAGGACTGATAATAAGTATGATGATGAGAAAAGGATAACAACGGTTACAAGTTATACCGAGGATGGTAATGTAAATACTGTGCTCGAGTATAACGAATACGGGAATAGGATCAGTTATATTAGTTATAATTCTGATGGATCAATTCAGTATAATATAAAACACGAGTGGACATATTTCCCTGGCAAACACAGTAATGAATCCTCAACAGGAGATGGAAATTTAACAGTAAAGATCAACACTTTACCTGATGACGGTTCCATCACCGTCGATTATTCCGACAATGCAGAAGTATCGGCAGATGTATTTACTACGATCGCAGGAACCAATAAAGATGTGACCTTCACATCCGAAGGAATATCATGGGAGTTCAGTGGATCTGATATCGATGCATCCGCAGCAAAAAAGATCGACCTATCAACGACGGTAACGATGATCAACAAGCAGGATCAAAATACTGCATCTGCCATTGAGAATCTTTTCGGACAGGAAAGAAATGCACTTGTGCTTAAGTTCGCTGATAACGGAAAGCTCCCGGGAAAGGCAAAGATCCGTATAAATGCTGATGAAGCACTCAAGCAGTACCTTGGCACTACAGGACTTGAAGTATTCTACTGGGATAGCGAGAACAATACTCTTGTTCCGATAGCATCAAAAGTATCAATAGATGAAAATAATCAGATAGTATTCGAGATCGACCACTGCAGCTACTACGTTGTAAAGGGAAGAGAGACCACAAAAGAAGATAAGCACATCCCCGAGGATGTAAACAAGGATGTTCCCGAAGGATATGAGATGCTCTTCCGTCTCTACAACCCCAACAGCGGAGAGCACTTCTATACCAAGAGCAAGAAAGAAGGAAACTCACTCATAGACCTTGGCTGGAACTATGAAGGTGAAGGCTGGACGGCACCCATCAGCGGGACTCCCGTTTACAGACTTTACAACAAGAATGCAGGCGACCATCATTACACCACAAGCGAGCGTGAGAAGAATAAACTCGTTGCTACAGGATGGGAGTATGAGGGTATAGGCTGGTATTCCGAGACTGCGGAGAACGGAAAGCCTCTCTACAGGCTCTACAATCCCAATGCAACCGGAGCAGGCTCACATCACTACACCACCAGTACCCGCGAGCGTGACAGCCTCATCAAGCAGGGCTGGAACGACGAAGATATCGCCTGGTACGGACTGAAAAAATAGAGCAAAAAACGAAACAACCTATCAAACATAGAACCCCAGGGTATCAACAACCCTGGGGTTCTCTTACATTAAGGTTTTTTTGTTAGCTATTATGCAATACTTTCATTTCTTCAAATATTTTTTCATAATCAAAATCCGGTGAATACTTGAGCGCAATGTCATATATTTTTGAAACGGTATCAGGATCGCTACGGAGAAAGGACTTTATCTCTTCCAGTTTACGACCTTGCTTCACGTTGTCACATATGGTGGTAATGAGGAATCTTACCTCACCGGTTTTAAGCCCCATATCATATCCTGTATCATATCCTGCGCCATATGCCCCACGCTTCTGATCGAGGAAGCGCTGATGAGCTTCGATATAGGTTTTTTCCTGATCTATGATATTAGCTGTATACATACAATCCGCTACCTCCTCCATGAAATGATTTCCGATGGCGATGGTATTAAGCTCCTCCCAGGTGGTGGCTTTAAATAGCTCTGACCACGTGACAAGACCGCTCTCTTCATCGTCCTTCGTTGCCAGCTCTGTTTGGTCTAAATATAGCACATTCATGCGTAAAAGAGAAGAGTAGGGCTCGTGGTTTTTAACATTCAGAAATTCGTATCAGGAACATAAATTCGGGTATTCAAGTTTGCTGATGAAATCAGCTGAGAATAAACACGACAATCGAACGCATATCTGTTGAAAGAAAAAGGCAACAAACTGCCCTCGCAGGTATAGACCTGCGAACGATATATCCCCTACCATTCGACTGTGCTTTAGAATCCGATCCGCTATAAGCGAGGTAATGATAGGATGATACCACTGTTAATGGAGAAAGTATAGATGGCAGAGTCAACAATTATTGAGTATTAGTTTTTGTTTACTGTGTATAAAAAGAGAAGAAAAATGTCAGGATTGAGATATGGTAAACTCTGTTGTGCATATGCCCCTCAAACCCAGTAAAATCAAGGGATTGACAAAAGAAAGGGTGGGTGATACATTAGCTGTACAGTGTGCAGATTCTCTTAATAAAAGAGGACGTTTCTGACCACATTAGTATTTTTTTCAAAGGAGAATGTGAGATGGCAAAAACGGATTTTTTACAAAAAAGTAAAGAGGGCTTTTTGAAGAAGCTGTTTGGGGTAGCGTTTATTATGCTTGGTTGTATGCTGTTGTGGGAGATAAAAATCAAAGTAAGTGCACAGGATGGTGTAACTCAAGGATCCTACGAGCCGTACTTATATGGAACACTATATGATTTAGGAAGTGAGGGTATTACACCGGGCTCACTGGGTGATAATGGCTTTTGGAGAAGGACAGAAAGTATTTTAATAGATGATGACGGAAATAAATACACAGTTTATAATGCATCGTATGATACAGATGGTAAATTCATTAAGGAAACATATTATTATTCTGACGGAACCTTGAAAAGTCTCAGAGAATATGATTCAAAAGGCTATCTCAAAAAAGAATCATATAATTATACAGATGGAAGATTGTGGTATATCAAAGAATATGAGTATGATGCAAAAGGTTATCTAATAAAGGAAACAAGTTATAATCCAGAAGGACACGTGAACTTTATCAACGAATATGAATATGATGCAAAAGGCTATCCCATTAAGCATGTATTCACAAACGATGGAACCGTTACGACAGTTTCGAAGGAAAATGAATATGACTCAAAAGGTAATCTTCTTAGAGTAACATATTATGATGATACCAATGGGATGATGGACCATATCGCTGAAATTGAATATGATAAATACGATAATATTGTCAAATGTACATGTATATATCCCAATGGAACCGTGTACTCTATTTTGGAATATAAATATGATGAAAAGCGGAACGAGATAGAGGGAATTGTCACTAAAGGATTTAGCATGCTTGGACCTGCAGGAATCAATACAGGAAATAAAAGAACTAGTGAATATATATATGATGATACAGGCAGATGTGTATTACAAAAGACAAAGTGGTATAAGCCTGATGGGACAATAGATGATCGATACGGTTCCAGAGAGTCTAAGTGGACCTGGTTCGGCCCTGTAGATGAAAGACCTATTTCAAATAACGATAAGGTAACTGACAAAATCAGTGCTTTACCTGATGACGGTTCCATCATCGTCGATTATTCCGACAATGCAGAAGTATCGGCAGATGTATTTACTACGATCGCAGGAACCAATAAAGATGTGACCTTCACATCCGAAGGAATATCCTGGGAGTTCAGTGGATCTGATATCGATGCATCCGCAGCAAAGAAGATCGACCTTTCAACAACGATAACAATGATCAGCAAGCAGGATCAAAATACTGCATCTGCTATTGAGAACCTATTCGGACAGGAAAGAAATGCACTCGTGCTTAAGTTTGCTGATAACGGGAAACTCCCCGGTAAGGCAAAGATCCGTATAAATGCTGATGAAGCACTCAAGCAGTACCTCGGTACTACAGGACTTGAAGTATTCTACTGGGATAATGAGAATAATACTCTTGTTCCGATAGCATCAAAAGTATCAATAGATGACAATAATCAGATAGTATTCGAGATCGACCACTGCAGCTACTATGTCGTAAAGGGAAGAGAGACCACAAAAGAAGATAAGCACATCCCCGAGGATGTAAACAAGGATGTTCCCGAAGGATATGAGATGCTCTTCCGTCTCTACAACCCCAACAGCGGAGAGCACTTCTATACCAAGAGCAAGAAAGAAGGAAACTCACTCATAGACCTTGGCTGGAACTATGAAGGTGAAGGCTGGACGGCACCCATCAGCGGGACTCCCGTTTACAGACTTTACAACAAGAATGCAGGCGACCATCATTACACCACAAGCGAGCGTGAGAAGAATAAACTCGTTGCTACAGGATGGGAGTATGAGGGTATAGGCTGGTATTCCGAGACTGCGGAGAACGGAAAGCCTCTCTACAGGCTCTACAATCCCAATGCAACCGGAGCAGGCTCACATCATTACACCACAAGCACCCGCGAGCGTGACAGCCTCATCAAGCAGGGCTGGAACGATGAAGATATCGCATGGTACGGACTGAAAAAATAGAACGGAAGAAATAAAGCAAAAGAAATATAAAAAAGATCTATATACGTAACAGTTTATCAAACACAGGGCCCCGGGGTATCAACTACTCCGAGGCTCTCTTAATGATAAGAATCTGTGCATATTGTTTTCTTTACATTTTCTTACATTTCCAATAAAATATAAGATAGTACTTGCGACTTCAAAAGGTGAGATCAGATGAACATTGAAACACTTTTGGACGTGTATATGTTATTTGCAGCCGGGGTCGGCCTTTTTCTGTGCATTTACCGCTATGTTGAGACTCCGGGGAAGGTTTATGTCTTTTCCACACTCTTTTTTCTCGCACATTTTCTCAGTGATTACTATTGGACCATATATATTCTTATAATGAATGATTATCCGAACATATCGGCACTTTTGGCATATTTCGGATGGAATGCTTCTTATATTTTCATTATCCTGCTTATCTTTTTATTCTCATCGAAAGAGGAGAAAAGATTCATTACTCCTCTCATGTTCATACCCATTCCGATCAATATTGCACAGTACATTCTGTACATGCAGTTCGGTGGCTTTATCAACAACACCTGGCAGGGAATAACCAGCACCGTGATCACGGTTCTCTGTATAAGAAGCCTTGTTTTTTGGCTGAAAAACAGAGAAAAGGGAGTTAACTTTCCGTGGTATCAATTATCTGCACTTCTGTTTACCGTCACCGAATACTGTATGTGGACGGTGTCATGCTTTGACTGGGAGATTGAGGGTACACTGTATAATACCTTCACATTTATTAACATCACCGTCAGCCTCTTTATGTGCTGGACGGTCAAAAAATCATTCGAACAAAAAGAGAATGTACGTGACACAAAGAATGAGATCGGTCCAAGATTCCGTATGGTCTTTCAGGTGCTTGTCGCAGCTATCATATGCATATGCTGTGCGGGGGGATACATCTATGCCAGACGTATGAAGAATGAAATGGCCTTGCTCCGGACAGAATCCGCTGCGGAGAGTGATTCGACCGGGATCGCCATCACTCTTTTTGTTATCTCACTGATCTTTGCAGTTGTCATTGTTTTGTTAATGCTAATAGTCCAGCTCTATTACAGGTACAAAAAGAAGAGATTTGTGGTGGAATTCAGAAAGAAGGGACGTTTCAACTTTCTGTTTACCCTCTCCATCACATTTATATTTATGGTTGTGGCGGTTATTTACACCTCAACTCTCCTTTTCAGGGAAGCTTCATCCAGCCTGCTTGGAAAATGTGAGGATGAAGTTGCAAACATTTCCGTCACACTGTCAAATTATCTAAATACGGCAAGATCTGTGCTGTGGGTGACAGCCGATTCCATCGATCAGATGCGTGTAAACGGTATAGGGAATGATAAGATACACGAGATATTGCGCGTTGAATCGAGAAACCAGGCGGATCAGTTTGACGAAAACTTTACCGGGATCTACGGATATATCAGAGGTGAGTATCTGGACGGACTCGACTGGGAAGCTCCGGAAGGATATGACCCGGTGCAGAGAGACTGGTACAGAGATGCTGTCTGGGCAGGCGGAGATGTCGCAATCGTTTCGCCTTATGTTGATGCACAGACGGGTAATGTTATCATCTCTATATGCAAGCTGCTTACAGATAAAGAAAGCGTTGTGTCTCTGGATGTCACGCTCAATTATATCCAGGATCTGGTAAGTGAGATCAACGTTAACGGCTGCGGTTACGGAATGATCATTGATAAAAATGGTATGATCATCTCACACCCGGATAAAGAGATGAACGGACATTATGTCGGAGATGTGCTGGGAACAGATGCTTTCCTGAACGAAGTTCTCGCTATTCAGAACGGCAGTCTGGATATCGATATAGACGGCGAGAGAAACACGGTATTTGTCTATGAAGTGGATGATCAGTGGTATACGGTCGTTGTGGTTGAAAGAGACGAACTGTTCTCGGATATATACCTTAAACTGGTGGTCAACACCAGCGTGTATCTGCTTATATTCTCCCTGATCACATTCTTCTACTTCATGAGTTACAAGAATGAACAAAGTGCCAATCGCAGGATGGAAGAACTGATCAAGGAGAGTCAGAAACAGGAATATGAGGCAAGGATACTCAAGCTCGAAAAATCCGCTGCCGACGAGGCGAATAAGGCTAAGAGCCGGTTCCTTGCAGATATGTCACACGAGATACGTACTCCCATCAATACCGTGCTCGGAATGAATGAGATGATACTTAGGGAGGCCGATGATGCAAACATTCTTGAATATGCCGACAGCATTAGAACCTCCGGAAAGACGCTGCTCAATCTTATAAACAGTATACTCGACTTTTCCAAGATCGAGGATGGGAAGATGGATATCGTCCCGGTGGATTATAAGACTGCGGAGATGGTAAGATATCTGTATGCTTCTGTGGCGGAAAGGGCAGCAGGCAAAGGACTTGAATTTACCGTTAGTGTGGATCCGCTTATCCCGGTTGCTCTTCACGGAGATGATATGAGGCTTACGCAGGTCATCATGAACCTGCTCACCAATGCAGTTAAGTACACTCCGGAGGGCAAGATAGAATTCTCCCTCAGGAACGCCGGTCGTAATGACGACAGCATAATGCTCCGGGTGGAGGTAAAGGACACCGGAATCGGGATCAGAAGCGAGGATATGCCAAAGCTCTTTGAATCTTTTGAAAGGCTTGAGGTGGAAAAGAACCGGTCAATAGAGGGAACCGGGCTTGGAATGTCCATAGTCACAAGGCTGCTATCCATGATGGGGAGCAAGCTCTCGGTAGAGAGCGAATACGGGGTAGGTTCGAGATTTTACTTCGATATTAAGCAGGGGATCGCCTGCGATGAGATAATAGGTGAGTTCAGTGTGACCGGTGAAGGCGACAGGGCAGAAGATCATGCAGACCGCTACCATGAGTCCTTCCACGCGCCTGAAGCAAAGATTCTTATCGTGGATGATACCAAGATGAATCTCAAGGTGGCTGCAAACTTCCTTAAAAAGACGATGATGAAGATCGATACATCCATCAGCGGAAGCGGCGCATTGGCGCTGTGCAGCGAGGTAAAGTATGATATTATACTGATGGATCAGCGTATGCCGGGTATGGATGGAACTCAGACGATGCTCAGGCTGAAGGAGGATGCTTCGGGACTCAATGCCGACACTCCTGTCATCTGTCTTACTGCGGATGCGATCAGCGGAGCAAGAGATACATACATATCACAAGGTTTTACTGATTATCTCTCAAAACCCATAGACGGACAGCAGCTTGAAAAAATGCTCACAAAGTATCTGCCGGCCGGGAAGGTGTTTTACGGTGAAGAAAAAGTTGTCGAAAACAGCGGTAACTGTTTTGATAAGGAAAAGTATAAGACGCTTGCCGCAAGCGGGATGGATCTCGAGAGTGCATACAAATTCTGTCAGGGAGAGGAAAACCTTTTTAAGGATGTGCTCGGAGAATATGTGGCGGAGGCTCCCGAAAAAAGAAGCCGGATAGTTGACGGGTATGAGAAAAAGAACTGGAAGAATTATTCCGTGTACACTCACTCGTTGAAGAGTACGTCACGTCTTATAGGTGCCACCGAGCTTTCCGAGATAGCGGAAAGAATGGAAAAAGCATCTAATGATAAAAACGAGGAAGCCATCGTGAAAGAGCATGACAAAATGCTTATGCTCTATGAAAAGATTGTTTCCAGTATAAAGGATTATATGGTTGAATCGGGAGAAAGTGCTTCGATGGAGATCCCGGAAGAGGACGAGATATTGGAGTTTTCACCTCAATAAAGAAACGGAAAGGAAATTATTATGGACGGAAGAATTCATTCTTTGGAAAGTTTTGGGACGGTTGACGGACCGGGAACAAGATTTGTTGTATTTGTGCAGGGATGTCCCATGCGCTGCAAATATTGTCACAACCCCGACACCTGGGCGATGACCGGCGGACAGATGATGACTACGGATTATATTCTGGAGCAGTATCACAGGAACGAGCCTTTCTACCGTAACGGAGGAGGTCTTACAGTAACGGGCGGAGAGCCTCTCATGCAGATAGATTTCCTTATAGAGCTTTACGGTAAATGCAAGGAGCAGGGAATCCATACCTGCCTCGACACTTCCGGGATCGCTTTTAATCCCGATAATGAAGCAATGATGGTTAAATTCGATACTCTGATGCCACTTGTGGACCTGGTTATGCTTGATATAAAGCATATAGATCCTGAGCATCATAAGGAACTCTGCCAGCAGCCCAACGAGAACATCCTTAAATTCTGCGCATATCTGAATGAAAAGAATGTGGATATGTGGATCAGACATGTGGTTGTTCCGGGCATCACGGACGATGACAAATATCTCTATGACCTTGGGTATTTTATTGGACAGTTCCACAACCTCAGAGCATTGGATGCTCTCCCGTACCATACAATGGGAGAGACAAAATATGAAAAGCTTGGGATAGAGTATCCTTTAAAGGGAGTTCCGGCTATGGATAAGAACATCCTGCTCGAAAAGAAGGAAAAGATCCTTGACGGTATCCGTGCAAGGCGTGCTGAGATGAAGTCTTAACGGAACTGATAACCGATTATCGTTAATAATGAGAAATAAAACTTCGAAATATCAATAAGCAGCCAACTAACCAAGATTAGTCATGACTTCAACAGGTTTTTGCTTGAATTAAAAATCCAACTACGATATCATTACGTTTAGAGGAAGCTTTCATTCCGCACTGTATGGGCGGATGGGAAGCAGGTAAAGAATAGTTGAACAAGTAGGAGGAAAAAAATATGGCATATGTTATAGGTGATGCTTGTGTTGCTTGTGGCGCATGTGAGGCTAACTGCCCCGTTGGTGCTATCAGCATGGGCGACGGAAAGTTCGAGATCGATCCCGATAAGTGCATTGACTGCGGAAGCTGCGCAGGCGGCTGCCCCGTAGGAACCATTCAGCAGGGCTAAGAGATCAGCTTTGCGTACTTTGCGATCGACATAATAATGTTAGCAAGGGGCTTTCGCTTTAGATGATTTAATCATCTAAAGCGAAAGCCCCATTTTTTCATTATTACTTCAACGTTTCAAGCTGTTTCTGAAGAGATGCAATCAGGGCATCTTTTTCTTCAAGCTCAGCCTTCATCCTCTCCATCTCTCGCTTTATGTATTCCTGGTGACGCAGATATTCCTCGCGGTCTTCACAGCGTCTTCTAATTGCAAAATCCGAATTGCTTTCATAGATGTTTTCCGCTACAGCTTCCATGACTGCATCCTCCTTTACCAGTTTCTTAAGTTCTTCGTATGTCTGTGCCTTGAATAGTCGGCACCATTTTTCAAGCCCGGAGTCCTTATCGTTTTCCGTCACCCTCTCTAGGCGATTTAATTGTATCACATAAAGGGCGAAATAACTATTGATTCTGTAGCCATACGAAAAGACTATCGGGAATTTGGAGAAAAGTAACAGTACGCGATTGTGCTTATAAAAACCGAAAACACAAGATATGGGTGAATATGACTTAAATGTACTGAAGAACACTGAGTGAAGGACTTGAGTTAGCATTGATTAACGGGGGAGGGGGCGATAGTGATAGAATTATTTCGGTGCGTTCCACTTCAAAAACATGAAAGATGAAATGATTTAGACTTTTATATGATGGGAAAAGAATCTCAAAAGAGTTTTGATAATCAGGAAGATGTAAAAGAAAAAAGTAATAGGTATTATAGCGTTATCATTCCATCCAAATGCCATCAGTGGAAGCCATCACTACACAATGAGTACAGGCGAAAGGGATTATCTTGAATCAATTGGCTGGGAGTACGAAGGAATCGCCTGGTACGGATTATAAGCAATCGACATCATGAATTATAAACGATAAAAAGAGGACATCCGGATCCGGATGTCCTCTTTTAAATCGTTTGGTTTTTCTTCCCAGAGATTAGAGTGCCTCGTGGAAGGTTCTTGAGATAACGTCAGCCTGCTGTTCGGGAGTAAGCTTGATGAAGTTTACTGCGTATCCGGATACACGGATAGTAAGCTGAGGATAGTTCTCGGGATGCTGCTGAGCATCAAGAAGAGTCTCTCTGTTAAGAACGTTTACGTTAAGATGGTGGCCACCCTTGGTAGCGTAGCCATCAAGAAGATTCACAAGGTTATTAACCTGTGCACTGCTAGCCTGTGCCATTATATTTCCTCCTATAGTCGACATCATCGTGTCCTTTACGATGATGTGTTGAGCGCGATGCTCTAACGCGCTAAACATGCGGAGCATCGACGCAACACATGATGTCCTTTATCATGTGTTGATTCCTTATAGTTACTCGACATCATCGTAAAGTAAAAGACACGATGATGTCCTTTATCATGTGTTGATTCCTTACTGTTACTTAAAGTCGTCGAGACCGTCATGGAGGGTGGGAACACTGCATGCAAGGGGTGTTCTGGAACAATCGGTGCAACCCATTGTCTGGACATCGCACTTTTCTTCCGATTTATCATCAGCGAGAACATTTACATGTCCCACACCCTTTTCCATACCGGAATCAAGCATCTTGATAAGATCATCAATCTGGTTCTTCTCGTCCATAGCGATTCTCCTTGTTTTTATATCCCAGGTGTGCTGAAGGACAGCACACCTGGCGCAATACTTATTAATTACTTGTTGAGGTCAACCTCGATGTCGCCTGCAAATACCTTATCCTCTTTACCAAGAGCTCCGGGGATGATGGTGAAGGTATTGGAGATACCATCCTGTGCATCATTGAAAGGAAGCTTTGATACAGAAGAAAGTGAAGCAACAGCACCGTGGGTGTCACGGCCGTGCATCGGGTTTGCACCGGGTGCGAAAGGCTGTCCCTTCTTACGTCCGTCAGGAGTATTACCGGTAGCCTTACCGTAAGTAACATTTGAAGTGATGGTAAGGATAGAGGTTGTAGGAACGCCGTTTCTGTAGGTGTGATGACGTCTTACAGCGGTCATGAACTTGTGAACGATATCCTGAGCGATGTCGTCTACGCGGTCATCATCATTACCGTACTTAGGGAAGTCACCGGTAGTCTTGAAGTCTACGATGATTCCGTCCTCGTCACGAACAACTTCAACCTTAGCATACTTGATAGCTGAGAGTGAGTCTGCAACGATTGAAAGACCTGCAATACCTGTTGCGAAATATCTCTTAACGTCTCTGTCATGAAGAGCCATCTCTGCTCTCTCATAGCAGTACTTGTCGTGCATGTAGTGGATGATGTTGAGGGTGTTAACGTAAACGTCAGCCTGCCACTCCATCATATCCATGAACTTGCTGTATACATCATCATAATCAAGAACGTCACCGGTTACAGGACGGTACTTAGGACCAACCTGCTTCTTGGTAACTTCGTCGATACCGCCGTTAAGAGCATAGAGGAGACACTTAGCAAGGTTAGCACGTGCTCCGAAGAACTGCATTTCCTTACCGATTCTCATGGAAGATACGCAGCAAGCGATTCCGTAGTCATCGCCGTGAACAACTCTCATGAGGTCATCGTTCTCATACTGGATGGAAGATGTGGTGATGGAGATCTTAGCGCAGTACTTCTTCCAGCCCTCGGGAAGTCTGGTGGACCAGAGAACTGTGAGGTTGGGCTCGGGTGATGCACCAAGGTTCTCAAGGGTGTGGAGGTAACGGAAAGATGTCTTGGTAACCATGTGTCTTCCGTCAACGCCTACGCCGCCGAGTGACTCGGTAACCCAAACGGGATCGCCGGCGAAGATCTGGTTGTACTCGGGAGTACGAGCGAACTTAACGCAACGAAGCTTCATGATGAAGTGATCAATGAACTCCTGGATCTGCTCCTCGGTGAAGGTTCCGTTCTTGAGGTCACGCTGTGCATAGCAGTCGATGAAAGTAGAAGTACGTCCAAGGCTCATTGCGGCACCGTTCTGCTCCTTAACCGAGCAAAGGTATCCGAAGTATGTCCACTGGATAGCTTCCTGTACGTTTGCAGCGGGCTTTGAGATATCACAGCCGTAAGATGCTGCCATTTCCTTCATCATCTTGAGTGCTGTCATCTGCTCGGAAAGCTCCTCGCGAAGACGGATAACATCATCAGTCATAACACGTCCGGTGGAATCCTTCTGTGCCTGCTTATCCTCGAGGAGTCTGTCGATACCGTAGAGAGCTACACGACGATAGTCGCCGATGATACGTCCACGTCCGTAAGCATCGGGAAGTCCGGTGATGATGTGTGAAGAACGGCATGCTCTCATCTCTTGGTTGTAAGCATCGAAGCAGCCTGCGTTGTGGGTCTTTCTGTGAGTGGTGAAGAACTCTGAAATCTCAGGATCAACTTCGTATCCGTTGTCTGAGCAAGCCTTCTCTGCCATACGGATACCGCCGTAGGGCTGAAGTGAACGCTTGAAAGGCTTATCTGTCTGGAAACCGACGATGGTCTCCTTGCTCTTGTCAAGATAGCCGGGGCCATGAGAGGTTATAGTGGAAACAACCTTGGTGTCCATATCGAGAACACCGCCTGCTTCACGCTCCTTTTTCTGAAGATCAAGTACCTGTGCCCAAAGATCCTTAGTGTTCTGGGTAGGTCCTGCGAGAAAGCTCTCATCTCCGTCATAGGGAGTGTAGTTTCTCTGGATGAAGTCGCGGACATTGATTTCTCTGTCCCATTTGCCTGTTACAAAATCTTGCCATTCAGGTCTCATTACAAAATGCCTCCTATAAGATATTTGATCAGAAAATGCTTATGCATTTCTGTAGTTTTGAAGCGTGTAGGGCTTCTAAAGTTGACTCATATAATTATAGGTAATCGGGGGAGTATAGTCAAGCGAAAGAGAGCTAAAAAACTCCGAAAAAATCGCCAAAAATAAATGAAAAAATGCATCGTTTTTGAGGGTTTTTAAGTGTGACTATTGACTTTAAATCAAAAAAGTAATAGATATAGTAAAGAAAGATCTAAAGGTTACCATATTTAGACAGCTACTGTATAACTGTATACGAAACGGAGGAAACAAAATGACCGGAATAACAAAAGATATGACAATGGGACAGATCGTGAGCGAGCAGCCCGATGTGATCCCCATTCTTATGAGCGCAGGAATGCACTGCATCGGATGCCCTTCATCCGCAGGCGAATCTCTCGAGATGGCAGCAGCCGTTCACGGGATCGATATCGACGAGCTTATGGAAGCGATCGCTCAGGCGTAAGCTGCAGGGTAAAACCGATCAAAAACGGAGTCTGAAGTGCAACCGGTATAAGATATCTCATCGCGCAGGAAAGCGGAGAGATCGTACACACCATAATGGTGACAAGAGCCGGGATGAACACTGTCAGGCTCTTTTTCTTTTTTCCGAGAGCAAGGATCTCGAATACACATATGAACACGATCCAGCTGTAAGTTCCCGGCATGGATAAATACTTGATCACGGGAGCATTCCCGCTTCCGTAGAGATAATACAAAAAACGCATCTGCAGGTCTTTGGAGAAAACATGATAAAGCCCGAGCCTCTCCGTCAGATACTCAGGGTATTCCTGCATTATGTAAGCACCCATATCCACCTTGACGGGAGCGAGATAGCCGTAGGCTCCGTTAACATACGCTGCAACATATACCTGCGGGTGGCGAAGGAGCATTTTGAACCAGGTGACAAAATACCCCTTGGGATCGGCGTGGGTGTAGCAGATCTTGACGGGATCGTTAATGTTGGGCTGATACTCTTTCAGGTTGTCGATGGATCGGAAATTCTCCTCAAGAACTGAGATTTCTTCCTCGGTCAGGTCATCGGGGTAAATACATACGGTCCTGGCTGTCTGCTGGAACATGACCCCTATGGTCTCGCTTACCGGGGGCCGGCCTATACCGCAGGCGGGAAGGATGATCCTGGTGACGGATTCAAAAATGATCAGGACTGTTGCTGTTACGATGAGCAGGTTCCTGCGGAATTTCCCCTTAAGGTTAAAAGCCAGAGCGATCATGCAGGGAAGGATGGCGTGGATCCCGTTGTTTCTAAGGAACACACAAAGAAGGGAAACGATGCATAAAGCGATACCCTTGTGGGGAGTGCACTCTTTTTTATAAAGGATATCCGCTGCCATAACGACCTCGAGAACTATCATCACGGCGAAGAGGAAATCCTTTTCCACCCACTGCGCGTATCCGCCCCATATGGGGGTGACGGCGTAAAACAGGATTCCGATAAAACAGAATATCCTGCGCAGGCCCATTTCCATCAGTTTGTACATGGAGTACGAAAAAACGAATCCCGCGACTACGGTCTGAAGAAGCTGGTAAAGAAAAAACCCGAAATTGGCATCGACGAGAAACTTTCCGACAGAGTAACAAAGCCCCATCAGAAGCGAAGAGAAAGGGGGCTGCCACATTGAACGGCTCGTTTCTCCGAAGTAGTTCTGAAACTGGACTATCGTGTCGGGATTTGCCGAACCGGGATAGCTGCAGAGTAGCCAGGGAATATAGCAGATGACAATAAATCCCCAGGAGATAAAGAGAAAAGCTCTCCTGTACTTTACCGAAGGAACCTTCTCATTCCTCAGCGGAACATGAAGGAGCATGAGATAAAGCCCGGAAAGCACTATATACACAATGAGCGTGAGCAGGATGATCTTCCCGAAAAGCTGGAAAATATCAGCGGAGGAAGAGAACTTCCAGAATGAGTTGTTATCACGGAAGCTTACGCATACGTGATAAAGAACAGACATAAAAAAAGCGGTCACAGCGGCCCGGGGAGTAATCTTTAACAATTCTTTCGACAGGTTTGTGACCGATATTTTTTGAGATGACATCAAGTGCTACCTCACAAGGGAAATAATTATAAAGCCAATTTGGAAATGGCGTCATTTTCTATCATGATATCGCCATGCTCGCGCATAAAATCAAGCGCGGTGCCGGGAATGATGCGTCCCTTGCCGTATTCCGAACCGAGCAGGCAAACATTCTCGAAATCTCCCTTTGAGGCATTTCCGACGGAAAGTATCATGAGATAATCGCCGGCAGGTGATTTGACCAGAGCGCTTTTTCCTTTGTATCCGCAGGCCTGACGGGCAAAATCCATAGTACGGGACAGTGTCGGGAACGTGAAAGCAAAACTATGGCGGGGAATGTCTTCCTTCAGGGCTTCGCCAAGCATCTCTCCGAATGAAGGCTCGGGAGCGGGAATGTTATCTCCGAAGAGACTTACAGCTTCCTCCTCGTCCTCTTCGTCTTCGTCATCGGGGTTCTCGTAGGGAGAAAAGCGTGAGAAGCGCGTGTCGAGCTCCTCGGGATCATCGACTTTGGTGATGATCAGAACGATGCTCTCCGAACTCATGGGGATAGCTTCCACCACAAGAGGGCTGTTCTCCACCTCGAAGCCGTATTCGCAGTCGGCCTGCTTGACCATCTCCCTGAAAAGATTCCTGGTCTTTTCGGAGCCGTAGGCAAGCTCGCTGATGCGCAGATTCCGCTTTGCAAGGTCTTCTCTCGTAAGGATACAGCGTATTTGATTGTCATTGATCTTTTCTATTTTCATTATGTAAATCTCGCTGTTTTCCGTTGATTTCCATTACTATATCTTTTAATGATATTTAAGTCAATACATGCTTTGATTATTTAATATTTTTTTTATATGTTGGGAACAGTCATACTTGTCGTCAGATATTTTTTCGGCATTTTTAACAAAAAGTTTAGAGTGCCGACAGCGGTGTCGCACGAAAACCGTTATTTTTCACAAAGAGCCGCGGACAGCCGGGTAAGCATCAGGGTACAAAAACGGACGGGATCTGTCCGCTGTTTTTTTGCTGTTAGTACAAAAAATGACGAACGAAAACAGTTGTTGAAATCGGCCGGAAGGGCTCATATAATCAGCCTGAACGTCTCCGGTAATCATGCGACGGAGAGGAGATGGTGAGTCCTGCTTTACCGCTTATAGAATTTACATCTCGATTAAAAATCCTTAAGAGAAGGTATTTCTCTATCGGTCTGTAAAATTCTGAATACGAATATAAAATCATTATATATACATTTTGCTTTAAATCCCCCAACCTTTTAGCAATCCGATTATCGGTAAAGTCACAATTTTTCACCGCAGCTTTGCTGCACATCCCGAAAGGGAAGCTCGCCGCCGGGACGTTTCCGCCATAAAGGAAAATATATCACTTACCTTTTGGGAAGGGGACACGGTCCCCGAATACTCCTGAATATTCGCCCTTAACAATGCAGGAAGGTGCCTGCTGTCCGAAAAACCCGGGCGAATATAAAATAACTAATGACGGCAAAAAAATGGTGTGTTAGAATAGTTTAGGATTCTGCACACCTTTTTGCTGTTGTATTGGACTTTCCGGATCCGGCATTTGCGGAATGGTTAATGGGTTGTGCGGGTAATAACTGAAAGAGGCCTGTTCAAAATGAAAAAAAGGATAATTGTGATCGCTGTGGCGATCGTAGCGATAGCTCTTATAGCATACTTCGGGATCGGCAAGAGAGTGATAGACAAGTACACATACGGAACGGAGAAAGCGGATCTGGCCGCATATTTCGGAACGAGCGGAGACGAGCTTGCCATAGTTCTGGGAGACAGGATCCTGGCCGACAAGGCGGTAAAGGGCGATGGCTATTGTTATTTTGAATTTGCCACCGTAGAAGACTATATAGGAGACGGGTTTTACTATGATCCTGCCTACAACGGCGGTACACTTATGTTCACAACGGCGGACGGAACCATCGAGGCGCCTGTGGGGAGCAGCAAATACGGATTTGACGGTGAGGGTGCAGACCTCGGTCACAGAACATGCTACCTTGAAGGTAATACTCTGTACATAGCAAGCGACTATGTATCGCAGTATTTTTCGATAAATGTTAATGTTTACGATGAGCATGTGCTCCTTGTAACAAAGGGCCTGTCGGGGACAAACACAATGATCACCACATCCGCCACCCAGATACGCGAAAAGGGAGGGATCAAGAGCCCCATACTGCGTGAGGTTGAGAAAGGCGAGACCGTGCTTCTCATTGAAACCATGGAGGAGTGGAGCAAGGTTGAGACGAGCGACGGATATATCGGTTATATCGAAAATAAGAGAATGGGAGTAACCGATGGTATCATGTGGGGAATAGTTAATGAAGTCACTGTTCCTCAGACGGAATTTCTGTCTATCAATGAGAGAGTCGTGCTCGGATTCAACTCTATCGCCGGAGCTGCGGGAAACGATACGCTCGGAGCGGCGATCGAAGAAGGTCAGGGAATGAATGTTATCGCGCCCACCTGGTTTTCCGTAAGCGATAATCTCGGAGGGATACGCAATTTCGGCAGCACGGCTTATGTTGAGAAGGCACACGAAAATGGTATCAGAGTATGGGCTGTTTTGGATGATTTCAATTACAGGCTGGATAACGATGCGGATATCAGCGATGTTGCGATCTTATCCGACACAAATGTCAGAAGAACTCTTATCAGCAATGTTGTAAGCGCCGCGTCAGAGCTTGGCGTTGACGGGATCAACATCGACTTCGAAAAACTGAATGATGATTGTTACGAGCATTATGCCCAGTTTATAAAAGAACTGTCGGTTGCCACTCATGAAAGAGGGCTTGTGCTTTCGTTTGATAATTACGTTCCTTTCAACTTTAACAAGTTTACCAGGATCGACGTACAGGGAAAATTCGCCGACTACGTGCTCATCATGGGATATGACGAGCACTATCACGGAAGCGGGGACATCGGCAGCGTGGCAAGCTTTGATTACATCTGCTACGGGCTTGATAAGACTCTCGAAAATGTCAATGCCGAGAGGATAATAAATGCGCTTCCCTTCTACACCATAGTGTGGAAGAATGATTCGGGCTCGGTGTCGGATTCTTATCTTACTCTGATAAACGAGTCAGACTTTATAAACAAGTATGGCATTTCCTATGAATGGGACGAGGAGACCTGTCAGAACTTTGCTCAGTGGCAGAGCGGGACAGCCACATACTATGTCTGGTTTGAGGATAAGGACTCCATCTCATCCAAACTCAATGCGATGAACTCCAGAAACATAGGCGGAGTCGGTGTGTGGAGACTGGGTTACGGAACTGCGGAAGTGTGGAATCTTGTTGCCATGTACAAGGACATGACAGGAACGTCACAAAGTGGAGAATGATCGCAAGAGATGGATACTAAGATCATCACGATAAAAGCACCCGGCGGGCGATTGTCAGAAGAAGACATATCAGGCATTCAAAAAGCGGGCGAGATAATCAAAAACGGCGGGATCGTGGCATTCCCCACCGAAACCGTATATGGTCTCGGTGGCGATGCGCTTTCACCCGAATCGTCGAAGAAGATATATGCCGCAAAGGGAAGGCCTTCGGACAATCCGCTGATAGTGCATATATCCCGTATAGAATCCCTGTACGAAATAGCTGAAACGGTTCCCGACTATGCTGTAAAGCTTGCGGAGGTATTCTGGCCCGGTCCTCTTACGATGATCCTTAAAAAGAAGGACATTGTTCCGGATGAGACGACGGGAGGGCTTGACACGGTGGCGGTCAGATTTCCTTCCGATCCGGTGGCAAAGATCCTGATAAATGCGGCGGGCGGTTTTGTGGCAGCGCCCAGTGCCAATATTTCCGGAAGACCGAGCCCTACAGAGGCAAAATATGTGATTGAAGATATGAACGGAAGAGCCGATGCCATAATAGACGGCGGCGGTGGAGAGATAGGTCTCGAATCCACTATAGTTGACCTTACGGTACAGCCGCCTCAGATCCTGCGGCCGGGCTTTATCACGAGTGAGATGCTGGGAAGAGTGCTTGGGACCGAGGTGGAAACCGACAAAGCGATCATATCTCCGGAAAGCGGGCAAAAGCCAAGGGCTCCGGGAATGAAATACCGGCATTATGCTCCCCGGGGGGAACTGGTAATAGTAGAGGGAGAAAATGAGGCCGTTGTATCGGGGATAAATGAAATGATACGGTCCGATAAGGAATCGGGCTGCAGGACCGGCGTGATGGCCTGTGACGAAAACGCGGGCAGATACGACGCTGATGTTGTTAAAAAGACCGGGCCTAAAGGGGATCAGAAAGAAGCGGCAAAAAGGCTGTATTCGATCCTGAGGAGCTTTGACGACGAAGAAGTGACAAAGATATATGCCGAGAGCTTTGAGGCTGAAGGCTTCGGGGAGGCTATAATGAACAGACTTCTCAAAGCCGCAGGGCATAAGATCATAAAAAAGTAAAGGAGCAGGTTATGATAGCAATAGGAAGTGACCATGGCGGATTTGACCTCAAGGAAGTCGTAAAAAAACACCTTATCGAAAGAGGCTTTGACGTAAAGGATTGCGGAACGTATAATAAAGAGAGCTGCGATTATCCCATATTCGGAAAAGCGGTGGCAAATGAAGTGGCCTCCGGAAATGCCGAAAAGGGGATCGTAGTATGCACGACAGGTATCGGGATCAGCATTACAGCCAACAAAGTGAAGGGCATAAGATGTGCGCTGTGCTCGGAACCGTTAAGCGCAAAGATGACAAGGCTTCACAATGATGCCAATGTTCTGGCTCTCGGCGGAAAAATGGTGGGAGAGAACCTTGCGATCGAAATAACGGATACATTCCTCGATACCCCGTTTTCCGGTGAAGAAAAGCACTCAAGAAGAATCGCACAGATAGAAGAATGATATTGATCATTCCGAAAAGGAAAGGAAAAACAAAATGTCTAAAGTAGTAATCATGGATCACCCGCTAATACAGCATAAGATCGGATTTATCCGCAGAACGGAGACGGGAACAAAGGATTTCAGGGCCACCATAAGCGAGATTGCAATGCTTATCTGCTATGAGGCGACAAGAGATCTTAAACTCAAAGATGTTGAGATTGAAACTCCCATCTGCAAAACGACCGTAAAGGAGCTCAGCGGAAAGAAACTTGCCATAATCCCCATCCTGCGTGCGGGCCTCGGCATGGTTGACGGTATGCTCAATCTGATACCTGCGGCAAAGGTCGGTCATATAGGACTTTATCGCGATCCTGATTCACACAAGCCGATAGAGTACTACTGCAAGCTTCCCGCAGACTGCAGCGAGAGAGAAGTGTTTGTTGTGGATCCCATGCTTGCAACCGGAGGGTCCGCAGCAGCAGCTATACAGATGCTCAAGGATAAGGGCTGTAAGAACATTCATTTTATGTGTATAATAGCGGCTCCCGAAGGAATAAAAGCAATGACGGAAGCACATCCGGATGTTGATCTCTACATCGGCGCGCTGGATGAGAAGCTGAATGAAAATGCATATATAGTTCCCGGTCTCGGAGATGCCGGAGACAGAATATTCGGAACCAAATAAACCGCCATTCAGAGCATCCGGAGCCGGCATGAAATGTTCTCCGGGTGCGAAAACAGGAAATAATATGCAGAAAAAAAGAGAAGATTATATCGGCTGGGACGAGTACTTTATGGGAGTGGCCCATCTTTCGGGATTCCGCTCAAAAGATCCCAACACTCAGGTGGGATGCTGTATAGTCAGCGAGGATAATAAGATCCTCTCAATGGGGTACAACGGGCTTCCGAAGGGATGCTCCGATGACGACTTCCCCTGGGACAGGGAAGACCTTCCTTACGACGATACGAAATATGCATACGTTACCCACGCAGAGCTGAACTCGATACTCAACTACAGGGGCGGATCACTCGAGGGAGCCAGTCTGTACGTCTCTCTCTTTCCGTGTAACGAATGCGCAAAGGCGATCATTCAGGCCGGGATCAAAAGAGTGGTCTATGACAGCGACAAATACAACGGCACCCCGGGGAACCGCGCTGCCAAGAGGCTTTTTGATGCTGCGGGAGTAGTGTATGTTCCCTACAGCAGGACCGGAAGAGAAATAAAGATAACGATCTGATAAAGGAAATACCATGAAAAAGAGCAGGATAACTGCGCTCATTTTTGTGATGGCTCTTGCATTGAGATGTGCCGCTTTTCCGACATACTCCGAAGCTGCAACGGCTACGGAGATCCAGCAGCAGATAGATGAGGCTGAAAAAGAAAAGGAGAAGCTGGAGGAAGAGCAGGAAAAATCCGAAAATGAGCTTGGAGGGCTCAAGCAGGAAAAAAACACCCTGCAGGGAAAGCTTTACGAACTTAATACTACCCTCGAAGAGGTAGGGTATCATCTGGAGGATCTGCAGGATCAGATAATGATCAAACAGTCCGATATAGAGCTGGCGGAAGAGATGCTGGCCGAAGCGATAATGGTGGAGGAAGCGCAGTATTCCGGAATGGTGCACAGAGTGCGTCAGGCATACGAGAGGAATGACACCAGTGTCCTGAATGCCATACTTACCGCCGGAAGCCTTGCAAAGCTCCTGAATATTGAGGATTATTTTCAAAAGATAGAGGAGTACGATCTCAAAAAGCTTAAGGAGTATAAAGAGACAAGGGCTCTTGTCGCAGAAGAAAAGGCAAGGCTTGAGGCGGAAAAGGATGCCTTAAAGGAACTGGAGGAAGAGGCTAAAGCAGAGCAGGCGAGAGTCGATCAGCTTGTTGCCGAGACAAAGGAATCCATAGGTGAGTACAGCGCTCAGATAAGCGAGACGGAAGCGGATATAGAAGCTTATGAGGAGCAGATAGCCGAAAAGGAAAAAGACGTCGAGTATCTTAAGAAAAAGCTGGAGGAAGAGCTGGCAAAGTCCCGTCTTGCGCAGAATTCCACATGGAGAGATATCAGTCAGGTGACTTTTGAAGAAGGAGACAGATATCTTCTTGCAAACCTTATTTACTGTGAAGCGGGTGGCGAGCCCTATGAAGGCCAGGTGGCTGTGGGAGCGGTTGTAATAAACCGAATGCTCAGCTCGGTTTACCCCGATACCATCACCGGTGTGATCTACCAGAAAGGTCAGTTCTCTCCTGCCGGAAGCGGGCGGCTGGCACTGGCACTGTCACAGAATAAAGCAACCGCAAATTGCTATAAGGCTGCAGATGAGGCCATGAGCGGTTATTCCAATGTCGGCCAGTGTGTGTATTTCAGAACTCCCGTTGAGGGGCTTTCGGGCATCTCTATCGGAGGACATATATTCTACTAAAATTCTAAAAAATAAAACAAAGTGTAGTAAAGGACACTACACTTTGAGAAATGGCTTCGCTATAGACTGTGCGTTGATACATCGCACAGTCTATCATATTTTTAGGACAAAATGACGATTTCTTATAATCCCCTGAAATCAAGACATGACTGGTATTTATCGAATTTGTCGCGGTAGATGAGAGTGAGCAGAGCGTCGAGCTGCCTGAGGCAGTTGTTTACCTGCGCCTCGGTGATCAGGTTTTGCTCGTGAGCATCCGCCAGTTCATCCAGGTCCACGACTTTCATCTTTCCGTTGGGGTAGATCATCACGTCAGCCAGGAGGTCTGTCACGGTAAGCTCACTCCTGTCTTCGGAAAAGTCAAACTGGACGATGTCGCAGTACCAGTACAGAAGCTCATCATCGGAACGGTAAAATTTGCTGACCTTTACTCCGTCGTTAAGGAAATAACAGGATGTTCCGTGATCGAAATCGTTCCTCGGATGTATTGTCTTCCATTTTGTGATGATATGCTCTTCATTCTGCTCGACGATCTCATCGCTGTCCAGAAGCACGCATTCGGAAGGTATTATTCTTTTCCTGTAAATCTTAAGATCGCTCATATCGATATTATAAATCAGCCCGGAAAAAAAATAAAGAAAAAAGAGCACTCCCGGAACTAAATGTAGTGGTTGCGAAAAGAGACTTTTTTTTGTAAAATGGATATGTTTGGGACTTTGCATCCGGAGCACTTTTTAAACGGGTATTCCTATGGATTTCAAATACAGATATTTACGATAACGATGGAGGTTTTGAAATGTCAAACTACTTTTTGGACATGCTCTCGCCCGAGGAACAGAAGGTCATCTACTATGTTCCCACATTTGCGGATTTTCTGAAAAAAATTGAGAAGGATTTTCCCGATAAACCGGCAACAACCGACGGGAGTGTTACTTATTCTTTTAAGGAGCTGGTGAGTCGTGTTGCAAAAAGACGCGCGGTTTTGGCTTCGAAGGGTGTAAAGCCCGGAGATAAAGTGGGCGTGATGGCGAGAAACGACCTGGATGCCATGGAGTGGTTCCTGGCAGTTCCGTCTTTCGGTGCCATTCTCACCATGCTTCCTGTTCAGCTGGGATCCGAGCAGATAACCGGTATTTCCATGAAATTCGGCTTTTCGGCTCTGGTAATTGCGGATGAATTCAAAGAGCTTGCAGCAAGCGTGAGCTGCAATATCATATCCACAAAAGAGATCTCGGAAGAGGAAGCACCTTACGGAGATGTTAAAAAAGAATCCGTAGCCTGCATCTATTTCACCGGAGGAACGACCGGTGCTCCCAAGGGAGTCATCCTGACCCATGGTGCGATGATGAGAGGCGCATTAAACGGTACATATCAGCCCGGCGGAATATTCGATCACAGAGTGATGGTCATCCTTCCCATGTCACATATCTTTGGGTCCATAATGGGATTTCTTTCGGTGCTCTATACAGGATCGACAGTTATTGCCTGCACTGATATGAGAGCGGCTGTCGGTCAGATACCCGTGCTCCGTCCCACATTTCTGGTGCTCGTTCCCGGGCTTGTTGAAGTGATCCTCGGCATCGCCAAGATGAAGGGTAAAGGCTTCCTGGGCGATCTTAAGAAGATGATAGTGGGCGCGGCTCCCGTTCCTCCAAGGCTTATCAAAGATGCGGCGGATCTGGGGATAAAGCTTTTCCCCGGGTACGGACTTACGGAAGGTGCAAACCTCACATCCGCAAATATCGATATTGAAAGAAAACCCGAATCGATGGGTAAGATATATCCCGAGCAGGAGGTCAAAGTGGTTGACGGAGAGCTCTGGATAAAGGGTGACAATGTAATGCTCGGTTATGCCGGAAATCCCGAAGAGACCGCAAGGGTGATGGAAGACGGCTGGCTTAAGACGGGAGACCTTGTCAGATTCGATGAGGAAGGCTTCCTCTATATCACCGGAAGGATCAAGAATCTCATCATCCTCTCAAACGGAGAAAATGTTTCTCCCGAAGAGCTTGAGGACAATTTCTATAAGGATCCCCGTGTTAAAGATGCGCTTGTAAGAGAGATGCAGGTCGGCGGAAACACAGTGATAGGTGTGGAGATACTTCCCCTTGAGCCCGCAGTGGCAGGCCTGTCGGAGGAAGAGATACAGGCACAGATGGAGAAGCTCACGGAAGATATTAATGCTAAGCTTCCAAGCTATATGAAGGTGGCTAAGGTTGTGGTTCGAAAGGAAGATTTCCCCAGAACCGGAGCCATGAAGATCGACAGAAACAAAGTTCACTGATAACCGGAAATCAAGGGTGTCGGTGAAATGCCGGCGGCAGGTGCAAAGATGACTTCAAACACAGGACTTATCCTCGAAGGAGGCGCAATTCGCGGAATATTTACTGCAGGAGTGCTTGACTGCCTTCTCGATAAAGACATTTATTTCCCCTACGTTGCGGGAGTATCGGTAGGCGTCAGCAACGCATCGGGATTTATCTCAAGGCAAAAAGGGCGTTCCAAGAAAATCCTTACACACGAGAATACCAGAACCTTTTTCGGACTTCCGAATATTCTGAGAACGGGAAAGGTTCTGGATCTGGATGAATGCATAATCAAATATGCGTACGATAATTTTCCATATGATTTCGAGACATTTCACAGATCGGAAACCATGTGGGAAGCAGTTGTGGCAAACTGCGAAACCGGCGAGGCAGAATATGTACATGACTTTAAGGATGATGCGGAGACACTGGAATTCTGTAAGGCATCATGCTCTCTTCCTTTTATCTGTAAGCCTATAAATCTCAGAGGAAAGAAATATCTGGACGGTTCCCTTGCCGATTCCATTCCCTTTAGGCGTGCGCTTGATATGGGATGCGAGAAGATTTTGCTTGTTCTCACAAAGGCCGATCTTCATGAGGCTACAGACTATAAAAAACTGAGATTTCTGGTCGACATGTTTTACAGAAGGAAGTACCCCAAGCTGGCGGATACTATCCTCGGAAGGAAGGATCAATACCTTCGCCAGATGGAAGAGATCGAGAAGATGGAACGCGAAGGCCGTGCGATGATAATAAAGCCGGACGAGACCACCGTTGCACATTTTGAGAATAACAAAGAGAAGCTGGAGAAATGCTATCAGGATGCTTATAAGCTGATGGAGAGAAGGTTCGGCGAGCTGGAAGCATTTTTGAGATCGTGACCGGCAGGGGAAAACGGCGGGCATACCGCAAAGCGATATGTTTTGTTCTGAAGGCATTAACTGAGGTATAAGAGGGGTACAGGCAGATGGAAATACAGACCACCGAAATAGAAAGAAGTTTCAGAAGCTGGCTTAAAACTCAGCTTTACGGTGATGGAATGCGCGTGTTTTCGGACAACGAGATCACGGCTTATGCCTATGCTCTGCGTTCATCATGCGAAAAGATAAGACAGCTCTCAGTCAGGAATCTGTTTTACTACAAGACTCCCGAAGATCTGGCGAGAGAGGCAGCATGGCTTAAAACAGACAGGGATTATATGGAAATAGACAAGGCGGGAAACGGAACGCTGGATGCAGCGCTTGATCTCTACGCCTTTTTTCTTTCAAACGGACCGGGCAGCACCGCTCCCGAGGTGCATGCGGCCTTCTACCTTTCGGAAGATTCGGGAGATATCGCCCGCAAAGAAACATCCCCGGTGGAGTTTTATTATCATGAAGTACCGATGAAGCCCATACAGAGAGTGTATTACGGTGCACCCGGAACGGGCAAGTCATACAGTGTAAGAAGATTTCTTTCTGAAGAGTACCCGGATCCCGAGCAGTTAAGGACTCATATCAAAAGGGTGATCTTTCACCCTGCTTACACCTACGGTGATTTTGTGGGATGCATAAAGCCACTCATATCCCAGGAAAGACCGCTGGATTATGTATTTGTGGCAGGTCCATTTTCGGAACTGTTGAAAGCGGCATTCTTAAATCCGGAAGAAAAGTTTTATCTTATCATCGAAGAGATTAACCGAGGAAATGCGCCTGCCATATTCGGAGATATATTCCAGCTTTTGGACAGGGGAGCAGAAGGCAAATCCGAATACGCCATTGTAAACAGGGATCTGGGAGCTTATTTTTCCAGGGATCCCTGGATGAAGAATATCTTCTACGACGGAATGGTATGGCTTCCCGCCAACTTTAACATCATTGCTACGATGAACACCGCGGATGACAATATCTTTGTGATGGACGGGGCGTTTAAGAGAAGATTTGAGCTTATATATGTCCCCATCGATTTTGATATCCTCCCCGATGAGATGAAAAAAGAGAGAGCCATATTCTATGGGAAGAGATCTCTTACGGAGATGTTTTTGACGTCGAGAGTGAATTCGGTCTACGCAGAAAAGCTCGCCAAGGAAGGGAGACTTAAACGGAACTGGCCCACCTTCGCCGCACTTGTAAACAATGCGATAGACGTAGAAAACCTTATATCCAAAAATGCGGGACGTCCGCATAACGCCCTTATAGCGGAAAACAAAAAGCTCGGTCCCTTTTTCATCAGAGAGGAAGAGCTTGATGATGAAGAAAAGTTCTTCAACAAAGTGATCTTTTATCTTAAACAGGATGTTTTTTATGATTCCCCCAATCTGTTTACCGGTTCTTTTGAGGATATCCGGGACAGGTATTCGGGTGGAAAGGGAGATATATTTGAGCTGCTGATATAGCTTTTTCTGATCATGCACACAGCTGCCTTTTATGAAGGAGGAAAGAGATTGAAAGCAAGTAAACGAGAACTGAAATTTGCTCAGGAGTACTTCGGCGAGGTGCATCACACCACGCTTAATCCCGAAGGCCCCGGTGTGGTGAGGATCCATCTTGTTCCGCCGCATATGCAGGAGGGAGAGATAGCTCCCAGCGTCGCGATCATAAACGGTCAGGACATCATTCCCGTAAATGTATCATGGAGCATTCTGCTCACATCCCTTATAGAGGAGATAAATAAATACAGTGGGCGTGAAGTCAGTCAGGAAGAGGTAGAGCTGATGACTGATGCCGCATGCAGGCGTGTTCAGAAAGTGTATCCGTTTATTACCAAAAAGCGTCTCAAAAACGATATCGGCAGGATGATGAACGCCTTTAAGCAGATCGCATACGGAGAGCCGGTGGAAGAGGATATCACATACATGAGCATGGGAGATTATGCTCCTTATATGAGAGCTCCCCACAGGATGGATCTGATGGTGAGCGCCATGACCCGGGACGGAAAATGGCACTGCAATCAGAACTGCGTTCACTGCTATGCCGCAGGTCAGCCCGAGTCGGCGGAATCGGAGCTCAGTACAGAAGAATGGAAAAAGATCATCGACAAGTGCCGCGAGACAGGCATTCCTCAGCTTACCTTCACCGGTGGCGAGCCTACTATGAGGGAGGATATTTTTGAGCTGATAGAGTATGCCAAATGGTTTGTTACAAGGCTTAACACAAACGGGATCAAGCTCACGGACGACTACTGCCGAAGCCTTAAGAATGCATCGATAGACAGTGTTCAGATAACATTCTATTCCGCAGACGAGGAAGTGCACAACAAGCTTGTGGGAGCAAAGCACTATGCCGATACTGTATCGGGCATAGAAAATGCTCTGGAGGCAGGGCTCAACTTAAGCATTAACACACCCCTTTGCACTCTTAACAGGGACTACCTGAGCACTCTTAAATTCCTGCATGAAAAGGGTGTTACCTATGTCACATGTTCCGGTCTTATAACCACCGGAAATGCTGCTCTTTCCGAGTCGGAGAACCTGCAGCTCACCCATGAAGAAATAAGAAAGATACTCAGGGAGAGTGTTGATTACTGTAATGAGAACGGAATGGAAATAAGCTTCACATCACCCGGATGGGTAGATGCAGACTTCTGCAACGAGCTTGGAATAAGCACTCCGAGCTGCGGCGCATGCCTTTCGAATATGGCGATCACTCCGGGAGGGAATGTTGTTCCATGCCAGAGCTGGCTGTCGGGAGATGTGCTGGGAAGCATGCTTTCGGATGAATGGGAAAGCATCTGGGATTCGGAAAAGTGCCGGGAAAGACGTGAGTATTCCGCTTCGCAGCGCTGCGAATGCCCTTTGAGGAGAGTGCGTAAACAGAACGAAAGGGGGGATGCATGATGGCACGAAGATTATTTGATAATATATTCAGATTCGTCGGTATCTCGGTATGTTCCCTCTTTATGGTGATGCTTTTTGCTTCCAGGTCTTATGCGGCGGGGGATCTTGATAATATTCTGGAATATGACATCACTGTCAATGTGAATGATGATGCGACGCTCGATCTTGTGTATCATATTGAGTGGATGGTGCTTGATTCCGATTCCGAAGGGCCTCTTTCGTGGGTTACCATAGGAATACCAAATAAGCACTATGTGGAGTATGAGCCATTATCGTCCAATATTAAAAAGATGAGCTATACTTCTTCGGATGGTCCATCACTCAGGATAGATTTTGACAGGGATTATTATGCGGGTGAAGTGGTCAGCTTTGATTACGAGGTCATTCAGGATTATGCCTATGACGTAAACAGCCTCACTGACGGGGAGACCGTATATGAATTTACGCCCGGATGGTTTGATAATATCATCGTCGATAATATGGTGATCCGTTGGAATAATGAAAAGATGGAGAGCTGGTCGCCTTCCTGTGAGTTTGAGGACGGATATTGTGTCTGGAGAGCGTTCCTTGATAAGGGCGAGAAATACACCGTAAAGGTCACATATAAAAACGACGCCTACGCTTTTAAAGAGAAAAAGGAAAGCAGCAATACCGTAAGTGCGAATGTTGACGGATCCGTGAAAGGCAGCATAAGCACTGCAGGGAAAGTGGGACAGTTGGTTGGCTCCGGTATAGCAACCCTTTACAGCCTGTTTGTACCTTCGCCTTTTATTGCTATGATCGTGGGACTGGCGATCCTTTCCAGAAAGATGCGACAACGCTACAACAGAACTGCAAACTTCGGAGGCGAACCCAAGATCGTCCGCACCAGGATAGAATACTATGCCAACTGTCCGGGATGTAATGCTCCAAGGCCCGAGGGAAAAGACAACTGCGAATACTGCGGATGCAGCTTTATAAAGAGCGAGACAAAGGTTGAGGAAAAGGATATTCCGCCTGAGGAAAAAGAGATATTAAATAAAAAGACAGACGGAACATACAGGTATTCATCATCACCCAACACCTATATGCGTGTGCACGTGATACCTGTCCCGGTAGTGCATCACAGCAGCGGTTCTTCATCATCCCACTCTTCATCATCTCGCAGCAGCCATCACAGCTCCTGCGCTCATAGTTCCTGTGCATGTGCCTGCGCATGTGCCTGCGCCGGAGGCGGAAGAGCGGGTTGCACCACCAAGGACTTTTATAATACAAACCTTAAGTTGAGATACTTCGAAAATAAAAAAGATCGAAGGATCAAAGCAAAGAACATAAATAAAGGACTATAAACAAGAATGCCTGTTTAAAACGAATCAGGAAAGGGGATCGATCCATGGACGAAAACATCATAAAGAGAAATGAATTACTTGCACAGAAAGTCATTAAAGGTCTTGAATCCAGAAACATGACAGGCTACTATGCCGCAAGCAAAGAGGATGCATTAAAGAAGGCCATCGAGCTTATTCCCGAAGGGGCAAGCGTAACCATGGGAGGCGCAATGAGCGCACACGAGATAGGGCTTGTGGAGGCTGTAAAAAATGGGAATTATAACTTTATAGACAGGGATAAGTATGAAGATAAAAGAGCCGCAATGCTTGACGGATACGATGCGGATGTATTTCTTTCAAGTACTAATGCAATGACAGATGACGGAGTGCTGATAAATATAGACGGCAACTCCAACAGAGTTTCAATGATAGCACAGGGACCAAAGAAAGTCATTTTCATAGTCGGGATGAACAAGGTGTGCAGCGATGTGGACGCAGCCATGAAGCGTGCGAGAAATGTGGCGGCTCCCACTAATGCACAGAGATTTGGCCTCACCACTCCATGCTCAAAGCTGGGATCCTGCATGAACTGCAAATCCCCGGACACTATCTGCTGCCAGATCCTCATCACCAGATACTCCCGCCATGCAGGCAGGATACATGTGATCCTGGTGAATGATAATCTGGGATTCTGATATCGAACGAATGTGATATCGGAAAGCCTGTCACAGCACTTCCTTCCGTATGCGGTTTATCACATGCTTTTTGTCGGCGCTCCATAAGGGGGCGACAAGGAGCCTTTTGGGACCGTCTCCGGTCAAACGGTGTATAACGACATTCTCGGGAATGATCGCTATGCACCGTTTTAGTATGTCCATATATTCATCTTCCGAAAGGGTGTCAAATTTACCATCCAGATAATCTTTCTCAAGGTCGGTCCCTTTAAGGACATGTAGAAGCTGAAGCTTGATGCCGTCGCTTTTGCTTTCACAGACATACCGCACGGTTTCGAGCATATCCCGGGCTGTTTCACCGGGAAGCCCAAGTATCACATGGGTGATAACGGTTATTCCGATGCTATGGAGCTTTTTCACGGCCTCATCATATATTTTTGTTTCGTATCCGCGCCTGATATATTCTACGCTCTTTTCATGTATGGTCTGAAGCCCCAGCTCGATCCATACAGGTTTTATCCTGTTTAATTCAGCGAGAAGTTCAAGCACATCATCCGGCAGGCAGTCGGGCCTGGTGGCTATTGATAGGACCACGATATCGGGATGGTTTATTGCCTCATAAAAGATTTCTCTAAGCTTTGAAACGGGAGCGTAGGTTCCTGTATACGCCTGAAAATAGGCAATATATTTACCGTTTTTATTCTTGGCTTCTACACGTTTTTTACCATCCTCTATCTGCTGCGTGATCGCCTTATGGGGATCCTCAGCAAATTCACCGCTCCCGCCTGCAGAGCAGAAAATGCAGCCCCGGGTATCAAGCCTGCCATCTCTGTTGGGACAGGTAAAGCCGCCGTTTATCGCGATCTTATATACTTTGCATCCGAACATTTCGCGCAGATGATCGTTTATCAGTTTCATATACAGGTTCTCCGGGATTTTCTGCCCAAAATACTAACCGCAGGAAAGGCGGATGTCAACTCTGAAAAAATTAAAAAAAAAGTTGCACTCTGTTACGGTAAAGTGATAAAATCAGACAATAAAACATACAATAGGAATTATTCAATCAAATCGATCAATAAGAATACATCAAAACACAAAAATTTTTACATCAAGAGGTGAATTCAAATGAAACGAACTATCAATGCCAGGATCACGTCAACGGTAATCATCATTATTGTAGCGGCGTTGCTTATTTCGAGCGGTGCTGCGATAATCATCGCAAGCAGGAACCTTACATCCGGGAGCACAGAGCTCCTTCAGTCGCAGGCAGATAAATACGCCGGTGATATAGATGTATGGTTTGAGGGCGAGAGGACTATGGTGGAGGGAGTTGTTTACGATGTCAATTCACTTCACACTCCCACACCGACATTTGACACACTTGTCACAATACTACGTGCACATGCCGCAAACAGGGGTGAGCTGCTCAATATGTACATAGGTACGGAAGATAAGCAGTTTGCCCAGTCGGATCCCAACGCCACCACCCCCGAGGGGTACGACCCGACGGCACGCGGATGGTATATTGCAGCCAAGGGTGCAGGTGAAACTATAGTAACCGATCCCTATATGGATGTGCTTATAGGCGGAATGTGCATCACCATCGCAAGCCCGATCTATTATGAAGGGCAGCTGATAGGAGTCTGCGGTGCGGATGTAACCCTCGATACGATCAATTCGGTCATGGAGAGTATACCCACCACGGGCGGACAGTACGGCTTCCTTGTTGATTCAAGCGGGAATTATATCGTACATAAGAATAAAGAATTTGAACCCGGAGAGGATACTGCAACACCGGTATCGGACAAGCTTCCTGCAATCAGCAAGCTGATAGCAAATCCGGGAAGCGGTATTATCAGCACTAAGGATTTTGACGGTTCAAATAATTATTTTGTTTCATCCGAGATTAAAAAAGGCGGCTGGGTACTGGGTATTTCGATGCCCGGAGCTTATGTGAAAAAGACCACGATCAGCATGACGGCTATATCCGTTGTGGTTGCACTGGTAGCTCTTGCGGCGGCAGTGCTAATCATGATATTTACTGTCAGAAGCCTGCTTGCACCCATGGAAAGGATGAAGGGATTCATCAAAAAGCGCATCATAGGAGATGAGAATGTTAAGAACTGTGACAGCGAGGTGGAGGAGATCGATTACCTGATAAAGGAGATGGAGGATCGCTTTATCGATACGATCCGCAAGACGCGTGATGAATCGGCGGATATACAGGTAAGAATGTCGGATACAAATGATAAGATGAGCAGCATCAACGGAAATATTTCACTTATCAACAACACGATGAAGGAAACCAGCTCCAATATCGACAGCCAGACAAACAGTATCCGCAGCATAAACGATGTCAGCATAGGGGTAAACAGTACCGTGGATTCGCTTCTTGAGCGCACGGAGAATATGAATGAAAGAGCTGCCGAGATCATAGACCGTGTTGAAAAGATGGTTCCCGAAGTGCTCCATAACAAGAACAATGCGGTTTCGGTGACCAAAGAGTCTCAGAACCGGCTTACCGAGGCAATCAAATCCGCAGAGGTTATTTCCGAGATCGTGGAAGTATCGGCTGCGATCAGTCAGATAGCCGGGCAGACCAATCTGCTTGCACTTAACGCATCGATAGAGGCTGCAAGAGCAGGAGAAGCAGGAAGGGGATTTGCGGTAGTTGCTGACGAGATCAACGGCCTGGCAAATACGACTAAGAATGAGATCGACAAGGTCAATGCGATCACTCAGAAAGTAAGCGACAGCGTTAATGCTCTTTCCAAGGAGAGCAACGACATACTTAAGTTCCTGAATGAGGTTGTGCTCGGTGACTATGAGAACATGGAAAAACTCGCTCAGAGCTATAAGGAGGACGCAGAATTCTACGGCGATCTGAGCGGTGTGCTCAACAAGGAGGCAAAAGAGCTGTCGGCATCCATGGTAAATATCGGCGACGGAATATCGGCGATAGACAAAACTCAGGAAGAGCTCGGAAATGCTATATCAGATATCAGTACAAGCCTTCAGGAGATCAGTGAGTCCAGCAGATCGGCGGCGAGTGAGACGGAACAGGTATTGGAAGGTATAGACAAGCTGCAATCGACGATCGGAAGGTTCAATGTATAAAAAAAGATAATGTATATATTTATAGCAAAAGGGAAGAGGACACGGTGCCGCTTCCCTTTTGCGTTAGTTATATGCTGGCACAGACAATGGGGTAAGACCGGAAAAAACGCTTTATATGTGATATCTGTTATGATAAAATGTTATTTTAGTGAAATCGACTGTAGGATTGCGGGAGTAATCAAGAAACGAAGCAATCCGTGGTATCCATATCAAGAGTAGATACCATGACACAGGACCGGAAAAGGTAAGAAACTAAAATGAAAAAGACAGAAAACGTAAAAATGCTTCCCAGGAACACGATCCGCGTGCGCGGTGCCAGGGAGAATAACCTAAAGAATATTGATGTGGAGATCCCCCGGGACTCCCTGGTTGTTATGACAGGTGTGTCGGGAAGCGGAAAGTCATCACTTGCCTTTGATACGATATATGCGGAGGGACAGAGGCGCTATATGGAGTCCCTTTCCTCGTATGCCAGGCAATTCCTCGGGCAGATGGAAAAGCCCAATGTTGAGAGTATCGAGGGTCTTTCCCCTGCCATCTCGATAGACCAGAAGTCCACCAACCGAAACCCGAGGTCCACTGTGGGAACGGTTACCGAAATATACGATTATTTCAGGCTTCTCTATGCACGTATAGGGATCCCGCACTGCCCCAACTGCGGAAGGACCATTGAAAGACAGACTGTGGATCAGATGGTAGATCGCATCTGTGAGCTGCCGGAAGGCACGAAGTTTATGGTACTCGCTCCTGTGGTGCGCGGCAGAAAAGGCCAGCACGAAAAGGTTATCGAGAGGGCCAGAAGGGCCGGATATGCGCGTATCAGGATCGACGGGATACAGTATGATCTCTCGGAAGATATCAGACTCGAGAAGAATAATAAACATAATATCGAGATAATAATTGACAGACTCGTCATAAAAGGAGGCATAGGAACCAGACTTGCGGATTCCATAGAAAACGCGGTTAAGCTGGCGGACGGCCTGCTTTATATAGATGTGGTGGACGGAGAAATGCTCACATTCTCAACCAGCTATGCCTGTCCCGATTGCGGTATAAGCATTCCCGAGGTTGAGCCCAGGAGCTTTTCCTTCAACAATCCCTTTGGCGCCTGCCCCGTATGCGCGGGCCTTGGATATAAGATGGAATTTGATGTGGATCTTATGATCCCCGATACCTCGGTATCCATAAATGACGGTGCGATAACCGTAATGGGATGGCAGTCCGCAAACAGCGAGGGCAGCTTTACCAACGCAGTGCTGCAGGCACTTTCAAAGGAGTTTAAGTTCAGCCTTGACACTCCTTTTGAGGATTATCCCGATAAGATAAAAGATATCCTTATTTACGGAACCGATAGGGAAGTGAAGGTACACTATTCAGGTCAGAGGGGGACCGGCGTATATCCGATAACATTTGAAGGACTTATCAAGAATGTGGAAAGGCGTTACCGAGAGACCGCATCCGAGACCACGAAGGCGGAGTACGAGGCTTTCATGCGCATCACACCCTGCAGCGAATGCGGAGGAAAGAGACTCAAAAAAGAATCCCTTGCCATAACGGTGGGAGACAAAAACATATATGATGTTACCACGCTTTCGATAACCGATCTTTCCGATTTTCTTGCTTCTCTGGAGCTGACGAAACAGCAGCAGCGCATAGGAGAACAGATATTAAAGGAGATAAAAGCGAGAGTCGGCTTCCTCATAAATGTGGGCCTTGACTATCTTTCTCTTGCAAGAGCCACAGCCTCACTCTCCGGAGGCGAAGCCCAGCGTATCAGACTTGCAACGCAGATAGGGTCGGGCCTCGTAGGAGTGTGCTACATTCTGGATGAGCCGTCCATCGGCCTCCACCAGAGGGACAATAATAAGCTGCTTGCCACCCTCAAGAATCTGCGTGATCTGGGCAACACTCTTATAGTTGTCGAACATGATGAAGATACCATGCTCGAAGCGGATTATATCGTAGATATCGGACCGGGTGCAGGTTCCCACGGAGGTGAAGTGGTAGCCACGGGAACTGCGGAAGAGATAATGAAGGTGAAAGAATCCATCACGGGTCAGTATCTCTCCGGAAAGCTCAAAATACCGGTTCCCAAGAGCCGCAGAAAGCCTACGGGATGGCTCACAGTAAAAGGAGCGCAGGAAAACAATCTCAAGAATATCGATGTAAGGTTTCCGCTCGGAGTATTCTGCTGCGTGACAGGTGTGTCAGGAAGCGGTAAATCATCTCTTGTAAACGAGATCCTGTACAATGCCTTGGCAAGGAAGCTTAACCGTGCGCACAATATCGCGGGAAAGCATAAGTCCATAACCGGAATGGAAAAGCTCGACAAGGTTATCTGCATCGATCAGAGCCCCATAGGGCGCACGCCCAGATCCAACCCTGCCACATATACAGGAGCTTTTGATCTGATAAGGGATCTATTTGCATCCACCGTAGACGCTAAATCAAGAGGTTATACCAAGGGAAGATTCTCATTTAACGTTAAGGGCGGAAGATGCGAAGCCTGCAGCGGTGACGGTATCGTTAAGATCGAGATGCATTTCCTTCCCGATGTATATGTACCCTGTGAGGTATGTGAGGGAAAGCGTTACAACCGTGAGACCCTTGAAGTAAAGTATAAGGGGAAGAATATTTATGATGTGCTCGACATGAGAGTGGAAGAAGCACTGTCATTCTTTGAAAACGTTCCGTCCATCAGGAACAAGATCCAGACTCTCTACGATGTGGGGCTTGGATATATCAAACTGGGGCAGCCCTCAACGGAGCTTTCCGGCGGTGAGGCCCAGAGGATAAAGCTTGCCACCGAGCTCTCCAGAAGGAGCACGGGGAAGACCATCTATATTCTCGATGAGCCCACGACAGGGCTTCATTTTGCGGATGTGCATAAGCTTGTGGACATTCTTCACAGGCTTGCCGACGGGGGGAATTCCGTTGTGGTGATAGAGCACAATCTTGATGTGATAAAATGTGCCGATTATATCATCGATATGGGACCCGAGGGAGGCGACCGCGGAGGTACCGTTATCGCGGAGGGAACACCCGAGGAGATCGCCAAAAGCAAGATTTCATATACGGGGGCTTTCATCAAAAAGATGCTCTCACGTGACAAAAAATAAAGCCTGCCCCGGAGGGGAGACGTCAAAAGCGACGGATGAGGTTCAACATGACATTCCAGCTTCTTGTATCCTGTGTGCGACAGGATGTCCACGTATTATGTGAAAAAATGAATATCTCAAGCGATGCGCTTATCATCAATCAGGGGTCGGCTTATGCCGCAGAAGAGTTTGATCACAAGGGACACAGGATCAAAGCCCTTTCCATGGATGAAAAGGGAGTGGGGCTTTCAAGGAACACCGCACTTTTGCGTGCCACAGCGGACATAGTGCTCTTTTCGGATGAAGATATCGTTTATTCCGATGATTATGAAGCTTTGGTAAAAGAGCAGTTTGAAAAGAATCCCAAGGCGGATATGATCCTTTTTAACGTAAAAGTTTCGGAGGAGAGAAGAACCTACTGGACTGATTCCGCACATGGTGTGCACCGCTGGAACTGCGGGAGATACCCGGCATACAGCATCGCGGCAAGAACGAACAGGCTGCATGAGACGGGCCTCACATACCATCTCTGGTTCGGAGGCGGCGCGGTTTTTTCCAACGGAGAGGACAGTCTGTTTTTAAACGAAGCGCTGAAAAGGGGATTAAAAATGCTTGCCGTGCCGGTGTGCATAGGCGAGGAAAAGCCCAGGGAAGACGGAAGCTCCACCTGGTTCAGCGGATATAACGAGAAGTTTTTCTATGACAGAGGTGTGCTTTATCATTATCTCTACGGAGCGCTTGCACCGGTTATGATGACAAGGTTCCTTTTGCGGAACAGGTCCTATATGTGTAAGAATATACCGTACAAAGATGCAAAGAAGCTTATGAAGAGAGGCTGCAGGGAACGAAAACCCTGGGGTGAGGGAAAATGAAGGCCTACAGGTTAAAAGCGGATGAGGGGAGAAGGAAAGGATAACTATCATGTGGGAAACAAAGTATGCAAGGGAACCGATAGATTACAGGCTGTTTTTTTTGAAGCTGCTTAAAAAGATATGGGTATTTCCGCTTGCTGCGATAATAGGTGCATTGGTTGTGGGCGGCGTGTACTGCCTGGTTAATTTCGGAATAAAGGACGGATACAAATACCGCGCCAGAACGATCTACTATGTTACCTATGCGGATGATGCCACCGGGAAAGAGTATGATTATTATAATTACTTTACCTGGCAGGAAGTGATGCATACGGATTACTTTACCGAAGGTCTGTCAAAGGCAATGGGCGGAAGCCTTTCCAAGGATGAGATAATCGCTAACACGCTCGCAACAGTTGAATCCGATGTAAGATATCTCTACACAAAGTCCACCGCGGAAAGTGTGGATGAAGCGATTAAGCTTGAAAGGGAAGTAGAGAAGCTGATGCTTGCTTTCCCGGAAGGTAAAAAAGAGATAGAATCCATCGTAATTGTTGACGAACCGGGAGCTGATGATACGGAAGACGTATCACTCATTTTTGTCAAAAGAGCAGTGATCTTCGGAGCGGTGATCGGGCTGATAGCTGCCGTGATAATTAGTATTTTCTATGCGTGCATCGATACATCCGTTTACCTTCCCTCCACCCTGGAAAAAAGATATGGGATCCTTTCGCTGGGCGCTGTCTCCATGAAGGAATTTGGAGCTAATGTCAGGGAATTCCTTGGGGATAAGAAAAAGGTTGCGATCATTAAAGCCGACGGTACTCCGGATAATATCAGGCAGGTTTATTCGGGGGAAGAAGGAGATGTTTCCCTGGATATAAGGAGCATGAAAAAACTTATCAGCCATAGCGGTGAGGATTCAGTTATAGATGCCCTTTCCGGAGATTACGAAAAGGTGATATTTGAAGACATCTTCTCGGATAAAACGGAGGAAGATGTATATAAAAAGATCAAAGAATGTGACGCTACTGTCATAATAGCCCGGGCAGGAGCACATAACGGAAAGAAGATCGAAAGACTGCTTGAGCAGCTTTCGAGGCAGGATATCAAGCCGGTCGCATTTGCCCTTGCGGGAGAAGATGAGTGGCTGATCAGAAGCTATTACGGGAAATAGAGATAGGGTTCGGACGCAGACCGGGCCAAGCTTTGTCGGAGATCGTTTTCGGATGCTGATGTATATTTTTCTTACTGCGGTATGTGTGGCGCTTGCTTTTTTTGTAAACACTTCCTATCGCAGAGAACTTAATACCCTTAACGGAAAGCCGCTTGAGACGGCGCTTCCCACCAGACAGGAAATGATAAACAGATGCATGCTCGCAGGCATTTTTATCATCCTGTTCCTGCTGTCCGCAATGCGCTATGGGATCGGTAACGATTACTGGACTTACAGGCAGCAGTTCATCAACATCGATCACGCCGATACCGCGGTATCCTCCGAGATAGGTTTTGTGTTGTTTGTGCGATTGATGCAGTTTATTTTCGGGGCGGAGAGGTTTATTCCCATATTTGCTGTAATAGCATTTTTCACCTGCCTTTTCTTTGTAAAGGGCCTGTTTGATACCTCCGATATGTTTGTCATGAGCTTCTTTCTTTTCATGGCTAACGGATTCTATTTCATGAGCTTTAGCAACATAAGGTATTATTTTGCTCTTTCTCTTGTGATATTTTCAATGAAATATCTGTTTGGAAGAAAGTTTGTAAAGTTCTGCCTTATAATTCTGTTTGCCTCACTGTTTCACATGACCGCGCTTCTTGTTATTCCCGCGTACTTTATCGCTTTTTATCTTAAGTGGTCCAAGAAGACCGTATGGCTGATACCGGTAGCGGCTGCAGTGCTCGTTTTTGCCAAGATCCCCATCAGATGGCTGCTCTTTAAGTTCTACCCCTACTATGAAGGGGATGCCATACTGGATGTCACAAACCTTTCGTTTATGAATATCGCCAAATGTGCGGTGATACTGATATTCTGCCTTGTTTTCTACAAAAAGTCCGTAAAGGGAAACGAAAAGGCGGAGATGTTTTTTAACCTCAATCTTTTCGCTCTTCTTCTTTACACCTGCGCCACTTATGTTCCGGAGCTGAGCCGTGTCTGCTATTACCTGATAATAGGACAGGTATTTCTGATCCCGATCATTCTGAAGAATATTGCTTCGAAAAAACTCAGGATCATTCTCACCTGCGGAGTCTGCGCTGCGTATTCCGGGTATTTTCTGCTGTTTCTTAAGCAGGGCTACGACCCTGTGATCCAGATACTTCCGTATTTTTCGTGGGTCTTCATCTGATGTTTAACCCGGTTTATTAAAAGATCTGAAAAATAATAAATATAAGCCTAAAGTTTTTCTCTGTTATGCCGATACATAAATCGGAAGTACTCTTCTGTCTCCTTTTTCATATTTTAACTTCCGACCCGGTTCAAAGGGAAGTGAACCGGTCAAATGGCACGGACGCTACGAAAACAGGATCATAGCGTCCGTTTTCATGTTTACGGGGATCGCTCTTTGAAAGAATACCCTGCATATATTGCAAATGAGGCAGCTTTCGGTTATAATCAAATTTACGCTCGGTTATTGTGCCCTATTGGATTCAGGGCGCGGATACCACACAAAAAGGGCGACTGATTGATCATAATTTTGAAAGATAAAGGGGAAATAAAATGCAGGCGACAGATATTGGAATCGATCTTGGAACAGCGAGTATTCTCGTTTATATAAAGGGAAGGGGAGTTGTGCTGAAAGAGCCTTCGGTGGTTGCTTTCGACAACACTACCAACAAGATAAAGGCTATCGGAGAGGACGCAAGGCTCATGCTCGGACGTACTCCCGGAAACATAGTTGCGGTACGTCCCATAAAGGACGGAGTTATCTCGGATTATGATGCCACCGAGAAGATGATGAAATACTTCCTTCAGAAGGCAGTAGGCCACAGGCTTTTGAAAAAGCCCAGAATCGCAGTGTGCGTGCCCAGCCGTGTAACGGAAGTCGAGAAAAAGGCGGTTGAGGATGCTACCTACCAGGCAGGCGCAAGAGAGGTCGTTATCATCGAAGAGCCCATCGCTGCTGCTATCGGAGCAGGCATCGACATCGGAAAGCCCTGCGGAAATATGATCGTTGATATCGGAGGCGGAACAACTGACGTCGCTGTCATTTCTCTCGGAGGAACAGTGGAGAGCACATCCATCAAGTTTGCCGGCAACTCATTTGACGACGCCATCTTCAGATATATGAAGAAGAAACACAACCTTCTCATCGGTGAAAGAACCGCTGAGGAAGTTAAGATAAGAGTGGGCTGTTGCTTTAAGACAGGCGACACCGATGTGATGGATGTCAGAGGAAGAAACCTTGTAACAGGTCTTCCCAGAACAGTCCAGGTAACTACCGAGGAAACGGAAGAAGCACTCAGAGAGCCCACATCCCAGATAGTGGAAGCCATAAAGTCCGTTCTTGAGAATACACCTCCCGAGCTCTCCGCAGACATCGCGGACAGAGGTATCGTCCTTACCGGAGGAGGAAGTCTTTTAAGAGGTCTGGAAGATCTTATCTGTGACCGCACAGGGATCACCACCATGACGGCGGAAGATCCAATGACGGCGGTGGCGATCGGAACCGGAAAATACGTGGAGTTCATTTCAGCATATAAAGAGTAATCAGCGCAAAGCGCGGGTTGGAGTACATTATGATCAAAGGCTTATATACTGCATATACCGGAATGTTAAACGAGCAGCATAGAATGGATGTGCTGTCCAATAATATGGCCAATGTAACGACTGTGGGGTTTAAGAAAGAGGGTTCCACAAGTCAGACCTTTGATGATGTACTTGCGGTAAAGATAAAAGATTCGACTGTGGGATACAATCTCGTTACCAGAGAAGGCGTGATGCATCCCGGGGTAAAGATAGGCGAGAACTACGTTGACTGGACGGAAGGTTCATTCCGCGTGACGGGAAATACTTACGATCTGGCGATCGGCGGAGAGGGATTCTTTGCAATAGAGTACACCAATAAGAACGGTGATACGAGCACAATGTACACCAGAAACGGGCAGTTTACGTTAAACGAAGCCGGATATCTCGTCAATTGTGACGGCGATTATGTGCTCGATTCAAACAGCCAGAGGATCCATCTTGATACAGCCAAGGAATCTACAATAGATAAGCTCGGTAATATTTTTCAGGACGGCCAGCAGGTGGCAACCATTCAGCTGACTGACTTTGAAAATTATGATTATCTTCAGAGACTGGGTGAAAACTATTACTATGCAATAGAGGGAGCGGAGGAGATACCTGCGGCAGGAAAAATGTACAGCGGATATCTTGAGATGGCGAACGTCAAAGTGGTTCAGGAAATGGTAAATCTCATTTCCATCTCGAGACAGTATGAAAGCAATCAGAAGATTATCCAGACGCTGGACAACACCATGGATGTGGCTGTTAACCAGCTCGGAAAGGTATAAAGGGCGGCTTTAAGAGCCGGGTATTTCAGGAAAGGTGATCAGGTGAAGATATGGTAAGAAGCTTATGGACCGGCGCTACCGGAATGATCGCACAACAGACAAATCTGGATACGATCGCGAACAATCTTGCCAATGTTAATACGACGGGTTACAAGACTCAGGTAAATGAGTTTAAAAACCTTTTGTATCAGACGATCCAGACAGAGACAACATCCGCCAACGGGGAGACTAAGCCCGGAAGCGCTCAGGTCGGTCTGGGCGTGCGCAACGCATCGATAGATACGATTTTTACTCAGGGTTCTCTCCTGGCATCTGAGTATGACACCTCCTTTGCAATTGACGGAAAGGGCTTCTTTGCTGTCACTGCTGAGGATGGAAACACCTACTATACGAGAAACGGTAAATTCCAGTGGAGTCTTTCCCAGAACGGAGTTATGCTTTGCGATTCCCAGGGAAATCCCGTGCATGATACAGCCGGCAACAGCATACTTTTAAACGGAGACTATGTGACCAGCAGGATAACGGTCACTGCGGACGGAAGAATATGTTATCCCGACGATCAGAACAATCCTCAGCCCATAGGTGTCCAGATAGGTCTTTTCCAGTTCAGCAATCCCGGCGGACTTAAGAGAGAAGGCGACAGCCTGTACAGCCAGACTGCGGCAAGCGGCCAGCCCCTCAACGAATCCACCAACAACAACCTCGAAAAGAGTAAAGTTATCCAGGGATACCTCGAGGGATCAAACGTAAATGTAGCTGATGAAATGGTCAACATGATCACCACCCAGCGTGCATACGAATTCAACTCCAAGATCATCACCACCTCCGACACAATGCTTGAGGAGGCTAACAACCTGAGACGATAAAATGTTACGATGAGTTGATAATAATATGAAATCATCGACGACCGTCGTGCTTGCACGTAAGGTCGAAGAATGATTTCATATGCTTAAGTTTCGACGAAGTCGGAACTTAACGAGACATGAGCAGACGAATGTCTGCGAATGGATCGCATCAACCTGATACTCTGACGACCGTCGTGCTTGCACGTAAGGTCGAAGAATGATTTCATATGCTTAAGTTTCGACGAAGTCGGAACTTAACGAGACATGAGCAGACGAATGTCTGCGAATGGATCGTATCAACTCAGTAGGAGCAGCCCATGGACATTTCCTCATCTTCCTTAAATGAATATTATGCCCAGTTCGCAGCCTCGCAAAAGTCTTCAAACCTGTCCTCCAAGCTTAGCGGCACCGACGCTTCAAAGGCTTCCGACGACGAACTCATGGAAGTCTGCAAAGAATTTGAGAGCTACCTTCTGGAGCAGGTTTACAAGAACATGCTCAAGACTACAAAGCTTGAAGATGATGACGAAGATCCTAACGGCCAGCTTGTTGATTTTTTCAAGGATCAGACCATTCAGGAAATCTCCAAGATGTCCACAGATCAGAATTCAGTCGGTCTGGCACAGATGCTATACGATCAGATGAAGATCAATATGGGTATCACCTCAGAGGAAATAGAACAGAAAGCGGCCGAGAGCGGCGCGGTCACGCCGGAACAGACAGACCGGTAAAAAGCTATGACGTATATTCAGGAGACCTTGATATTTCAAGGCCTCTTTTTTCATGGACAGAATAGAGTTTCTGCCGGCTCATTGCTTTGCAGGAAAAGGGTGACCAAGTCGCCTATGCAAATAAGACAAAAGCATCGGAATTATCTGAAAAAAAGCCCATAAATATTGCAATATGAGACTATTTATAGTATAGTAACTGTGTATCAGTATGGTTTCAGCACAGGGAGGTGCTGATGGTATTTAAGGAAAGGAGTCCAAAGGTATGAGTAATATGGGAATTACAACCGCTACAGAAAGCATAGCTTTTCAGACACCGGCAGCTTCAGTGGCAGCAAAACCCTCTGCCGTTAAATCCCCCGGGGATAAAGAAAAAGCAGAGGATGCTGTCATATACGAAAAGAATGCGGCAGCATCAAAGCCTGCCACTTATTCCGTCAACAAGATGAGCCCGGAAGAGCGCAGCGCTCTTGTCGATAAACTTAAAGCGGACCAGGCTGAAAGAGAGAGCAAGTTCACCAGCCTTGTCACTGACATGATGAACAAGCAGGCAGGAGCCTTCGGCAAGGCAAACAGTATCTGGGAATTTCTTGCAAGCGGGGAATTCGAGGTGGATCCCGCCACAAAGGCTCAGGCTCAGGAAGATATCTCAGAGGACGGATATTGGGGCGTTAAGCAGACATCACAAAGGCTCTTCGACTTTGCATCGGCACTTGCGGGAGATGACGTCGAAAAGATGAAAAAGATGCAGGATGCCATGATGAAAGGATTCGATCAGGCCACAGAAGCCTGGGGAAGAGAACTTCCGGAAATCAGTCAGCGGACTATAGATGCCGCAAACAAGCTTTTCGAGGATTATTACGCATCGAAGCAGGAATCATAATATATGCCGGATTTTTTTAAAAATCTAAAGTTCATAAGCAAGCTTGGACTAGGCTATTCCATCACTCTGGGAGCAATTCTTATCGCTTCTTCCGCACTTGTTATCTACGACGCGAGTGTGATCAGAGCGGCGATCAACAGGAATATGCTGGATGAAGGGATGGTTATTTCCACGGGTGCCGAGCAGGAGATTAAATCATATATGCAGACCTGCCTTGAAGCGGTGGAAGTGACCGGAAAAACGGTGGAATCCCTTCAAGGCAGGGAGGAGCCTTTACAGTCGATAGAGGAAGCTCTTGTCATTCTGACAAGCAATTATCTCTCAATTCTGGGAGAGGATTCCACAGGACTATACGGAGCTATTAACGGAGAATACTTAGACGGATCCGGATGGGTACCGTCCGAAGATTATGATCCTTTTTCCAGACCTTGGTATACAGAGGCGGTCAATAATCCGGGACGGATTCAGTTTGTGGATCCCTATATGGATTCGCAGACCAAAAAGGTCGTAATGAGTGCAAGTAAAGTGCTCAGTGACGGCGAAAGCGTTGTATCCCTTGATTTTTCTCTGGACAGGGTACGTCAGATCACAACAGAGTTTATCAAGAAGGGAAGCAACAATGAGCTCATGCTTGTGGCGGATGACGGTACTATCGTGGCTCATTCAACCGAGTCGAGGCAACTGGGGAATGTGTTTTCAAAGCTGGAGCTCCTGAACGGATACAATATGGAAAAGCTGGAAAACGACAATTCCGAAATCATCAGAGTAAAGTTTAAAGGGAAACATTACGCTGTCTATCCGGAAGAGCTGTATGACGGATTCTACATAATCAGTGCCATAAATATAGATTCGGTTTTAAAGCAGCAGGCGCTTCTCACATTTTTCCAGGTGGTGGTCATGATCATTATCTGGAGTGTAATGATAGGTCTGTTTATCGATATTGCAAGAAGAAGGCAGGAGGCTGCAGCCAGCTCTTTGCAGATGTATTCGATCTCCGGCATCTACACTACGATGGATATGATCAATCTCAAAGAAGACTCTTTCAGAATGGTCAGATGTGACGGAAAAGAAATGAGGAATTCCCAGGAAGGAATGACGGTAGGTGCACAGAGGATACTCCGCGAGACCATGTGGGCCTGCAGTGCTGAGTCCTCGCAGAATAAGCTGTTCAAATTTATTGATCTTTCTACATTGAATGAGAGAATGAGCGATTACGATACGGTGAGCCTTGAGTACCTGGATAACGAAAACAAATGGTGCAGAGGAAGATTCACAGTAGTTGAAAGAAGTCAGAGCGGAAAGATCAAGAGCGTTCTTTGGATGATAGAGCCTATCGATCAGGAGAAGAGGGAAAGAGAACATCTTGAATGGCTCTCAGAGACAGACCGTCTTACCGGCATCATGAACCGTGGCGGCGGAGAAGAAAAGATCCGTCAGATAATAGAAAACGGTGAGAAGGGAATGCTGGCAATACTCGATGCCGATCATTTCAAATCCATCAACGATACCTTCGGACATCAGGTGGGTGATGAGGTCATTATAGCCATAGCAAATTGCCTTAAGAGTTCATTCCGCGATGCGGATGTGGTCATGAGACTCGGAGGAGATGAGTTTTCACTCTTCCTGTCAGGAATGTCCGATAAAGCTCTCGCCAAACAGGTGATAGACCGTTTTATCGATAATATCCATGCTATAAAGATACCGCAGATCACCGACAGAAAGATCGAGATCAGTATTGGTGCTGCCTTCCTTGATCAGGAAAAGGTCAAGGATTTTGAGACACTGTATAAGAAAGCTGACAGCGGAGTCTATGAAAGTAAAAAGACCGAAGGCAGCTGCCTAACATTTATCGATTGATCAAACTGCAGAAAACAATTCTGCTTCCTGATCCATTATATGTGGATCAGGAAGCTTTTTGTTATAGAAAAAGCTTTTGTGTTTTATATTAAACACTTCAGAGGTATAGGTAATAACTATAACCGACAAAAGAATTACTGTATTATACAATAACCAAATCCTGTGATATTCTTTACCCATAACAAACAAACAACACGGCAATGCCGCAAACAACATGCCTGTTCACCGGGCAGCGAGGAGGATCATTATGGGAAAGAAAACAAGAGCAGAGAGAAATTTCAGATTTGAGACTAAGCAGCTTCACGTTGGACAGGAGACACCTGATCCGGTAACCGATGCGAGAGCGGTTCCTATCTATCTCACCAGTTCATACGTATTTCATAACAGTAAGCATGCGGCTGACAGATTCGGTCTACGTGATGCCGGTAATATCTACGGAAGACTTACAAACCCTACCCAAGGAGTTTTCGAAGCAAGAATAGCATCCCTTGAGGGAGGCGTTGCAGCCCTCGGATTAAGCTCCGGTGCGGCAGCTCTTACTTACGCATTTCAGGCGGTTGCTCATGCAGGCGATCACATCGTAGCTGCAAAGAACATATATGGCGGTACCTACAATCTGCTGGCTCATACGCTTCCGGAGTACGGTATTGAAACAACCTTTGTCGATCCCTTTGACTATCAGGCCATAGAGGGTGCGATAAAGGCAAATACCAAGGCGATTCAGATCGAGACCCTCGGTAATCCCAATTCAGAGGTGGTTGACATTGAGAGGATAGCCGGAATTGCTCATTCGCATGGGATTCCTCTCATAGTTGACAACACCTTCGCCACCCCCTATCTAGTCAGACCGATTGAATATGGGGCAGACATAGTTGTTCACTCGGCAACAAAGTTCATCGGAGGCCATGGAACCACCATCGGCGGAGTGATCGTGGATGCCGGAAAGTTTGATTGGGCATCCTCCGATAAATTCCCCTGGCTCACCGAGCCCAATGTCTCCTACCACGGAGTGAGGTTTGCCGTTGATACGGCTCCTGCAGCGTTAGCTACCTATATCAGGGCGATCCTCCTTCGCGATGAGGGGGCAACTCTTTCACCGGTACACGCATTTATCTTCCTTCAGGGTCTTGAGACACTTTCACTTCGCGTGGAGAGACATATCGAAAACGCCCTTAAGGTGGTAGAGTATCTGGATAAGCATCCGCTTGTTGAAAAGGTCAATCATCCGGCGGTCAACCCCGACGCTTCGCAGCAGGAGCTTTACAAAAAGTATTTCCCCAACGGCGGCGGCTCCATCTTCACATTTGAGATAAAGGGAGGATCGGAAAAGGCCCAGCAGTTTATAGATAATCTTGAGCTCTTTTCGCTTCTTGCAAATGTTGCGGATGTTAAATCCCTTGCGATACACCCCGCATCCACCACTCACTCAGAGTGCAGCGAGGCAGAACTGGCTGATCAGGGAATTAAACCCAACACCATCAGACTTTCCATCGGAACCGAAAATATCGCCGATATTATTGAGGATCTTGACGAAGCATTTAAAGCTATAGGCTGATAAAAAAATATTGTAATGTAACTTGAAAAAGAATATTATTTTAAAAGAGCCATAACACCATTGTAACAGCATTATACAAAATGGCCGGAAAGGGTGACTATAATGAGTGACATCAAAAAAAGCGCAGCAGAACTAATCGGAAAAACTCCTCTTCTTGAGGCATCAAGATACGCTAAAAAAGCGGGAGTAGAGGATGTGACGATCCTGGCAAAGCTTGAGTATCTCAACCCCGCAGGATCGGTTAAGGACAGGATTGCACTTGCGATGATAGAGGATGCGGAGAAAAAGGGCATATTAAAACCCGGGGCAACCATAATCGAGCCCACCAGCGGAAATACCGGAATAGGAATAGCTTCGGTCGCCGCAGCAAAAGGATATCATGCCATACTTACACTCCCCGATACCATGAGCGTGGAGCGCCGTACCTTCCTTAAGGCATACGGAGCTGAGATAGTGCTCACCGAGGGCGCCAAGGGAATGAAGGGAGCTATCGCCAAAGCGGAGGAGCTTAAGGCGTCTATAGAAGGATCCGTCATTCTCGGACAGTTTGTCAACCCTGCAAACCCTGCAGCTCACAAGGCTACCACGGGTCCCGAGATATGGGAGCAGACAGACGGAAAAGTTGATATATTCATAGCGGGCGTTGGAACAGGCGGAACCGTAAGCGGAACCGGAGAGTACCTTAAATCTCAGAATCCCAATGTAAAAGTAGTGGCTGTTGAGCCCGCATCAAGCCCTGTTCTTTCCAAAGGAGAGGCCGGCCCTCACAAGATCCAGGGAATCGGCGCAGGATTTGTTCCCGAGACCCTTAACACCAAGGTATATGATGAAGTCCTGGCTATCGAGAACGAAGATGCTTTTGCCGAGGGAGCCGCATTCGGCCATGCTGAGGGAGTGCTTGTAGGTATTTCCTCCGGAGCTGCACTCAAGGCTGCGCTTATCCTTGCAGCACGCCCCGAGAATAAGGGCAAAAACATAGTTGTACTTCTCCCCGATTCGGGAGACAGATATCTTTCGACACCACTGTACAGTCAGGAGTAAAGAGACAATAATCATATGACACTTAATCAGCTGAGATATATCATTCAGGTTGCCGAGTCTCCCTCGATGAATGAAGCCGCAAAGGCTCTGTACATTTCACAGCCCAGTCTTTCGGCTTCAGTCAGGGAGCTTGAAGCGGAGATAGGCATCGAAGTTTTTTCCAGATCGAACCGGGGGATCATGCTCACACCGGAGGGAAAAGAATTCCTCGGGTATGCAAGACAGGTCGTTCAGCAGTATGAGCTGATAGAATCCAAATACATAGATAAGACAGAGCAGAAAAAAAGATTCAGTGTTTCCATGCAGCATTATACATTTGCTGTTAATGCATTCATTGAGGTGGTTGCCCAGTACGGTATAGACGAATACGATTTCTCGGTATATGAGACCCGCACAGCGGATGTGATACAGAATGTCAAAAACTTTAAGAGTGAGGTGGGGATCCTTTATCTTAATGATTTTAACCGCAATGTTATGGAAAAGCTCTTTGCCGAAAATGAAATCTCTTTCCACAGGCTGTTTGACTGCCATATATATGCCTATATAGCAAAAGGACATCCTCTTGCGGATAAGGAAAGAGTGACTTTGGAGGAACTCTCCGAATATCCGTGCCTCGCATTTGATCAGGGTGATAACAATTCGTTTTATTTTGCGGAAGAGCTTTACAGCACCTATGAATACAAGCGTATTATTCACGCGAGCGATCGTGCCACTATGCTGAATCTGTTTAAAGGAATGAACGGATTTACGCTCTGCTCGGGTATTATATGTGAGGACCTGAACGGTGATGATTTTGTGGCGGTAAGGCTCGACAATGAAGACCTGATGACCATCGGTTATATAAAGAGAAAGGGGATTCCTCTTTCTCCCATCGGAAATAAATACATCGAAGAAGTTGAAAAGTATAAAGAAATGGTATTGGATTAGACCTGATCGCGATTTTCGAAGCCTCTGCGGCTAAATGCTGCAGAGGCTCTTTTATTTGTTGGGATAAGCTGAAAAAATGTTATGCGGGAAGGAGGGCCGGACGGTTCTTAACTCGATTTTTCTGCCGCCCAAAGTCAAAAATGAAAAAAAGAACACTATCGGACAAAAAAGAACACTTTTTGTATCAAAGGCGACAGCGGGCGGACAGAAAAAATGATTTAATTAAATCCAAGGAGGAATTAAAAATGGATAGATTTAATAAAAAAGAACTCGTTAAGCTCAAGGACTTCAGAGAAAGGGTGATATATCTGTTCGAGAATACATGGAGAGATTCCCGCAGAAAGTTTTGCGATGAATGCCATGTGGGCAGGACGACTTTTTATGGAATATGGAAAGGCGGCAAGAAGGAATATTCGGATTATATCATTAATAAATACGCAAAGATCTTTGATGTAAGCTTTGAGTTTATGAAGTATGGAGGAGACGATGCGGGGCATTATTATGATATTTTCGAGAATCGCGGAAGAGTGCGTGAGAAGGAACCGGTTTACGGCGCTGCCTCTCCCCGGAAAAAGACCAAAACATTCTCTCTCGGAAGATCCAATATCATCATTACGACAAATGATCCCGAAGGACTGCTCGAGATCCTGATGAGGATCAAATACAAGGATATAGACTTCTGAGTATCTGCTTGATTTCATAATATATCTGGGACCGATCGGCCCACAATTCCCTTAGGAGGAAAAATGGAAAAATTCATATTGAAACCGGTATGCAAGTCTGTTTTTGAAGACCTTTTGCACTCGTGGAAAGGTACTGTTATCTTCAGATGCTTTGGCGAAATACGACTGGTCGTTGCGCGCCTTCCTGATGTTCCGTGTACGGAAAACCTTATGAATCTTACCATAGACGACATAAAGTTTATATATCCCCATGAATCGCATGATAGGGATCTTCTGTTTACCAGAGCGCTGGTGACCTCAAAAGCGATGATGCCGCCGAGATTGTATGACACGGAACATCTGGAGTGCAAAGACTTGCTCTCGTCGGGAGATTTTACGGATTTTGCGGCGATCTACGACAGGTTTTCTTTCGGAAAAAACTCATCCAGAGCAGGGCTCAGGCTGACGACAAGCTGCTGGTGCGGAGGGGCGGTTTCTGTTTTTTACCCCAATATTCTTGACAGGATTTTTTATATACTTGATTCCGAATTCTATGTCACATTTCCCTCTGTTCATGAGGCCCGGATCCACGCTGTGAGGGATGCCACATCCCATGAAGTGCATGATGCGATCATAAACTGGAACCGGATACACCGAAAAAGCACGCCGGAAGAATACATGACCGACAGCGTGTACAGATACTGCATAAACCGGCATGAGCTTCAGGAGGTGGAGTATGCGGACTGGTAAGTTTTTCTCATTTATGATAGAATAGGACGGTAAATGATCTGTCTTTTACGAAAGGCATAAAAGTATCACTGAATGGGAGGACATATGGTACCCGAAAGCATTAGAGCAAAACTTACCGAATACGGTCAGGAGCATATCCTGAAGTATTATGATGAATTATCCGATGAGGAAAAGAAGGCGCTTCTCAAACAGATAGAAGAGACGGATATGAGCGTGCTTGCGGCAGCGGCAAATCCTGACGAACTGACAAAGAAGGGAGTGATATCACCCCTTCCCTGTATGGAACTTGACGAGATTGAAAAGAATCGAGAGAGCTTTGAAAAGACAGGCCTGGATGCGATCAGAAGCGGGAAAGTGGCAGCAGTGCTCCTTGCCGGCGGAATGGGAACAAGGCTTGGCTCGGACGATCCCAAAGGAATGTATAATATCGGCATTACAAAAGAAATGTTTATATTTGAGTGCCTGATAAACAACATGCTGGATGTAGTGAAAAAAGCGGATTCATATTTCCATCTTTTTATCATGACCAGCGAAAAGAACAACGATGCCACTATCGCTTTCTTAAAAGAGAAAAGCTTTTTCGGATATCCCGAGCAGTATATTCACTTCTTCAAACAGGAGATGGCAGCGGCAACGGATTATAACGGAAAGATATACCTTGAGGAAAAGGGAAGGATGGCTACATCACCCAACGGAAACGGTGGATGGTTTATTTCTCTTGTGCGCGCAGGGCTCCTGGATAAGGCAAAGGAGTGGGGGATCGAATGGTTCAACATTTTTGCGGTGGATAATGTGCTTCAGAGGATCGCAGATCCGGTGTTTGTGGGAGCGACCATCGAAAAGAACTGCGTTGTCGGTGCGAAAGTGGTGAGGAAAAACGCACCCGACGAGAAGGTCGGAGTAATGTGCCTTGAGGACGGAAGACCTTCTATCGTGGAATACTATGAGCTCACTGAAGAGCTTATGAATGCAAAGGATGAAAAGGGTGATCCGGCATACAACTTTGGCGTCATCCTCAATTATCTTTTCAATATAGAAGAGCTTGAAAGAGTTGTTAAGCAGGAACTTCCGCTTCATATAGTGAAGAAAAAGATACCTTATATTGACGAGACGGGTAATCTGATCAAGCCTTCGGAACCCAACGGGTACAAATACGAGAACCTTGTGCTGGATATGATACATCAGATGAAGAGCTGTCTTCCTTTTGAAGTGGTGCGTGAGAAAGAATTTGCTCCGATAAAGAATCCCACGGGAGTGGATTCTGTTGAGAGCGCAAGGGAACTGCTTAAGATGAACGGAGTAACACTATAACAGGAAAAGGAGATTACTGATGAGTAAGATACTTGTGACAGGCGGAGCGGGATTTATAGGAAGCCATACGGTGGTTGAGCTGCAGAATTCCGGATATGATGTTGTTGTGCTTGACAACCTTAGCAATTCAAGTGAGAAATCGCTTGACAGAGTGGCAAAGATCACCGGAAAAGAAGTGCCTTTTTATAAGGCTGATATCCGGGACAGAGAGGCTCTTGAAAAAATCTTTTCAAAGGAAGAGATCGGAGCGGTAATACATTTTGCGGGATTAAAGGCCGTGGGCGAATCCGTGGAAAAACCCTGGGAGTACTACGACAATAACATCACCGGTACTCTGACACTTGTGGATGTGATGAGAAAGCACGGATGCAAGAACATCATTTTCTCATCCAGTGCCACCGTATATGGCAACCCTGCTTTTATTCCCATCACCGAGGAGTGCCCCAAGGGACAGTGCACTAATCCCTACGGATGGACAAAGTCAATGCTTGAGCAGATCCTTTCGGATATTCAGAAAGCAGATAATGAATGGAATGTTATCCTGCTCAGATACTTTAATCCGATTGGCGCTCACAAGTCGGGAACCATCGGCGAGAATCCCAGCGGAATTCCCAACAACCTCATGCCTTTCATTACGCAGGTGGCTGTCGGAAAGAGAGATCACTTAAACGTATTCGGAAACGACTATGACACTCCCGACGGAACCGGCGTGAGAGATTACATCCACGTTGTGGACCTGGCTATAGGTCATGTAAAGGCACTTAAGAAGATTGAGGAAAAAGCCGGATTAAAGATATATAACCTCGGAACCGGGCACGGATACAGCGTGCTTGATATCGTTAAGAACTTTGAAGAGGCAAACGGAGTTAAGATCCCTTATGAGATACAGGCCAGAAGACCCGGAGATATCGCAACCTGCTATGCCGATGCATCCCTTGCCAAAAAGGAACTCGGCTGGGAAGCGAAGTACGGGATCAGGGAAATGTGCGAAGATTCCTGGCGCTGGCAGAAAAACAATCCCGAAGGATATTAGTACACGTAGTGTTGCGCAGAGTGAGATGTCCTTTATCTCACTCTGTTTTTTAATCCTCTTCAATTACCCTTATTTCCAGGTAATCGAAGGGGATTTCTTCTATGAAAGAATCTTTTTCGAAGCGGACTACGGCATTTCTTTTGAATTCTTTTATATTACGATCCAGCCATACCGGCTGTGCCAGATCCATTTTTTTGCATACTTCCTCGATCGCATGAAAGACTTTGTGGGTGCGCGTTTCGCTGCTTTCGTCCACTATAAGCTCATCTTTCAGCATATGTGTATCTTTAAACTGTCTGGCCCATATTCTCATAGAAATGTCCTTTGCTATGAATAATTCAGTGATTCAATGTATAAAAATACAGAGTGGTAAGGAGATAAACAACTAAAGATTACCAAATCACCAGCACTTTTATGTGCAATATATACAAAAAATCAACTTAAACGATTAAAAAATTGTAAATATTATGCAAATCCGCCTGTAATATGGTATTATGATTATAGCATAAGGCGTGCAAATGAAGAATAAGAAGTTCAGAAAATAACTGCTTATCCGATATATATTTTGAACTAAAAGGAATTAGTAAAGGAAATCAGTAAAGGAATACAAAAAAGATGGACCTTATAGGAAGTAATGACGGGATTGAGACCTGGCAGGAAGTAAGCCTGCTTTATAACGCCGCACTCCGTCAGATGCAGACAAAGGTTGAGATCCTCAACGAGGAATTTCAGCATACGCATCAGTATAACCCCATAGAACATATTAAAACCAGGATCAAAACACCGGAAAGTATCGTTAAGAAGCTTAAACGCCACGGATACGACTCCACCATCGAGAACATGGTCAATTATGTTAACGATATCGCAGGTATCAGGATAATCTGTTCATTTACCTCGGATATATACCGGATAGCGGAGATGATCAAGCACCAGCAGGATATACAGGTGATACAGGTCAAGGATTATATCACCTTCCCCAAAGTGAGCGGGTATAAGAGCTACCATATGATAATCACGGTACCCGTATATCTGTCAGACAGGAAAGTCGACACCAAGGTAGAGATGCAGATACGTACCGTTGCTATGGACTTCTGGGCAAGCCTTGAGCACAAGATCAATTACAAGTTTGAGGGAGATGTGCCCGAAAGGATCTGCCAGGAGCTTGTGGATTGTGCAAAGATGGTGAGCGATCTGGATGACAAGATGCTGGAACTTAACGACGAGATAATGGAACTCTCACGGAAGCCGGAATAGATTCCGGAAAGAGCGGCTGGCGGTACGGCCGCTCTTTTTCTTTGCTTTATAGGAAATTTCTCCTAGCGGAGAAATCGCGTATCAAAAACGCCCGG
>CAMUYA010000016.1 GCA_947164865.1 uncultured Lachnospiraceae bacterium
TGCTTAGTGGGCAAATCTCTCATTTTAATTTGCGCTATTTATTGACATAGGACCACTTGCCCCATAATGATTTGCGAAAACCATTATTGTCTCATCAGTAATGGTATCATATCCATCAACATATCCATCATCATCATAAATGTTATAAATACGTTTACCGTTTTCATCAAAAAGATTGCGGCTACAAAACTTTTGTTTTAGCAGAATAGGATCAATTGCAAAAAGAACAATATTATCGCCAGGATTATCCTCGTCGACTCCAGTAATATACCATGCCTGATCCTTTCCCTTATCATTTTTCCCAAAATATAGTCTACCCAGATACCAAATACCATCATTGTGTTCTTGGTGAGTATTATTCTTTATTATTCTCCCACTACCGTCAGTTGTAAAGGAAGACATTAGCTGTTCCTTTGTCGCAAACACTTGAACTAACGGGTCAATCATACTGTCTCTAGCATCTACCTTCGCTACATTTCCAAAATCACACATAATAACAGATGCTACAAATGCAATACAGAAACCTGCCGAAATAATCCTTTTTTTGTTTTTTTCTTTAGTATTAATGCATTTTTTCTTCAACATTTCTATCATTTTTACTATGTATTTCTCCTTTTTATCATTCTCGGTTTTTTACTACTTGAATCCAAGTATTCTTTACTTGTGATTAAATGGTAATATTATTCAATATAAGCGCGATTATAAGCAAAAGGCCATCATCTTCTTCGCATTTATACTTTCCTTCGTTTCCATCACCAACTCCGGCATATATCTCTTTATAAAAACTGTCGATTTCGTATAAGAAATCCCTTTGTACACCAAATTTGCTATACTCTTTCTCATATTTGTTGAAAAGAGCGGTTGCTATTCCCTTAGAGATATTATCCTCAACAAATGTATATTCCTCTTTATTTCCATCAGCAATAAGTCTAAGCGTAGCCCAAAGAAAAAGCTGAAGATACGGCGTTGTGATCATAGTATTCCTCCACTTCAAATACTGTAGAAAAGATTTATGTAATTATAGCACTTATGGTAATAGGTGTAAATATCACGTGCGGATACAGCGTGTATTTTCAAGCGGTCGCTAACGTATATAATTAAGCAAAAGGAGTACACGGCAGCATGTTTAAAGTTAAAAAGACGGAATATGTTAACAAGACTTTCAGGATTGACAAGGAACTTCTCGAAAAACTGGAGAATGTAGCACAGCGGGAAAATATCTCTGTCAATGCTCTGGTTGTTCAGTGTTGTAATTACGCGCTTGAAGATATGAACCCTGACCCGGATAAGAAATGAAATAATAGCTGTAAAAGCATAAACCCAAAAGGGTGTACAAATAAGCAATACACATTTATAAACGGGTGTACAGAAGCTGTCTTCTGCACACCCGTTGTTTTTTCACCAGTTCTTAAGCCTGTTTTTCAATTCTTATATTTGTTACGGTACACTGGTCACCCGTAAGTGCCACGTATATATCTGCACCGTCATCCAGCACAGTGGTGGTATTCTTGATGCTGATTCCCTGATTTTCGGTATAGGTTGTGACTTTATTGCCCTCTCTGGCAAATGTGACAGTCACATCAACACCCTTCTTGTTCTTTTCCTTCCATGCTTCCCATCCGTCAAACTCATCACTGATGTTAACGATAAGCTTGTTCTCGGCTATTCCCCCGGCATCCCAGCTCTCTCCGTCCAGTCTGACGAGGGCATATTCTCTGTATCCTTCACCGTATATCTTCTTATCGGCAGAATAGAAAATATCCATGAAAGCGCAGTGCCATACAAGACGCGCCGTGGGCAGGCTCTTGGTGCGGAATGTGAGTTTCATCTTGTCCTCTATCCTGACTCCCTCCGTAGCTGCCGCCCTGTATCCGTCGATCTGGATGTTGGGCAGGTCGCCCTCCGGTCCTTCGATGTACGAAACCTTTTCGGCGATCCTCGGGATATAATCCTCAGATACCGCTCCATCATCCTTGATGATATCAAAATCAAAGAAGTGGCAGTTTTCGCCGGTAAAGCCAAGGTAAGCAAACCTTGAGCTGTCGGGCAGGGCGACGGTGACTGTGGTATCACGGAATTCGCTCTTTATCTTTATCATGATATGGTCGCTTTGCTTAACGGCCTCAACCTCGTAGTCAGTATTTCCGACCCATTCAGCCGAGCTTCTGCTCTTTATGTCCTTTTGGACTTCTATCTTTCTTACTCCGCTGTCGTCATAGCGGCCGTCAAACCATACCACCGCATATTCATAATAATTCAGGCTCTTTATTTCGCGCTCCTCATCATGATAGCGGCCGTCCAGCGAATCAAACAGGATCATCGCAGGCTCAAACTCCTCGATGAATTTGTCGTGAGGTCCGCACTTGAAAGTGATGTGTCTGACTTCGTCGCTCATAACGATTCCTTCGGAAACATTATCGCGGAACTTGGTGCTTACCACTTCATTCTTTCCTGCAAACTCTTTTACTTCATCCTTTTCCTGCATCTCAAACTCTGTATCGAGGTCGATGAGATGCTGCATTATCTTAGCAAATCTGGGATCGAACTGAGTTCCCGCTCCCTTAACGATCTCCTCTCTCACATTCTGCTGAGGAATGGGATCACGATAGCTTCTCTTTGAAGTCATGGCATCATAGGCATCCGCAACGGCGATGATCCTGGCAATCTCGGGAATATCCTCACCTTTGAGCTTTTCGGGATATCCTTTTCCGTCATATCTTTCATGATGATAATGAGCACCTATGCTGAGATTGGGATATTCGGTGATACTGTGCAGGATCTCCGCGCCGAATGCGGAATGATCCTGCATTATACGGTATTCTTCGCTTGTCAGCTTCCCTACTTTATTGACGATCTCCTCCGGGATGGCTATCTTTCCCACATCATGTAAAAGCGCTACATAGTATATTTCTTCACACTCAATCTTGCTTTTTCCGGCCTGTTCGGCTATCTTTCTGGCATACTCTGCCACTCTGGCAGAATGACCATGTGTGTATTTGTCCTTTGCGTCAACAGCGCTTACAAGAGCTATAGCTGTCTGTTCAAACAGTCGCTTGGCATTCTTGGACTCCTCATCCTTTTTGAACAGGCTTCCCTGGAAAGAAATGCAGACATAAATAATGGATCCGACTATATAGAGAGCGGCGATGGTATCGAAATAATTCCCGCCTCTGGAATACTCGGTCACAAGCTCCGGGAAAAAGTATCCGACTATCCAGCAGGCGGTGATGATGACCGTCTCGCTTATCAGCATCACTGCTTTAAGCATTCCGTCCAGAATAAGAGCTATATAGATCGTTCCCAGCAGCAGCCAGATGGGTGTCCCTCCGGAAACTCCGCCGTTGGTAAAAAACATTCCCGGCAGAAACAGAACCACCAGTATGACCGAGATGACTATCTTTGCCTGCTTTATGGTACCTGTGCTTACCGCGATAGCAAGATATACCGTAAAAAACAAAGTTCCTGCTGCCGTGGCGAGCGTGGCCATCAGAGGCTCACGCATTATAAGCCCACATGGTATTGCCGCAAACAAGGCAAGCAATACTGCCGTTGAAAACAGTATGAAGGCTCTGTCCTTAACATCTATGGACTGATCGTAAATATATGCTTTGAATCTGCCGTATTCTTTTTTAAAGATCTTGATCATCTCAGTCTCCCGAAAATAACAAACTCTGAATATATAGAAAAAATGTGGTATACATTATACCACATTTTGACTATATAAAGTAAAACATTATTCACAAGGGTCATAAGCCCATTTACCGGAGTAATCCGATCACCTGTAATACTTTGCCTGGGCCTCAAACATTTCGGCATAAATACCGCCGGGGATGCGCTCAAGCTCATCATGGGTGCCGTACTCGGCGATTTTTCCCCCACTGAACACTGCTATCTTATCACAGAACTTGCAGCTCGAAAGCCTGTGAGAGATATAAAACGCGCTTCGTCCTCCCACAAGTGTGTTAAACTGTCGATAAATATCATACTCCGCAACAGGGTCAAGGGCTGCCGTAGGCTCATCGAGGATAACCACCGGTGAATCCTTGTAAAGAGCTCTTGCTATGGCTATCTTTTGCTGCTCGCCGCCGGAGGGCTCAATTCCCTCTTCGTCAAAGAACTTGAAAATATTTGTATCCATACCCTTATCAAGTTTATTTACGAAATCTTCAAGGCCCACAAGCTCTGTCAGCTCGGCAATGCGCTTTTTCTCCGCTTCATCCGTCTCTTTGTCAAAGACGATATTATCCGAAAGAGTGAGAGCAAACAGCTTGAAATCCTGAAATACAGGGGCAAACTGCTCCATATACTTCTTGTAGTCGTACTCTTTTATATTCACTCCGTCCAGAAGGATCTCACCCTCGGTCGGATCGTAGAGCCTGCAAAGGAGCTTTATAAAGGTCGTCTTTCCTGCGCCGTTAAGTCCTACGATTGATAGGTGCTCGCCGGGAGCGATCTTTATACTGATATCGTCAAGGATCTTTCTATCCGTTCCGGGATAGCTGAAGGAAACATGCCTGAATTCTATTTCATGAGGCTTTTTCTCCACAGGCTTATCCCCTTTCGGAAGAGCCGCCGGGTAATTCATAAACAGCACATACTCGTATGCGTAATTACATCTTTTTATTATCTCGGTAATATTCCATACAAGACCGCCTAAGGTTGCATCGAGGGCTCCCTCGGAAGCAACAAGCTGACTGAAGATACCTACGCTGTAATAGCCCTTTATAGCAAGCAGCGCTACGTAGAAGTATGCAAATATGCTTCGGATGATTGAGAAAAGATCCAGCATCATCGCATAAGGAAACTGCGTATCCGCCTGCCATTTCCAGTGCTTATTGCTCTTGTCGGTATTATTCTGCCATGCAGACACAAAAGTCTCCTGCGCTTCGTAAAGCCTTACGTCTTTTCCATATCTTGGATCGACTATATTCCAGCCAAAGTATCCGAAAAGCCTGTTTACCTTAGACAGCTTACCGAAAGCCTCAAGGCTGATCTTGTTCTGCCTGGAAACAAGAAACGAATTGATGGCCACATATACCGCCATAACAGCTAAAAGGAGTGGCGCGTGGAGCGCTATTACGGTTACAAATCCGACTATCTTAAACACATTTCCGATAAACAAAAATACCTGATCCGCGACTCCCTTTACTCCGCCCGAGTACCAGTCCATTCCGGTTCTCGCCTTTTCTATCTGCTCAAGGGCTGCTTTGTCCTCGGTAAGCTGAAAATCAAGCTCCATTGAATGCTTTCCGATAAGGATATTAAAATAATTGCTTAATTTCTCCCCATACTTATTGAGCTCTGTATCACATTTATTGATGGTCAGGGAGAAAACTGCCTCTCCGAGAATAATTATCCCGGCATAAATGATCATCTTCTTAAGGTCTCTTGCTCCCACTATCTCGTCAATAATAAGAGGTGATACAAATATAGCGATAAAGGGCTGGCCGATGGTTGCTAAGGTCTTTATGATCTGAACCACGAAGAATCCCGGGTACTTCTTTCCTGCCGTTGAAAAAAGAAGGCTTATGGTCTCAAATATCTTTTTAAACTCTTTTTTATTCATTTTCACTCACCCCGCTTTCCTCACGATAGTACTGAGCCTGGGTGTTGAACATATCAGCGTACTCCCCGCCTCTTTCCATAAGCTCGTCGTGTGTTCCGTACTCGATCATCTTTCCGTCCGCGAACATAGCTACGTTGTCGCAAAATCTGGTAGAGGCAAGCCTGTGGGAAATATAAACCGCACTCTTTGTTCCGACCATCTCGTCGAATCTCTCGTAAAGCGCCTGTTCCGCAAGGGCATCAAGAGCGGATGTGGGCTCGTCAAGCACAACAATCTTTGCCCCTTTATAAAGGGCTCTTGCAAGAGCCAGCTTTTGTTTCTCTCCGCCTGAAAGATCCACACCGTCGTCTTCTACCACATTGGTAAGAGGCGTATCAATACCCTTTTCAAGAGATTTGATCTTATCAAGAAGATCCGCTTCCTCAGCACATTTAAGCACCTTATCCCTGTCCGTTCTATCCATCTGCTTAAGGGAAATATTCTCTCCAAGAAGAAACGCAAAGATTTCAACATTCTGGAATACCGGTGCAAAAAGCCTGTAATAGTCCTTTCTGCGGAATCTTCTGATATCCGTTCCGTTAAGCGTAATATACCCCTCTGTCGGATCATAAAGCCTGAGCAGAAGTTTGATCATCGTGGTCTTTCCCGCCCCGTTAAGTCCTACAACGGCCAGCTTCTCTCCCGGCTTTATCTTTAGATTAAGGCCGGTAAGAGCATCCTTTTCGGCTTTATGGTATCTGTAGGATACATTTACGAATTCTATCTCGTATTCATCCGCTTCCGGCACAGGGATCGCATCCTGCTCATCGTCAAATATCTCAAGCTCCATAAAGGATCTGAAATCGTCCGTCTCTAAAGAAGCCTTCTTGTAATCTCCGAATCTGTTCAGGAAATTGGTAAGAGCTCCCGAAAAAGCAATAGCCATCGAAAGAAACATGGTAAAGTTTCCGACGGAAAGGCTCCTGTTAAAGATCGCCAGATAAAGGGCTCCGTATATGCATGCCTGGATAACGATATAGGTAAGCCTTGCCACTACGTTGTATCCAAACCACATATCTTCGTGAAGAGCAATACGCTTATATCTCTTATCGTAGATACCTTTTTGCTTATCAGCAAGAAAAGAGCTGAGACCGTAGAGACGGATATCCTTGGCGAAATCAAAATCCTGGGTGACTCTTTCCATGTAGTGGGTTTTGCGCCACGTAGTGGAAAGCTTATCCCAGACCTCTTTTTTGTCTTTTTTTATGATATATCTGTAGTATAAAAACTCGCCGATACTGAGGATGATTATTGCGATGATGAGTCTCCAGTCAAGTACCGTTACCGCAATGAAGGTCACAACAAGAGTGAATGCGTTCTGCCCAAGCTCACGCATTCTGTTCATCATGCCCTCGACGCCGTTATAATTGCCACCGGTTGCCTCGCTTGCCCTTTCAGCTATATCCATAACATCAGGCTTTTCAAGCATCTCGAATTTAAGATTAAGTACGCGCTCGATACGCTCGGTTATCATATACATGCGAACGTAGATCAGTCTGTACCAGAGCTGATTGTTCGAGATCGTATTCCCCAGGGACAAAAGGACTGCTATAGCTCCCGCTATAGCGATGGTTATCAGGAGTTTGTGTATGCTCTCCTTTTCTCCGAGGCCCGCTGTAATATCATCGATAACAAACTTCCCGAAGATTCCCCAAAAGTACTGGAATACCGACCCGCATACAATGCCGAGCAGGGTCAGAAAGATCGCCTGCGGGCAGTACTTTGCCATATTTTTAATGATGTATCCGGTATTACTCCATATACCGAATTCTTTGTGCAAAGGATTGTCTTTGCTTTCTTTATAGTCTGACATGTAGTGATTACTCCTCCCGTTTTAGATAAGGGCCGAATGCATTATAGCACGACTCACAGTAGAGTTGAACTGTAAATATCTAATGTAATTGATGTTTTGGTGGGATAATTCAGCAATTTCTACTTATGGTAGAATTGGGGCCTGTGATCATGGATAATAGCTGAATTATTTATGAAAGGTGTTATCGGGTATTGAATCCGGCAATATTCGGTAGTATAATATAACTAACGGTAAGATAATAGAGTTTATGATAAAGGGGGTGGCAGTCATGACAATAGAGGAATTAAAGAAACTCAAAGAAAAAAAGGGGTATACCTACACACAGATATGTGATCACAGCGGAGTTCCGATAGGTACAATAATCAAAATCTTCTCAGGTCAGACATCAAATCCCAGAAGGTCTACTCTGGATGCAATAGAAAAGATGTTGACTGATCCACAGTACGAGCATCTGGGAAAAAGCTTTTATTACGACGAAAAATCTAAGCCTACCGTTACATCATATACAAATGTATACGGAGAAAGTGTAGTAAGAGAACCTGTCCCTTTTTACGGCAGTGACATCGGTCCGCATACTGTGGAAGAATATAATAATCTTCCACAGGGAGTGCGGGTTGAACTGATAGACGGCGAATTCTACGATATGTCTTCGCCCACGCCCCTACACCAGGAGATAGTATATCAATTTGCCAAACAGGTGGATCGGTTCATCGACAGTAATAAAGGCAAATGCAAAGTGATCCTTGGCCCGGTGGATGTGCAGCTCGACCTTGATGACAAAACGATGCTGGTGCCGGATGTCATGATACTGTGTGATAGAAGCAAACTTCGAGACAGAGTCTATGGTGCTCCGGATTTTGTGCTGGAGGTTCTGTCTCCCTCGACTCAAAAAAAGGATTTTGAGAAGAAATGCCCCAAGTACAGGAATGCCGGTGTACAGGAATACTGGATGATCGATTCCTTGAAAAAGATGCTTATCAAGTATGACTTTACAGGGGAGGACTATGCACCTTACGTACCGCAGATAATGCCGCTTCAAGGTACCGAACCGATAAACATGTATCATGGGAAATGTATCATCGATCTATCGGAGTTTAACAGGATCATCTGCGATTACGAATAAGCCTGACTGTTAATGAAAACGCCCTCTCCCATTTGAAAGGAGAAGGCGTTTAATAGGTTAAAACAATATAACAGATCGAGATCAAACAAGCTTTATTGAATCAATATCAAATAAACCTTATTGAAACAAGATCAAAGCTACTGCCGGGAAGAAAGATGAACTTCACATCACCTTTTCCGGTGTAGCCGCTCACTTCAAATACCTGCTTCTCGGGGGCGTTACCACTTCCGGCAGACGGCTGCTTTTCCCCGGCGCCGGCCTTAAATTCAATTATATCTCTCTTTGAATCGGTTCCGTTATCAAAGAGCACATGGATGGTATTTACCGGAATATGCGATACTCCGGTTATCTCAAGCCTGCCGGCGGCTTTATCTCCAAAGTCCATATCCTTGAATTCAACGGTCACGTTGTTTCCGATGTTATCTATCCGGTCTGCTTTCTTTTCAAAGCTGTCGCCGTATACCGCATCACATTCGCCCGCATTCAAAAGCTCATAAGCCTTTTCCAGCTTCTTAAATGAAAATCCCGCAAACTGTGCCTTATCGTAGGTCACGAAATAAAGAGAGCTTACTCCCTTAACGCGGTGCCCCAGCTTATATGTCTCGCTCTGATATTCATTCCAGAGCGCAGGCTTTTCATAGACAACATCAGCCAGCATCTCACTTCCTTTTGCATCCGGGAGGCCTTCCCATATCTGCATCGGGAACTTTCCGCCCGAAAGCACAAAGAGAGGAATCGTGATCTCGTCACTTCCGTAGCTTCCGAAGTCGATATCATCATATCCGAATACAGTCCTGTCGCCCCTTTGGGTGGCGATACCGTGCTCGTTGCCGTTACCCAGCTCGCTGTCGGAATAAGTATAGAGACCACCTGCAATAAACCCGTAAGGATCAAGCAGTGCCTGCCCGATTCCCTCTGCGGTAAAGCCAAGCTCCGAAATGACCTTCACTGATTCACATCCGCATTTGGTCATGCAGCGGATCTTGAAGTATCCGTCTCCCAGAGCCTTGACTGTGGCACTAAACCCTTCCGTTTCAACGATCTTTGCTATATTACTGTCGATGCCGGCTTCATCCACAGCTTTCCATATGAGTTCGTCGGGATCTACCGCGCCTGCTGCCGCTTCGGGCAGTATCCGGGCATTGACCTTTATCTTGACATAATCAGGAGTGAGCACTCTTTCCTCGTCACACGAGAGTGCTATTTTCCTTACCCTCACGCCGTTTATACGTCTTTCCTTTACTTCGCGGCTACCGGCTTTTGTTTCGCTGCGGTCTTTTAAATCACTGCCGGTATCTTCCCCATCCTTCTTTTCTGAAAATCTCTCGGGAAGCAGTGACATACCCTCGATATCTTTTTTTTCAGATACTTCAAGGGTTACTTCCGCGCCCTCAAGCCCTTCTGCCGAGGCGGTTACCTTTATTTTGCCTGTTTCATTTCCCACGGCCGCACATATCAGCATCTTTCCGGAAAACAGCCTCTTAAAGCTTCCCTTGTATTCTGCATCATCCGCGGAATCGCCGTTATCAAGGCCCGCAAGATATCCTGCTCCCTCCACCTTCACATTCACAAGATCGGTCGCATTTTCAACCGGATATCCGTCCTTATCCGTGGCGTATACCTCGATAAATGCCATATCTCCTATGCCTGCGGTGAGCTTTCTTTCCGGCTCATATACATTAAGCACAAGGTGCGCGCTGTCTCCGAAGGAATGGCGCGTCTGCCTTGCTATCTCTTTTCCGCTCTCATCATAGGCAACTGCTGTGATCTCGCCTGCTCTGTACTGCGTGATGTAATCCCCGGTGAGTACCTTGCCACTAACGTGATCTATCGCCTTCCTTCCGAGGCTTTCCCCGTTCACAAAGAGCTCAACCACAGGGGCATTCGATGCAACCCTCACATCGACAGTCTGCCCTTCGTTGAAATCCCAGTATGGAAATACGTGCACGAAGGGATCTTTCTTTGCATCTGTCCATGCGGACTTATAGATATAGAATGTGTCCTTGGGAAATCCCGCGGTGTCTATCTGCCCGAAATATGAATTGCGGGTGTGATATGGAGTGGGCTCTCCGATATAATCAAATCCCGACCACAGGAACTGTCCCATTGAAAAATCGTGATCGCGCTCCGCTATTATGCTGTATTCCGCGTTGGGTGCGCCCCAGCTTGTGGTGGAATTGCCAAGGCTCGAGCACTGCAGATCATCATCCGCAAGCGTGCTCCTCTTATAGGGGAAGCGGTAAATCCCTCTGCTCTGAACGGTGGAGCTTGTCTCGCTTCCGAAGATATACCAGTCGGGATGCTCCCTGTGATGCTCATCATAAAGCTTCTCGCCGTAGTTATATCCGGCATATTTTAGGATATCCGCACATTTCTGTGCGCCCTCCCATGCCATATAATTGGAGCCTATGCTTATTATGGCATTCCCGAGGGGATCGTTTTCTTTTGCCTCTTTCTGAAGGCAGCGGGTTATATCCTGGCCGTGAGCATCCTTGTGGGTGTCGTATATCTCGTTCCCGATGCTCCAGATAAATATGCTCGGATGATTGCGGTCGCGCCTTATCCAGCTGCGCACATCCCTCTCCTGCCACTCCTTGAAAAAGCGGGCGTAGTCGTATTCTGTCTTGCTGCCCTCCCACATATCGAAGGATTCGTCGCAGACGAAAAATCCCATTTCATCCGTAAGCTCAAGCAGACCAACTGCGGGCATATTGTGCGAGGTCCTTATAGCATTTACTCCCATGGTGCGAAGTATCTGCAGCTTTCTTCTCATGGCTGCCTTGTTAAATGCAGCGCCCAAAGCGCCCAGATCGTGGTGCTCGCACACGCCGTTTATCTTGGTATGGACTCCGTTTACAAAAAAGCCCTTATCCGTATCAAAAGTAAAGCTTCTGAAACCGAAAAGCCTCTCGTCGCCCTCCCCTTTGGGGGTGCCCGGGGCTAATACGATCTTCTTTTTTTCTTCCTCTGAGTCCTCTGAAGCAGGCTTTACAAGGGAGCTCTCAGTATCTTCATAATCCTCCTCGGGATCAAAGACAGAGAGCCTGCAGTCATAGAGCTTGGGATTCTCCGGCGACCATAGCTCCGGCTTTTCGATCTTTTCCGTAAACTCGATCCTTGTTACGCCGCTTGGGTATTCCTGCGCGGTAACTGCCCCTATAAGCGCGCTGTGGCTCTTTCCGAGCATGGGAAACCATAGAGTAGCCTTAAGCCTTGGACTCAGCTTTCCCACTCCGTTCTTATCATAGTCACCATTCCATGAGCAGTCGGCTTTGCCGTTAACGAGCTCGGCACTGACCTTTACTTCCCACTCGCCTGTAAGGTCGGTATCCGCAGTTATCTTTTCCCCTGCGGATACCACAGGCTTAGCGGAAATATACATGCTGTCCGTTACTATATGGGTGCTTCTGTGCTCGATAAACCATACATCGCGGAATATTCCCGCTCCGCTGTACCACCTGCTGTTGGGCGAAAGGAAGCTGACCTTCACGATGATCTCGTTATCGCCTTCCTTTAAGAGCTCTGTTATATCAAAGAAAAAGCTGGAATACCCGTATTTCCACTCACCTGCCGCCTTACCGTTAACGTAAAGAGCGGTATCCATATAGACGCCTTCGAAATATATCTCGTAGCGCCTCCCCGGCTTTTTCTTTAAGTCAAATCTTTTCCTGTAAAATCCTGTTGAATCCTCATACAGATTCCCGGTCTGATAAATCAGCCAGTCATGCGGGAGATTCACTCTCTCAAAACGGGCTTCGTCCGGGCCCGGAATATCCGAGCCCGGCCTTAGCTTTGTAAACTCCCAGCCGTCATTAAATAGTGTTTTCATAGTTACCTGATCATTCCCTGAGTTTCTTAAATACTGATACTGCTGTCTCGTTGTCGGTCTTTCCGATGGCATCCTCTAAGCCTAATACGGCAAGCGTACACTTTGCAAGGATCCTCGGCTCCTCGAAAGGATTGTAATCACTTGCCGAGAAGAGAATAGCGTGAACCATATTTAGCCTTATAAAGTCCACAAGCTCCTCATCGCGCTCAAATCCCTGCGCGTTGCGGATAAGGTCAAGCTGCCTGCTGCCCACAACGATATTGCCGTTCACATCCTTCTTGGTCTTGTGCTTAGATACATAGCTTTCCGGCTTGTCATGATAGCGGAACTTTTCCTCCACCTGCTCCCTTGCAGCGTAGATGTCCTTGACCGTTGCGTTTCCGGCACCCTGATAATAATCTCTCACGGTGTTCTTATCGGACATGCAGTGCCAGAAATAATTAGCAAGATCAACAACCTTATCGATGATCTTGGAGGCTCCCTCCACACCGGCATATTCGGCAACCTTGCCTGCCACGGTTCCTGCAGCCTTGGATATCTTCCGGGACTCGATATTCTTTGTCATATCGGTACCGCCGCTGACAAGAGCCTTATTGTTGTTCAGCACTTCGGTAAGAGATACCTTCTTTTTCTGCGAAACATTGAGGTTCTCTATCTTTGACTTATCCTCTGCGCTCTTTTTTGCGCCCTCATCCTTTGCATCACCAAGCTTTTTGATGTTGATGGAGGCCTCTACAATATCCTTGAAATCTCCGATCATGGAGATAACGGGGTTAACATAGGTCTTTGCCCAGTCGAGAAGGTCACCTGTTTCTTCAGCGGCCTTGAGCAGCTTTGTGACATTATTCTTCACAAAGTCGGGAAGAAGGTCGTCAACCTTCTGTTCGAAGGCTTCAGCTTTATCGGTATACCACTCTCCGATGGCCTTGGTGCTGACAAAGCCCTTCATGTATTTCTCGATATATCCGTCGATCTTCTCAAGCTGCTCATCGTTTTCCGCAAAGGCATCTATGGCAGCCTTGGCATCTGCCGCTCCCTTTATCGCCTTACCGGAGAACCTGAGCACCATATCAACATACTTATAACCTGTGATCTCGTGGTTGACAATCTCGGTAGCTTCCACGCCTTTAAGGGTTTCTGACAGCCCGTCGGAGAGTTCCTTTTCCTCTTCCTTATCGTCCAGTACATCCTTGTACGCGCCTATTACGCTCTTGATGTTTTTACCGAAGGTCTTAAGCACCTCCTTCTGTTCCTGGAAAGAACCGGCCAGATCGTATATGCCTCTGAGGTCGTGGTTCTTTCTCTTGAAGGCTTCTTCTTTTTCCTTCTTGATCCTTGCCTCAAACTGCTCCTGAGTCTCGCCGTCCTTGGGCTTTTCCTCCTCGACCTCCATATCCTCTACAAGGTCGTCTTCCTTCTCCTTATCCTTCTCAAGCATCTCATTTGCCTGATCGTGAAGGAAGTTTGCGGTCTTCTGGGATACGATATAATCGGCAAATCCCACCGCGGTATCGAAGAACCCGAGATTATCCTTGATCTCGTCATAGCCCTCCCTTGCGAGGAATCTCATAAATCTGGAGCCCGTATGATGCAGGTTTACCCTGAGGAACGAATTGTCCATCTTGAACTCCCCGTTCTTCTGCTTATCCCCGAGGGACTCATATACTGCCTGATCACCCGATACCATCTTGCTTTCGGAAGTGGTTCTGGTAACGAACTGAAGAGCTCTCTCAAAAAGCTTCCAGTCAATAACCGTCTTCCTGTCGGTGACAAGGAGCTGGTTGTTTACATAGAGATTTTTATTTGCCCAGTTGATATCAACGTTTTCGAACTTCATATCATCGTTGACTTCTCTGGAAAGAAGACTCTCAAAGGCAGCCATGCAGGCTCCTTCGCCAAGCTCTGTGTCATTTCCGTTCGCCAGATATTCATCTATCAGAGCATCTCTGTCAACGGGGTTAACGAAATCGCGCTCAGCCAGTCCGAATACATTCTTGTACAGGTTCTTCTGCGATACGTCAAGGATGTCTCTGTTCTCGAGAGCCTTGATAAACAGCTTCTTCTCGTTGGCATTAAGCTTATAATAACCGGTGAGCAGATCATCCGCATTGGACTGTCCGTTATTGAGCTTATCCTCCTCAAACGCCGAGATGATCATGTTCTCAAAGGTCTCGACAGAGGAAGCTCCCGTCTCCATAAGAGATTTATGCTGACTGTAGAACCTTGCGGAATTGGTCTTTTTATCCTTTTTCTCTTCAGCGTCCTGCCTGAGCAGGTTTCTGGACTGCCTTACGGCAAACTTCTTGATCCTCTCTCTGTCGATCTCTGCAAGGAAATCCATCGCTGCATCGAGAAGATCCCAGTCAACTACCCTGATCCTGTTTATTGAGGATTCAACAAAATCCGATTCCCTGAGCTCTCCTTCGGGAAGCTCCACATCGTCCCTTACCTGGAAGCTGAGAAGCGATGCCAGAGCTTTCTGTACGAATTCGGGATCCGCTGCGTCTCTGAGAGCTTCAAGCCTTCCCTCTTCACTCAGAAGCTTTTCGTACATCTTGAATCTTCCGGCAGAATCCACATGGGGAACCTTCTTGGTCTTTTCATCCTTTCCCGCGCTGGAAAAGTCAAGTATGGTACGATTCTGAAGGATGTAGATAAGCAGGCCTCTCTGGCTGCTGCTCATCTTGTCGAATCTTGCCTTAACATTCTCGACCTTGACCCGGTTATGCAGAAGCTTTGATACCTTTGTACCCACTCTTCCTACAAGGCCCTGTTTGTCCTCTCTCTCAATATCCGTTTGGGAGTAATCCCCCAGGAACCTGTAGAGATCACTCTGCGACTTGACATCAGCCTTATGTAGTGTCTTTGACTGCTGCCCGATATTGACAGACTCTGTGGCTTTGTTCTTTCTGTATCTGTCAGCCACCTTCATGTTCTCTTCGGCGGCATTCATCCGGTCAAAGTCCTTGGGTCTTAACAGGTTCTTCTTCTTTTCGACCTTCTCAACAAACTGAAGTGCAGTCTTAAAGAGCTCCTCGTCTCCGGTGAGACGGAAGTTTTTGTATCTGAGGGTGACTGCGCGGATACTGCGGGCATAATCCACCTGCAGATCACCCGGCTTTCCGGCGATGTAATCGAGGATCTGCTTTCTCTCGGTCTTTATCACATCCGCCTTCATTCCGTATACTGCTCTCTGCGTTCCTCTCTCTTCGGGTTTGGATGCGTAAAGAGCTATCGCAAATATCTTTCTCTGCTCGGAATCGAGCTCGTTGTACTTCTCAACCAGCCACTTGTCGCTGGTGATACCTATCATGTGCTCAAAGTCCTTCCTGGTCTTTACTCCGGGATAGATATTCTGTTCTTCAAAATCCTTGTTGCTTACGGAATCGCCCTTTACAAGCAGAGCTTCTATGTTAAAGGAGGTGGATATCCTTTCCTTTACTTCCTCCGCAAAGGCGGCAGCGTCAAGCTCTCCCTCGCTGGCGGTGATGATGCTTCCGGTAAAGTACTCCCTGAGACCTCCCACATAGCGCGACCTTGAAACCACGTCAAGATCCTTGGTGTAAGCATCCTCTGCAAGCACTTTATCGATGACGCCGTATGCTTTTTCCGCACAGCTCAGGTACTTTTTCTGTGCATCGATCATACCCGCGAAAGCCTTCTGATCTCCGTTCAAGGATATGATATATGCTCTCATCTTCTCGCAGATATCTCTGTGAGCCAGAATAAGTCCGCTGTCGTTAAAGCTCATCTTTTCGAGCTCCGAGAGCTTCACATAGAAGTTCTTAAACTTGGATGTGAGCTTTTTAAGATTATCTCCCGTTCCGGTCTTCTCTTGGAATTTAGCCGCATAGACGAGGTAAAGGTCCATTGCTTCCTCGGGGATTTTGGCTTCGCCCGCCGCGTATTTGTAAATTCCCTTCAGTCTTTCGGCCTCGATCTTTACATCATTGTCTTCTCCCAGCACCCAGTCCGCAGCTCTGTCAGCCTTGGTAAGGAATGAGCTGTTAAGCCTTACATATTCATCAAGGCAGTCCGCAAGGATATCGGGATAAGTGATGTCCCCCTCTTTCTTGAACATCTGCTTTGCTTCCGCGAAGCGGCTCTTATCCTTTTCTTCTCCCTTGGATCCGACCTTGACCTCACCCTTTTTGCTCTGCGCGGCATAGATGAGCGATGTCTTAATCTGTCCCAGTTCCTTAAGGGTATCAAGCTTACCCGCAAAGAGCTTTTCGTTATACAGAGTGCGTCCTTCCGACTTCTTGACGGCAACAGCTGTCTGCGCATCCTGCATCTGCTTGATACGCTCCTTGGCCTCCGCTATGCTCTCGGGCCTGAATGAAACATCTTCCTCAAGCGCAGTTTTCTTGGAGCTCAGGAACTCTTCAATGGTCTTGTTCAGATTCTTTTTAAACTTCTTCGGATCTCCCATAAGGGCAGCATCCCTGATGTAATTCCTGAAATCCTCAAGAGAGCTCTGAAGCTTTCTCTGTTGCTCAAAAGTCATGGAGCTGATGGTCTTTCTGACATCGATATCAGCCTCAAATCCCTGTGAAAGCACTTCTCCAAGTTCCTCACTCACGCTGTCGGTGTGGGTGAGCACGTACTTTAAGAATGTCTCCTGCGCCAGGGAGTCATTTGCTTTGAAATTATCTATCTGGTTTTTGTAGTATTCCTCGAGGGTTCCCTGAAGGTTTGCAGCCTGGATAGTATCGGAGTTTTCGAGCAGATGATCGTTCATCTGCTTAATGAGACCGTTTGCCTTCCTTTTGCCTCTGTCAAAGGCATCCGCCACACTGTCAAGCTTTGCGGTGAGTCCGAAAGTTACAACATTTCCGATCTTGAACTTTAAGCTTCTTCCTTCTTTCTTGAGCTTATTTCTCTCCTTTACTTCCTCCTCATTGATCTTATCAAACCAGGGGTTTTCTTCCTCTGCTTTGAAATAATATGTAAGGCTCTTTTGGGCGTCTCCGGTTCCCTGCTCGAGGTTTGAAAGAATGGATTTGGTGTTCTGTTTGCTCTGGGTCAGATAGAGCCCTGTAAATTCCTCAAGCTTTCTGCTCCAGTACTTGACCGCCATTTCGGCATCATTTTCATTCAGTACCTTTTCGTACTCCTTATATTCAGCCTTATCCTCATTAAGGTAATTCTTAAGATTATCCTCTGTAAAGAATTCTCCGACAAAGGAATACTTCTGATCCTTGATGGCCATTCCAAGTGGCGCAAATCTGCTATAGAGCTTTTCTATGCATTCGATCGCCACGGTCTCGGCACTGTCCAGAATATCAATGGTAAGCTCGGGGATACCCATGATGGTGTCAACAATAGGCTCCAGCAAACCATCCTTGTATTCTGCCAGCAGCTTTCTTCTCTCTTTATAGAGCATGGATGTCTCAAAGAGCTCGTCACTCTGCTTTCCGTCATTGACGCTTATAAGGCTGTGGAGCATACTTCCAAGCTGATCCAGATTCTGCACGCCAAAGGCTTCCTGATTAAGTCTCTGCTCCTTATAGGACAGCTGAGCTTCATCTCCCGCACTGAACTTGGATATCTCGTCGGAGATTGCCCTGATCTCTTCATCAAGTTTCTTTGATTGAGTATTATTGTCGTAGATCTTTTTATTTGCTGCGCTGATGAGGTCATTGCATTCCATTATTACGCGGTCTGCCTCCCTGACTTCATCATGAGCTTTGTACTCTTTCTGCCTACATTCTTTAAGCTGTTCGTCCAGTTCCTTTAGTTTGGCATCATGCTCTTCTTTTTTGGCTTTCCTCTCCGATTTTTTTAAATTTTTTATTTTATCCCTGTATTGTGATAATTCCGCCTCTTTGCTTTCCCTCAGCTTTGTTGCTTCCTGGTGTTTCTTCCTTAGTTCATCGATGCTGCCCTCAGCTATTCTCAGCTTTTTCTTGGCATCGGCAGTATCCTTATCAAAATTGTCATTCTCTTTCTGAAGGGCATTTTTCCTGTCCTCCAGATCTTTTATCTTCCCCTGCTTTTTGGGAAGCTCTGCCAGAAGACCTTTCTCGTTCTGGTAATGCGTATCTCTCATTTTGAGCACAGTCCTCGCCAGCTTATTTCGAAGCTGCGGCTGAAGCTCCGGAGGATAATCCTTTATCATATCCTCGAGGACTTGTGTCCTGTCATATGCATAGTTCGCGATACTGAAGAGATTATCCCTGTATTCCTCCTCCGGTTTACTGCCGTATGTAAAGAAATACTCCTGGAACTCCCCACCATGCCCCATAAGTATGTCCTGCACGCCGAACATACACATTTCGTATATGAAGTCTGTTACCTTGATCTGATCTTTTTCGACTTTCTTTTTCTTCTTCTTTTCGATAGCCTCGAGCTCATCTTCCGCATCAGGCTCTTTCACTCCCATAAAAGCTTCCCTGATGTCGTCAAGGAACTGTTCTTCACCGCCCTTGGCTGCAAGCTTATCATCCGTCACCACATTGGCGTTTCCCTTAACCTTTACGGTAAAGAATTTGAATTTCTTTTTGTCACCCTGAATAGCCTGCGCAAGATCCATCAAGCTTCCGTCGGGATTGTCTGAACTGAGGGCGCTCTTAAGCCATTTCCTCACCTGCATTACAGCCTCGGGGCCCAGCTCCTCAAGCCTTTTCCATACCTCCGAGGCGCGGTTTGCATGCGCGGCGCGCTTTCTCATCCAGTCCTTATCCCATCCGAGAAATGACTGTGCAAGAGTCTTTTCCCTGTCGGGCATATCCTCATAGCGGTAACGTATCTTTCCGTCACGCATTTCCTTATCCGTGCCGATGGTGACAAGAAGTTTCTTTCTTACAAGCTTATTCTGCTGAGTCTGTTTGTTATACTCCGCCCTGAACACATTCTTTATATCGTCTTTAGAGGCTCCGCTTCTCATTATCTCAAGAAGGGCACGCTTCTGCACCTCGGGCGTCACCTCATATTTTATGAGCATTTTCTTTATTTCTTCGTCTGCTCCTCCGGCGGTAATGCTCTCATGGAGATATATCATCATGTTTTCGATCTGGTCGAACCCAAGATCATCCAATCCGTCGATTCCCTTTACATCCTTCATGAAAGGAAATCTCTCCCTGATAACGGGACTCTTAAACAGGATCACGTTCAGGTTGTCACTCAGGAATTTTCTGATCCCCCGGTCGGGGATCACTGCCGAGAACTTGTCTCCGTTAATGAGCTGCTTTATCATTTCCCCAAAGGTGAGAGTATCCACCCGGGGTTCTTTAACTGCAGCCTTCCTCTTTCCGCAGTACTCATAACAGGATATCTTCTCCCCGCCTTCATCCTCATCAAAATACACCTTTGTGGATCTTTCAACAACAGCGGCAAAGCCTTGGATCATTACGTCATCGGACTCTCTTTTCAGGCTACCGACCTTGTCTGTAAGGAACTTGGAGCATGCCTTGTACAGCTTTTTCCAGCCCTGTTCCGACAGAGTCTTTCCTTCCAGCGCCTTTTCCATTCCTGCAAGATAGAGCGTGACGACCTCCAGCTCCCGTTCCATCAATTCCTGCTGATTTCCGGCTTCATCCCACTTGTCCTTCCTTGAAAGGAGATACTTTTCAACGGCAGGTCTCATCACTTCGGAGAAAGGTCCGCTTATCCTGTTCTTATATGCCTCATCATAAGCCTTCTGCTTTTGGGCATATTTTCTGTTGGTGAGCGCCAGTCCGTTAAGGTATCTTTCGGCATAGTCCTTGATCACTCTGTTACCCGCAAAAAGTGCCTTATCTCCGATAAAATTACGCAGATCCTTATAAATATCGTCGGCGGCGAATCTGCCGAATCTTTCCACGACCATACGGCGCAGGAGTCTGTCTGTTCCCTGCGCACGTCTTACCATATTTGTCAGATCCTCATCCTTGAGTCCCAGTGCCTCTGTCTCTTCATCGGGGCCAAGCAGCTTAAGGAGAGCCTTGCTCTTGGCCAGTACGACGCCTCTGCCTCCAAGATCCGCCTTCTGCAGGATGGACCATCTGCCCGCTGCCTTGTAAAAAGGTGCTATATCCCCCTTCTTGATCGCCATGGTACTCTTTTTGAGAGTATTTTCCACGCTCTTACCCACCAAAAGGTTATTTCCGAACACGGCCTTATGCATATCCACACAGTATTTCTTAACCCATGGTACTCCCGCATCCAGAAATGATATGAGCATCTCCCGCGACTGCTTGTTCTTTTCCTGCCCACGGATACTGTTTATCATTCCCTTTACAGCCATCCTGTCAAGAGCCTTAAGGTTTTCTTTTACGATCCCGTTAAGCTCTGAAAGCTTGGCTCTGTACTGTTCATCCGTATACAGATCATGTTCCTTATCGGTGAAAAGCTCGTTGTTGATAAAGGCACTGAATTCCGTAAGCTTCCAGTCGCTATCGATCTCCTTTTCCTCTCCGTCATCGCCTGCCCATTTCCCGCTGATAACCATCTGCCTTCTGGCATCGATGGCGTTCAGTCTTCTCTGCTTTTCTGCCTGGCGGGCTTCTCTTATTTCGTCTGCCTTGACATTATCTCTGGCGATATTCTGCTGTGCGGTATGCTTTGCTTTTTCCTTTACGTGACCGGTCACCTTTTCCCATGTGAAATACTTTCCGTAACCCTTGATATTACGGATCTCTTTCATCTCTTTATCAAGCTTTGCACGAAGCTTCTTTATCTCGTTTGCATAGCCGTTGCGGGTTCTCTCGCTGATACCCTCATCCCGGGAATGATCGATATACATTCTGATCAGACGATAGTATTTACGCATCTTGTTCATGGAAATATCTATCGCATATTTATCGTCATCGACCATATAAGCCTTAATGTATTCTTCCCTCGCCTCCGCATCAAGCTCGATATACTTTTTCTCAAGCTTAAGCAGCTCACCGGACTTAAGGATCCCGTGACCCATCATGTTGTCGAAGTCCACTTCGGCCATCTTGCGGTTTCTTATATCCTTGCTTCTGGCGACGCTCTTTTTTCTGTCCTTTGCACTGTATTTTGAATTCTTTTTTTCAAGTGCCCTGGCTTTCCTGTCATCAATAGTCTGATCCTCTTCGCTTTTATTGATCTTCCGGAACTCGGAAAAGAGTGCCTCAACTGTCCAGCTTTTGTTCAGGGCTATATCTTTATTCTCATAGAACTTGTATGTGTTAACCTTTTCGGCCCCGATCATAAGGCCCCGGTCGCCCTCCTCAATATGAGTTTCCTTAACCTTTATTTTGTTGAGCTCGTCAAAATCTGCCATTTCATCATCCTCATCGTAACAAATGCACCGGGCAAAAAATGCTGCCCGGTGGCTGTATAGTTTACTGTGCCATCATCTCACCGAATTCATCCAGCTCCTCGACAGACCAGCCGTTCCAGGTTGCAATACATACCGTCTGTCCCTCGCCCTTATCTCCAAAGAAACCGTCCGCCATTCCGGCTGCCTCGGGTGTCACGGCTGAAAACCAGATATCCGCATCCGGATACAGATCATCTGCAACCTTGCAAGCATGACCAAGCAGTTCTCCCACCACGATCGCATTCCTTGCCTGTGTGAAAAGGAACGAAAGCTCAAGCTCCTTTTTACCGTGTTTCCTGAAAAACACCGCTCCGCTTACCTTTCCGTCACTTACGGCAGCGAGGCACATATTCTTTTCAAGAAGAGGATCCTCAATGTCGACAAATCCTTCGAAGCCTTCCTCCGATGCCGCCCTGATAAAGGCTGTCCGTTGCTTTGCATCAAGCGAAAAGAATTCCTTCACACCCGGGCTTGCCTTTTTCAAGGTCTTCCAGCGACTGTTCTTTTTTCTGGCATCCGCGGTGATTGTAAATATTTCCTTGTTCTCCCTCACCGTAAAATTCGGCTGTGCCTCAAAAAACTCCGCAAGATCCTCACTTTCATCCGCAAGGAAGGATGCCTGCACCGGAACAAATCCTTCCGAACGGGCGATAATGCTCAAAGCGTTCTGGAGCAGCATGCTTCCTATACCCTTCCGTCTCTCGCTTTCTTTCACAAAAAGGTATGTGATATTGACCCCTTCAGACAGTTCAAGGCAGAGCTCAGCGATGAGCCCTGCCTTTCCGTTTCTTACTCCGAGTCTTATTTCACCTTTTTCTTCCGAAACACTGAGTTTAACTACTTCTGGTCTCTCCATATGTTCTCTCCCGGTAAAATAATCTTTATAAAACTATTCTTTGTCTGTCTTTGCCGCATCGATCTCGCGCTGCGCGATGTCATTGGGAGCCTGCTCATATCTTGCAAACTCATACGAGAACACGCCGCTTCCCCTTGTCATGGAGTAGAGCCTTGTGTCGTATTCATAGAGCTCAAGATAAGGGATCTCTGCAGTGATCTCGGTGTTGCCGTTTCCGACGGGATTCATTCCCAGCACCTTGCCTCTGCGCTTGTTGAGATCACCCATTACATCTCCGGTGAAATCATCGGGTAAAGTGACCGTAAGGGTTGCAATGGGCTCGAGAAGCACGGGATCGGAATTCATGAATCCCTGCTTGAATGCCTGCTCTGTAGCGACCTTGAATGCAAGCTCGGATGAGTCAACCGTGTGATAACTTCCGTCGTAGAGAGTAACCTTTACTCCGGTAACGGGGTATCCTGCAAGAGGACCTGCCTTGACTGATTCCGCAACACCCTTTTCGACTGCGGGGAAGTAGTTCTTTGGAACCGCACCGCCCACAACCGTCTGTTCAAATACATACTGGCGCTCTGAGTCATAGGAAGGCTCGAGATAGATCTTGACATGTCCGTACTGTCCGTGTCCGCCCGACTGCTTTTTGTATTTGTACTCGGTATCGGATTTCTTGCGTACAGTCTCCTTGAAGGCAATACGTGGCTTTTCGAGCACGATATCGACTTTGTATTTGTCGGACAGTATGCTCTGAACCACATCGAGCTGCTGACCGCTTATACCGTAAAGGAGTGTCTGTCCGTTTTCGGCATCGTTTACTGTCTTGAGTGTAAGATCCTCTGCGCACATCTTGGCAAGTGCCTGTGAGATCTTGTCCTCATCGCCCTTGTTCTTGGCCTTATAGCTTCTGTAAACGTAGGGCTTTGAGATAGCTGCGCGCAGGTAGGTAACGGGATTCTTTCTGGTGGAAAGTGAATCCGTGGTCTGGGTGACTGCCAGCTTTGCAAGAGCGCCTAAATCTCCTGCGTGAAGCTCTGCAACTTCCTCGGCCTTTCCTGCGCTGAATATGTAGAGCTTTCCAATCTTTTCATCCGCATCACGGTGATAGTTGAAAAGCACATCATCAGGCTTGAGCACGCCTGAATTAACCTTGATAAGTGAATACTTTCCAATGAAAGGATCCACGATGGTCTTGTATACGTAAGCCGACTTTGGCTTAGAGAAATCATAATCCGCCTCAAATACTTCGTTGTTGGTGGTATTGATTCCCGCACATTTACATCTGTCGGGGCTGGGGAAGTATTTGATGATGTCGGCCATGAGAGTATACATTCCTCTTGCAAGTGTATTGGATCCCATGAGCACCGGCACGATGGAGCCGTCAAACACGCCGACTCTCATTGCAGCTCTGATCTCGTCCTCGGAGAATTCATCTCCTCCGAAGTATCTTTCCATAAATTCTTCGCTGGTCTCGGCTACTGCCTCTAAAAGTACGTCACGGCAAATCTTGAGGTTTTCCTGTGAATAATCGGGAACGTCGAATTTATCGACCTTTCCCTCGGCATTCCAGCGTTTAGCCTTCTGCTGGATAACATTAACGTATCCTACAAATTCTTCGTTCTCGCGGATGGGAAGGTGGAACGGAGCTATTCTCTTGCCGTAAAGATCCTGCAGATCCTTAACTACATTCTTGAAGCTGGCCTTGTCGATATCCATCTCGGTAACGAATACCATTCTCGGAATCTTTTTCTTTTCGCACATTTCCCATGCACGCTTAGTTCCCGCTTCGATACCGGCCTTACCTGACACAACTATGATAGCTGCATCGGCCACCGAGAGTGCTTCCTCTGCCTCTCCTATGAAATCAGGTGATCCGGGAGTGTCAAGGAGATTGATCTTGTAATCCTCCCAGGGGATCGCGATCAGTGTAGTGTTGATGGATATTCCTCTCTTGACCTCTTCCTTGTCATAGTCACTGAGAGTGTTTCCGTTTGCGGTGCTGCCCATGCGTCCGGTTACCCCTGCCAGGTACGCCATCGCTTCCGCAAGCGAAGTCTTTCCACAGCCTCCGTGCCCCAAAAGCACTACGTTTCTGATCTTGTCAGTAGTAAATACGTTCATGCCCAAATTCCTCCTTCTCGAGTTATAAAATTTGTACCCTAATCACTATTCTAACACATTTTTCTGTCTTTTAATATCCTGTTTTAACTTGCAGGTTAATGTACTATCGGTAATTCATTTTATTTAGTGACGGCATGGACAATATGAGTTGTAGTTTGTCTCATGGGCTCTGCTGCTAAGCGCGACGCCTAATTCGATCAAACTACAATCTCATATCGCCCATACCTGTCGCTAAGTAAGTATTATTGTTGATTACTTAATCAGTAACAGCGAGTTCGTGCAAATGCTATGCTGAGAGCAATGTGTCTGAGGCCGGCACTTACTGAGAACGAGTGAAACGAAGTTCGAAGTTAGTACCGCTGCTCGAAGACCCATAGCTGCGAAGCGGTGCGCGAAGCATACATTTGTGCGGACTCGCGTAACTCAGTTACTAATAAACTCGATAGTAAGTTAAACTGCAAGTTATCCCACTATTTTGTGAAGAGCCTTGCGGACAGCGCCGGTTCCTGCGATAAGCTCATTAAAATATTCTGTGACAAGCTCAGCAAGCCCTGCCTTGAACAGATCGACACCCCATATAGTCGCATCCTCAAGAAGATCCTTAAGCGCATCTGCGGACACCTTGTCTCCGAGCTTTATTCCGGCAACAACCTTCATCGAAGCCTCAAGCCTCGGATCATCGCTGGGCTTGAACTCTTTTCCGCTGTCATCAACAGCCATAAGATACCTGAGCCATCCCGCAAATACAAAAGGAATGCACTTAAGATCTCCCACATTCATCCCTCTTGCGATATAATTCTTGATCGTCTCGCCGAATCTGATGGGAAGCTTCTGCGAAGTGTCGGTTGCGATCCTCTGAGGAGTATCCGGCATAAAAGGATTGGGCACGCGCACGTTGAGTACCGTATCTATGAACTCCTTGGGATCCAGCACTCCGGGATCAACCACGACGGGAAGTCCCTCTTTGTAACCGATGATCTCCACAAGCTTCTTCAGATCAGCATCCTTCATCTCGTCGGATATTCTGGTGAATCCCAACAGACATCCGTATACGGCAAGAGCTGTGTGCAGAGGATTGAGGCATGTGCAGACTTTCATCTTCTCAACCTTGTCAACAGTCTCTCTGTCGGTAAAGATCACTCCCACTTTGTCAAGCGCAGGCCTTCCGTTGGGGAAGTTATCCTCAACCACAAGGTACTGAGTCTCCTCCGCATTTACAAAAGGCGCTACATATGTTCCCTTTGTGGTAACCACGGGATCAAGCCCGTCGAGAGCGTCACTGCGCAATATATCCTCAACCGATGCATCAGGCCTCGGGGTTATCTTATCTATCATTGACCAGGGGAATGAAACCCTGGCAGGATCGTTGATGTAATCCAGGAACTCCTTCTCGGCTTTTCCGTTTTCGCCCCACGCCTTTGCAAATGCGCTCACTGCTCCATAAAGCTTATCACCGTTGTGTGAGCAGTTGTCCGTGGAAAGCATTGTAATGGGAAGCCTTCCGGCCTTAAATCTGGCATAGAGAAGGGCTGTCACTTTTCCCATGTATGTCAGCGGCCTTTCGGGGCCTTTGGTGAAATCCGATATTATGGCGGGAGCAACAGTGCCTGCGGCATTTACTATGCTGTAGCCTTTCTCCGTGATGGTAAAGGTGGCCATCTTGAGCGAAGGAGACGTAAATATTTCTTTTAATCTGTCAAATTCGGCACCGTTTTCCGAGTCCAGAATGCACGATTCCGAAACAGATCCGATCACTCTTTTGCCGATGGATCCGTCGCTCTTAAGCGTCACAAGCACCGACAGATTATCGTTATTCCTGTAGGACTTTTCGATTATCTCATAATCAAAACCCTCGATAACGATAACACCCTTGTCGGAATAGCCCTTTTCCAGCATATCCTGGCTGAGTGCGGCATGGAAAGCGCGGAACAGATTACCGCCGCCGAAGTGCACCCATTCGGGGTTCTTCTTTGTGTTTTCGCTTACGGATGCGATGTCGAATTTGGGAAGATCATAACCCTTGTCTTCCCACTCTTTTTTGTTGCTGATACCGCTTAAACTGAGTTTCATCTCTTCTCGATTCCTCTCGTGTGACTCTTTTCTATAGCCTCCCAGAGCCCGTTGAGATACGTAGCTCCGAGAGCCCTGTCATAAAGCCCGTAGCCGGGCATTGCCACCTCATCCCATATCATTCTGCCGTGATCTGGACGGATCGGTCCGTCAAATCCTATGTCATAAAGTGCCTTCATGATCTCATACATATCAAAGCTTCCGTCGCTTGAAAGATGAGCCGACTCCTCAAAATTGGTAGGGGAGTGGAACTTAAGGTTGCGGACATGGGCAAAATGAATGCGTCCTTTCAGGGATCTGATCATATCCGGAAGATCGTTTTCCAGATTTGTTCCGTATGAACCCGAGCAGAAGGTTACTCCGTTGTGGGGATTATCCACCATCTGCATCATGCGTAGAATGTTTTTCTTGTTGATGATGATCCTGGGAAGACCAAATACACTCCATGCTGGATCATCGGGATGGATGGCCATGTTAATGTCGTACTTGTCGCAGACAGGCATTATCTTTTCCAGGAAGTACTTAAGGTTTGCGAAAAGCTTTTCGTCGTCGACATCCTTATACTGCTCAAAAAGCTCCTTGATGTGAGCCATTCTCTCAGGCTCCCATCCGGGAAGTATCGCGCCGTTTGCATCCCCCGCTATCATATCAAACATTTTCTCGGGCTCTATGGCATCTACAGCTTCCTGAGTGTAAGCAAGCACGGTGGATCCGTCGGGGCGCACTCTTGCAAGCTCCGTTCTGGTCCAGTCGAATACCGGCATAAAATTGTAGCAGACAAGATGAATATCTTCTTTTCCGAGATTCTCAAGAGTCTCTATATAGTTAGCGATGTACTGCTCGCGCTCGGGCGCACCGGTCTTGATCGCGTCGTGTACGTTAACGCTTTCGATACCGGATATGTGAAGGCCTGCCGCAGCCACCTCATCCTTGAGAGCTTTGATCCTCTCTCTGCTCCAAACTTCACCGGGCTGTGTGTCATAAAGCGTCGTGATGACACCGGTCACCCCGGGGATCTGTCTTATCTGTTTTAAAGTAACGGTATCGAACTTCGACCCGTACCAGCGAAAGGTCATTTCCATTTTTTTACCTCATCCATCATCCTTTAATATAATCAGAGTATCCATCCCAGCCAAGGGAAGGATCATACTCTTTTTCAAACACAAATTTAAGGTCCTTGAGCTTAAGCCCGTTTCCTCCGAAGTAGAATCTCATCACTCCGTATTTGGAGCTGAGAAGCACTTTCCGCGAGAGTGTCTTCCACTCGCCTCCGGTACCGTTAAATGTTATGGTGCCGCTGGGTATGCTCTGGAAGAAAATACCGATGGGTATCTGTGCAAGTTCGGACAGTTCACTCGACCCTGTTATCTCCATATGATAACACCCAATCTGCTTAACATCCAGTCCAAATGCATAAACACATCCCTGAACCGATAAAACTTTTGACAGATCGATAGTGGTTCCGTCCTGTATTTCAAAGTAATCCACATTTGCGGAATCCACTGCTCCGTCTTCGGAATCAAAGCCTGTAAGCTCCAGCTCGGGCTCTTTTCCGTTCATTCTCTCGAAGGCGTGGGTCTTCATAAGGAAATTACATATATTTGCCGCACATCTTACGAAATGGCCTCTGGTGATATGTCCTGCCTCCAGCTCCGAAAGCAGATTATCATCCGCGGAATTGCGGTCGGCTTCGGGAGTTACCGCATACCAGTCGTTCTGGGCCAGTACGCATCTGGCAAAATCATTTCTGGAAACCTTTCCGCCAACATCTCCTATCTTGGCCCACCAGTCCGTCATGACCATGCCTTCGAATCCCCACTCTCCGCGAAGTATATCCGTAAGCATGTCGTGCCTTCCGTTGGTCCATGTGCCGTTAACCGCACCGTAGGTGGTCATCACGGAATCGGCTCCTCCCTCTTTGATAGCGAGCTCAAAGCCTTTGAGATAGATCTCCCTCAGAGCTCTCTCGGAGATAACGCTGTCGATGTCATGTCTGCGGGTTTCCTGATTGTTTCCGCAAAAATGCTTAAGGGTTCCGGATACGCCTGCCGATTTAAGGCCTCTGAACTGCGCCGCAGCCATGCGTCCCGTAACCAGCGGATCTTCACTGAAATACTCAAAGTTCCTGCCGTTAAGTGGATGACGGTGAATGTTGATACCCGGTCCCAGCAAAACGTCTATCTTGTTCTTAACCATCTCTATGCCCAGCATGGAGAATAGCTTTTCGTTTAAGCCGGTATTCCATGTGCAGGCAAGAAGTGTTCCGTTGGGGAGGCTGAAAGCTCTGGTGCCACAGTCCATTCTCATGCCGGAAGGACCGTCGGAGCAGCATCCGCAGGGAATGCCGAAACCTTTAAGGCTGTCGCTCACACCGCCGAATGCAGCTGCGGTACCTGCGGTAACCTTGGGGCTTCCCATACCTTCACCGCGCACGATGGAAGCCAGATCTTCATCGGAGAGCTGCGCAAGGAATTCATCCATTGATGCTTTTCCCGCTTTAACGTCCGCAAGCTTTATTCCTTTATCTCCTGTATAAGGGATAAATTCAGGCTTGTCGGCATATGCCTCCTCCAGATCCTTAACCTTTGCGGTAGGTACTTCTTCCTCCGAAAAGCTTCCCGTGAGTGCACCTTTACCGTCTGTTTCGGGTTTGATCCTCTTAAATTCTTTAATGGGAGCCATTCGGGAAGAAAGCTTCTCCATGCACACCGTTTCGGCAAGGGAGAACTTTCCGCAGCTTTGCAGCTTATCCGATACATCGCCCGCCAGAAGCTCGTATTCTCCGGCTTCCAGTACATAGCTGTAAGGGAATCCCGTAACACCCGAATCATCATAGGATGATATGATGTAAGGATCTATTTCTACGGTTATTCTGCACTCCTGTGAGGGATTTAAAAGTTCCGTCTTTGCAAATCCTGCCAGGGATATTGCCGGTTTTCCGAGCTTTCCCTGAGGTGCTGCCACATATATCTGCACCACTTCTTTTCCGGCCATGCTTCCGGTATTTTTAACATCCACGTAAGCAAGTATTTTAAAATCTTTTCCGTTTATGTCCCTCTCTACGACTATCTCTCTGTCGTTTTGGACATTCATGGAATTTTCAAGAACTATCCCTGCAGGTCTCAGATCAAATGTTGTATATGAGAGTCCGTATCCGAAAGGATACAGGATCGCATCTTTTTTAAATGTCGAATAATATCTGTACCCGACATATATATCCTCTGCATAGCAGTTGTAATCGGTGCGTCCGAAATTGGGGAATGCCGGTGTGTCTTCTATCTTCCGTGCTATCGTGTCGGTGAGCTTTCCCGAGGGAGATACGTTGCCGACGATAACATCGGCTGCGCCAAGGGCACCCACTTCTCCTCCCTGCCAGATATACAGGATGGCATCGGGATCTGCGCCTTCCACATCGGTCATATCAAGCACGGCGCTGACATTCATTACCACGATCATTCTGTCAAAGCATTTGCGCACTGTGCGGAGCATATCCGCCTCAGTATCGGAAAGCCTGTAAGCGCCTTTTTTGTCGGCGTAATCCTGCTCCTCGCCGGCCGTTCTTCCGATGATTGCGATCGCTATGTCCGACTCTGCGGATGCTTTTTTTGCCACTGCTTCATCAAGCGGCATCTCTTCCTGTGACCAGGGCTCGCTTCCGAATCCCGCACCCATGTCGTAAGGGTGGCTCTTGTCAAACTCGGCATAGACTGCTTTCAGACCCTCGTTTAACACGATGCCTTCCTCCTCGAGCGCCTCGGGAACGGTCCACACCTTTCCGGCGTTTACCATTCCTCCCGAGCCTGTTCCGCTCTTGTAGTAATGGCTCTGTATACGTCCGAAAAGAGCTGCCTTGGTACCCTTTGAAAGGGGAAGAACGTTTTTATTGTTCTTAAGGAGGACTACGCCTTCCGCTACCGCCTGCCTGGCTGTCTTTTCATATTCGCTGCGATCAAGTTTCATATGTATACCTTTCTTATTTATCCTTAATCTCCGCATGAAGAGCCTGAAGGGATTTTATCTCGCTTTTCTTTCCGGACTCCATGTATCTGATCCCGTCCGCTGCAGCTTTTGCCGCCGCGATGGTGGTGATGTACGGGATCTTCTTCCTTATGGCTGCCTTGCGAAGGTAGCTGTCGTCGTGAACGCTGTCCTTTCCGACAGGGGAATTGATCACAAGGTCGATCTCTTTATTTTCGATGGCATCCAGCACGTTGGGGCGCCCCTCGTAGAGCTTCTTGACCTTTGTCGCCTTCACTCCGGCCTCGGTGATAAGATCGTAAGTTCCGCCGGTGGCAAGGATCTTAAATCCATCCTCCTCAAAGAGCTTTGCCACTTCCACGATCTCGGCCTTATCCTTACGGTTTACGGAAAGGAGCACCGTTCCGCCCATGGGCAGCGGCGACTGAACTGCTTCCTGCGCCTTGACAAATGCTTCTCCGTACGAAGGTGAGAGTCCGAGCACTTCACCTGTGGAGCGCATCTCCGGTCCGAGAATGGGATCCACCTCCTGGAACATGTTGAAAGGAAATGCCGCTTCTTTTACTCCGTAGTAAGGGATGTGCTGTTCCTTTAAAGTGGGCACCGGCGAAGGTTTTCCCGTAAGCTCTGCGGTGATTATCTCCGTTGCGAGAGGAACCATTCTGATGTTACATACCTTTGATACGAGAGGAACTGTCCTCGATGCTCTGGGGTTGGCCTCAAGCACAAATACCTTGCCGTTTTCGATGGCGTACTGCATATTCATAAGTCCCTGAACATGCATCTCTTCCGCAATCTTTCTCGTGTACTCCTTGATGGTCTCGAGATTGTCTGCCGGAATATGCGCCGAAGGAATGATGCAGGCTGAGTCTCCGGAATGAACACCGGCAAGCTCTATATGCTCCATTACTGCGGGTACAAAGGCATGCGTTCCGTCACAGATGGCGTCGGATTCGCACTCCATCGCATGATTGAGGAAACGGTCTATAAGGATAGGTCTGTCGGGAGTAACGCCTACGGCGGCGCGCATATAGTCTGTCATCTGATCATCATCATAGACAACTTCCATTCCTCTTCCGCCCAGCACATATGAAGGGCGAACCATTACGGGATAACCGATCCTGCCTGCGATGGACTTCGCCTCCTCCACGGTGGTGGCCATTCCCGACTCGGGCATCGGTATTCCGAGCTTGTCCATAACAGCTCTGAACTGATCCCTGTCCTCGGCAAGGTCTATCACCTCCGGTGATGTTCCGAGGATCTTTACGCCGTTCTTTTTAAGATCTGCCGCAAGGTTTAAGGGCGTCTGCCCGCCAAACTGTGCGATAACTCCAAGGGGCTTTTCTTTCTCGTATATGCTGAGCACATCTTCCAAAGTGAGTGGCTCAAAATATAACTTATCCGATGTGTCATAGTCGGTTGAAACGGTCTCGGGGTTGCAGTTTACGATGATCGTTTCGAAGCCGAGCTTTTTAAGTGCCATTGCCGCATGAACGCAGCAGTAATCAAATTCTATTCCCTGGCCGATACGGTTGGGTCCGCCGCCCAGTATCATTATCTTTTTGTTATCGGATGTGGGGTTCTTATCCGGTGCATTGTAGGTCGAGAAATAATATGCACTGTCCTTGGTTCCGCTTACATGCACACCTTCCCATGTTTCCACCACGCCGATCTGTTTTCTTCTGTTTCTGATCTCATCCTCGGGTATCTCCAGAAGTTGGCTGAGATACTTATCCGAGAAACCGTCCTTCTTGGCGGTAGTGAGGACATCATCCGCGGGAAGCTTGCCCTTCATGGAAAGAAGCTTTTCCTCTTCCTCCACCAGCTCTTTCATCTGCTCAAGGAAGTAATGCTTAACCTTGGTGATATCAAATATCTCCCCGGGTGTGACTCCTTTTCTGAGTGCCTCGTAAATGAGGAAATATCTCTCGCTGGAGGGAACGGAAAGCTTATTGAGGAGCTGTTCCTTTGAAAGCTCACCGAAGTTCTTAACATGTCCCAGTCCGTAGCGCCCCGTCTCGAGGGATCTGATGGCCTTCTGGAAAGCTTCCTTGAAGTTCTTTCCGATGCTCATTACTTCGCCCACAGCGCGCATCTGCGTTCCCAGCTTGTCCTCCACACCCTTGAACTTTTCGAAAGCCCAGCGTGCGAATTTGATAACCACATAGTCTCCGTCGGGAACGTATTTGTCGAGAGTACCGTACTTTCCGCAGGGGATGTCCTTGAGAGTGAGCCCGCAGGCAAGCATAGCGGATACCAGCGCGATAGGGAATCCCGTTGCCTTTGATGCAAGCGCCGATGAACGTGAAGTACGGGGGTTGATCTCTATTACGATGATGCGGTCCGAAACAGGATCGTGTGCAAACTGCACATTGGTTCCGCCTATGACCTGCACCTTGTCAACGATCTTGTATGCCTGCTCCTGAAGCTTTTTCTGGCATTCCTCCGAGATAGTGAGCATGGGAGCCGCACAGAAGGAATCTCCGGTGTGAACACCGAGGGGATCGATATTCTCGATAAAGCATACCGTGATCATATTTCCTTCGCTGTCTCTGACGACTTCCAGTTCCAGCTCTTCCCATCCGAGTATGGATTCCTCAACCAGCACTTGTCCTACCAGTGATGCCTGAAGGCCTCTTGCGCAGACTGTCTTTAATTCCTCGGTGTTGTATACAAGGCCGCCGCCTGCTCCGCCCATTGTGTACGCGGGGCGAAGTACCACGGGGTATCCGAGCTTGTCCGCTATTGCCAAGGCTTCATCAATCGAATAAGCAACTTCGCTCCTTGCCATCTCGATCCCGAGGCTGTCCATTGTCTTTTTAAATTCGATACGGTCCTCGCCGCGCTCGATGGCATCCACCTGCACGCCGATTACCTTTACGCCGTATTTTTCAAGCACGCCTGCTTTATTAAGCTCGGCGCAGAGGTTGAGTCCCGACTGACCGCCCAGATTGGGGAGCAGTGCATCGGGGCGCTCCTTTGCTATTATCTGCTCAAGCCTTTTAACATTAAGCGGCTCTATATAGGTCACATCCGCAGTCTCGGGGTCTGTCATGATGGTTGCGGGATTTGAGTTGACAAGCACGATCTCGTATCCGAGCTTCTTAAGTGCTTTACATGCCTGTGTTCCCGAATAGTCGAACTCGCATGCCTGTCCGATAACTATGGGACCGGAGCCTATGATTAGTACTTTTTTGATGTCTTCACGCCTGGGCATAAATAAAAACCTCACTTTTTCTTAAATGTCTTTATATATAGCAATATCCCAGTTGCACGCAGCTGGGATACTGTATCTTTATTCGGCTTACTCTTCCTCGGGAGCTTTCTTCAGAAGAAGGTTCGTAAGGATTCCGAGGATCAGTGCACATGCAACCTCAGTGATCGTAACCGATCCGAAGTTGAGTGTGAGCCCGCCGATACCGGCTATCAGTATCACGGACACGACAAACAGATTCTTGTTCTTGTTGAGATTGACGTTCTGTATCATCTTGAGACCGGATACGGCGATGAATCCGTAAAGGGCCATACATACACCACCCATTACACAGCTCGGTATCGAATTAACGAAGGCTATGAAAGGTGAGATGAATGAAATGACTATCGCTCCGCATGCTGCGGTGATGATCGTATAAACAGATGCGTTCTTGGTGATGGCCACACAGCCTATCGACTCACCGTATGTGGTGTTGGGGCAGCCTCCGAAGAACGCACCGACCATGGATCCCACACCGTCGCCGAGGAGGGTTCTGTGAAGCCCGGGCTCCTTGAGGAGATCCTTTTCAATGATGGAAGAAATATTCTTATGGTCTGCGATATGCTCGGCAAACACAACGAATGCTACAGGGATATAAGCTGCTGCGATGGTGCCGATATATGCACCGTTCATCCTGTCAAAGCTTGAATTAAGGAATGTGAAATCGGGTACCGCAAAAAATGTCTTTATGGATACGCCGCCGTCAACCAGAGCGGTAAATGAATCAAACGAAAGAAGCTTGAGCTGGTCGATCCCTGCCGCATTTCCTATAAGGGTCGCAACAAGGCAGAAGGCATATCCGGCGAGGATACCGAAAATGAAGGGTATCAGCTTGGCTGTCTTCTTTCCGTATGTGGAGCAGAGCATGGTAACCGCAAGGGTAACAAGACCTGCTATAAGAGCAACAACAGGTGTGGCAACAGGTGCACCGGCTTCATCTTTAACACCGCCGGTAAGGATGTCACCCACAGCGTTTCCCGCAAGTGAAAGTCCGATGATGGCAACGGTGGGTCCGATCACGACTGCGGGCATCAGTTTGTTGATCCAGTCTACACCCGCTATCTTGACGATAAGTGCAATAACTACATACACAAGGCCGGCAAAAACCGCACCGAAGATAAGTCCGAGGTAGCCGAGTGACATTGAAACGGCGCCTGCGAATGCTGCGGTCATTGATCCGAGAAATGCGAAGGACGAGCCGAGGAAAACCGGGCTCTTTTTCTTAGTGAAAAGAACATAGATAAGGGTTCCGACTCCGGCACCGAAAAGCGCCGCCGCGGGGCTCATCGGAACATATTCCGAACTGCCGAAAAGGGAAGTGCCTTCGGCTATCATTTTCAAAACATTCCCATTAATGATGATGGGGACTACAAGCGTTGCCGTCATGATAGCCAGCAGCTGCTGGATGGCAAACACCACAAGAGGGCCGAATTTGACTTTGTCATCAACCTGGTAGATGAGTTTCATTGATCTCTCCTTCTCTCCTTTGGAGTAATAGAAATAAGTAAAGGAATACTAGATATAGTGTAAAAAGTGCCCTTTTTGCCTGACAGGCCACTAATTACCGAAGTAAATCATATCACATGAAACTCCCTGTGTAAATTTGGGATAATGACTAAATCTTTCTACAATATCTAGTGATATTTTTATACATTTTCTATTGAATCCACAATATTCAGTATTTCCTGCGGTTTTTAAGCCCTTCGTACAGCAGTTTGTAGTTCTCGTACCGCTCGGGAGCGATCCTTCCCTCCGAAACCGCCGCCTTTATTCCGCAGTCGGGCTCGGAGATATGAGCACAGCCTGCGAATCTGCAGTATTTTTCCTCAGGAACGAATTCCGGGTAGCACTCCCACAGCTTTTCCTTTTCAACTCCGCATACCCCCAGTTCGAGACTTGAAAAGCCCGGAGTGTCGAACACAAAAGTATCCTCATCCCACAGGGTAAACAGTTCCGAATGCCTCGTGGTATGCTTTCCCCTGTCGATCTTTTCCGAAATATCTCCGGTCTCCATCACCTTTTTCCCGGCAAGCAGATTTATCAGCGACGACTTTCCCACTCCGGAAGGTCCCGAAACCGCTGTTGTCTTCCCCTGCAAAAAGCCCTTAAGCTCTTCTATACCCTCGCCTTTTTTTGCGCTGACCACAAATACCTCATAACCTGCGCTCTCGTATATCCTTCTGAAATCATTGCCGGCATCCTCACCCCCGAGGTCCGATTTATTAAAGCAGACCGCGCAGGGCAAGCCCTGTCTTTCGAGCAGGATCAGCATCCTGTCTATAAGCCCGAGGGGCGGCTGAGGGCTGGCTATGGCAAAAATCACAAGCGCGGCATCAACATTTGCCACAGCAGGCCTTATAAGGGCATTCCGCCGCGGAAGGATATCAGTGATGTTTGCCGATTCATATCCGTTTTCCGTAAGGACATCACGAATGGGAGAAACCTCGCAGTCATCCCCCACAAGAGGCTTGATACCGTCTTTTCTGAACAGCCCCCTGGCCTTACATTCATATATACGTTCGGCGGTCTTTACGTAGTAAAAACCGCCGATTCCTTTGATTATCTTTCCTCTTTCCGCCATCCGCGTCTTCTCATTATTCCTGAACGAATTCTATGCTTCTGGTGAATGTTCTGGTCTCCGTACGGCTTTCCTTTTTCTTGACCGGATTTCCGTTCTCATCGGTACCGTCCACTTCGACCTCTGTGACCACGTCGTAGGACATGGTTATTGAACCCGTCGGAGCTGTAATGCCATAGTAATTTCCGGTGAAGGGGAAATTAGTGGTCGTGACATCGATCAGAGTCTTTCCGTCAGCCGTATTAACAACTATATGCACCTGTGTTCCGGCGGTATAATCCGCTGCCTCCTCAGTTGTGGGAGCGGAGATATTTGCTTCGTATTTGTAAGTTGCGGCCGTTTTTCCAAGGCTCACGGCAAAGTCCACCGTGGTTCCCTCGTCAACGTATTCGCCCTCTGCCACGCTTTGCTGGCAGATCTTATCCTTTTCTATGGTATCACTGCTTATCTGTGTGATATTACCGACCTTCAATCCAAGCTCCGTAAGCATTATCACGGCATCGGTCTCGTCCATTCCGATAAGACTCGGAACTCTTACGCTCTTAACCTCCGGACCGATGCTGACAAAGAGCTCTACCGTGCTCCCTCTCGGAACCGAAGTTCCGGCGATGGGATTCATGCTGATGACGATGCCTTCTTCTATCTCATCATCATGCTGCTCCGTCCTCTTTACCACAAAGCCCTCTTTTATGAGTGCATTTTCCGCCGAATCAACCGAATATCCCTTTACGTCGGGGAGCGATACCCCTGCCATACCACTGCTGACCTTGAGGATGACAGTCGATCCCACCTCTACGGTCTGGCCTTCGGAGAGAGGATTTCCACTTGCATCCGTTGCAGCAATAACGGTTTCCGCTTCCACTGTATCCGACTCTTCGTATTCCAGGGAAGCTGTTACACCCAGGGCAAAGAGAGTATTCTTTACGTCATTTACATTACTGCCCACCATAGCCGGAAGCTCGGTGAACTTCGGTGCCTCTGTATCATTGTCATCGATAACGGGGCTTTCCGTCTGCTCGGGCTCCGCAGGCCGGTCGTTATGCCTGTTAAGCCTTCCCACCAGCGTAATGGCGAGTATAACGATTATAGCAAGGATAACAACAGCCGCTCCTATGGCGATGAAAGTGGTGATGCGCTCCATTCTGGGATTGTAGTCCTCTTCTCCCTCGAGGCCTGTTCCTTCGTATTCGCCGGAGTATCCTTCCTCGTAGTTTTCGCCGGAATAGGATTCCTGATTGTAATTATCCTCTGTATATGTCTCGGCCTCATATCCGTTAGACCGATAGCCCGAAGATGATCCGTATCTGTTGTTTACGTCGGGTCTTTCCTCATAACCGCCTTCGTAAGCCTCGTTGTTGTATTCGCGGCTCTCACTGTATTCACGGCCGGCGTTGTAATCGCGGCCGGCATTGTAATCCCTGCCTGTGCTGTATTCCCGGTTATTCGCATAAGCCGGCGTGCTTTCGTATCTTTGATCTTCGTATGAAGGGGTGTACTCTTCGCCGAAGTTATCTCTGTAACCCTGTTCGGGAACCGAAGCAGGGGCAAGCTTCATCAGCCTTTCCTCCTCGGTGGGCTGCTCGATCTTCCCGGTAGCTCCGCTCTTTACACGAGCCACTTCTTCATCGGAGACGATCCTGGTTCCCCCAAGCATCTCGTGCTCATCCCTTACCACGAAATCCGTATCGGGAGTAAGAAGTGCCTGCTTAAGGTCCGCTATAAGCTCCTGCATATTCTGGTAGCGCCTGTCGGGGGACTTTTCACAGCACTTGAAGATGATGGATTCCACACACTGAGGGATCTCGGGTACATATTCTCTGGGAGAAGGCATTTCCTCCTGAATATGCTTGATGGCGATCGCAACAGTGGTCTCACCGTTAAAAGGTACACGGCCCGTAAGCATTTCAAACATCGATATACCCAGAGAATAGATATCGCTCTTCTCGTCGGAGTATCCGCCGCGTGCCTGCTCAGGGGAAGTGTAATGAACGGAACCCATTACATTCGAAGTGATGGTATTGCTGGTGGCTGCCTTGGCTATACCGAAATCGGTAACCTTAACCTTTCCGTCCCTTGAAATGATTATATTCTGGGGCTTGATGTCACGATGAATGATATGGTTTGCGTGAGCGGCCTCAATACCAAGGCTAACCTGAATGGCTATGCTCACCGCCTCTTTATACGTGAGACGTGCCTTCTTCTCAATATATTTCTTGAGGGTGATACCCTCCACAAGCTCCATTACGATATAGTGAATATCGTTTTCTTCACCGACATCATATACATTGACGATATTGGAGTGCATGAGCCCTGCTGCCGCCTGGGCTTCCACGCGGAACTTCGAGACGAAGTTCTCATTCTCACCGAATTCCGCTTTCAACACCTTGACAGCAACATTTCTGTTGAGCTTGGTATCGAGAGCTTTATAGACATCAGACATTCCGCCGGTGCCTATCTTCTCGATGATCTCATATCTGTCATTTATTATCATTCCGATTTTGACCATAATTTATCCTGCATTCTAAAGTAAAACTGTTAATCTCAATCCTCGTATTTGATAAGGACAACCGAAATATTATCCTTACCTCCCGCATTGTTGGAATCCTCTATGAGCGTCTCAACCGCCTTTTCAAGATCCGGAGCCTTTTTGATGATCCTGCATATCTCATCATCTTCAAGCATGTTGGTAAGGCCGTCGGAGCACAAAAGCACGATATCGCCATCCGTAAGTTCCTCGGTGTAGAGGTCCGATTCAATATAATCCTTAACTCCCACCGCGCGGGTTATTATGTTTTTATCCGGGTGATTTCTGGCCTGCTCTCTCGATATGCTGCCGCTTCGTATCATATCCTCCACAAGTGAGTTATCGACACTCAGCTGTCGGATCGCTCCGGCCCTGATCAGATAGATGCGGCTGTCTCCGACATTGATCGCCTGAAGATACCTGCCGACAAAGGTGGCGGCAACAACCGTTGTCCCCATTCCCATATATTCTTTAACTGCGTTTGCCTGCTCGTACACCTCGATATTGGCAGCTTCAACTGCCTTGGTAAGTATAACCTGCGGATTCTTTTCAAACGAAGAAGCCACATATTCCTCCATCACATCAACTGCGGTCCTTGAAGCGTAATCACCTGCGGCATGACCACCCATACCGTCTGCCACGATAAAGAGGTTTGAAAGGTTCCCAAGCTTTTCCGCTCTGGTGTAAACGTAGTCCTGATTAATTTTTCTTTTCTTTCCAATGTCCGTTCCGGAAAAGCTTGTCAGCACTGATTTTATCTCCGATCATGCCGCGATTTTTGCATTTTTACGCAAAATACGACTGCTCCTGCATCACCTTCCTTCGAAGCTGTCCGCAGGCGCCGTCTATATCGCGACCCATTTCTCTTCTTATAGTAACATTTATTCCGTTTTTTTCAAGCTTATTTTGAAAAGCACGTATCCTTTTAGTGTCTGAAGGCGCGTAATTGCGCTCTTTTATCGGATTAACCGGAATCAGATTAACATGTGCGCCGCATTTCTTGGCCAGGGCCGACAGTTCCTGTGCATCTTCATCCGAGTCGTTGAATCCCGCCACAAGACTGTATTCAAATGTTATCCTTCTTCCGGTGATCTCAAAATACTCTTTGCAGGCATCTATTGTTTCGCTTATGGTGAAACTGTTAGCGACCGGCATTATCTGTTTTCTTTTTTCATCCGTCGGAGCGTGAAGGGATAGTGCAAGCGTGAGCGCATATTTTTTTCGGGCAAATTCCTTTATCTTCGGTACAAGTCCGCAGGTAGAAACCGTGAGATTCCTCTGGCTGATATTCAGGCCGTTCTCGTCGGTGAGCATTTCGATAAAGCGTATAAGATTATCGAAATTATCCATAGGCTCGCCGCTTCCCATCACCACCACATTGGATACTCTCTCGGATATATCCCGGGTGATCTCGTAGATCTGTCCCAGCATCTCCCCGGCAGTAAGGCTCCTTGCAAGCCCGTCTATAGTGGAAGCGCAGAATTTACATCCCATCCTGCATCCCGCCTGCGATGAAATACATACGGAATTGCCGTGATGATACCGCATAAGCACGCTCTCTATCATATTTCCGTCAGACAGCTTGAAAAGATATTTTCTCGTGCCGTCCAGCTTTGATTCCTGAACATTCACTTTTTCAAAGCCCTCGAACTCAAATTTCTCAGCAAGTTTTTGCTTAAGGCTTTTGTTCACATTGCTCATCTCATCAAACGAGAGAGCACACTTTTTGTGAAGCCAGTCATAAATCTGCGTAGCCCTGAAGGGCTTTTCGCCCAGCGCTTCCATTTCACTTTTCAATTCTTCAAGGGTTAACGATCGTAAGTCCATATCATAAATATTATTTGTTTTTTTATTCTATACGCTCAAATACTGCGTAGAAGAAGCCGTCGCTATGGTCCTTATGCGGAAGGAGCTGAACAGGACCGGCAACTATTTTAAAAGGGTATTTCGCGGCTATTCTCTCCGCCTGTTTTTCGTTTTCATCCGGGTTAATGGTGCAGGTGCTGTATATGAGCCTGCCGCCCTTTTTAACATATTCCCACGAGGCATCGACAATGCTTTCCTGTATCTTTACAAGGTCTGATATCTTTTCCGGAGAAGCGTTATATTTGATGTCCCTTTTCTTTCCCATAACGCCCAATCCGCTGCAGGGAACATCGAGGATGAGTACATCGGCTTTTTCGATAAGAGAATCTTTCTTTTCTGATCCGTCTCCCGCACAGGCCTCTATATTATCTGCCTTCATCCTGCGGGCATTTTCTTTTATAAGCGGGATCTTATCTTCCGAAAGATCAAATGAAAATACCTTTCCGCTCTCTCCTGCCTTTTCGGATGCGAGGATGCTCTTTCCGCCGGGTGCAGCGCACACATCTATAACGCAGTCGCCCTGCTTTATGCCTGCTGCCTCTATGGCAAGGCATGAGCTGATGTCCTGAACGGTAAAGAGCCCTTCATCATAGCCTGGAAGATTCTTTAATCCCTTTATTCCTTCCGCCGAAAAGACATAATCAAGTCTGCTGTCTTTTGTGAGTCTTACACCTTCGTTTTCAATTTTCGAAAGGCATGCCTTTCTCTCGTCATCAGTGAGCTTTGTATTAAATCTTAAACTTACAGGTCTTGTCTTAAGAAGTGCATCAAGAAGCTTCTCAGCTTCATCATTTCCGTATTCCTTCACCCATTTTTCACATATCCATTCGGGCACGGAATAACGCACGCTCAAGTACTTTATCCTGTCATCTTTTAAAGCTTCAAAAATATCCCCTGTTTTATTCTTTGAAACCGCTCTCAAGTTGGCATTCACAAATCCCGAAAGCCCCGCTAGCCCTCTCTTTTTAGCGAGCTTAACCGACTCGTTTATGGCCGCGCTGTCGGGAACAGAATCCATATATATCAGCTGATAAGTGCCCATGCGGATCAGGTTTCTTATCACCGGTTTCATCTTATGTACAGGCGTTTTTGAAACGAGATCTATTCTGTAGTCAAGCTCGATCCTTCTTTCGATAACTCCCTCAAAAAGGCGCTTTATAAAGGCTTTGTCCTGACCGGTCAGATCATCGTTTTTATCCAGTATTTCTTTTATTATCTTACTCGAAAAATCGAGCTCCTTATCAAATGAAAGGAGCCCTTCGAGGACAAGTTCTCTTGTGTTTTTCATATTTAAACAGGCATATCATCAATCAGTCTGTAACCGGCGTTTTTCTCTCGCGGTGAAGTTCTTTCAGCCAAGTATCGTTCCTTCTTTTATCCTTCCGGAAAGAAGAAAGTCTTTCGCGCTCATGCGCTTTTTGCCTTCACTCTGAAGCTCATAGATATCTATGAGTCCCGATCCTGCTGCCACGGTAAATCTGTCTTTATACACGGCAGTGACTTCACCTGCCGCGGCACCTGACGGTGCGGCTGTCAGATTTCCGTTTTCATCCTTTACAGGCTTAGCCATCCATATCTTAAGCTGCTTTCCGTCAAGGAATGTAAATGCGCTGGGCCAGGGATTCATTCCTCTTACCAGGCGTCCTATCACGTCGGCGCTTTTCGTAAAATCGATCCGGCCCATTTCTTTTTTGATGAGCTTTGCATAATTGCTTTTTGAATCATCCTGTTTCTCAGGCTTAAGCTCTCCCTTTTCAAGGAGTACAAGGGCCTCGGTTATAGCCCTTCCGCCTATCTCCATAAGCCTGTCATGAAGGGTTTCAAAAGTATCTTCTTCGGTTATCTCCGTCTCTATCTTATAGAGCATATCTCCGGTGTCGATCCCTTCATCCATCTGCATGATCGTTACACCGGTCTTATCCTCGCCGTCGAGGATAACCTGCTGAATGGGAGAGGCTCCGCGGTATTTTGGCAGAAGCGATGCGTGAATATTTACGCATCCCAGGCGAGGCATATCAAGTATCTCCTTGGAGATTATCTGCCCGAAAGCGGCTACCACAAATATATCCGCATCATATTTTTTAAGCTCCGCAACCGACTCGGGGGTCTTTATCTTAAGCGGCTGAAATACGGGAATATTATTCTCCAGAGCCACTTCCTTTACCGGGGACGGCACAGGCTTATCGCTTCTTCCCTTGGCCCTGTCGGGCTGTGTGACCACAAGCAGGATATCATGCCCCGCTGCTATTAAAGCTTTAAGAGAACCGGCCGCAAAGTCCGGCGTTCCCATGAAGACTATCTTCATATGCTTTTCCTCCGGTATCAATAATTCATATTTGATACTTATTCCGATGCCTGCCCCTCTGCCTCATCCTTGCTCTTTACATCATATACTTCACCTTCCACCTTTTCGGTGTAGAGATGTCCTTCAAGGTGATCGCATTCATGGCATATAGCCCTTGCGAGGAGCTCTGTTCCTTCAAGGGTGATCTTGTTCATATCCGCATCAAATGCTTCGCATTTAACGTAGTTGGGTCTGGTCACGTCTCCGGCCTTCCCCGGGAAGCTGAGACATCCTTCGGAGCCTGTCTGTGTCCCTTCTGTTTCCACGATGCGGGGATTAATAAGTATATGGGGATCCTCCCCCGTTACATCTATCACGACTATTCTTTTGAGTATGCCCACCTGAGGCGCCGCAAGCCCCACTCCGCCTGCCGCATACATGGTATCAAGCATATCCTGTATGAGTTCCCTTGTTCTGGGAGTCACTTCTGTTACTTCCTTACATACTTTATTTAATACGGGATCTCCGAATTCTCTGATGTTCCTTATGGCCATTTTGTGTCTCCTTAAATTATTTCAAATAGGAAGCTGGTCGCATTTCAAAGTACGAAATGCGATTGCTACTGATCAAAATCAAACTGGACAAAACATCCGCCAGCGCCCTGTTCCAATATATATTCCTCAAGTGAATCCTTAACATTCACAAGTATATCATAATCCTCGGCTTTAATATATACCACATATCGATACATATCTTTCAATTTCTCGATAGCGGCAGGTGCCGGGCCTAGTACAGGAACTTTATAAGGCCCCTTTCTTACAATTTCTGCCAGCTCTCCCGCCAGCTTTTCCGCACGCGCTCTGTCAGGGCCGGCAGTTCTTATTCCCAGCATATGTGCCGCCGGAGGATACCCCATAAGCCTTCGGTATGCGATCTCCTCGGAATAGAATGTCTTATAATCCTGCGCCGCCGCATGCATAACGGCATAATGATCCGGTCGATAGGTCTGTATGACCGCATTCCCGGGAAGGGTTCCTCTCCCCGCGCGCCCTGCAGCCTGTGCCAACAGCTGGAATGTCCTTTCTCCGGATCTGTAATCCGACCCGTTGAGTGAAATATCCGCGGCAATGATCCCCACAAGCGTAACATTGGGAAAATCATGCCCCTTTACTATCATCTGGGTGCCTATGAGCACCTGTGCTTCCCCGTTCATAAAAGAAGATAATACCTTCTCGTATGAATCCTTCGTCTTCGTGGTATCCGCATCCATTCTGAGGGTGGTCACACCTGGGAACATTTCCTTAAGCTTTTCCTCTATCTGTTCGGTTCCCGCTTTAAATCCCGCTATATAACCCGATCCGCAGGACGGGCACTTTTTCGGCTTTGCCGTCTCATATCCGCAGTAGTGGCATACCAGCTTTCCGCCGTAGTGCTCCGATAGCGAAACATCACAGTGCGGGCACTTTATCACCTCTCCGCACTCCCTGCAGGAGATAAAGCCGGCATATCCCCGCCTGTTTAAAAAGAGCATGGCCTGCTCGTTTTTTTCTATCCTGTCTTTCAGCAGAGCCTGCAGCTTTCTGGAAAAGATCGACCTGTTGCCTTCCTTAAGTTCCTGCCTCATATCCGTCACGGTCACTTCCGGCAGGCTTCCGCCTGTAAGCCTCTCGTTAAGTTCAAAGAGCTTTATCTCGCCTTTTTCCGCTTTATAATAGCTCTCCAAAGAGGGGGTGGCCGAGCCCAGTATTAGGGCTGCATTCTCTCTCCGCGCAATATATTCTGCGACGCGCACAGCGTGGTATCTCGGAGTGTTTTCCGACTTGTAGCTTGTTTCGTGTTCCTCGTCTATTATGATCATTCCCAGGTTGGGGAAGGGCACAAACAGTGCAGATCTCGGCCCTATGATCACATCGATCTCCCCCGCTGCTGCCCGCATGCACTGATCGTATCTCTCGCCGGATGAAAGTGTTGAATTCATCACGCTCACCCTGCTCCCGAACCTTTGATAAAACCTTACAAGTGTCTGATAAGTGAGAGCTATCTCGGGGATCATAAAGATCACCTGCTCGCCTCTGCTTACAGCGATCTGTGCAAGTGTCATATACACTTCGGTCTTACCGCTTCCGGTTATTCCGTGGATCAGATACTCCCCGGGTCGGGATTCATCGATATCTTTCTTTACGGAATCGACTATGGCCTGCTGGGATGCGCTCAGCGTAAGTGTCGGTCCTTCCCCTTTGTTTACATGCACGGGATTCCTGTATTTTGTTACTGCATCGATCCTGAGCGCCCCTGCTTTTTCAAGGGATCTGATGGTGGAAGCTGACACTCCCAGCTTTCCCGTTATCCATTCATAGGGAATGCTCTCCTGATCAAGAAGAGCATCGAGGAGCTTCACCTTGGCATTCTGATTCTTCTTCCTTAAAGCTTCACCTTTTAAGCTAAGCAGTTCTTCTCTTCCCAGAGTTCTGACCACTTCCCGAAGCAAAAGCTGCTTTACTTTTGCCTTGGCAGGAAGCACCACATGAAGCGCCTGATTCATGGTCCCACCGAAATTGCGCTTGATAAAAGCTGCCAGTTCAAACTGCTTTTCCTCTATCGAGACGGATTCTCCCGAAACTCCGATAATATCCTTCACTATCGAAGGGTCGCAGTCCGGCTCTTCAAGGAGTGATATAACATAGGCTTTGCGGGGATTATTACCTCTTCCGAAGGGGACTTCCACCCTGTTCCCCACATTTACCTTTTCTTCAAGCCTATCCGGAATATGATAGCAAAAGGGTCTGTCCAGAGAGCTGAGACTTATATCGATTATCACATTAGCGTATCTTTTCATCGGCAAGTCATTAAACCTTGATGTTTTCTTCCTCCAGGATCTCCTTAATGAGCACTCTCTCATCCATCGGGTACTTGACACCCTTTATCTCCTGATAATCCTCATGTCCTTTTCCCGCAAGGACGATAACATCCCCTCTTTTTCCGTTCTTGATGGCATATCTTATGGCTTCCTTGCGGTCGGGGATCTCTATATATTTTCCGTCCGTTTTGGAAATACCGGTCACTATATCCGCTATGATATCAAGTGGTTCCTCGAACCTGGGATTGTCCGATGTGATGATGGTAAGATCCGCCAGCTTTCCGCTCACTTCTCCCATCTCAAATCGTCTCGATTTTGCCCTGTTACCTCCGCATCCAAAGAGACAGATAAGCCTGTCCGGATTGTACTCTTTGAGCGCTGTAAGCAGGCTCTCAAGGGCCATTGCGTTGTGTGCATAATCGATAAGGAGGGTGAACTCATCCGACACTTTTACCTTCTCGATCCTGCCCTTTACGTGTGCGGAAAGGAGCGCTGTTTCTATATCATCTTCCGATGCCCCGAAATGTCTGCAGATAGCCGCGGCGCAGAGAGCATTGTACACGCTGAACCTGCCGGGTGAAGGAACCTTTGCATCGAGGGTAAGCAGCCCTTTTGTCTTGAAGCTTACTCCCAGATGACCGGGTTCTTTGTCAAGGCTGATATCTATCGCCCTAAGGTCACTTTTTTCATTAAGCCCGTATGTCTCAAGCTCACAGGTATGCCCTTTCAGGACTCTCTCAAAGAATTCGTCATCTCCGTTTGCGATACCCACCCTGCACTGCTTGAAGAGCATGGATTTGCACTCGAGATATTCATCAAAATCCTTATGCTCATTCGCACCTATATGATCGGGCGAAAGGTTGGTAAACACGCCTATATCAAATATAAATCCTGCGCTTCTGTGCTGCATAAGAGCCTGACTTGATACCTCCATCACCACAGTATCAAGCCCTGCATCCGCCATCTTTTTGAAATATCCCTGAAGTTCATAAGATTCCGGAGTGGTATTCTTGGCAGGGATATGCTCGTCCCCTATAACGACCTCTATAGTGCCGATAAGGCCCACCTTCTTGCCCATATGTTCAAGGGCCGACTTTACCAGATAAGTGGTGGTGGTTTTCCCTTTTGTTCCGGTGATGCCTACTGTTTTGATCCTTTCGGCGGGGTGATCAAACCACGCTGCGGACATAAGTGCCAGTGCATATCTGGTATCCTTGGTAACTATACATACACATCCTGTTCCCTCAAGCCCCTCTATCTTTCTCTCGGCCACGATCGCTGCCGCTCCGGCCTCTGCTGCCGAAAGCGCCGCATCATGACCGTCAAAGTTGGCTCCTTTTATGCATACGAAAGCACTTCCTTTTTCGACCTTTCGGGAATCATACACAAGGGATGAGATTTCCCTGTCATATTCGCCCTTTGCATTTTCGATTTCAAGTCCTTTAAGCAGATCGCTTAGCTTTTTTGACATTTTTACATCACCTCATCAAAATAATGAAGCAGCTATCATTCGAATAAGACCCGAACAATAACTGCCTCTGTAGGTTCTTGCCTTTATGTTTATCCAAGCACCTTTTTCTTTTCGAAGAATTCATCGATAGCCTGAACAAATGCATCGGAAGACATGGATTTTAACAAATACCCTTCCGGCTTAAGTCCCATAACATCCATTATAGTGTTCCTGTCGTTCCTTCCCGTGAGGAAGATAACCGGAACTCCCATGAAATCCTGCTCTGTACGGACGATCTCAAGGACCTGCTTCCCGTTGATGACAGGCATTTCATAATCAAGAAGCACAAGGTCGGGCTTGTCGAGGCTCAGATACTTAACCGCCATCGCCCCGGAATTAGCCAGAATAACCTGATACTTTTCTCCAAGGAGATTCTTAACGTTCCTGAGCATAACTCCGGAATCGTCCACAACAAGGATCTTCTTCTTGATCACATTACTCTTCTCGTCGAGAAACTCATTGACTCTTGCCGCAATATCCTTTACATCAAAAGGTCTGAATATCTCTTCTTCTATGGCAGCCTCGGTGATAATGCCGCGGATACCCTCGATATCGATGGGATAACCAAGTAAAAAAATGGGTATGTCTTTTTCTATTGCTATATCTCTGAGATAAACCAGTGCCTGAGATTTGTCGCTCATGCTGGATTCCACGATGATAAGGCATATATCGGGAGATTCCTGAACAGCGGCGATCTCTCTCATATCCGGCTCTATCTCGATGATCTTGTGATCATAGCTCTGTATATATTCAATTAATGAAGTGGTCAGATACTTTCGTCCTTCCCTGATGATCAGAACGTTTGCCATATTCCCTCCGGGAAAGTATATTCACGATATAATAAATCAAGGTTATTGTATCATTTTCAGATGGCATTAGTCAAGATTGCATTAAAGCTCCCTGACATCGCTGAAATTCCACGATTTTATGTTTATCTCCACTATCGGAGTGCCGCAATAAGTGCATTTCTTGGCACCGAGCATCTTGAGAGGTGCTCCGCAATTGGGACAGCTCACCCCCATCCCGGCCTGATAATTGTCGGGAGAGGCATCCCTGTCCTGCACATATATCATATCCACATCATACTTGGACTGGGTCTTGATTTCTTTGCTGCCCTTAACGATCTGTCCGTCCCTGTCGGTTTGGTAGTATAAATACTCTATAGCCGACTGAAATGTAATGATACATCTTCCGGCTTTTTTGCTGTACTGGTTTATCTCGGTCCGGTGTATCTTGATATCCTCGTATGTTTCCCTGCACTCACGGTTTTTAAGATCCCTGATACGGTTTTCAAGCTTGTTTTCAAGCTCGTCGTAGCCTTCCGTGAGAAGCTCCGGATCCAGTTCACTCACAGCCTGCAGAAAAGAGATCAGAACCGACTGAGCTCTGGCCTTTGCCTCCTCATAGTCAAGATCGGGAAAATCCCTGTTTATGGCAGGCAAAAGAAGTGTGGTCTGTCCGGATACCGACTTGGGAGGCTGCTCTAATATATCACCCTTGGTGATACCCGAGTCTGATACCGCTTTTGCGATATCTGCCACATCGGATATCACCCCGGTAATGTCTTTTGCGGCTCCCGCGATCTTTCTTATCACAGTGATCACCACCAATGCAATTATAATGACTACTATCACACCGATAACCGGCGGAATCATATTAAACATAGATCGTTAAATCCTTTCAGGAAACCGTCGTATCAATATAACTCCTGTAATATCTCACCGAATACATCCGATGAAGCTCCCAATGAGCTGAGACCTGCCGCAGTCCCTATAGCGGCACATACGATAATGCCGATAGTTATGCTCAGGCCGATTCCCACTGCACTGAGGATAATTCCGGGAACCGAAAGCTTTTTGCCTGTTTCGATTTTTTTGGTGATAATTGTAGCCTCCTCATGAACCTTTTTGTGAAGTATATTAACAGCAACTCCCGTTCCGATTCCGAAAAGACCAAAAATAATGGCGTAGATGATTCCGTAAATGGGAATCCATCCGCAGGTAATGGTTGTAATTCCCTGAACAAGTGATGATATACCCAATACAAGGCCGGTGATCTCCTTTCCGGGGCATTTGGTTCCTGCGGGCTGCACTGATGCGGGATTGTAACTGTAAGCCTGAGCGGGCTGAACCTGCTGCTGGTATACAGGCTGCTGATAAACCTGCTGAGACTGCTGGGGTGTGTTGCTTTGGTAGATTGAATTGTTGTCCATACTGATCTCCTTTTGATATCATATATATAATCATTACACTAATATAGTTATACACCGACTATATATTTTTTCAAGATGCTTTCAAGTTCCTTGGGATTTACCGGCTTGGAAAGATAATCCGAAAAGCCGTTCTCAAGGTACATCTCCTTCATACCCTCGATGGCATTGGCTGTGAGTGCAACGACAGGGCAGTTCTGGAGTTCCTTTTTCCTGATCTCTGAAAGTGTCACGATACCATCCATATCGGGCATAAAATGATCCATAAGTATCACGTCGAATTTCTCCCGTTTGCACAGCTCTATGGCATCTTTCCCGCTGTATGCGGTAAACACCTTTATCTCGGTCTTTTTGAGAAGTCCCTTTATGACGTTGGCATTCATCACCACATCGTCCACCACCAGCACTTTTGCATCGGGTGCCCTGAATGACTCTTTATAATCAGGGATGACTTTCTCCGCTTTGGTGAGCAGCTCATTTATCTCTCCGAGCTTTTCGCTCCCCACAGCCCTCTGAGGAATCAAAGCCGTAAAGGTGGAGCCCTTGCCGTAGATGCTGAAAACCTCTATTCTTCCATGCATCAGTTCGGCGATCCTGTGAGTGATGGCAAGGCCGAGACCGCTTCCTTCAATATTTCTGTTCCTTCCCAGATCAAACCTTCTGAAATTCTCAAAAAGCTTTTCCCTGTCCTCGTTTTTAATTCCGATACCGGTGTCGGATACCGAGAATTTCATGAGTATTTCATCCATCGATCCGGCATTGTTGCTCTTACCGAAAGATATCTCAAATCTGATACTTCCCGAATCGGTGTATTTCACGGCATTCGTGAGCAGATTGAGGATGATCTGACGCACTCTCTTATCATCACCGTAGAGGGACGAGGGACAGTTCTTCCACGCATTTATCCTGAACTCAAGTCCCTTCTTTTCCGCTCTTCCCCGAATGACATTGTCTATATCCCGTATCATCTCAAGAAGAGAATACTCTCTGCAGACAATCTCCATCTTTCCGGATTCGACTTTGGTAAAATCAAGTATATCATTTACTATACCGATGAGGTTCTCACCGGCGCGCTTGATGTCGGAAGCGTAATTCCTGATCCTGTCCTCCGAGCTTTCGCGGATGATCATCTCGTTCATTCCCATAATGGCATTTATGGGAGTGCGGATCTCGTGTGACATATTGGCAAGGAAATCCGATTTCGCACTGCTCTCCACTATCGCCTTCTGCTTGTCGTTGTAAAGCTTTGCCACCAGCTTGATGCTGTCTATCATCGCTGCTGTGATCAGGAAAAAGGCTCCTATGTTGAGGAAGAAGCTTGTTACATCATAGAAATGCAGAAGCTGCGACAGTACCTCAAACACTGCCATAATGTGGGTAAGGATCAGACCCACCGCGGGGATCATGATCTCTTTCAGCAGGCCTTTCCGCAAATCCAGAAAGAAAGTGATAAAGATCACTATCATGGAAATGCCGAAGATAATATAGCTTCTTGTTATGGATTCAAAAAGATCCTGTATGTTCAGTACCTGAAGGATTATACTCAGGGCCACATTGGCGAACACAAGAATTATGACGCCCCTGTAGATATTCCTGTATCTTTCCTTCTGAACAGAATCGATATAGAGCACCAGAGCTGCAGGCATTACCGATACCAAAAGGTATGATACCGCTCCCGCAACCGACATGTTGGGGAAGAAAAACTGCCTGAGCTTCGATTCGACTATTGCCTGCACCGCAGCGATGATCGCAGCCCACGACGCATACTTAAGAGGAAACAGCAGACCGTATTTGTACTGAAGGAACATACCGATGACGACTGTCAGTATTCCCAGTGCAAGCAGAAGCACCGCTGTTATAAGCGCAAACCCATACTGTCTGATAAGACATCTTAGGATACCTGTATAGGTTCCGATGTGCACATTATTGAAAGTTCCGCTGTATTCGTTGGGGCTCATCAGAAAGACAGTCATTGTCTTTCCGCTGTCGCTCTCCCTGAGGTCAACAAAAACATTCGTTGACAGACTGGCTTTTCCGAAGGGCCTTGTCCTCTTGGTGGAATAGCTCTCACGCATTTCCCCGTCTATCATGACTCTCATATCCTGCTGCGAGCTTCTCAGATACAGCATCTGCTCCGAATCCGGGATCTGCGGGAGTACACACTCAACCTCCATCCATTCACCTCTGGGGAAATTCACCTTGGTGGGTGGAGTGATAAGGGTTTTCTCCCCGTCTTCGCCCACAAGATACCAGTCGGCTTTAAGGATCTCGCAGTTACTGTCAAGCCCTCTGGCTTCCCTCGGAAGCGCTATCTCGCCGTTTATCAGAAAGCAGATGACGACCACCACAAAAACCACCAGTATAGTGGTATATACTCTTATCTCTTTTGAAAATCTCTCTCTCATAACTCCGGCCGAAACTACCAATCAATCTTTACAAAACGCACTGCTCCTGCTGCCACCGGAACATCGATCGCAAATTCAAGAGGTTCTGGAATGATAGTGGCACTGTCAAGACGCCATGCCGGCTTGGGAAGCGGCTTTACATCCATGTATTGCTGGCCGGATTCTATATCGGTCACGCCCTGCGGCTTGCGGGTTGTTTCGTCGGTGGCAGTCCTTGCGCCCATGGATGTGATATCTCCCGGCTGCATATCCATCTGATCGCCGTACCACTGTTTTTCGTCATCTCCGTACATATCTCCCCTGACGATCAGCCTTATATTCTGGTTTCTGTCCCCATAGTTCATAAGGGCGTAAATACCGTTGTCATATTCAAAGAGACTGAACTTTCCGCTTCCGCGGTCCCCGTTATCGGTATTGCATACTGTTTCATCCGGGCCCGCATACACGGGAAGCCCCTGGGTGATATGCTTTGCTATATTCTCTCTCACTGCTGCGGGCAGCTTGTAAAGATCGGCAAAATTCTCGGGAATGTTGAGTATAAAGAGCCTTCCCTTTCCGTACTGATCCTCGGTAAGAACGGGATAATTATCCTCTCCGGCCTGTACGAAAATATCGGCCCAGGTTGCATTTGTCTTGTAATTCAACGCTTCGAATCCTATCCTGCCGGAAGCGGAGGCTGTCTTCATCACATTGAAATTGCGGTTTCCTATCACAAATTCCGCGCCCTCTATATGTCTTCCCGTAAGCCTTACGGAGGTCAGATCCTCGATGCCTTTACCCGCTAATCCCTTGAAGAAGCCGGTAGTTATTACGGCATTTCCTCCGGCCCTTACATAGCTCTCCAGCTTTTCCGACACATCTTCGCAGTAAAGAGCATTGGCCGCAAGAAACATAACCGGTGCATCTTTTTCGAATTCTCTGACCGGTTCAACAGGTATTCCGCACATACCAAGATAGTTGTAAAGCTGATCCTCACCTTCTCCGTCATAGGGCTCGAAAGCCTTTACGCCGACAGGTGTCCCCACTTTACCCATAAGTGCATCCGTTCTCGTGAGCGATGCACCCAGGAAGGAAAGCAGCGGATTGTTTATCAGCCATTCGTAGTTAAAGAGCATAAGCTCCTTTGCTCCCGCAAAGAGCGTAAGATTTGCCTGATTGATCCATACACTCGCATTGTCGGCAGATCCGCCCGGATCGATCCATCCGCCGCCGTTTCTGCCCGGCGCCGTGTTTTCGAGCAGTCTTATATTGGAATAAGACATATAGCTCTGAAGATGCTGCTGAGACCAGATGGGGGATCTGCTCTCCGTTCCTGTGAATATGCCGTCAAATATATCCTTCTGTGTGCCGGGTGTGTAACCGTTCTCGGCAAAGCTCTCGTACCAGTTGGGATATTTGATCACAAATTTAAGCTTCGGATTAATGCTGTGAGAAAGGGATACGATCTCTTTGGAAAACTCTGTCATAAGCTCGGTGCGGTACTCGGCCCATGTTCTTTTTCCCTTGGCCTGTATACACTTTTCACACCTGCATGATGTAAAGAAATAATCGTCAAGGATTATCTCATCAAACACTTCGGAAAGGTCTCTTACTATCTGCAGATACCTGTCCCTGTGGGATTTGTCCGTATAACAGAAAACATCCATCACGGTGGGCTTTCTCTCCCCTTCAAAAACCGTTGAAGTAATTCCCCCGGCAGTGATGATCCCCTTTTCTTCAAATACCTTTTTGGCTATCCTTAGCTGTTCCTTAGAGACATCCGATCTGCCCCTGTGATTCTCTATGTAAACCTTTCCGATAGGAGCCTTCTCAAGCGCCGTCTCCAGGTCTTTTCTCATCTTGTCCTCGTCAGCACGGTTCAGATAGTACGCCCATACATATGCCGAAACCGTAAAGTTGTCATACCCTTTCATGGTTAACCTCCACCTTGTCTGTGCCTTTTTATTATGCTCTGTGGTGCTTTGTTTCCCTTTAAGTTGTGTTTTGACCTTCTAACCCCTTAAGCCCGAAGTCTTTTTTGCTTCGTGCAAAATAATATATCATGTTAAGTGCCGCGGCCGCGATCCACGCCATCGGTGTAGCCACCGAGATTCCCACAAACCCGAATATCCGGCTCACCACCACCGCTGCGGTTATCCTCATGGACAGCTCAAGCACACCTCCGAGCATCGGGATGCGTGTCTCGCCGATACCCTGCACCGCCGCGCGGAATATGAAGAGCACTGCTGCGCTCCACAAAAAACAGGATTCAATGGTCATGTAGATTCCCGAAAGCCTAAGCACTTCCAGCTCTTCTTTTCCGACAAAAATCGAAACAAGCGCTTTACAGCTCACGATCAGCACTGCTCCCATGACAACGCTGAATATTCCCTCGGCTATAAGAGAAACCTTGACTCCCTCCCTTATCCTTTCCTTCTTCCCGGCGCCAAAATTCTGAGCCGTAAAAGTAACCAGTGCCGTCGCTATCGCAAACATGGGAGACACGGTGAATGTATCGATCTTGCTGCAGGCGGTATAAGCCGCTATCGCATCCGGTCCCATGCCGTTTAATGCACTTTGGAAAAACATCACACCTATACCTGTGATGGAATTCTGTACCGATATCGGGAGACCTGTTTTCACATGGTCCCACAAGAAACGTCCCTCTATCCTGAAATCGGAGCGTTTTAACCTAAAAAGTTCATACCTTTTCATACTGTAGATAAGACATGTTACCCCTGAAAGCGTCTGAGAAAGAATCGTGGCATAAGCCGCTCCCGCGACGCCCAGGCCAAAAACCAGTATGAATAAAAAGTCCAGCCCGATATTGATAACCGAAGCGATCATCAAAAATACAAGAGGAGTTGTGCTGTCCCCTATGGCCCTTAACAGGCTGGATACCATGTTATAGAGCAGTATGCCGGCAAATCCGCCTATGCAGATAAGCTGATAAACATAGGCATCATCATAAAGCTCCTGAGGTATCTGAAGGACAACAAACAGTCCTCTTAAGAATAAAAGTCCCAGCCCTGTGCACAAAAGAGCCATAGCCGCCCCGATGATGTATACCATCGCCACGGACCGCTTTGCCTTTTCCCTGTCACCCGCTCCGATGAACTGTGCGGTAAGTATGGTCACTCCGCTCGAGAGTCCGGACATCAGGCTGAAAATAACGAAATGAATGCTGTTGGTCGAGCCTACCGCAGCCAGAGCGTCAGCTCCCAGTGTGCGGCCCACTATCACAGTATCCGCGGCTGAATACACCTGTTGAAAGATGTTTCCAACAAGCACAGGCAACATAAATAGCAGTATTTTTTGTAAAGGATTGCCTACCGTCAGATCTGTTTTGTCTTTCACGCTACAGCGCTTCCTCCAGTGTCCAGTTGAGATAAAGAGTCGCGTTCCATACTTTCTCGGAAGAAACGGCCTTTTCGCCCAATAACTTTTCAACTATTTTTTTAGAGCTTGCGTTGATATAGGGAACGGTGATCATCTTGTAATCGCCGTATTCCTCTATGCCCTTGTCCACAGCATATTTGAGCATGTACATGAGCTCTGCACCGTTCTCGGTCGTCTCGGCCCACGCAACCACAAGATGATCATCCTCCTCACCGATGATAAGGCATGCCGGAGAATTATCATTCCTGTCGCTTTTGACAACGCAGCTGAGCTTTTCGTTCAAAAGTCCGCTGTCTGTAAAATGTCTTAAGTGGGGATGTTTCCCCAATATTGAATTCTTCACGCTGCTTAAGCTCTCGGAAAGCGATACCACATTCTCGGTCGATATTCCCGACACAAACTTCGATGAAGCAATATCTCCGAGTGAGAATGTGTATGATCCGTGTTCTTCATCTTCCACAAGTTCAAATTCCAGATACTGGATAAATGCCCTCAGATCGGCACCTTCTTTCTCGTTTTCAACAAATGAAAAAACCAGCCTGTATATGTTATCGACAGAAAAAAGCATTGTGAGCGTCTGACTCATAAGCTCAGTTCCGTATCCCTTTCTGCGGTGTTCGGGTTTTACGAAAAGGGAAATGATCTCTGCTTCACCGTCCACACCGGGGTCGGCAACTATGGCTCCTACCGGTTCATCGTCTTTCTTCAGACCGATTGCCACACTGTCACCCGTTCTCAGAGCCACTATCCCCTCCCAGGTGATAAGCTCATAAAAGCTTTCTTTCTGTTCTACATTAAGATCTATCAGCTCCATATATTATCCTCGCAATTTGCATCTGTTTGCCATGACAGTAACATTATGAAACAGCTCATTAATTCAGTGTTGGTGCCGGCTGCGGCATATGCAGTCTCCTTACCATATCGACAGCTTCATTCTGCAGATCATACCTGCCTACAGACGCGCATAACAGCCTCATACAATACTCCACATCACTCTGGTCCATAAGATCGCCGCAAACGCGGTCCGCAATATCCTTGAGCAACTCAGGGTTCCCGTTTACCTGATCGGTAAGAAGCTGGGTGTACAGGGAGTCTACCAGATTCATCAGTTCTGTATAAGCGACCTCGTCACAGCCTGACATATCTACCACTCTTCCGCCGTATTTATCTCCTATCTCGTCACAACGCTGACCGCCAAAGCTTGATGCAAACTCGCCGGTAGCCTTCTTGTCGTGAACATGGCCTGTCTGGTTCATCTTCATGTATGCATCACTTTCAAAGCCTATAAGCATACCTGCATGTTTGCTCTTTGTGCCTTCCTCAAAATGCATGAAAAGGTGACCGCAGCTTCCGTCATTCCGGAGCAGACGCGGCCTGCCTGTGGCATCGGGAATACCGTTGTTACCCATACCTCCGACAGCCACATTAAGTCCATACTGGCTCCTGGGAGAGAAAAACTTAACTTCTTTAGCCTCACCGTCAGAGCCCTTTTTCTTGCGGCTCATCGTGTGAGTAGCCCCCAGTCTTGGATCAAAACCGGCTTTTTTATTAAAACTCTGGAACATTGCTTCCTGTCTCTGTTCCGAGAATTGTTCCCCTCCGGCACCGGGGAGAGTGATCATGACTCTTGAGCAGTGAGCAAAAGCATTTGCAACAGCTCCATGCCAGTCTTCATTAACCGGAGGAGTCTTTTTCGAATCTTTTACTCTCATTCTGCCCAGATGACAAGTGAGCATTGTTTTAAAAATAAATACCTGCGACTTTAAATTCTGCTCTCTTTCCTCACGGGTATACCCGGGCGTGCTGCCGGGGACCTTTTTGGTGATTGTGGCTATCATGATCTCTTTATTCAGAAGCTCATCGATCTTTCTGTATTTAGCCACAACTGCAGGCTCTACATCCGGTGAATTTATCACACATGAAATACCCATACGCAGAAGAGGGTTCATCATTTCGGAAATATAGTCCGCGGGATGGTTATATTTTAAGGATTGTATGAATTGCTCAGGAGTCTGATGCTCACTTATCGGATGATTTTGTGACATCCATTTTGTGGCCGCACGGTTTCTGAGAACGGAATCAAGATCCTGCATATGGGTGCAGTCACCCAGCGAAACCCGATTGAAAAGTTCCCTCTGCGTTATCTTTTCACCGCTGATCTCCACTTCCTTTGCCATTACATCCTGCATATAAGGCGATTCAAGGTCCTTGGCTGTCACAAAAGAATTCCTTGCTTTTGCTTCTTTGTACTTTTTCTTTTCTGCCTTTTTCTCGTCCTTTGAAAGGCTCGAATAAGGTCGGTGCAGCTGTTCCGGTGCAGCAGGTTCATCGGCCTCATCAGCAAGGTCCGGGTACATCTCCCTCTGCAGCATGGGCGCCACGTCATGCATTTCAAGGCTTCTGTACATCGTTGATTCAGATTGAAGCTTTTTGGTCTTTTGTGCCTGTGTTGTTGCCATGTCTTCACCTCCTGTGTCTTAAGTGAATCATTTTATGTAATACTCGTTAGATCGCCGATTTTGTGTTTTACTCGATGGTGAGTATATCCGAAAAGCCTGTCACGTCAAAGATATATTTCACTTCTTCCGAGCAGTTTTTCACTATCATTTCGCCCTGTTTGGTCATTATCTTCTGAGATGCCAAAAGCACTCTCAAGCCGGCTGATGAAATATATTCCAGCCCGGCAAAGTCAAAAGTGAGCTTTGTTACTCCTTCTATATTTTCCCTGACCTTAGCCTCGAGCTCGGGAGATGTAGTGGTATCAAGCCTTCCCGTAAGATTAAATACAAGCTCTTTTTCTTCTGATCTCATTTCTATGTTCAACAATTTATTTTCCCTCCTGTTCGGTGCGGATCTTATATGATATCGTCATTACAACATGGCCTCCGCGCACTCCGACCTGTACGTCGTCGGCAACATTTGAAACAATGGACTTTTCGAGCTCGTCCCAGCGTTCCTTTTTTTCCGGTGTTTCATCCTGGGCTTCCACATTGCTCCGGTAATCCGAAAGAGTCCAGTAAACAGTATCCATAAAGGGCCCGGAATAAATATCGCCCGGCATTCCCTGCAGCCCCGATGATGAGCTGAAATCCTCGAACGCTCCGTCGGCCGGCATGGTAAAGGCGGTCTCGAACACATCCCTTATCTTACCCATGATACCCTTCGCCGATGCATTCTTTCCGGAGGGCGATACCGAAAGGATGTCCTCTTTTTTCATGACGTTCATTCCTGTATCCGTCTCAACCCTGATGATGCATTCATCGTCCTGTCCGATAAAGGAAAGTGAAAGCTCAAGCTCTCCTGTGAGGGTCCTTATCATGGACATTGTTTCTTCCGTAAGCAGTCTGATCCTGAGGGAATCTTTTTCCGAAAGATTCATGCTCTCGGAAAATGATGTGGCCTCGTTGAGCACTTCATCCATATCCTCCCCGCTGCTTATCAGGCGTATCTCCTGTGTTTTTTTCATAGCCGGTCTCCTTTCGGTGAGGGGAACTATTCATAATCGGTTTTATATGTGTACACCGTGTTTTAATCGCACAGCCATACAGAGTTATTATAAATCCAAATAAGATTTAACTCAACAATCGGAAACGAATTTGCGTAAAAAAATAAAGGAGCCTTTCAGCTCCCTTATCCTTACGGAAACTGTCTGTTTCAGAATCCCGGCAGATCTTCCCTTGTCACAGCATAGGGGCTGTCATAAACCTTACGCATGGTATCAAAGTCTGTAAATTCCTCTGTAAGACAAAAATCCTTGGACCATGTCATATATGTAGACCAGCCGATCTTCTTTTCGTGGATCTCGTCAGGGTCAGGCAGGCAGCCGATCTCCCCTATCAGGATGATCTTCTTTTCACAAGATATCTTTTCAAGCGCAAGATATTCCTTTTCGCACCCTGTGTGAGTGTGCTTTTCGGGATACATATCGCGGGAGATGATATCTACCACGTCATCGCCGGGATATCTTTCCGCTTCCGTTCCGTTCCAGACCCAGATCAGGTTACTCAGGCCGTGCACCTGCGTAAACCTTTGGAACATAATTCTCCAGAGCGATTTTACCGGCTCTGCGCCCTTGGCACCCCACCAGAACCATGCTCCTTCGCACTCATGGAAAGGCCGCCACAAAATCGGGATGTTTTTTTCACAAAAAGGCCTTAAGAGGCCTGCCATGTAATCAAGATCCGAAAGCAGTGCTCTGTTTTCCGGCGTACCCGGGATCACTGCCTTTGCGGCATCATAATCCGTATTCTCGGTAAAGAATGATTTGGATCGTCCGCCCATTGGTGAAAACCAGTGCCATGTGAAAGTGATCAGTCCCCCTCTCTGTGCCCATTCCCAGGCTCTTTTAAGGGTTCCGTAATTCTCCTCCACTTCTTTCATACACTCTTCATCCGTGTCGTAATAGTTTATATTGGGCGAGTATGACAGAAGCTCAAAGCCCAGAAGCGCAGGCTCTTTGCCCGTGATCTTTCTGATGTGATGCAGCTCCTCCATAGCCATGGTCTGTGTGTGCTGCCTGGTGAGTATCTTATCTCCCGAGATACCGGAGAGATACTTTAATACATTTTTCACGCTTTCGGGTGCATTTGGATTTACCGGAGTAAATATCTTATCGCTCATGATCTGTCGCCTTTCATCAGATAGTTTTTCTAATTCACTATTATATGTTCAGGATTATTTATCGTAAAGATGTTCCTGTTAATTCGTCGTAAAGACCTCTTGTGCAGATTGAATCATTAATGTAATATGATGATGTTATGAAACTTCGAAGAATTGAAAAAAGTGACAATAAAAAAATAGCCGATATCATCCGCTCCAACCTTAAAGCTGTGGGGCTCGACATACCCGGCACTGCCTATTATGATGAATCCCTTGATAACCTCAGCGAGTATTATCTTGGAGATCCGGAAAAAAAATTCTATTATATCGCTACCGATGATGAAGGCAAAATAATAGGCGGTGTCGGCATAGCCGATATCCGCCTGTTTGATGAATGTGCGGAGCTTCAAAAGCTGTATCTTTCCGACGAAGCAAAAGGCCACGGATTCAGCCTGCTGATGATGAAAGCAGCTGAAGTTAAAGCCCTTGAGCTTGGTTACAAACGTATCTATCTGGAGACTCATACAGTTCTTGAAGCCGCAATCAGCTTATATGAGAAGCTTGGATATAAAAGCATAGAAAAGCCCGCAGGGATCGTACATTCCGCTATGAACAGATTCTATCTGAAGGAACTTGGATAAAACCGTTCTTTCAGATTTCCTTATCTACCGCAGCCCCTTTCACATCTTCCTCGAGGAGCTTTAGCTTGTTCATCATATCTTTAACCTGCTCCTGCGCATCACTTATATCAGTATTTACTGTTTCATTCTCAGCTACGGCTTCTAAGATATCCTCGGTAAACTCTTCCTGTTCCTCTCTATTTTCTTTTGCTTTTTCGATCTTCTCTTCGAGTTCTTCTTTCTTTTCTTTCTGAGCTTTGGCTTCTTCCTCTTTCTTGGCAAGTTCTTCGTCGATATGCTCTTTTCCTTCCGCATAGAGCATTCCGAGAATCTCCTTCCCTGCGGCATCCATCACTTCATCGGCCTGCTCTCTGGCGTCCTGCATTGGATTGGATTTAAGACGTTCTATTTTTGAGCGTGATATTATTGTGTTTTCTGTTTTTATATCAGTTTCCGCGTCATATATGCGATCTGCGTAGGATCTTTCCGTTTCTTTCAATTCCATGGAACGACTCTGATACTCGGTAAGGCCTCTTGCCCTGATCGCTCCCACCTCATTCATTTCATCCGCAGTGAGTGTCACTCCCGATCCCTTTGTTCTGGAATCAGCTTCCTTTTCAAGGAGTCTTAACTCTCTTTCCTCTTCGCTATCCCCGGCCACTCCGTATTCATTCCTGAGAAGTTCCCTGCTTTCTCTTATGCCTTTTATGTCATCTTTATATTCAGAAACTTCACTCTTTAGCTCGCGGATTCTTTGTCTGTGCGCATCAAGGTCTGTGTCCATCTTTTTATCGCCGTCAAAAGCATCACCGATTATTTTCATTGCTTTTTTCTGGGCCTGTTTTTTTCTGGCAGATATCGAATCGAACTTTTCGGTTAATGATGCTCCGTTTACAGAGCCGTCCCCTTTTTTGCCGGCTTTGATACTATCGTTAATATTCCGATTTCCTCGTATGTCATCCCCTACATATATAGATCTGTTTCTTACCTGCATAATCCACCTCCATGTGATCTGCCGCTTACTATTCCTCAGTATTATTATCGGAACACTCCGGCTATTTATGAACTGTTATTTGCGTAAAACGTATATTTTATGTTGTAAAACGCGGCGAGGCACCCTGTTTGGATACAGAGTGCCTCATTATGGTAGCAAGCGGTTTTCAATTATCAAAACCAGTCGTTAAAACTTGATCCCGTGTAACCATAGCTGCCGGCTGATGTTCCGTATCGGCCATAAATACCGTTGTTCACACCGGAATATCTGCTCTGTTGCTCCGCCGCTGACTCAAGTCTCTGTGCCGAAGATCCTATTATCCTCGCATAGGATCCATTCGTTCCAAGTACATTTTTTACCTTATCAAAATCAGCACCTTTGAACGTTTCTTCGTTCACGGACATTTTCCCGTCACTTCCGATGGTTATTCCGATGCTTCCAAGGCTCTTTGTCATTATACCGGACATACGGGTCATGCTGTTTGCCGCATTTTTTACAGCCACATTCGAGGTGCTACCGACAGCCTTTAAAGTATCGTTGTAATCGGAAGCGAATTCGCTTACAGCCTTATATGCGGCATCGGCATCATACTTTTCTCTGTTTGAAAACAAACTGTCTTTTCCGGTATCCGAGAGTTTCTTTGCAGTTGCAACCAGTTCACTGCTTTCCTTTGAAACGACTGACAGTTCACTGTTTCCCTCATACATCAGGCGATTATTCCTGCTTAATGCGGTAGTTTTCTGTGTGGCATTTGTGCTGTTATTCTTTCCGTAATAAGCCTTAAGCGCCTTTGTGTATGCTCCGGATCTGATGCTGGAAAGCTGAGAAAGATTACTTAAAATAGAGTTTCCGTACCCGGATCTGCCGGAAGAGCCAAAAAAGCTGCCATAGTTAAAACTGCTAAGCCTTACCATTCTTTCCACCTCCTTCCTTACAGGTATTTACTGTAATTATCGGTCATCACAGTCCTTAAACAAGGGATTATCTGTGAAGCGCACTTTTATTGTCGTAAACTGCGTCGATCAGCCCATCATCATTACATTCAGTATAAAGAATAACTCTCCCCCTTTTTCCTCCTGGCGTATTTCTATATCTCCCCTATACTTTCCCGCAATACTTCGTATATTCTTAAGTCCATACCCATGACCTGATTCCTTTTTTGTCGATTCAATAAGTCCATCTTCGTACAAGACCGCTCTGTTAACACATTTGTTTCTTATACTGATAAGGAATGTATTTTCTTTTTCTACAGACTTGATCACTATTCGCGGATCGGGCAGTCCTTCTGATGCCTCAACCGCATTATTCAAGGCATTTGACAATACTACGCTCATATCAAACGGATTGATAGCAAGCTTTTCCGGATATATAAACAAGCTTTCAAACCCTATCCCCGCATTTTTACACTCATCAGATATTTCAGACAAAACGATATCCGTTACCGCGTTTCCTGAAACAACAGCCGGCCTGAAAGCAGATAAGCGGTCCCTGAACTCCCCAATGTAATCGATCAGTTCCCTGTTCTTTCCGCTCTCCGCAAGTCCTTCTATCACTGCCAGGTGATTTCCCATATCATGACGCATCGCCCGCATCTTTTCATACAGTTCATCCACATGCGCCGTATATCTGTACGTATCACCCACCTGTTTTTCAACAGATTCTCTGATATATTCTTCCTCCTGCTTTTCTTTCAATTCCTGATAAAGCACTATGGTGATGATAACAGGAAAGAACGATAGTATCGAAAACAGTATCCTGAAAGGATTCGCAGGAATGTTTTCCTTTATGCTGCCATTGGCTATCCCATCCATCCAAAGCCTGTAGTATGATGATACAATAGGCTTTACCAGGAGCAGAGAGCAGACAGGTGTCAATAATATTATGAGCTCCCGCCATGTTATTTCCGCACTCTTGCGCTTATATACCCTATGCAACACCAACGTCACAGCAAGCAGCAGTATCAGCGGAAGAATATAAAGGATAAGATTCCATATTATAAATTCCAAAACTATGGCTTTCATGCTGTTACTGTACCAGTCGAAGCCAAGCACAAGATCTCTTTCAAAGAATCCGATCTCTATAAACAGTTCAATGGATAACCAACTGAATAATCTAAACAGTACACATAGCAGGATCTTCTGCATCGGATTACGTCTTCCATCCAGCAGCCACAAGATGACAAACGATATGACAGTTATGCCCAGCGTTATTATGGCTGCAATGTTTCTTGAAACTTCCGTCTGATTGTTTATTACCGTGATCATTCCGTAAACAAACGCCGTTAAATATGCTGTTCTCTGCTTTACAACGAAGGGCTTAAGCCAGATGGCAAATATGACAGCAACAAGAATAAGATAAACATTAACAAGCACGGACACATATGTATTGGCAAATGCATCAAAATTATCAATGATAAATCCCATTACAAAGATTCCCTCCTGGTGTGATACGACATGTATGCTCTTATCAGCTCCTGATACTTTCCCCTTGCCACCGGAATATCGGAATCCGACATATGTACACATTTGGAATCATAGGACTTTACGTATCTCAGATTTATGAGATATGCCCTATGTACTCTGAAATAATCTTTTCCTGCTATTTTTTCCAGATCGGAAATTCTGCCATAATACTCGATATCATCCCTGTTTGCCATATGCAGCACGATACGTCTGTCAAAAATCTCCGCATATCTGACTTCCGAAAGGATCACTCTCGTATTTGCGCCGCCGCTTTTAACTGTTATGGTCCTGACCGCATTCTCTCCCCCGGCATTTTCAAGAAGTGTTCTTTCTATAGCTTTCTGCTCTTCCGCCTTCTCGATCGCACTTGTAATGACACTCTTTATCCTGTTTTTACTGAATGGCTTGACGATGTAATTGAAAGCACCGACATCAAATGCGTTGAATACCTGCTCTTCCAGAGCTGTTACAAATACAAGCACGGTTTTCTTCCCTGCTTCCCTTAAAAGCTTTGAGGCCTTCATTCCGTCAATTCCGGGCATCTGGATGTCAAGGAATAAAATATCGGCGTCAAAATCATGTCGTAATAATCCTTGAGCATCTGTGTAGAATTCTATTTCTATACTGCCGGATACATCGCGCACTGACTCGGCTATCAGTTCCCTTATTCTCTTCTCGTCATCACATATAGCTAATTTCATATCGGTTCCTTTCCTAAGGGCATACCACAATTATTTTATCGGCATTCGAGAAATATAATCGATCGCTTCTGCGCGAAAAGCACTTTTTCTGCAGTGAACTGCATGTTTACTTAATAATACTTTTCTTTTTGCTTGATTTCATGTCTTAAAAACACAAAAAAATAACCGCCCCGGCGGTTATTTCTATTAATCAAAGCTTTTCCACAGGTCTTTCAGGTTTGTTTCAGTGAGGTCTGTCGCTGATCCCTGCACCATCTGAGGTGACCCGCCGCCCTTGGCGCTGCATATCTTCTGCAAGGCTTTTAAGGCTTCTCTTGCGTCTCCGTTTTTGATGCCTATGATAAATCTGTAACCGGCTTCATCATTTCCCGCAAAGATGCCGCAGTATCCGGGGTGCAGCTCCGTAAGCTCGTTTACGCTTTTACGCATAGTAGCGGCATCCATGTCCTCTTCGATCAGTACCACGTTTTCCTGATCGACCGGAATAGATGACCTTTTTATCTCCGATAGCTTAAGGTCAGCTTCCCTTAGGCGCCCTTTCAGGTTATAGATTTCTTCCTTCAGTTCATCTATTCTGCCCCCTATTTCCTCAAATGGAAGGGAGAAATCCATCGAAAGCTTTGTCATAAGATCGTTCTCTGCCCTGAACAGCCTTAGAGCCCTGCTTCCGCAAATGATGTGTATGCGCACTCCGCCCTTGTATCTCTGGAAGCTTTGAACCTTCAATATGCCTATCTCACCGGTGCGGTGAACGTGGGGGGCACAGCAGGCACAAACGTCATAGCCCGGTATTGTGACCAGTCTAATTTGACCCTCGATCTCTTTCTTGCATCTGAAATCTGTTCTGTCGCACTCATCCTTTGACGGATAGCTGACGGTTATCTCAACATTTTCATAAATTGCACGATTAACTATCGATTCCACATTGCGGATCTGATCTTCTTCCAGCACTCCGCTAAAATCCATAGTTACGGTATTATCGCTTAAGTGAAATCCCACATTGTCATATCCGTAAAGCCTGTGGACCGTGCCGGAAAAAATATGCTCTGCACTGTGCTGCTGCATGTTGTCAAACCGATGGTCCCAGTCGATACGCCCGCATATTTCGGTACCGACTGCAATACCGGCAGGCACTCTGTGATAGATGGTCTCACCTTCTATCTGAACATCGGTCACAGAGACAGAACTGTAATCCGCCTGTGCATCAGATGCATGGATTTCATTTCTGTCTATACTTTTAGAAAGTTTGCCATCCGCCGGAACCAGAATAACCCCTCTGTCAGCGGTCTGCCCACCCGATTCGGGGAAAAAAAGTGTCCTGTCCAGAGTGATCAAAAACCCGTCCCCCTCCGGCTCACAGCTTTCTAACCTTGCAGTAAACTCTCTCGCATAGGCGTCTTTATCGTATAGTTTTTCCGTAGCATTTTTGTCCATCAATTATCCTTTGATCAAAGCCTAAGGCTGTACTTTTTCAGTTTTGAATAGGAAAGCAGCGCAAGCAGAAGGTATACCGCACTCAGTATGCCAATAGTTATCGGAAGGATCTTAAACGCGATCCCAAGTGCAACCGCTCCGCCTCCTATAAGCATGGTTCCGAACATATTGGGAAGCAGGTAAGACGCAACCGCTCTTCCCTGTTTTATAACCTGGATCTCATTCTCCCAGTCCAGCTGCATATTCTTTACGCCAACCAGCATTCCGAAGGCCGTCGAAAAGAGATTTACAGCGACCGTGTAACATAATGCCACTACGACTTCCACAGGGCTTGCCTTAAGTGAGATACAGGACATTACAGTCGCAAATAATCCTACCGGAAGGAAAAGGAAAATGTTAAAGAGCATCTTTCCCTTAAGTACATCCATCATTTTGAGCGGCAGGGACTGCATGATCCAGTAGTTTTTTCCTTCAAGTGACATGGAGCAGGCCGTGGAGGGAACCATTCCGGTAAAGAAATAGACAAGGACAGGGACCACAAGCGCTGCCGCTACACCGCTCAGATCAACTTCCATTCCGGCCATTGAGCTGATCATCTTATTGACATTTATAAAGAGAATAGCGATACCGAAAACCACTGACATAACCGCGCCCATTCCGATATTTGTCATGTACGCGACCGACCCGGTGAAACGCTTGGCCTCCTTGATGCAGACACTCATCACAACGCTCCGGGCTTTGAAATCTGTATCTTTAACCCGAGCCTTTGAGGTGTGGGATTCACTCAGCTTTGAATTGATACTCTTATAAAATCTCGAAAAGATAAAGAAGAAAATCTCATAAGCGGTTATCGATATTGCAAAGATCAGAATGACTGCCACAATGCTGTGATCATTTACCGCATCGGAAAACCATTTTGCCGTAGGAATGAAGCCTGAGGCGTTCGAAAAGGCATCGGCCGAGCCTGTGACCACTTCCTCTATCTTATTATTTTTGATGGTGTCTTCGATGAAAAAGCGCACGAAGAAAAGAGGAATGACAAGGATGAATGTGAGGATCGTAAGCACGATATTCTTGTGTTTAAATCCCGCACCGATGCCACCGATAAGAGCGCTTATGAAAACTGCGATCAGCATCGGTATTACGGGAAGGAAAAAGGTAAGTACCACCCAGATTATGACCGAAAGTCCGGATGGTTTTCCTCCGATGATATATCCGATAAGTGATGAAAAGGACAGCACGCAGGTCCATTTTAAGTTGTCAAAATACATGAAAAGGAAGCGGCTCGATACCACATTTTTCACGGTAAAAGGCATGGACATAAGCATGTCATATTCTTTATAGCCAAACAGGATTCCATGCGCCTTAAAGAGCGTCAGGAAAAACGAGAGCGCAAAGATAATGGTAGCAGGGATACCCGGAACAGCATCCGCCATCCCGAAATACGACATACCGAAAGAAATGCCTCCGGTATATATCGCCAGAAGCAGATAGATAAAGCCAAATCCTATGATATTGCCGGTGGCCAGGCTTCGCTTTTTCTTATCATCACTGTGCCTCAGCACATTTATATTGCTTGTCGAAGTTATAATGGTTTTAAGGAGAAGTATCTGATCATTCATCTTTTACCGCCTCCAGGAATACTTCCTCCAGCGTCTTTTCGCCGATAAGTTCTTCAACTTTTCCGTTTGCTATTATCCGGCCCTTTTTGATGATGGCGATCTTGTTGCAGAGCCTTTCCGCCACATCAAGCACATGGGTTGAAAAGAATACTGCGCTTCCGTTTTCGCACATTTCATGCATTATCTCTTTTAATGTGAATGCAGCCTGAGGATCAAGCCCCACGAAAGGCTCATCCATAACAAGCAGCTTGGGACTGTGTATAAGCGCGCCGATGATCGCAACTTTCTGTTTCATACCATGTGAGTATGAAGATATAAGACTCTTTAATGCGTCCGCTATTCCAAAACGCTTTGCATAATCGGTGATCTTTTCTTCTCTTTCTTTACGGCTGATACCGAACGCATCCGCAATAAAATTAAGATACTGGATACCCGTGAGATTCTCGTAAAGATCAGGATTATCCGGGATATACGCGGTCACTTTTTTGCACTCCAGTGCCTCTTTTCTGACGTCATGACCGTCTATCTCGATTGTGCCTTCATCAAAATCCATGACACCTACAACCGCCCTGATGGTCGTACTTTTTCCCGCCCCGTTGTGACCGATAAATCCAAAGATATCTCCGCTCTCAACACTGAGGCAGACATTATCGCATGCCTTCTTGTTTCCGCCGTATGTTTTTGTATAGTTTTCGATCTTTAAAATGCTCATTTCAACCCTCACTTATTTCGTCGAATTCATTACTACGATCTCATTTAAAATACTGTCAAAGACTTTATACCGTGTCGATTTGCCCCCTTGCTGTTCATACATTTCCAACCTTTCGTTTTATCCCTGTATTTCATGTTGATGCAACTGTATTTAACATTATTGTACATCATCTGATCCGGTTGTCTATCAAGCGGATATAACATTTTGGGCATTAAAATGTAGAAAAAAGTTGCGCAGTCTTCCTTCCCGACTCCCGGTGCCCTGTTTTTTGATGCTTTACATCTTCGTAGGTAGGATTTATCTCATCCCCTCCGGCATAGCCGCATATAACCTTTTCTACACCGTACATTTTATATATTGGAGTCACGCACCAAAAACATCCTCCCGCAAAATATGCTTCTTTCATATTAACTGTTGCTCCGTATGTCCTTTCACTGCTGTCCCGATACTTTTTTGATGAAGTCTTCTATCTTTGATCCGTTGTCCTTTGACAATTCATGTTTCTTGTCAAGTAATGAAACCGTGTTCTTGAGGTTCGGAAGCAGTTTTGTTATTGCGGCAAGGCCTTTCTCGACTTCACCACCGCCACTTAAGAAAAACAGTGATGTGACTTTTGCGGCCGCTTTCCCGTCTTTTAAAAATGCGTTGATCGCAGGTACGCCTTTGCTGTTCCAGATAGGTGACCCGAGGATAATCTCGTCATATTCGTTTGCGTCTTTTTCCAGCGGTTTTAATTCAGGAATGTATTTCATCATTACCTGTCCCCCGCCGACCAGCATCTGTGCAAGAAATGCTTTTGGCATCTTCTTTACGGTTTCCAGCTTCATGATATCCGCATCAAGTGCCTCTGCGATTTTTTTTGCAGCCTCTTCTGTGTTTCCCGATAATGAATAATAAACTATTAATCTTTTCATTTTTACCTCCATGTTATAGCCCTTGGGAAGTGTCTTGATAAAAATTTGTTAGATATTCATAACCTATGGATAAAAAAAGACGCCATGATTTTAATATCTATCAGCAGTTAGTATTTCCTATCTGCTGATGAATTATACATACTTAAGCGCCATTTTTCAATATTTTATTTCAGTCTCGACTATGAGTCTTGTAAAAATATAGGCTTTGCCTATTCAACTCCCCTGCCCCTCAATCTTGAGGGGTG